>JABFSG010000047.1 GCA_013140715.1 Nitrospiraceae bacterium
GACCTGAAGTCACAACCCGATCACCGTCTCGAACTGTCGACAGTAACGGAATATACTTCATATGAGCCAGACCCTGTTGAGTCCCCTCCACCACACCTTCATCTCTCGTCCGCTGAATGAGACCTGCAATAGCGTTGCTCGGATCTGTCACCAAAAGCACCACAGATGATGCCCCGGTCGTCTTCACCACGCGCCCGACGACACCGGCTGGCGTCACCACTCCCATATCCGGCTTAATCCCATCACTCTCGCCCTTATTGAGCACGATGGCACGATACCGGTTCGTGGCATCACGCCCGATGACTTGAGCTGCGACCATTGTGGGAAGCGCCTGCTGTTTAAATTGCAGCAGGTCCGTCAATCGTTCCGTCGCGGCAACGGACTCTCGTAACTGACTATGCTGACCACGCAACCACTCGATTTCTTTTCGGAGTTGTTGGTTCTCCTCCTGAACCCCTTGCAACGCCACGTAGCGCTCCCAGCGATCGACGATACCGGCATCGATGGACGCAATGGCTTCGAGTGGGACACGCACGACGTATCCAACCGGCCCATCCAGATACTGCAGAAGTCCTTGGATTTGAGTGGGAAGCAGAAAAAGGGCCACCAGCAGAAGCGCAAAGCAGGCAATTGCCAGGCGTCTGGCACCGTAGGGAGAACGAGAGTGAGCCATCCACATAATTAGGGAATGAGGGATGGAACCTTATCGGTAGGTATTGGCCTGGGACATCACCGACACCTTGGCGAGCAGATCCAACTCATCGAGGATTTTCCCGACCCCCAAGACTACGGACGTCAAGGGATCATCCACGGTGATGATCGGCAGATTCGTCTCTTCCCGAAAACGCGTATCCATGCCCTTCAGCAAAGATCCCCCGCCCGTAAGTACGACGCCTCGGTCAATAATGTCGCCCGCCAACTCAGGCGGGGTATTTTCCAGTGCCACTTTAATCGCGTTGACGATTGTCCCGATCGGTTCCTGCAACGCTTCACGGACTTCCGCGTCATCCACCACCAACGTGCGGGGAATACCGGAAATCAAGTCGCGCCCCTTGATCATCATGGTCTTGCGTTCCTCAAAGGGATAGGCGGATCCGATTTCGAACTTGATCCGCTCCGCCATATGTTCACCGATGAGAAGGTTATACTTCTTCTTAATATAATTCATGATCGCGTCGTCCATGCGATCGCCCGCAACCTTGACAGACTCGCTATAGACGATTCCGCCGAGCGAGATGACCGCAATATCGGTCGTGCCGCCGCCGATATCGACCACCATGTTGCCGGAAGGCTCTGTGATCGGAAGACCGGCGCCGATGGCCGCCGCCACTGGCTCTTCGATCAAATACACTTCGCGAGCGCCGGCCAATTCGGCCGAGTCTCGGACTGCCCGCTGTTCCACCTGTGTAATACGCGACGGCACACCGATAATGATCCGCGGACGCACGAACGCGCTGCGGTTGTGCGCTTTCTGAATAAACCGCTTCAACATCTGCTCTGCCATTTCGAAGTCGGCGATCACACCTTCTTTCATCGGCCGTACCGCGATGATGTTACCGGGCGTTCGCCCCAACATGCGCTTCGCTTCGGTGCCGACTGCGAGCACTCGTTCCGTCTTCTTCTCAACCGCCACGACCGAGGGTTCATTGAGCACGATCCCTTTTCCATGCACATACACGAGGGTCGATGCCGTCCCCAAGTCAATGGCTAGGTCGTTTGAGAACCATCCGAAAATATCGCTCCCAAAGCCCACGAGTACTCTCCCTTCCCCTAGGCGCCGAATGTGTGCTTAGTCAGGCAACGCCAGTCGACCCGCATCCAACACCTGAGTACCGGCTACCTCGTCGCCAAGACGCCGCCCCTGTTCGTTTCCGAGAATTAACACCGCTTCAAACGCAATGATCGCTACCGATACAAGCCATCCCACATACGGAATTGCGAAGGCTACATGAGCGACCGCAAAGGGCAGATTGCGGATAATGGATTCGCGAAATCCAGCTGCCACACGCCGACCTGGGAGCGCCGTCTGGAGGCCGATCAATCGCTTACCGATACTCCGCCCATCGGCAAATCCGTCAGCAATGAGTATATACGCCAATCCCCCGAGAAAACCTACCGGAACGAACATCTGCCCGGCTGCTGCAACGATGAACAAATCGATCAACTTGGCAATGCCGCGGTTCAAGACCTGCGCCTTGGGGTAGATCCCGGCACCGATTGAGTGAGCCCCGCTGACCTCCTCCGCCAAGGGATCTCCTTACAATTAGTGGCAAAGTATAGCAAATCAGATTACCTAGCACAAACAAAGACCATTCTTCTGCAGGTCAGGAATTGAGGGTAATCCATTTCGCCTTCACGAACAGAAGACGCTGCCCGATGACGGGATAGAGGCGTGGAGGAACCGGCATCTCTTGCCTTTGTTCACATCCATGCGTAGAATCATCCTAGGAATTTTTCGAGGGTTTGTCATGCTCAAATTAATGCGCGATGCGTCACATAGCTACCCGTGGCTCCTCAAGTCCATCATGGGAATCATCGCTCTCACTTTTGTCATTACCATGGGGTGGTGGGGATTCGGTGAACAACGTGGAACCGTCGTCGCCTCAGTCGGTGATCTTACCGTTTCCCATGAGGAATTCCGACGCGCCTATGAAAACACCTATCGCTTCTACAAGGATAAGGTTCCGGGAGAGTTCAAGGACGAAACGATCAAGCAATTAGTCGTGGATCAGCTCGTTGACAATCGAACCTGGCTCATCGCAGCCAAGAATATGGGCATCACCGTCAATAACGACGATCTGCGTGACGTCATCATGCAGATACCAGATTTTCAAAAGAATGGCACGTTCGACCCGGAGATCTACAAACGACTCCTAGCAGCCAATCATCTGACGCCTGCAACTTTCGAGGCAATGGAAGCGAAAGAGGTGCTGAGCAACAAGGCCAAAATGGTCATCCGCGACGCCGTGGCCCTGACCCCTGCTGAGCTTGCCGAGGCACAAGCCCTCACACTGCGGCAAACTGAACCAGACCCCGCAAAGGCCGCCGCAGCGAAGGACCGTGCCGTGCTAGACGTCCTCTTTCAAAAGCAGCAACGTGCTCTGACGGCCTACACCGAATCGCTCAAAACTATCATCCCCATCAAGATCAACCGCGAGTTGCTTTAATTTTATTCATCAGTTGTTGTCTAATCGCATAGCCTAAACCCAGTACACGGTCAGGGCCTTGAGGTCGACTCGTCGTGCGTCCAGGCTAACGAACAGACTGCGGAATAACTCTGTGGGCAAGCCGGGACTTCACGGGTCTCCACGTCTTGGATAACAGAAGTCCGCCATGCAGTATGCTCAAAAATGCCGTCCAGCAAGGCCGCAGCGAGCGAAGAAGCGAGGCGTACGCTTCAGTACGTTGAGCCTCTGAGCGACGCGAGAACGATGCTGGCGGACTTTTTCAGCATCCTGCTAGAGAATCAACATCGCATCACCATAACTGTAGAAGCGATACCGCTCACGAACCGCCTCAGCATAGGCCTGTCGAAGAAATTCAGTCCCAGCCAATGCGGAAACCAGCATCAGCAATGTCGTCCGTGGCAAGTGAAAATTCGTGAGGAGGGCATCGACCACCTTAAACTGGAAGCCTGGGGTCACGAATATCTCCGTCTCTCCCCGATAGGGCTTTATCCGGCCGTCAGGTCGAGCCGCGGTTTCGAGCGCGCGTACAACTGTAGTCCCGACAGCGATAATCCGTCTCTTCTCCGCTCGCGCCTGCTCGATGGCACGAACCGCCTCTGATCCAACCTCGACCCACTCTGCACCCATCCGATGGTCCTCGATCCGATCGACGGTCACAGGCTTGAACGTCCCCGTTCCAACATGGAGTGTGACGGTTGCGAGACTGACCCCTCGCTGTTGCAGCCGTACCAAGAGCTCAGGTGTGAAATGGAGCCCTGCCGTCGGCGCAGCAATGGCACCCTCGTGCTGTGCGAACAGAGTTTGGTACCACTCTCGATCCTGGTCGGTCGGCGCACGTTTTAAGTAGGGAGGAAGCGGCATTCGGCCATATTGTCTCAACCATTCACTCAACGGAATTGGACTCTCAATCCGAACTGTCGTTCGTGATGCACCACGCTCGACCACCACGGCAACAGCCCCTGCGCCAAGTTCAATCACCTGTCCCGGACGAAACGTTCCCTTGATCAGCACCTCCCACATCGCATTGCCAAGATCCTTCACAAAGAGAACCTCAATCTCCGTACCGGAAGGACGCTTTCTCCCAGCCACTCGCGCAGCCAGCACCTTGGTATCGTTAACCACGAGAAGATCGCCCGGATGAAGAAGGTTCGGCATTTCATCGATACGGCGATGGGCAACCGAACGGCTGAGGAACTGCAGAACGAGGAGTCTGGCCTGATCGCGCGGAATGACCGGATGCGTCGCAACCAACGAAGGATCGAAGGGAAAGTCGAACTCCGAGAGCTGCATCAGGAGGAGGGAGGGATCGGAGGTTTGATCAGGGACATATTCTGCAACTCGGTACCGGGGTAATAGTACCGGAGAATCGTGTCGAAAGAATATCCCAACTCGGCCAGTTCTTTCCCGCCCCACTGGCACATGCCGACAGCATGACCCGCGCCGAAGCCGGCCAACACCACATCTCGACCGATCGATTCGATGGAAAATTGCGTGCTGGGGATGATGGTGTAGCCGACAGCTTTCCGCAACTCTTCTCCCCGAAGAACCAATTCTCCACCGGAATGGAGGATGCGAAGCTTCGCAACTCGGCCCCCACGACTGAACGATAGAGGCGTGATCGTCGCAATCGTCCCCACCGAAAATCCCTGCCGTCGCAAGTTCAGTTCGAGGGTATCCATTCTAAAAGATATCTTCCATTGATAATAGGGCGACGCGAGGTCGAAGGGGCACTCCACACCCTTAAGATAGGGATACTCTTTCGACCACACATTCATAGCGTCTTCCGTCAACCCGGCCGCGGTCGACGAAAAGGCTGCATAAATCGGGGCGTCCTGATAGGTCACAACCAGCCCGCGCGTGTCTTCAACCGCACGAAGAATCCCGGCATCGACACCCTGCTTTCCGCGATAGACCTGGTCTTGGACCGTCGCCTCCACATCATATTCCCGGGTGGCGCTCAACATCTGCTGGTAGAGCACATACGTCCGCGCGGCGACCGCTTGCGCTTTCAGCATTTCAAGGTGCCAGGTCGAACTGACCTCGGCAGGAACGACCCCCTTAACATACTCTTCAACATCTACCAGATTAATGACCGAAAACCCCTTGCCTCTTCGCACGAAATGGACGAGGCCGCTCACCGAGATCTCTGTCGCGGAATCGCTCGATAACAGTGCAGCCCCATTGGGTTTCCGAGCAGGCCGAGGAAACGTCAGCGTGAGACCCTGCTCTCTGCCATTGAGCGTCAACTGCTCCGTCTGCATGCGAACGCCATTCAATAAGAACCCCGTTCCCGTCGCTACGACCTGGACCGGCGTACGCAGAGCCTGGCCACGGCCCTTTTCATCCGTCACCCATAAAGAACTGTCTGCCCTGACATCCAGCCGTAACACATCTGTTGACAGCAGAACTCGGATCGATTGCGCCGCCTCGGCGCCTGAAATCAGGCTGAGAAGGCATACTCCCACCCCAATAGCTCGGCACAATGCGCTCCTCAGTTGTTTCACCGGCGAAAGATCCATGATATCAAGTAGAATACCAGACTTAAGACAATGCTGAGGAGCAGGCTGGTTGCGAGGGGAAACGAGAAGCTGAAGTTATCCCGCCGAATAGAAATGTCGCCGGGGAGCTTGCCGAACCATCCTAAAAGATTCCCAATTCCTGGAACACGGTCTGCGATCAGCATCACCAGGCCAACCAGCGCCACGCAAACCCCGACTCCGATAAAAATCTTGCCCAGATTTCCCCATTCAGCCATCAGCCTTGCGTTAAATGTTCCGCGATTTGCACCGCATTAAGCGCAGCCCCTTTGCGGAGATTGTCGGATACCACCCAAAGGTTCAGGCCGTTGGTGATCGATTCGTCTTCCCTGATGCGGCCGACGTAGACATCGTCCTTCCCGGTCGCATCCAAAGGCATGGGGTAGAGCTTCTTGCTCGGGTCATCGTACACGATCACGCCGGGCATCCCAGCCAACGCCGCACGAGCTTCATTCGGCTTCAGCGGCCGTTCCAACTCGACATTGATCGCCTCCGAGTGGCAGCGCAACACGGGAACCCGTACCGTCGTCGCCGTCACGCGCAGCATTGGAGCTTCAAGAATCTTCCTTGTCTCCTTGGCAATTTTCACTTCCTCAGAACAATCCCCATCATTATTAAAGGAACCGATGTGTGGCAGGAGATTGAATGCGATCTGGTACGGGTATACTTCAGCCTTCGCATCGCGAAAGGCCAGAAGATCTTTTGTTTGATTCATGAGTTCATCCATCGCTGCAGCCCCGGTTCCAGACACCGACTGAAAGGTCGTGACCACCACGCGTTTTACCCCGACTGCCTCCTGCAACGGTTTGAGCGCCATCACCAGCGGTGTGGTCGTACAGTTGGGAATCGAGACGATGCCGCGCGGCATCGTCCTCAACGCATGGGCGTTTACCTCCGGCACCACCAACGGTACGTCGACCTCCATACGAAAAACTCCGCTATCGTCGATCACCACGACTCCGGCTGCTCCAAGCCGTTGGCCGTATTCCCGGCTGATGTTATCGGTTGCCGAGATAAAGGCTATGTCGACACCGGCAAACGAGACTTCGGGCGTCAGCTCCTCCACCTTCCATTCCTTGCCCTGACAGAACAGCATTTCTCCGGCTGAACGTTTCGATGCAAAAAGCCGAAGAGCAGCCAAGGGAAATTCGCGCTCTTCAAGGATCTCAAGCGTTTCTTTTCCAACCGCCCCAGTCGCACCGAGGATCGCGACCA
Source organism: Nitrospiraceae bacterium (assembly GCA_013140715.1). Lineage (GTDB taxonomy): Bacteria > Nitrospirota > Nitrospiria > Nitrospirales > Nitrospiraceae > Palsa-1315. The sequence goes on from JABFSG010000047.1 coordinate 6,941, forward strand.
CATATCCTGATTTCTTTTTCAACATGGCTGTCAATCCTGATTACAGCGCGATTTCGCGAATCCGATGATTGAATGTATCGGCCACAAACAGATGCCCTCTGCAATCCACGACAATACCAAACGGATAACTCAATCCGGCCTCATGAGCCGCCCCCCCATCGCCTCCATATTGTGCCAGACCGACCCCGGCAATACGTTCAATATGCCCGGCGATTCGATCCCAGCGCCGCACCAGATGGTTGTCTGAATCGGTAAAATACAGATTCCCCTCCTCGTCCAATGCGATTCCCGATGGTCGGGAAAGACTGGCGCTGGCTGGTTCTCCCGGTCCCTGATACCGATACTCACCGCCATCGCCCGCCACAGTTCGTATGAGACCAGTGACAGGATCAACAGCACGAATCCTTCCATTGAAACTATCGGCAATAAACAATGTGCCATCTGACGCAAGCGCCACCCCACTAGGACCAGCCAGTCCGGTATCTGTCCCAACTAGGCCATCTCCATTATATACAGCCGTTCCAGTCCCTGCGACTGTACAAATCATTCCGGTGGCCAAATCTACCGCTCTCACACGGTTGTTGTTCTGATCGGCAATATAGAGGACACCCCCGTCACTCACCGCCAAGGCAGCCGGTTCGTTTAAACCGGCCTCCAGGGCCAATCCTCCGTCACCTGAGTATCGAGGTTGCCCCAGGCCTGCGATGGTTGCAATCACTCCTGTCACTGCATCCACTCGCCGCACCCGATGGTTCAGCGTATCCGCAATGTAGAGATGCCCTCTCCGATCGACTGCAACAGCCGTCGGGAAATTTAAGAGGGCTTGATCGGCAGGCCCGCCGTCGCCGCTAAAGCGTCTAATCGGTGTCGTCCCGGTTGCAACATATCGGACCGTCCCACTCAAGTCGGCCTGTTGGGTAAAGACGTGGGCATGAACGCTGTCACTTTCGGCAAAAGGATCGTTATCCTCTCGTTCAACCACCAGGGCGTTCGAGACGGGCTTCGCCCCGGATTCACTTCCCTGAACACGGCCCGCCACCGTCCTGATGCAGTTGCTCTTTCTGTCGATCTTTCGGATGACATGGTTCTCAGAGTCGGCAATGATCAGGTTTCCCTCGAAATCGAGGGTGAGACTCTTCGGCTCATTCAGACGGGCGGCAAGGGCCAAGGCTCCGTCACCCAACCAGCCGGAGTCTCCGGTACCGGCAACGGTCTTGATTAATCCGGCTTTAAGACCTGTGCTCATGTGTTTCAAAATGTCTGCCTAGCTCAGATTTTGCAGGATGGCCTCACCCATTTCTGTCGTCGTGACAAGGCGAGTACCAGGGCTCTGAATATCTTTCGTACGATAGCCGAGATCGAGGGTCTTCACGATCGCCTGCTCGATGGCTGCTGCTTCCCTATCCAACTTGAATGCGTAGGACAACATCATGGCGACCGAGGCAATCGTCGCGATTGGATTCGCCACATTCTTCCCCGCAATATCCGGTGCGCTGCCGTGAATCGGCTCGAATAGTCCCACCTTCGCTCCGATACTAGCGGACGGCAACATGCCGATGGACCCGGTCAACATCGCAGCTTCATCGCTCAAAATATCGCCGAATATATTATTACAGAGCATCACGTCGAACTGCCGAGGATTACGCACGAGTTGCATCGCCGCATTATCCACGTAGATATGGCTCAATTCTACATCCCGGTAATCCTTGTGGACGTCGGTGACGACACGACGCCAAAGCTCTGATGACTCCAGCACATTCGCTTTGTCGACGGACATCACTTTTTTTCGACGCTTTCTTGCCGCCTCAAATGCGACTTTTGCAATGCGTTGGATTTCTTCAGTGGTATAGACCTCGGTGTTGATACCCCGCTCGCTCCCGTTCGGCAGCTTCTCGATGCCCTTTGGTTTTCCGAAATAGATGCCGCCGGTCAGTTCACGAATGACGAGGATGTCGATCCCTTCAATCACCTCGCGTTTCAACGTCGAGGCATCGGACAACATCGGATACAATTTCGCCGGCCGTAAATTCGCATAGAGGCCCAGGTGTTCGCGCAATCCCAACAACGCGCGTTCCGGACGCACATCATACGCCAACCCTTCCCACTTGGGCCCCCCGACCGCACCGAGCAAGACCGCATCGCTCTGTTTGGCCAGGGTCAGTGTCTCCTGAGGAAGCGGGACACCCACCGAGTCAATGGCTTGCCCGCCCACGTCACCGGAGAAGAATTCAAATCTGTGCTGGAACTTCTCGCCTACGGCCTTCAGCACCTTCACGGCCTCGGGAACGATCTCCCGACCCACTCCATCACCAGCCAATACGGCAATCTTCGCCTTCACAGACCATTCTCCCTCTTTGCAGGTGATAACAGCAGAAACCTCTATTCCAAGACTTCTTCATCCTCTAGCCGCCAAGCGGGATCGACCAGGCAGAGGAACTCGATGGCAATGGACCCATTGTTCTCCAGAGACTGTTTGCGACCTGGAGGCACATAGACAACAGAACCTGGACTCACAGCGATGACCGAGTCGTCTACAGTCAAGTGCCCCAGACCGGCAATAATATAGTAGACCTCTGAGGATGTGAGCCTGTGCCATTTCGACCGATTGCCGGGAGCTAATGTCCCATGCGCCACACTATACCCAAGCGCGAGCGATTGTTTTGCCGGATGCAGCAACTCCCGAATAACGGTATGGTCGCCGGCTAGAAACTCCGCCCGATCTGCCAGAGTGACATGAACCACGGAGCGCCTCACAGCCGACAATACCTTCTCGACTTTCGTCCTGAGCTGGTGACTCTACCGTGGCCACTTTCCTTAAATCAAGTTCACCTTCTGCTCGCCCTGCGCCTGTTTCCCCGCCAGGTACAGCAACTTGTTCAGCGCATTGAGATAGGCGCGCGCCGACGCCGTGATGATATCCGTATCAGCGCCATGGCCCGAAACGGTGCGTCCATCTTCCTGAACCCGAACCGAAACTTCGCCCTGGGCATCGGTTCCACCGGTAATCGCCTTGACGACATACATGAGGAGAGTACTCTTTGTCTCCGTTATTGCCGCAATCGTCCGATAAACCGCATCCACCGGCCCATCGCCTGTCCCTGTCTGCGCGATCGTTCGTCCGTCTATCTCGAGTTCGACCGTCGCAGTCGGCACTTGATCCGTCCCACTGGCCACATGGAATGACTTCAATGCGATCCGATCGGCCATTTTGGCCAACTCTTCGGAGACAATCACTTCGAGGTCCTCTTCGTAGATTTCCTTCTTCTGATCGGCCAATTTCTTGAACCGCTCGAAGGCATGATTCACCTCCTCGTCCGAGAGCATATATCCCAACTCCACCAGCCGCTGACGAAAGGCATGCCGGCCTGAGAGCTTTCCCATGATCATCTTGCTTTCAAGCAGGCCAATCGTCTCGGGCCGCATGATTTCATAGGTCGTCTTATCCTTCAGCAGCCCGTCTTGGTGGATCCCGGAGGTGTGGGCGAAGGCATTGGCCCCGACGATTGCCTTGTTCGGCTGCACCACCATACCGGTGATCTTACTCACCAATCGGCTGGTCTTCGAAATCTCTTCAGTACGAATCTTCGTGTCTGCTTGATAGAAGTCTTTCCTAGTCCGTAAGCCCAAGACCACTTCTTCCAGCGCCGTGTTCCCTGCCCGTTCACCAATTCCATTGATCGTGCATTCGACTTGGCCGGCCCCCTCAAACACCGCCGCCAAACTGTTGCCTACTGCAAGCCCGAGATCATTGTGACAATGGACAGAGATCACTGCCTTCGTACTGTTTGGCACCCGCTCGAGAATTTCACGAATGAGTCTCCCAAATTCTTGTGGCACCGCGTAGCCGACCGTATCGGGAATATTGATCGTTCCGGCTCCAGCGGCAATCACCGCCTCGATCACCTCATAGAGGTAGCCGGGATCGGAGCGACTGGCATCCATAGGCGAGAACTCCACGTCATCGACATAGCCTTTCGCCAGTTGCACCATCTCGACCGCACGTTTCTTCGCCTCATCCCGCGTCATTCTGAACTGATGTTTCAAGTGGATGTCAGACGTCGAAAGAAACGTATGGATACGGACCTTCGGGGCTCCTTTCAATGCCTCCCAGGCTCGTTCGATATCCTCTGGACGCGCCCGTGCCAAACTGCAAATCGTCGGTCCCTCGACTTCCTGCGCGATCCGCTGTACCGCTGCAAAATCTCCGGGAGAACTATAGGCAAATCCGGCTTCGATAATATCGACTCCCAACCGTGCTAACTGCTTGGCCACCATAATTTTCTCTTCCACATTCATGCTGGCCCCTGGAGATTGCTCCCCATCACGCAAGGTCGTATCGAAAATCTTGATTATCCGTGTCATGGTTTCACCTCTCTTCTGTTCAGGCTGATCAAAACTGCCGACCAGCAAGGCCGCAGGCGAAGAAAACTCCGCAGGCGTACCCTCGGGGGTACGTTGAGGAGCCTTTCAAACCGAGAACGAAGCTGGTCGCTGTTTTCATCAGCCTGTAAAAAATAAAAAAAGCCTCCATCCCTACGCCCAGGGACGGAGGCTTGCACAAGCTCCGTGGTACCACCCTGATCTAGCCATGAACAACCTGCGCTGTCCACAAGCCCTTCATTACGCCCGATCACGGGGGCGAAGCGGAATCCATTACTCGGGTTTCACGGATTCTGGCTCAGAGGCGAGTTCGGCGCCGCACAGGCTGGTTTGCACCATACACCAGCTCTCTCTCTGCTGTGCGAATCGCGTACTACTCCTCGTCGAAGCCGCTAGAACTTCGATTCACTCACCGACTGCTCGGTCTTGGGGGACGGACGTTTCCCAACCACCTTAAACACAAGTCCGACAAGCCGCTCTGCCGGACCGAGCAAGGCATAGCCGGCAAAGACGACAAAAAGCATCACTTGAGGCCAGGCGGCGATAAGCATGAGCGCCAAAATTCCCCATACCAGATAGGTAATGTGCTGCCCGCCGCGGAACTTCATGTCCTTAAAGCTTCTGTACTTGATGGTGCTCACCATCAAGAACGAAAGCGTCAGCGTAATAATCAGCACGAGAATAGGCTTCACTTCCGTTCCGATCCTGACGCTATAGTGATCGAAGATCACAAGCGATGCAACGACCCCTGCCGCTGCAGGAATCGCCAACCCGGTAAAGTACTTGCCGTCCGCCACGGCTGCGGTCGAATTAAATCGAGCCAGCCGAACCGCGCCCATCGCCACGTAGGCGAACATCACCGCCATGCCGAACATACCCTGTCCGCTGAGCGCCCAGGAATAAATCAAGAGGCCTGGAGCGACCCCGAACGACACCACGTCGGACAAGGAGTCGTACTCAAAACCGAAATGGCTGGTGCTGTTCGTCAAGCGGGCCGACTTTCCATCGAGCACGTCGAAGACCATCGCCACCAGAATGGCGGCCGCTGCGACCATGTAGTCCGCATTAAAGACGGACAACATCGAAAACACGCCGCACAATAGATTCCCCGTCGTAAACAGGTTCGGAATGAGGTGCATGGCGGCTTTCCGCCGTTTTCCGCCTTTTCCGAACGATTGGCGAAGCCCTGTGGTTTTCATGGCAATTCCCCCAGGATGGTTTCCCCTCCTTTAACTCGATCGCCGACCGCAACCTTCATAGCCGTCCCAATAGGAAGAAACGTATCCATTCGCGAACCAAATCGAATCAAACCGAATCGTTCCCCAAGCACCGCTCGATCTCTTGGCGAAACCCAACAGACGATCCGTCTGGCAATCAACCCGGCTACCTGCACACACAATACTTTTGGACCCTGCACCGTTTTAATCATCAAGGCATTTTGCTCGTTCCTCAACGTTGCGTCCGGCTTGCTGGCAACGAGAAACAAGCCTGGTTGATACTGCACATCTTCGATAGTCCCTTCGCAGGGCACCCGGTTAATATGCACATCGAACACGTTCAAGAATATGCTGATCCTGATACTGCGGTCCTTAATGAATCGTGGCTCGAACTCTTCTTCTATGGCAAGCACTTTCCCGTCACCGGGTGCCAGGACAAGACGGGACCCCTGAGGGATTATCCGGGACGGATTACGAAAGAACCAAGAGACGAAGAGGGTCAGGATCGCCGCCCCGATCGCCACGATAATCCAGCCCAGCCATCCTGCCAGCAGTGTAACGCCTACAGCGGCTCCGATGAAGGGAATTCCTTCTTTGGCAAACGGGATGCCGACGGCACGATCTGCCACAGATTCCTCAACCTCAGTTTTTATTCTTATCGACCAGTTGGTCTTTCTTCAGCCACGGCATCATCGCTCGAAGCCGACCCCCAACCTCTTCGATGGGATGGGCTTCGCCTTTCGCCAACAGCGCATTGTAGACCGGACGGTTGGCTTGATTTTCCAACACCCACTCTTTAGCGAACTGGCCCTGCTGAATCTCACCCAAGATCTTCTTCATTTCCTGCTTCGTCTGCTCCGTCACAATCCGGGGACCACGAGTAATATCACCATACTTGGCTGTCGTACTGATGGAATACCGCATGTTGGCGATGCCGCCCTGGTAGATCAAATCGACAATCAATTTTACTTCGTGCAAGCACTCGAAATAGGCCATCTCCGGAGAGTAGCCGGCTTCCACGAGCGTCTCGTACCCGGCTTGGATGAGAGACGTGAGCCCTCCACAAAGCACGACCTGTTCACCGAAGAGATCCGTCTCAGTCTCTTCACGAAAGTTCGTTTCGATCACCCCAGCCC
>JABFSG010000072.1 GCA_013140715.1 Nitrospiraceae bacterium
CGCCTATACGATTGCGCAAGACGAATCCAGTTGTGTCGTGTTCGGCATGCCGAAGGAGGCGATCAAGCTCGGCGGGGTGGATAAGATACTGCCGTTGACCGAGATTTCCGCTGCGATCGTAACCTATATCAGTAAGCTCTAGAAGAGTGTTCGGGAGTTTGTCGTGTTTATTTTGTTTGTTTGGTTCGAGAACGACAGCAACCAGATAGACCAGATCAACCAGAGAAACCAAACAATCAGTCCGTGAGGCCGTCAGCTAATTCATACAAGAAAGGATGATGTCATGCAGATCAATGAACGTACCGTGGCTCAAGGGACAATTTTGGATGTGGTCGGAGACTTGACCTATGCCAATCGGGGCATCTTTAAGGCGGCTGTCGAAAAGGCGAAACAGGCAGGCTGCCGGCATCTCATTGTGAATTTGGAGCAGGTGCGGTTCGTGGACAGCGCAGGCCTCGGACTGCTCGTCCTCGTGTCGCAGAACTTCAAACTGTTGCAGGCCAGGCTGAGTATGCTGAAACCGCAGCGCTATGTGTTGGAGATCATGAGTCTAGCGAATATTCCCAAGCTGATTCCTGTCTATGAGAGAGAGGAAGACGCACTCAATATGCGCGCCGCATAGATCGGCTTTGTGGGCTACGGTACGCGATGATCTTACACTCAACGCAACCCATCGGGCAGACAGGCGGTTTGTCTGCGGAGACTCAGGCTTCTGCCTCGACCATTCTTCTTGTGGAGGACGATCTGGTCACCAGGGCCGGTATGGCTGCACGGCTGAGGCGCCTGGGGTATCGGGTGCTTGAGGCCGAGAATGGACTGGTGGCGCTTGACGTGGCGCGGCGCGAGCGTCCGGACCTCTACATCGTCGATTGGATGATGCCGGAGATGGATGGACCGACGTTCTGCGAATCGGCTCGCCGCGATCCCTTGCTGAAATCCAGCCAAATACTATTGATGACCGCGCACGACCGGCCGGCCCAGATTGCCGAAGGGCTGGCGCGGGGTGCCGACGACTTTCTGAGCAAGTCGGCCAGTAAGCAGGAAATCGTCGCACGTGTGCTGGCCGGTCTGCGCGCCAGCCGGTTGGTGCGTGAACTCGAAACGACCGGCAACGATTTAGCATCGTCTCTGCTGCTGCTGCAGGAGAGACAGGAGGAAACGGAAGCCGATCTTCAATCGGCGGCGGCATTCGTCCGGTCCCTGCTTCCCCCGCAAGGCAGCCCCGTTCACGGTACTTCGTTGGCCTGGGAGTATCAGCCCTCTCTCACGTTAGGCGGCGATCTATTCGGTGTGATGGCGGTCGATGCGGACCATCTCGGCCTCTACATTCTGGATGCATCGGGACATGGGGTTGCCGCCGCGTTGCGCTCGGCCTCGCTGATGACCTTTCTGCGGGTGGAAAATGTCATTCAATTGCTCGGGTCGTACAATCCTCAGAAGGTCTTGCTCGAAGCTAATCGGCGGTTTCCCTTGAGTGATGAGGGGGAATATTTCACCCTGTGGGTGGGCCAGCTTCACCTGCCGACAGGCAGGCTGTCGTATGCCTCGGCCGGCCATTCCGGTGCACTGCTCAGTTCGGCTCAGAATTCCTCCCAATGGCTCAGGTGCGCCTCCTCTCCTCTCGGATTCGATCTGTCTGCAACGTTTGCCAACGAGCATATTTCGTTGAAGCCGGGAGACCGGCTATTTTTGTTGAGCGATGGGATTTACGAAGTATCTTCTTCCAGCGGCGAGCTTTGGGGGCGAGAGCGTTTCCAAGCGGTGATCGATGGAGAGAAGCAGGCGTCTCTTTCCACGACAATCGCGACCTGCTTTTCAAAAGCCCGATCTTGGCAACAGGCGAGCCATTTTTCAGACGATGCGGCGGTTGTAGGCCTTGAGCTGACTGATGGCCGGGAAGGGAGAGGCAATGGATAAGACGATGGTATTGGAGCTTCCTGAAGCGTTGAGCCGGGCAGATGGAGATCAGGACTTTGTCCTCACCTTGGCCGAGCTCTTTTTGCAAGAAAGCCAGAAGGGAGCTGAAGCGATTCGCGCGGCATTGGACCGGCAGGATGGAGCGGGTCTGGCTGCGGCTGCGCATAAGTTGAAGGGATCTGCCATGGAGCTGTGTTTGCCGCGTCTTTTCGAGAGTGTGAAGCGGTTGGAAGAATTGGCCAGACGGGGGGAGTTGGGCGAAGCCTCATCGGCCTGTGCGGATGTCGAGGCACGCTTGGCCGAGGCGCATGCTGCGCTTCGGGATTTGATCGCTGGAGGATTTCCATCATGATTGCCAGGACAGGATCGCACACACAGACACGCACCCTGCTCGTCGTAGCCGATAATGTCGATACCCAGACTGTGATATTGGAACATGCCAGGGCGCATGGGCATTCGGTGATTTCTGCGACGACCCCTGCGCTTGGATTGTCGACCTTCGACATGACGCAGCCCGATATCGTGATCACCGATCTCTTTTTGCCCGAGCAGGGTGGAATCACGCTGGTAAAACAGATTCGGGAACGACGCCCGACTTGTCCGGTCGTCCTTCTTACCGATGTGGGCCATGGCGAATCGACAATGGAAGGGTTGCGCGCCGGCGCCCTCGATTATGTGCAGCAGCCGATTCATGAGGAGTCATTCGCGCAGGTTCTGCAGCGAGCGATCCATTCTCTACCTGCCTCTGTGGACGATGCGCCGGGCGTCGATCGGCTGGAGTATGTGCTCGTCATGGGTCCGGACCCGAGTTATGTCGAAAGCACGGTGAACTGGCTCATTCAAGGGACGGCCATGGGGTTGATGGAGATGCGGCAACTCCACCTTCGGGCTGCGCTGCAAGAACTGGTGATGAATGCGGTCGAGCATGGCTGTCTTGAACTCCGATATCAAGACAAGATCGAGGCCATGGCGAAGGACCAGTATGACGAGCTGATCAGTCGGCGACGGCAGGAGGCGCGTTTTCGAGACCGCAAGGTCACCATTCGCGCCATCTACGATAAACGGCAACAGGCATTGACCTATCGGATTGCCGACGAAGGAAAGGGGTTCAATTGGAAGACGCTGGTGAGTTCCCGTCACGATGTCTGTCCCACAGGCGATGCCAGCGGGAGGGGCGTCTTCCTCACGAGATCGTTCTTTCCAGACATCCTATACAATGACAGGGGAAACGAGGTGATGTTCACGGTTCCGCTGGGGTAATAAGACTGTTATGTGGTTTGTTTGGTTTATTTAGTTTGTTTGGTTGAAGAAGACGAACCGGCAAACCAAATAAACCAAACAAGCCGGATCAACCAGTTGAGACGGAGGTTCTATGGATACTACAAATGCCACCCGCTCCAAATTGCGGATTCCCAGCGACCCGATGTATCTCTTGCTGCGCGAAGGCTGCATCGTCGAGTTCAACGCAAAAAAAGCATCGGGAGACAAGGTCGACTTGCGGGGGTGCGATCTTCGGGGTCTCGACCTGCGGGGGCTGGATGCCGCAGGGTTGGATTTCAGCGACTGCTACTTTCGTCAGTCGGATCTGCGGAGCGTCGATTTTCGCAATGCGCGGTTGGAAGGAGCCAGCATCAATGCCGCAAAAATTTCAGGCGCCTACTTTCCCGCTGAATTGACCGCCGGCGAAATCGAACTATCCCTCCTGCACGGCAGCCGCATGCGGTACCGGGTGGCAACATAGGGG
>JABFSG010000066.1 GCA_013140715.1 Nitrospiraceae bacterium
CGCTACTCACAGGCAGATTTGGACAGGATCGCGATGCGGTTGAATCAACGCCCGCGAAAGACATTGGGATTTCAGACACCAGCGGCTATATTGGAGGCGGGTGTTGCTCTCACCGCTTGAACCTGCCGCGGCCTACTTCGCGAAGGAGGTGCTATGAAGTTCGCCTTCATCGCGACACACCGGGGGATTTGGCCGGCGGGATGGTTGTGCGAGGCGCTCGGTGTCTCGCGTGCAGGTTTCTATGCCTGGCGAACTCGATCGCCGAGCGCCCGAGCGAGGGCCAACGACCAGCTGCTGACGAGGGTGCGATCTAGCTTCCTGGCCAGCGACCGCACCTATGGAGCGCGGCGCGTCTGGCACGATCTGTTGGCGGACGGAGTCTCCTGCGGCCGACATCGGATCGAGCGGCTCATGCGACAGGCGGCGTTGCGTGCCCGCCCCAGGCGTCGGCAGATGCCGTCGGATACCGGCGTGCGGTCGACAAACGCCGTCGCGCCGAATGTGCTCGACCGAACATTCACGGCCGCGTCGGCCAACCGCAAATGGGTCGCCGACTTCACCTATCTCTGGACCGCCGAAGGCTGGCTCTACGTGGCCGCGGTGGTGGATCTCTTCTCGCGACGGGTCGTCGGCTGGTCCATGCATGCGACGATGACCACGCAACTGGTCACCGATGCACTTGTGATGGCGATCTGGCGGCGAGGCAAGCCTGAGGCCGTCCTGCATCATTCCGATCGGGGCAGCCAGTACACCAGTGAGCCCTTCCAGCGGCTGCTGGCTGACCACGGCGTGACCTGTAGCATGAGCCGCGCCGGCAACTGCTGGGACAATGCCGCGATGGAGAGCTTCTTCTCCTCGCTCAAGACCGAACGGACGGCGAACAAGACGTACCGCACGCGAGACCAGGCCAAAGCCGACGTGTTCGATTACATCGAGCGCTTCTATAATCCCAGGCGGCGGCACTCAACGTTGGGGTATCTCAGTCCAATGGAGTTCGAACGACAGGCGGAGTTAGTGTAGGTTGGTGTCAACGAAATCGGCAGCAGCTCATGTCGCCGCAATCAACAAAGGTTTGTCTCGTTGGCAGCGTAGCGAGATCGGTCTTCATTCTCGCGTCGCTAAACAGTACTGGGGTTAGCTTCGTATCGTCCTTTATCGCGCGAACGAACTTCTTTGCGCTATCAACCTCGCCTGCGCAGACATACGGCTTGAGCGTTTCGAGCGTTGCGCCCGTTATTGGTGGAGCCTTGTCCGAGTGCGGTATAACCAGGTAATTACCAAGGTCGCCGAATATCTTCTTTAGTTCTTCAATGGAGAGTCTGTCGCCGATCTTGGTAATTTTCTGGGTAACGAGGCGTGTCTTTGCCTCGAAGTCTTCCAGTTCTGATGCGCTGGCAATTACCAGAACGTGGCCGTCTTCGACATTGATTTCTATACCGGGGAAGACAACTGCATCCAGCGCGCTCTGGATTAGACGGAATTGTTTCCCGTCGAATACGTCATGGTTGGTGACCGCGACAGCATCTAGGTGGGCTTCTGTGACGTATCTCTTGAACGTTTCGATGCTAAAGGCAAACGCGCTATCGCTGAACGTTGGAACTGTATGAATGTGTAGGTCGATCTTCTTCAAGAAAACTTCCTCCCGCCGAAACTGAAGGCTCTAGCTCAACGCCACCGGAACATCCGCTTCGGGTCGAGGACTGCCATCGGCCAAGGGCGGAAGTTCGGCACCGAGTTCGCACTGCCATAAAGCAGTCCTCAGCCCTGTCGCGTTAACGCCCCGCATGAGCGGACGAAGCCTGCGGCGCGAAGCGACGCTGGCGAAGGTCCGCCTCGATGCGGATGTTAGGCGGCAACTCAGCCTGCGACCGCAGATCGGGCCGACGAAACAGCATGCGTTGCACCTGTGGCGAACTGGGATGGGGCACAGGTGAAGACTGCATAGTTAGGCTGTGAAAGTCACACTCAACAGCTACTGGCAGTCTTCAAGCACTCAACCGCAAACTTGGCGCCCATGCGGACAGTGGCCGCAAAACCGACGGGAGGGTTGCCTTCGTCTCCTTGCAGATTGACTGCGCGTAGTAGCGAGTCCCGCGCGTTCTTAAAGTCGTTGTCGAGTGTGGAGTTAATCAACCAATTTTTCGGCAACCAGGCGGCGGCTGCTCCGACCAGGTACAGCGGCGGGCGCGAAGTGTTCATGATGTCGGCCGGGTAATTAACCTTCAAGGCAAACAAGCTCGCGTCGGAGCTTTTAAGCACATTGACGCTTGGGAGTCCGCTGGCAAGGCTGATGCTGCGCAAAGGCGCTGGCGGCTCAACCTCGTTACGCCCGATAGCGACGACGACCTTGTCCAGGCTACTAAGCGCTGCGCAGGTTTTGCCTGCCCGGTATGTCTCGTGGCCGTTCGGACTGTCGACTCCGTCATCGGCGATGTCACAACACTTCTTGGCACTTGGTGCTAGCCTCCCACTGTTGTTCAGTACATCAGCGATGTCGAAACGGGAATCGACCCTGCAGATTTTTCCCCCGTGTGTTGAACGCAACTGCTTGTACGCGGGGCTCTCGACTAATGGCACGTCGACCCCACTGTAGGGCTCCCAGATTGCCACCTTCTGCGCCTGACCATTGACGAGAGAGTGGTATGCCACATCCAGTCCCGCGCCGCCGCCGCCGGCCACTGCGACAGTCTTATCCTTGTCAGGGGGTGGCGCGGGTTTTCCCACATTGTCGACCCGCGCCAACGGATCGCTGAGGTACACATCTGCATACACCACTTCGCCGTTTTGTAAGAGCTGTGCCATCGCGATTTGTTGGCCAGGCTTCACGTCCAGTTTGTTTTGCTCGTTAACGCCGGTGGCGACCACGACCAATTGGTCGGGGGCGATCACATACAGCAGTCCGCTGCAACGATCCTTGACCCGCCATCTCGGAGAACCATCCTTAGCATCGAGTTCGACGCCACAGCCGCTCAGGATTAGTTCGACATTGGTTTTGGTCAGTTGGCCAAGACGGATGAACTCGAGCGCGTACCAGAGTAATCGCTCCGAGTGCTGGGCGGTCGAATCTACATCCTCAGGCTTTCGAAGACCCGCCACATCGAAGTAAAGGCCCAACGCCCCCTTGGTCTGCCAAACTGCTGGCACGCCATGCAAGTCTTGCCAGAACGACGGCTTGCCGAACACTCGCACCTTCTTATCGTCCGGCAGATTGGCGATGATCGCAGCCGTAGCAAATCCATCGCCGATCACGACGAGCTGGTCTCCCAACTGGACCACGCGGTCGACAGCCGACTGTTGGTCAGCCTCGACGAGGCTGCGAGACTTGGATTGGAGTGCTGCACGAAGTATTTCTGTACGCGCTACAAGGTCTTTTTCGCGAGGGGGGTCGAAGCGGTGAACAAAAAACCAACCGGCCAAGGCAATGAGGAGACCCGCAAAGAGGCCAACGCCGAAGACGGTAAGCGCACCCTTCTCTTGTTGTGTGAGCTTTGATGTCACTTGCATGGAAGACATAACATTCCCGACGGATTGAGTGCGTGGACAGCCTAACGGCCCCGCGCGACAGCTGCGGGGCCGTTCGGGTGACGCGAAGCGTCGCCCGAACAATGTTTAGGCGGATCCATATAAGAACCGGATCTGCCATATTCTATCCGCATAACACACCTTCAATGATCGTGAGCAATATCACATAATCGACGGTGGCGCAATGAGTTACAGCCCATCGACCATGTATCACGGGTTCTTATGCGGATCGGCGTAAGACCCCTCTTGAGAAGGTTCACATCCCTATCCCACTGCAAACGCACGCCAGCCTCCCTGGGACGTTCTTGGGTAGCACTAGACATGGTTGGCCTCTCATAGATGGGAACGGACTCATATTCGTACACAAGATATCGATACGGCTCCCTGAGAGCATGCATCTATTCTTGAGCTGACGCGGGAGCCGATGGGTCAATAACTCGACCGCGAGGCTCGACGACGCCGTGCTCTTCCTGGCGAGGATGTGGTGCGCCGCTACCGGGCTGGTCTGTTGAAGGACTGCGGCCAGATCGCGGATTTACTGGCGCTCACGAGCCTCCTCGCTGAGGACGACACTCTGTTGGCCGCCGCCTGGCTGACGCATTCCAACGAACGGACAACCTCCCTACTGCAAAACGCAGGCGTTGAACGGCCGCTTTTCAATTCGGTGATCGACCGGTTTGGGTCGAAAGCAGCCGTTCAGAACAGCGAGAAAACCTCAATCCAGCGCCCAACCTTACCCGATTCGAGGAGTCAATCAAGACTCGAACGACACAGTTCGCCTTGGGCCGGTCGGGCGGCTGGTTTGCAGTATTTTGAGTGGCTGCTTTGGAGCAGAATCGGTGGCCGGCTTGAGCGGAATACGCACTGAAACTTCCAAAATCGGAATCTATCTGTTTCGATTTTTGGAAGAGACCTAGAAGAAATGCTACCAGGGCAGGGACTCGTAGAAACTCCGGACAAATCCATACACTTCATCGAACGGAGGAAGGTCTTCAAGGATTTCATCGGCAAGTTGCGGATACTCTTTTTTCGAGCGCTCAATGATCTCTTTATTCGCCATAGACTCTTGCTGTACCGTGAGGCCTCGCGATGCAGCCTTGGACTTCAATGCATCCAAAATCAACCCTTTTAACGCTTCGTCCGTAACGGGATTTCCTTTCAAAATACGAAAGAGATCGTATGCATCCTGACGACGAACTCTGTTTCTCACTTCCTGCTGAAGGAGAGCCCTCATTTTCTCTGCAACCAAATCAACAAAACTATACGCGTAAATTACTGTACCGTCGGAAAATCGGAGCTGATCAATAGATTCCGTCTGCTCGTTAAAACTATAATCCACATCAACAACATCAGGGCAGTTCTTGGCTAAGAGATGAGAATGTTTTTTTGTCCCTTTTTCTGCATGCCCCAACGTCATTTGAATGGTTTGAAAGTCGGCATTGCTCCTTCTTGGCTTAACCGAATAGGACTGCAACCGGCAATCGACTCCATAATCCAACTCCTCTACCGCCGCAGCTAGCCGGCCCTCGAAGTTAGACCTAAACTTCTGTTCATCAAAATCTGCAAATCGTTGAGCCGTTGAGAAATCAATGTCCCGCGTATAGCGGGAACTCTCGTACCTGATCGCCAGAAGGATGCCGCCCTTCATAATCATCTGCGGCTGAAGATCAGAGGAGCCACCGATGGCCACCAAGACCGTGTGAACCGCCTGTCGTAGTTCTCGCTGCACTGCGTCGGGAGCTCCCTGGACCCACGCAGCGATATCGCACTCCTCCATTGAATCCTCAGCTATTATTCAGGGAAAGGCACCAGCGCTCTGAATATTGCGAGCTGTATTCGGATAGTGGGTCCAATCTCCGAGAACCGCCCCGCTGGACGCTTTGCGCCCACTTCTCAATGACCGGATTTTCTGTTATTCCACATTTCTCATCTAACAGATAGCCCACTCTGGTTTTATCGATGAGGGTGCCATGCCGCTCTACCTCATCGACAATCAAATGCGCATATTGCTTCGCATGAGCCTCATACACCTCGATAACGTGATTAATCCCACCACACAGATGCGCTGCGCGTACCATATCTAGAAACGTGCGGCCCATCGTCGAGACTCGCAACACTCTGTCTTTTACAACTTTAAATGCACCCGTGTGAACACTTGCGTACTTATGCACCGGTTTCTTTTCAATTCTGGCAAACCGTATTTGCGTTAATCGAGGCAACTTACCTTCCCGATAGGACTCCAGCTGATCGCCGAGATCCGCTCTCATTTTGTTCGTCGCAAAGCCGGACCATTTGGGATGCTGGGGAGTACTGTAAAAAATTGTGGAGGGGATTCTATTCGTAAGGCCATGGTAAGACATCGCGCTCAGATGCGAAATGTAGGCAAAGGGATCAACAGAGCACAGAATTTCCTCAGCCGAGTACTGAGTTTTTCCCAAAATATTGTAAACATTCCCGCGAAAGTCTCGACTCTTTCGCAAAATTCCTCGCTCAAGAAGCGTTCGAAGCAGGGATCTAAAATCCCCCATATCCGGAAACGGTTTCCTCAATCGTCCAATTTTCCCGTCCTCAGTTTCTTTTTTGTCGTACAAACCAAATAGCACCCGACCAAGCTCGTAGTCTGTCACAACAGGCTGCGCGAACTTTCCAATCTCGAGAGTGGCCGCTCCGGCAAGATTAAGTGAAATGGGAGATGGCAAGTTACCCCTCTTAAGGGAACAACGTGATTGATCTATGGATTGAGTTTGGCTAAATGTTATCTTGGGAGGTGTATATGTCCTGAGGACATATACACCTCCCATCATACATTGTCAAGACACAAACACCGTTCGCAAATTCGTTTCATTAAACTACTTTTCTCTTGATTTCTTATTACTCTCATACTAGAATGTCCTCAGGACATTCTAGTATGAGAGTACAAAGTCTTCATTTCCCAATAAGCTCGTCATCTAAAAGCCCCCGTGCTTTTCTCGCCTATACTTACCCTACTGAATGTCCATGGATGACATCCAGTCCCTGCGCGGGCGTGAGCCGGCGCGCTTTGTAGGGGGTCTGGGGGATGTCTTCGCGTCGCGGGAAGACTTCCCCCAGAAGACTCCTTTCCGCTAGGCTGCGGACCGATACTTGACCAAGGCAAGATTCAGCAACGTCTTCCCGTCGGTCTTGGGATTCTCTGCGACGGCATGACGGACATCTTCCGATTCGTCAAAGGCGAGGCAATCAAGAACCTGCGGGGTTGCCGCTGGAGATTTCGCCACGGCCAGCCGAACCTCTTTGTCTGGGTCGCAAGCCAAAACTGCCAACACAGTCATCGGCGCATTAGGATTTGCCGCCACTGCCCTCCGAAGTTCAGGCGCTGGGAACCGTGCACGGGGCGAATCGTCGAGTGGGTGCGACTTCTTAAGAAGGTTGGGTTGAGGACACTCAACCAGTGCGGGGATCTGAGTATACCCCCGCAGTTTCCAGGAAATGAGTTGAGTCTTGTAGCTCTCATCCAAAGTAGCCCAGAACAGACCGTCGAGGATTTCCTGAAGATAACCGCTGCTCCGGTATGCAATACGAATCAGTACCATGTTAATCAGCTGGCTCCAAGTAAGAGGGGCCGACTCGGAGCCCACATACTGCTTGAGAAACTTGAAATAGAGCCACTTGAGCACCGGACGATGGGGAACCTTCTTCATACTGCACCTCCAATTATTCTTGTCTGATGGTTAGCCCGGAGCGTGGGTCTCTCCACTTCTCCTGAGCGTGAACTTGTGTCACGTCTTCGATTTCCATGAGACTGCTTACGGAGGAGCCCGTGTGCTCTTAGCGAATGCCTCGTAATCTTCGAACCGCAACCGCGCATGATGACGATGTGGGTCAATGGGCACACGCTGGCCGTTCACAACGACGCTTGAAATCCCACACACAATGCTCCGCAGCCTGAGCGCAAGATCAGGCGTGGGGCAAACCCAGATCACGCGAGAGAATTCATCCCGTTTAATAGCCTGCAGATAGCCGGAGAGGATCGCCTGATACCGCTTCACAGTTTTGATCGTGCGCTCACATTCGAGGGCGACCTTCACACCTGCCGGATCATTCGCCACCGCGTCGGGGCGATTCAGCCCCTTTCCAATCACCCCAAGAGTTTGGCCATTTCGCCAATCGGTCCAGCCAATCGCTTCCGCCGCGATCCGTAAACGCTGAATGTCGAGACTGTGGCGGAGAGTGAACTCTGAGACCTTAGAAGGCTCAAAATAGTGCCTTCGTGCGGTCTCAGACGCGGGATTGAAAGCTAGTGCCTGACCATGCGCGGTGATTCCCCAGATAAGAATTTTTCCACCCAACGCAATGTACTCATGGCAACGAACGATCTCTTCAGATTCAAACTGACGGAGTGATTTCCAAACCGCTTGGCGAGAATGCAGACGAAGCACTTGCCCAAGAATGTCTGGAGTACTCCATATTTCTTCACGTAAGAAACGCAGCAGTCGTTGTCGCTTTTCAAACTGTCGCGCCGCCCGTTCCGAAGCGGGTAATAAACAAGCGAGCTTGTTCATTAAATCGCCTCCTGAAATTTGATTAATCGGTGCGGGGCAGGAATAGGCCTAGGGGAATCAAGGACAGGCAGGTAGCCGACTCTAATTTTGACTGGCACGCCAACCCCAAAGAAAATCGCATGGAGGGGCGCTAAGGACAGGAACACATTCGCGTCGAACAACGCACTCACGGACTCTCGCCAGCCACCTTCATTCTTGGAGAATTTGAAGATCGCTTTTTGTGCGAGCTCTGCGAAAATGGGAACCGTTCCGCAGAGACGTGCCATCCATAACGCCGTGTCCGGGTCGTTCGTTCGAAACAAGAACTTGACGGCGCAGTTGACAAGCACGGCCCCACGGACAGTTGTCGCTGGAAGCGAGGTATCATCTAAATCGGCCAGGGCTTGATGAGCCACACGCAGAGCGCATCGCCTATCCGCGATTACACCGCACGCCTGCAACGCAGCAGGCGACAATAAATACTTGAGCTCGTCGAGAAAGAGCGCAGTCCAGCTCCCCTCTTTCTGTTGGCCTGCTTTGTCGATGAGCTGGAGGATTCGCATGAGAACCATTTTCTGTAATCGAATCGTCGGTTCATGTCTGGTACTGCCAACCACGTAGAGAATCCCTGGTTGAGCCACGATCGTGCTCAGATCCACTCCTTCGGCTGTTTGAATGGCCGGAAGTGAGGCGAGCTCTTTCAGTGCCTCGAACAATCTCCGAGTTTTGCTCAGATCAAGCATCTCTGAGGCCTTTTCAAATAGTTCAGGGAATGATCGCGCCCCTGATGCCGCGATCAATCGAGCGGCGGCGCGGTCTTCTATTCGGTACACGTCTGCGTTATCTCCCTTTTCGATCAGATCGAAGATCTGGATCAGCATCTCTTCCACGTCCTGCGCTGAACAACCTGCAAGCAAATTCAACTGCGGCGGCTGGTCCGTTCGAAGGTCGATGAACGTCATCCGTACAGCTGCACGTTGCGCGCAACCGGCCATGACGCCAGGCATATAGAAATCCGCTTTGGGATCGATAATGATCACGCACTCGCCAAGCTGCACTGACTGGTCGAGCAGAGTGGCAACCGCAACATTTTTTCCTGCACGAGTCTGACCGAGGACTTGAATGTGCTGTCTCATGTCCCGGATCGACATGTATGTGGGCTTCTCCGACTCGTCTAGACCTGCGAATACACCATTTTTCAGTCGTATATAGCGCAACGGATTGAACGGCTTGCGAGGCCTAGCCATAGCCCAGGCTTCCCGGATATCTGAAATTCGGTCCAGTGGAGTGTTTGTTGCGATCCAGCACCACCACCCGGCAACCTGGACAACCAAAAACAGCACATATCCCGTGACGAGTCTGTACCAGGTATCATGGAGCAACACGATCGACGTGGGAGAGAGAACGAGCAGCATCGCTCCGACCGTTTGACTCACTGAGGTGGGCGGATTGGTCATCGCGCGAAGCAGCCCCCATGCGGCCACAAATGCAGCGATGTTGCACGCACCAAACCACAGGACAATACGCAGGTCTTGAACCATGTAATTGAGATCCGACACCACGAGGGCTTGCGCGCCGACCGATGTCACTGGATGTGCTAGATCGACAACATCGAAGAGCTTGATAAGCAGACCGAGAATTTCTTGGCGGGCTTCCACGGGCAAGTATCCAAGGGTCATGTTGCAGAGGAGAAGACCAATCACCTGCTGTACGAGAGTAAGAACAATCGCGAAACTTGTTGATGACTTGTCCATCACAACCGTCCTTCTCGATCATTAGTCGATGGTAAGGTGCCTGAGCGTAGAATTGTCTTTTGTACGTCCTGTGCTAGATCACACAGAGCCGAATATTCGTCTTGCCTCAGTGAAACGCGTAGGCATTCACTCCTCAGGCAGGCGATGGACAACTCCACTTGCTCGCCATGATCAAATACCGAGAAGTGCTCGGTATATGTGGATTTATCTGGTGAGGAAGTCTGTCTTGTCTTGAGCAAGACAGAACAGAACTCTGCCAGACGGTGCATGGAACCAAAGGCAACGGCTATGTCGTTTCGAGACATGAACAACGTGGGGAACCGTTTCCCTTCAACCGTAAACACAGAAACCGCAAATCCTGGTCGGAGCTTGACGAATATGTCGTCTTTCATTGTGCTCTCCATCGAAGTAGTTTCTTCATGACCTTCCACATGGCAGGATGGCCAACCCAAGCTTGGCCAAGCGAACCGGCTTCGCCCACGAAACCGGTTCGCGTTCCTGTCCCAGCGTTGCCGTTCAGGCACACGCTGGGATGGGGCGCTGCACCCGTGCTCCAAGGCACGGTCAGCGCACCACCGGACGAGATGCGCGGTGCCAACACCGGCGCAAGCATTGTGCGAGCGAAGCGTCTGCCCCAGCAGCGCCAATGCGTTCTCGTGGCGTGCGTCGAAGCGCGCTGGCCTGCGCGCGAGACTGCCCACGAACAGTGTGGTCGGCAAAGCGAGCCCCTACAGGGGCGCAGCGTCTTGCCGAGGCGCACGTAAGTGCGTCCAAGCCGAAGTGAAGCGACCGGAGGTCGCGCCACCTTCGGCGAAGCCCACTTCGTGGGCAGTCTCGCGCCAGGCATGGCGCCGAGACGCACGCGGTGAATTCCAAGAACAGGCGAGCGTACAAGCTCCCTGTTCTTGGAAGAGGCCTGCACAGGCCTCCAAGTACCGGAGCGTCCAGCGGAGGTGCGCGAGGTGAATCGCGGACTTGCGAATCGTGCAGATCGCAAGCCCGCGAGAGGACGGCTACCTCCACCACAAATGGCTACAAATTCCCTCGCATCCAAATCTGGAACCACGACTCCGGCGTTCGTTGACGCCGCTGGTTGACGGATGACAAACGACCGTGACAACCAGCACTGTCGTCTACCCAGAAGGTCGCGAGGGTCCGCCATTAGGCCCCTCACTGCTCGCGAGAAGAATCGGCTCATGAGGTGATGTCACCCCACCTTTCACCGTTCGACGCTGTTTCGAAGGTTCCTCGTCGGTCAACGCACGCGCAAGAATCCGGGTTCCCAGCGCGTTCCGTGAGATAACTTCTTGACCTCCAAGGGATTCGTGCAGTTCGCGGAAAACCTCGGCTGCACGCCCAGAAAGACCGACAGACAACCGTACTGATTCTTCACTCGCTTCCTGGTCCAACTCATTTTTCAATTCACTGAAAAGTTTCATCGTTCGCTCCTTTCTCACTCAATCGTCATCCTGAAATGCTGCATGCCCTCACGCGGCATGTAACGTGGGGCCCTGCCTACCGAGATCAAGGAACTTGCGAACCTCGCCTACCCGGTAACGGATGGATCGCTTGTTTAGCTTCTGATATCGGAGAGACCCTCCGCGCAGACGCCAGGCCTGAAGGGTCCGAGTAGACAGACCGAGGTACTGTGCAACTTCCTTTTCGCTGAGCAACTGACTCTCCGGAAGCTTCGACAAGTCAGCCCCGGATTTGGTGCTCTGCAAATCCTCAAGGACCTTCATCAAGATCCTTTCAAGGCGTGCATAAAACTCTTCTGGATTCGAATACAACGGTGCCATAGCTCCTCCTTAAGCAGTCCCAGCGGACTGCTTTACGTTGTGACTAACGGAGTTATTTGGAGAAACGCGAAGAGTTAGAGGAGCTGAGGCGGCGGTCTGAGTGTGTGGTCAGAGGTCAGAATGAAGAGCCGCAGCGAGGTATGTTCCTCGAGGGCTCGGACATTGCGGTGATTCGTGGGGACAAGTAGGAGGCGATGAATCGAAAGCAGATGAGAGAGCAGCAAACTAGCACGATCGAGCAAACGAGCAAAGGCGAGAAGAAGAGATCTGATGAGGTCTTCGACCGCGAAAGGGTCTATCCGATAGTGAGATCCCACATGATGAGACACTCTCTCATAGTCAGGAGTATTTGAACCTGACAAGACTTTCCGGGCTACACGAGGGAACGCGAACGCTGTTCCATAACCAACGATCAAAAAGCTGAGGAGTATGGCGGCATATTCTAGTGGAAGCTCACAGGCATGCCAAGCAACAAAGAGTGCGGACAAAAACAAATAACCAAGGACTCTACCACTGATCCGAAAGCTCTCTTTTTCAATTTTCGCACGTTTTCTTGGTCGACGAAAATTCATGGTCCTATAAATAACGATGTTGCGCGACTTTTTCAAGACCCTAGTGGGCTCAAAAGTCTGTTTTCGCAAGAAAAGACGAGAATCGTAGAAAATGTACTAAGCATAGGAGCGTCTGAGCATGCGATGAATCAGGACGCCAGGCAGATCACTGGCTTGGTTGGGCCTACCAGTATGCCGGCCAGACCGATCTATTTGTAAGCGGGTGAAAAACAAGCAATTCCACTCCAACGGTGAGATGCTTTCTCGCAGGGAAAGGGGTATTCTTCGGCGGCAAATGGGAGTGGTGCCTGCTTGTCTGAAGCAGTCTCTGGCAGAGCAAACAGGCAAGCTCGCGAGCTCTGAATAAGTGTATGAATGCAAGACCCGACCCTCATTCCTTGTCTCGAACTATACTTCGACAGGATTTGCCCATGAACTTCATCAAGTCCAAACAACGTGTCGCCGACCATGGGGAGGTATTCACTCCCGCGTGGATGATCGAGGCGATGCTCGACCTCGTCAAGGGGGAGACCGAGCGAATTGACTCCCGCTTTTTGGAGCCGGCGTGCGGGAGCGGGAACTTCCTCGTTAGAATCTTGCAGCGCAAGCTCGCTGCCGTCGAACTTAAGTTCGGAAAGTCTGACTTTGAAAAGCGGCACTACGCGCTGCTCGCGCTGATGTGCCTTTATGGCATCGAGTTGCTGCCGGACAACATTACAGAGTGCCGTGCAAACATGCTGGAGATTCTCGCCGATTATTTGAATCTCAACGAGTCGGATGACTTCTGTCGCGCTGCTTCCTATGTGCTATCGCAGAACCTCATCCACGGCGACGCCTTGACCATGCGCACCAGCGATGGCCAGCCAATCACCTTTGCGGAGTGGGGCTACCTCGGCAAGGGGAAGTTTCAGCGCCGCGACTTTGGTCTGGACTCTTTGACGGGGGCGTCGGCATACAGCCAGGAGGGCGACCTCTTTGCGGACCTCGGCAAACACGAGCTTTTCACGCCGACCAAGACCTATCCGCCGATGACGGTGGGCGAGCTGGCTGCCGGGTTTGAACACGTAACACTTGCCCCATCGCTTAGGGAGGAGGCATGACGACCGTGGCTGCTTCTGTGCCCGTGCTTCGCTGGGCTGCGAAACGCGCGCGCCTTGATGACGGCGACCTGGTGGCGCGTTTCAACAAGTGGCCCTTGTGGCTTAGTGGCGAAGCTCAGCCCACGCTCAAGCAACTCGAAGACTTCGCGCGCCTCACGCACACCGCCATCGGCTACTTTTTTCTGCCACAGCCGCCCGCGCTGGCACTGCCGGTGCCGGACTTTCGCATCCTGCGCGACGAGGCGCTCGCCGAACCCAGTTGCAACCTGCTGGACACCCTGTACCTATGCCAGCAACGGCAGGAATGTTACCGCGATCATGCCCGCATGCACGGCTTGCCGGCCTTGCCATTCGTCGGCAGCGCCAGCATG
>JABFSG010000038.1 GCA_013140715.1 Nitrospiraceae bacterium
GTATTGAACGGGTGCGATTCACCTCCCCGCACCCCAAAGACTTTCCGCTTTCACTATTGGAAGCCGTCGTGTCCCACCCCAATATTTGCAAACAAATTCATTTGCCGGTGCAATCCGGCAGCGACAGCATCCTCGGCCTTATGAATCGCACCTATACCAATAAAGAGTATCGCGCCTTGGTCGACCATATCCGCACCCTACGGTCGGACATCGTCCTCAGCACCGATATCATCTGTGGTTTTTGTGGGGAAAGCGAGGCAGATTTTGCCGAGACCTATCGGTTGGTTGAGGAAACACGGTTTCACTCAGCCTTTATCTTCAAATACTCTGAACGGAAGCACACCATCGCTGCACGGAAGTTTTCCGACGATGTTTCTGAAGAGATAAAGACCGAACGGGTCACGCAGCTTTTCGACCTCCAACGGAACATTTCCTACGAGCGCAACCGAGAATATCTAAAGACAACAGTTCCCGTCTTGGTCGAAGGAGACGCGAAACGATCCACCGAACAGGGTATGGGAAAATCGGATGGTAACATCACAGTCATTTGGGACAAACGTGCGATATCGGCTCGACCGGGAGACATGGTCTCTCTAGCCATCTATGATGCCTCTTCCACAACATTGTATGCGGAATACCCCCTGTAGATTGAATCGCTAGCCTCTCCTTAATTCCTAAGACTCATTTCTGTAGAACTGTCTGAGAAAACGAACACTTCTGAACATAATCTGTTTATGAATTTCCCTCTCCACTATGTCTTTCGAGACTGATGAAGCATTACAACCTAGATGATGATCCGAAACGAAATGGGAATCTACCTAAGCATAGGCGATACAATCGACAAAATATCATTAATACTCTATATGTCTTATCAAATAGTTATGTTATATACCTCATGTGAAATCTCCTGCCTGTACTGAATCGCGCTGGTCCATAATCCTTCTCTTTTTCATTGCAATTGTCCCAGTGACCTACTACACGATCTTTATTGCTACTGCAGGCATAACCTTTGCTTGCACCCATACGACGTAACTATACGAATTCACTCTCTGGAGATGAAGCATGGTCGAGAATCAAGATCCCGGCATGAAAGAAAAAGTAGATAGCTCCATGAGCCTGGAAACCCGAATTGCGATGGGACTTTTCGGATGGCTCGCACTGAGCATGGCACTGATGGGTCTGGGAATCTGGTAATCCCCGCAGACACACCACCCCGACTTTCGCATGAGAGATCACCAACACTCGTCCTGAAAGAAGGAGAGTCGCCATGAAAAGCTGTCTCATACTCACAAATATGCACAACCCTATCATGCGGAGCCTCCTTGGTATCGCTGCATGCGCCCTTATCGTCAGCGGTTGTGCCAGCGGAGCAAAACTCACCGACAATGCAAAAGGCAGCGTCTACCTGGAAGAAGTGACTGATTTGTCGTTTGAAGCCAGCCATCCCGCCGCAATCGATCAACAGACCATCGCAAAGGTCGTGAAAGGGATATATCGCAACGATGGCATGAACGGATCTTCGAGAATGTCCGTTGGTGGCAGCAAGCCGATGAGAATTTTCAGCGATGAGGATGCAGAATTTCTATCCCCCCTGCTCGCCCAAGGCTTAGCAAAAGCGAAACCTGAACAGCTTGTTTGGTTCCGCATATCCTCATCGGCAGGGTCAGGCTCTGAACCCACCACGGGCAGTATTTATGTGCAGAATAAATCCATCTATTTGACCCTTGGAAAGGGTCTCCAACCGACGGATTTCATGCCTGAATCGGCGGCGCGCACGGAGCTGGCTCCGGCCTATGCGTCAGATGGTGTACCTGACGCCCTTACAATGGTCATCGACTACTATGCGCTGGCCACGGCTCCAATGCCCGCTGCCATACCGACCGTGAAAACCGTGCCGTTCGCTCCGGTTACCTCCACGGTGGCAGCCGTTTCTGAAAAGACTGACAATGGCTCTCCCAGCGCTCCTCAGGAAACGGCGCAGGGCGACTCTATGACTCAGAAACTCACTGACTTGAAGAAAGCCAACGAAGCGCTCTACAAGAAAGATACCGAAATCATGATGCTCCGTAAGGAATCTGAGTGGATGAAACGCGAACTGCGGAACCGCGACGAAGAGATTAACGCGATGAGATCGATGAAAGCCTATTCCAGATTGACGCCGAAGAAGAATCCAGCACAGGCGACAAGGAGTCGCTAGTCCCCTCAGCCGACATTCAATAATTCTGGCTGAAGTAAGACCACTTCACTGGATAGGGGCTCTCGAAAATTCATTCGGCAATAACAGGCATAGGTCACATAAGTATCCTGTAAGCAGTATCGAGCCAACTCGATCCCCTGCCCGCTCCCCCACATTTCAGCCACCTGAGCCCCGCTGCCCGATTTAGTTTCGACCTTCAGGGCTCGCGCCAGTACATCGAGCTTTACCCATCCACGCATATCCCAATTGCTCCAGATCGCCATCGTGTCGTAGACCGGTTCCGTACGGAACTTGGCAAGGTTGATCTCCAGACTCGGCTTGACCTGATGGATCATCGACCGCTTCTTAATGAAGGGTAAATCGAAACCCAACCCATTATGGGTAATGAAAAGCGACGGACGGTTCTGAGCTAAACGGCTCCAGAATTGCCGTAACAACTCCCGTTCATCCCCGCCATACCAGGCCACCGACCCACGCGGTTCGAGCTGATCGGAAAATTCCAACAGGCCGATACAAACGATCTGACTGAAGGTTCCGTCGAAGGCCGACTTCCCATACTGTTCATCCTCAACACGGCGCTCAGCCTCAGCAGCTCCTGCTGCGAACAAGTCATACCCCTCGCCGGCCGGCTCTGGCTCGCCGATTGACGGAAGCTTTCCCGCCAGACGCGCCCATTCTTCACGAGGCGTTTGAATGGTCTCGATATCCAAGACAACCTTCATAGTGTCTTCCCTATGTTCTCTCGCTGTACAGCTTCAATGATCGGACGGTCCGCTGGAGGAAACTCAAAATCGCCCAACTCATGCGGAAAAACCCACCGAATTTCTGCGCAGTCGATTGCTGTGGCCTGCCCCGATTCAATCCTGCAGTGGAAAAAATGCAGCTCCACGGTTTTCTCCTCATACTCGTGCCGGACAACTTGAAACGGAATCGGCACATCGATGCATATACCCAGCTCCTCGAACAACTCTCGCCTCAAACATTCTTCCAAGGTTTCACCAGGTTCGCACTTTCCGCCTGGAAATTCCCAAAAGCCGGCCAAGTGCACACCCGGGCTCCGTCGAGCGATCAGGTAGCGACCCTCACGATAGATAAGACCGGCGGCGACTTCGACCACCTTCATACCGCACCATGCGCTCTGCGCGTTTTCTGTTCGAATGGATACGACTTACACAACGATTTCATCGGACATTGGCCGCAGGACGGATTTCTCGCCGTGCAGCAGGTCGCTCCAAAATCCATGAGCGCCTGGTTGAAGTCATAGCCCTTCCCACGCGGGATTAAGGATTCCGACAATTCCCACAGTTTCGGTTTTTGAGTCTTGGGATCGCCCTTTGCCAGAAACACCCGATGGAGAACTCGAATGACGTTCGTATCCAGGATCGGCGCATCCTCGTTGAAGGCGAACGAGCGAATCGCACCGGCCGTATAACGTCCAATTCCCTTGAACGACAACAATTCCTCCTCATCGCTCGGAAGCCGGCCTCCATACCGCTCCACAGTCTCGCATGCAATACTGTGCAACCGCTCCGGACGGATATTGTAGCCGAGCGGATACCAGGTCTTCTTCACATCCGAGACCGGCGCATCAGCCAACTCTTCAAAGCTCGGGTACCGGCCTAAAAATTCATGGTACTTCGGAATCACCCGATCGACCTGCGTCTGTTGCAACATCACTTCTGAGACTAAAATATGATAGGGGTCGGAGGTCTTCCGCCAAGGCAAATCACGGCCATGTTTCCCGTACCATTTCAACAGCCGGGTCTGAAAACGGCGCTTCCGTGAGGCATCGAGACCCTGAGGCTTCTTCAAGCCCTTCTTCTTGCGTTGCGAGGTTGTTCGAGAACCTGAAATGGTGGGCATACGACGTCAATCCAATGGGGCATTCTAGAAGCGCGTCAGCCGGAAATCAAATGGAGCTCACGCGGAACAGCCTAATGAGCACATCGGTGACAGGCGCGATAAATTGAGTTGTTTCATCTGGTTGACCATGCTTATCTGGCTCCGCCGACTCCCGGAAAATCTTTAGCCAGGAGATTGTCAAAGGTCTCTATTTCTTTGACAACCTCCTGCTCAGCAATTAGTCTCTTCTGAGCGTCGGCAATAACATCGGCGAAAGCCTTAGCACAAGAGCTCTGTGGAGAAGAGCGATCTGTTCAGGGATTTTGATGACGGAACATAGGCAGCGCATTCGCTATAAAGTGGAATTCCCTGCGACATTCTCAAGCGATCATGCCGGAATGGAGATCGTATACAACCTCGGGATAGGTGGCTGTAAAATGGTCAGCCATCGGAAGATCAAAAGTGGAGATCATATCTCCGTGCATCTGAATATTCCGAAACACAAAACTCCCATCTCGATCCGAACCGCCAAAGTCCAGTGGGTCCTGGAACATGGGTTCGGAGTAGAGTTTTTTGAAATACAGGAACAGGAACGAGCCCGCCTGGAGCAATTCCTAGCAACCCAAATCCACGTTGCCTCGTAAAAACTCGCTCAATGCAAAACTATGGTTACTAGAAAGCATCCCCGATTTACCGTGTCGCTCTCCAGCACCTTGGTGCATAAGGACCAGTTTCGCCATGCTGGGTCCGTCCGAAATATTTCGGCCAAGGGATGCCGCGTCGAGAGTATGATCAGCCCCTTTACCGGTATGCAGCTCACCATGCAGTTGCACGTCCCAGGCGAGCCCCAGCCTATTTTAATCGCCAACGCCGCCGTCCGCTGGTCCGGGGCTTCCGGCATCGGCGTAGAATTCCTGACTGTGGCACCCCCGCATCAAGACCGACTGGACCACATGATCCAACAGCTTCAGCCTAAGACCAGCCCTCAATAGCAGGCTGCCATTGATCTGGTTTCTCTGGTTTGCTGGTTCGTTTGGTGTCTTCGGTTGTGCGAACTAAACAAACCAGACAAACCAAATGAACAAGCTAGGCCGGCGGACTTCATCACCAGCCTGCCAGTTGCATTTTAGGCGCTCGCCTCCGTATTCTCCGCCTGTATGGATCTCTCACAACTTTCCCAAGAACAGCTCAAAGGACTCGTACGTGGAATCGTCGACGATCGCCTGCGCGAGCTCCTAGGCGATCCAGACCTGGGACTGCCACTTGGCGACGGCCTCCGCGCCCGGCTGAAAGAGTCTTTGTCGAGCAAAGAAAGACTATCCGGCGAAGACGTCGCGGACCAACTCGGCCTCCGCTGGTAAGGATGATATGGCCTGGTACCGGCTTGCCTACCGCCCAACCACCCTCAAGGACCTGGCAAACCTTGAGCCTTCTATGGCACAGAGGCTCCTGGACAAGACAAAATGGATCGCCTCCAACATCGACAACTTGCGCCACGAACCGATCTCGCCGGACTTGCCTGGCCTGTCTAAATATGCTGTTGAGGACTGGCGAATTTTCTACTCCATCGACCGGGACGATCATCTGGTCGACATTCACGGCTTCATCCGCCAGAAGGAACTCCGTTTATGATTGCCGTCACGATTGCCGCCATTGCGCAGCTGAAAACGATCCAAATCCATCACCCTGAAGATCCCGTCGTCCGTATTTCCGTACGTGACGTCGACGATTCACGTTTGAGTTTCAGTATCACGCTGGAAGCAACCACCAAGCCTGACGACGATATTCAGCAGGTCGATGGCCTCACGATTGCCGTGGATCAGAGAAGTGCTCCACGGATGGAAGGAGTAACAGTCGACTACTCGGAGTCAGCAGGGTTTCGCTTTCTCCACGGCGGCGAAGGCCCCGCCATGCCGTTTCTCACGATTCCGACCCTTAATTAATTGAATGAGCGTCTGTAGGCTACGCTCTGGCAGGATGCTCAAACAAGCGGTCCAGCAAGGCCGCAGCAAGCGAAGAAGCGAGGCGTAGACTGTTTTCACCCAGCCCACCCATCGCCTGTGGGAACAGGCGTTCTCCCAGGCCGTACGTTGAGCCTCTGAGCGCGGCGAGAACGCCGCTGGACACCCGTTTCAGCATCCTGCTAGAGGCGGTCTGGGAGGCTGGCCACATGCACCTGGAACTCGCCCCGCGTCACATCGTCGACATAGCGTCGCAGGGCGTCCTTGACCACGGGGAACGCAATCTGGTCCCAGGGAATGGCGGAGAGTGAGAAGAGCTGCACTTCTAGGCTTTCCTCACCGGCCCCGAAGTCCGGCGACCGCATCGGTCCTCGAAACACCAAGTAAGCCTGGCCGATGTGTGGAAGGCTCAGAACCGCGAAGAGGCTGATCCGCTCCATCTGAGCCTGCGCTTCTTCGAATGTCTCACGAGCGGCCGCCTGCTCGATACTCTCACCGATTTCCATGAAACCGGCAGGAAAGGTCCAGAAACCCGATTTGGGTTCGATGGCGCGTCGGCAGAGAAGAATATCTCCATTCCATTCGGGAATACAGCCTGCAACGATCTTGGGATTGTGATAATGAATAGCCCGGCAGGCCTCGCAGACAAAGCGAGGCAAGTTGTCGCCATCAGGAACTTTCTTTGTGACCGGAGCGCCGCAAGCGCTGCAATAATTCATATCCAGGACGTAGTCGTGAAACGAGATACGAATAACGCTTCATGAATAACGATGCGATGACCATGGATAGCACAAAACGACGGTTCTTTGCACCCTGCCCGCGCGGGCTCGAAGGCGTGCTCGAAACAGAACTCCATGGCCTCGGCGTGCCGGCGACGACCAAGACAGAAGGCGGTATCGGCTTTACAGCCCCCTGGTCGACCATGTACTGGGTGAATCTGAAATCTCACATTGCCAGCCGTGTACTCTGGGAAGTCGGTCACAGCCCCTATCGCTCCGAAGAGGATGTCTACCGTGCCGCCTATGCGCTTGCCTGGCCCGAATGGTTTGCACCATCGCAGACCATCAAAGTCAAGGTCAGCGCGCGCCGTTGTCCCCTCCCCAGCCTGGACTTTCTCACCCTCCGGATCAAAGACGCAGTCTGCGATAAGTTCGTCGCCGCCAGACACAGAAGACCCAGCGTCGATACAGAGCGCCCGAATATCAGGCTGGATGCCTTTCTCGACCAACAGACCGTCACGTTCTATCTCGACACCTCCGGCGAGCCGTTGTTTAAACGCGGGCATCGGATCGGCTCCGTCGAAGCGCCGTTGAGAGAAAATCTGGCAGCCGGAATACTCCGACTTGCCGGCTGGACCCCCAAAGAGATCCTGCTCGACCCCATGTGCGGAAGCGGCACCATTCCACTCGAAGCCACCTTGATGGCCCGTCAAATCCCGCCTGGTATCTCTCGGAACTTTGCCTTCGAGCGGCTGCTGATCCACGATAGCCAACGTTGGGGCCATCTGCGCGAAGCGGCCCGTGCCAAACAACTGGCCGACGTTCCGTCCGCCATCTATGCCTCCGACCATGATCCAGCAATGGTAAAGATCGCGCAACGGACATTTCAGAGCGCGGGGGTGGGGATCGATGTCCGCCTGAAGCAAAGCGATATTCTCGATTTCGAAGCCCCTGCCGACCAGGGCGTGATGGTAATCAACCCTCCCTATGGAGTCCGCCTCAGTCAGCCGGATGAGTTGGAATCGTTCTATCCCAAACTCGGCGATTGGCTGAAACAGCGGTTCGCTGGATGGCGCACCTATATACTGACCGGCGATGCCCGCGTGCCGAAACTAATCGGCCTCGCCCCCTCCAAACGCATTCCGCTCTTCAATGGAGCGTTGGAATGCCGGCTCTATGAATTTCTCATCGTCCAAGGAGGAGCGCGGCGACGTCTTGCTCCACCGCCGCAGCCTATAGGTTAGGAGTGGCACCTCCGTACCAGTTGCCGACTGCTTCGGCCTCAAGGAGAACGATACTGGACGCTGGTGGCCGGCTACCTGAAGATTCAGGTGCGGTTAGCCAAAAACCGAGGCCGCCAATTGCGGGAGCCAGGGAAGCAGGGCCACGCCCAGACAGATCGAGAGCGCCACGATCGAGGCGACCAGATCTTCATCCAGTCCGGTTTCTGCCGCAAAGATCACCGCCGTCACCGCCGAGGGCATCCCACCGATCAGAATCACCACCGCCCGTTCCACTCCCGTGAGATTCAGCAGCCAGGCCGCCATCCATCCCAGCAACAGCCCTCCCGCCATCCGCACCGCCACACCCAGGCATGTCAATGCCAAGGTCCGCCGCACCGAAGCAAAACTGATTGAGAGGCCGAGGAGGAGACTCGCGAGCGGAGTCGTCGTCATATGCACCGGCGTGAGGATGTCGCGGAGCCACGAAGGC
Source organism: Nitrospiraceae bacterium (assembly GCA_013140715.1). GTDB lineage: Bacteria > Nitrospirota > Nitrospiria > Nitrospirales > Nitrospiraceae > Palsa-1315. Next base: position 8,433 of record JABFSG010000038.1, read on the forward strand.
AGATGGAGTCCGGCGGCCTTCAGCACCAGCATAACGACCAGGGCCCAGAACGGAGGAGCGGAGAACAGGCGTATCAGGGCCGAGCGAGCTGAAGACAACGCAGAGCCATGCCAGAGGGCCAGCGCATAGAGAACCGTCAGGGTGAGGGTGGTTTGTCCGAGATCGAAGAGAATCGCCTGCGCGAGCCCCTCTTCTCCAAATGTCGCCAACGCCACCGGATAGGCAAAGTAAACGGAATTGATGCAGCCTACTGCAAGCAACCACCCACCCTGTGACGGGCGAGAAAGGTGCAACAACCGAACGAGGGGCCAGGAGCACAGCAGCAGCGGAAGCGTCACAAGGCAGGCAGCCAGCGGCAGTTTCCAGGCCGTCGGCGCGAAAGCCACGCGATCCAGCGAAACGAGAATCGTCGCTGGCAGGCTGACAGAAAAGACGAGCGCCCCTAGCCTTTCTGCATGGGCCTTCCCGAGCAGGCCAAACAGACGAAGCAATGCGCCGACAACGAATAACACGAGAAATATCTGCAGAGACGCAGGCATGCGAAAGAGTAGCAGAAACGATTGACCGGGACCTACGGAAAGGCGATGCCCACTGCCAACTCACGCCGCCGACTCAAACCGGCTGAGTTGACACACCATCTGGCAAAAAGTAGCCTATTCTCGTTCTCGGCCGTTGCCTGGATCCTGAGAAAGGAGGACCTCTTCCGGCATTCGCAATTCGAAAGGAGCCCTACCATGAAACCGTTCCGACTCCTCTCCGTAACCCTTGTACTGCTCCTCTCCTGCACGTCGCTCGCGTCGGCAGAACTGCTGGCCCTCTTAAACTATGAGAGTAAGCAGGGCCAGCCGGTGAGACGAGAAGGGATCGCGATCATGGAGATCGATCCCGAGTCTCAGGACTTCGGGAAAATCTTGATGGACATTCCGTTACCGTCCGACCTCGTCGCTCACCACATCTTCTTCAACCGCGATCGGACCAAGGCCTACATCACGGCCTTGGGAAAAAGCGAACTGTACGTCATGGACCTGACGCGCTTTCCCTATCGGCTGCGGACGATTGCTGTGCCGGATTGCCAGGTCTCGGAAGATCTGGTGGTGTCGGAAGATAACCGGACCTGGTACCTCACCTGTATGGGCTCCAGCTCAGTAATTATGGGAGATGCCCTGAAGGATGTACCCATCAAGACGATCCGCGCGGCTGCGCCGGCAACGCCTTTCATTCAGTATCCGCACGGCATTACGATTCACAATGGCATCGATCGAGTCCTCATCACCAACACCGTCAAACCGGGTAATATGACGGAGGCAGGCGAGACGGTCACAGTACTGGAAGCCAGTACCGGCAAGGTGCTCTCGACACACAAAATCTCATCGAAACCATCCCCCGCCAAATCCGCCCCGGTCGAAGTAATGTTCGCCCCGAATGCTGATCCGCCGGTGGTCCATATTACCAATATGTTCGAAGCAACTCTGTGGGCCGGGATCTGGGATCCAAAAACCCGATCCTTCTCCTTCAATCAGGTAGATGACTTCGGCGCACGAGAACAGGGGATGCCATTGGAAATACTCTACAACGCAAAGGGAGACCGCCTATACGTCACCACGGCCAAGCCGGGATTCGTCAATCTGTATGACACTATCGATCCGCGACAGCCCAAGTTTCTCCAGGCTATTCCAACCGCTCCAGGCGCCCACCATACGGTCCTGTCTCCCGACGAACGTTATCTGTTCGTCCAAAACAGTCTGCTCAATCTGGAAGGCATGAGCGATGGATCGATCACAGTGATCGACTTGGCTAAGGGTGGGAAGGTGCTGGGGAACATCGACACCTTGAAAGCGCAGGGGTTCAACCCCAACTGCATCATGCTCCTTCCGAATCATTTTCGCCCAAGAGACTGAGGGGTAACCCGTTCGTCTCCTGTGCTCGCGCAACGCGCGGTCTCCGAAAGCCCTCGCCTGGGCTACTGGCACGTCTCGGCGTGCCAGTGGGTGGGCGGGTGAGAAAGTCGCGCGCAGTGGGAGACCAATCGAGCCACCCCTTTGAGAAAGTGACAAACAGGCTTGGAAGAAGTATTGCTGGGGCTGCTCCCCGTCAGGTACACATAGACCATCACTGATACCATTCTCCTCTCCCATTCTAAAACCCGGTGAATGCGTGCCTCAGCCTTGTGCAGAGTTGGCACACACCTGGGCAGAAAGTAGCCTACCCTCATTTTTTCCTTAGTACGATGAGGCTCAATTCAACCCCATTGAGGAAGTCGTCTGGTATCCGTACACTGAGCCATGTCGATTTCACCCCTCGTGCGATTCGGCACCTCCACCTGGACCTATGAAGGCTGGCAGGGCCAGATCTATCAGAGGAAGTACGCTAAGACCTCGTTTGCGCGAGAGTGCCTGGGTGAATACTGCCAGTATCAATTTCAGGGAGAGCCGCTCTTCAGGACGGTCGGAAACGACTCGACCTTCTACCGTCCGCCCACCACGAGCCAGCTGAGACGATACCTCAATCAGATTCCTGAAGACTTCGAGATGTGCTTTAAGGTCTGGGAAGAGATCACAATTCCCAGTTACGCGAATCAACCACGTTACGGCGTGAGGGCTGGACAACCGAATGCACGGTTCCTCGACGCAAAACTCTTCAACGACCTCGTGCTCGCTCCCTACCGCGAAGCCAAGTTCGAGCCGCACACGGGCCCCTTCCTCTTCGAGTTCCAGCGGCACGGCCTGTCTACTGAAGAGTTCTGCACACGACTCGATACCTTCTTTAGCCAACTCCCGAAAGACTTCCGCTATTCAGTCGAGATCCGCAATCCAGGCCTGCTCGGCCCCGACTACCGAGCGATGCTGGAACGGCACGGGGTAGCGCACGTCTACAATCATTGGTCCTACATGCCGTCGTTGGCGGAGCAGCATCAGACGATGAATAGTTTTAGTGCTCCGTTCACCCTGCTGCGCCTGCTCACACCACTCAAGATGACCTATGAGGCCGCAAAGAAACAGGCTGAGCCCTACAACAAGATCGTGGGAGAGCTGCCGGAGATGCGGCGGGATACGGTTGAGCTCGTGAAGAAGGCAGTGGCGGACAATCGGAAGACCTATGTGTTGGTGAACAATCGGTCGGAGGGGAATGCCCCGCTGACAATTCAAGCGTTACAAGCCGGACTGAAGGCAAAGAATCAATAAGAGAACGCTTCATTGCACAGAGGCGGGAGAAAGACATGTCGGCGAACGGGTTGCCTAAAGCATTACTCTGTTGGAGTAGCGGAAAAGACAGTGCCTGGACGTTGCATGTCTTGCGGAAACGTGGCGAGGTCGAGGTTGTCGGTCTCCTCACGACCATCAATGAAGTCCATGATCGTGTCGCCATGCATGCCGTGCGCAAGACACTGCTGCAGGCGCAAGCAGATGCGGTGGGACTGCCGCTGTGGCCGGTACCTATTCCAAGCCCTTGCAGCAATCAGGAGTATGAAGCGGCCATGAGCGCAGTCATCCAGCGGGCACGAGCCGCGGGGATTACGATCATGGCATTTGGCGATCTATTCCTGGAAGACGTGCGGCGCTATCGGGAAACGCAGCTGGCCTCGACCGGCATCACACCCCTGTTCCCGCTATGGGGGTTGCCGACGAATGAGTTGGCCATGACGATGATCCACAGTGGCCTCCGCGCCAGGCTCACCTGTATCGATCCGAAACAGATTTCCGCTTCATTCGTCGGGCGGGAGTTTGATGAATCGTTGCTCGCCGAACTCCCACCAAACGCCGATCCCTGTGGCGAGCGCGGGGAGTTTCATACCTTCGCCTATGCCGGACCGATGTTCCGCCATCCGATCCCGGTTGAGCGTGGCGAGATCGTGACACGAGATGGATTTGTCTTCGCCGATTTGCTCCCCTCCCAATAGACTCCAGTGCACAAGGAGTGCGCACACAAGAGAAGAAAGAGGTAGCCCGTTCATCTCCTGTGCTCGCACAACGCGCGGTCGCGGACTCCCCTCGTTGGACGCGCGCAGTGGGAGACCGAACGGACCACCCCTTTGGGAAGGTATCAAGCAGGCCTTGGGACCCCGTAAGTATGTGCAGTGCGTCCTTGCGCTGAGACGACACTCATCCTAGAAAAAAGTGGGCTTGTCTCACATTCCTTTTCCCCGAAATATGCAGCTGGTTCCTTCTATGACCGAAGTGTGGAAGGCCTCGATCCACGCCAGGGTCCGCTTGACAGCTTCATGTGCAGTTGTTAGGTTTTCGCCCTAGAGTTTTACTATGGATTTATAGACCGATGCCTTCAGGCAAGCCTAACTCAATGACAGAGCAACGGTTTTGTAAACCGTCCTGGGCCGGATTTGTAACCCTGTGAAAACGTGAGCAACCACGTATGAACACTGGTGAAACTGCGTTTCAAGCCTTCCGACATTTTCCGTAGAATTCCCTCGTTTCCCCCACTCTATTCACAGCACTTTTTCGCAGGGTGGACATGCCCAGCTTTGTCCTTGCACGTCCGTCGCGTCCCTCCTAGAATGAGCCTCTCTGCGAGGCTGCCCTGCCCTCGGGTCGCGTCCACGGTCACGTCCCTGTCCATCATTCTTGCGGAGGCAATAATGACTCTTCGAAATGCTGTGAATGATCGTATCTGGTACGAAACCGCAGACAAGCGGTCATTCGCGTTTCTGGTAGACAGACCGATCGCCCTTGGCCATTCTCAATTGGTTATCTCAATCCCCCACGGTATTCAGGGGAAGAGGCTTTCAACCTTGCCGCAACACACATAGTCCTATGTATCGAGAGATTTCGATCCACCTTCAAGTCCCTGAACATTGGAGAGTGGAGCGCTCTAGCACGGTACACTGGAACAGCGGGAAACTATGTGAAAACACTGGTCCTGAAGGCCAGTGCGAAAGAAGAACTGGGAGAGGAGTATAAAGTTCACCTCGTCCCCTGCTTCTCATCCCATATTGAATCCGCTAATAACCTATTCCGTGCGCGATTCGGCGGGAATGATGTGGGCGGATTGCTGCATTGGATTGGACAACGCGAGCAGCTGGTCGACTATGACATGGTGTCGGCGGCCGATGATGTGGTCAAGAAGCGCGTAGAGTCCTTCTCCCTAACGAGTCTGGCTGCATTGTTGAGATGTCCGATATCACCAGCGACGCCCTAGCGTGGCCTGATTTCTGGAACCGAATCGAGGGCGCTTTCCCAACGAACTGGTTGTATGCCACCACTGCACCCACTTACGTGCGACCTGTAAGAATTAATTCCGGTTACTCGCCCACCGTTAAGCCAAATTATTTTATGATCGTTCCAACCAAACCCCGCGCCAGAAACGCAGTATTGCCACGCCTCTTGCCGCCCTTGGATTTGACGATCCGTCGGGGTCCCCATGACTTCAAGCACCCTTTCTTTTGAGTCTCCAACATTCAAGAGAATAGTTTTATTATCAAGCGTTCCGCAGCCTGCCACTAAGAGCGAAAGAGTTACTGCTATCGCTGTGATTGAGGCACGCATAACTTCTCCCGAAGGAGTGGAACTATAATTCGACAAAAGATGAGAGGGCGTGGGCCTCGCAGGGAGGCTCATTGTAGTAGGGGGGGGCGAACAAACCACAAGGCGAGGGCTGAATGGAATTAGCATCGGCCAACCGACCTTCCAACAACCCCTTTTGGGTCTGTAGTAATCCGATCGGCCCGTTCCTGCAGCGCCTGGGCCAGTGGCGCGACGGCCAGATAGGCATACTTGGCCGTCTGGCTTAAGCTGCGATGATTGAGCGCCCCCTGGACGACGCCGAGGCTCGCGCTCTGGTTGAGTAGGTCGCTGTGTGAAGGGGCAAGAAAAGGGGTCGGGAGTCTTTGTTTGATGACAGGAACATTTCCGGATGACCGAGACAATACCAAGAACTCTCTCGCCTGGACAAAGAGAACAGTAGCAGGAAGCGTTTTCAACCTTGAACAATTCCGCCAAGCGCGCGCGTTATCTTCAGGGATGAGGGCTGATTAATCTTTCACTGCGCGCAACTTTCTCACCCACCTACTGGCACACCAAAACGTGTCATGACCCCGGGCGAGGACCTTCCAATTCTCATCACTCTCTTTGGAGGAGTGGCCAAGGCTGCCCTTGACTGCGCGCATCGAACGAGCACCTCCATCCTATAGATCCTTCCAAGCTCGCTCGTTCTCTCTCAGGGATGGGGGCTGATGGATCTTCTATTGCGCGCGTCCAACGAGGGGAGTCCTCGACCGCGCGTTGCGCGAGCACAGAAGATCATCAGGCTCCATCCCCGCCCTCTGTTCTGCGAGCAATAAGGGCACCTGGCCACTCCCTCCCATCTTTCGGAGGCCGCACGTTGCGCTGAGCTGACAGTCACCCTGGCTCAGAATGCCCCTACTTCTTCTCTGTCACGGGCGCTCTCTCCACTTCTGCCACTCCCACGGAGGAACAGGGTACTGGTCCACCCACAGGCCCCGCTTGCCGGTTCTCGCCTCAGATTCGAACCGCTTCATCGCCTTGTCCATGGGGCCAGACTTTGGATACCACCAACACCAACCTTCTTTGACCAACTCATGATTGACGTTAGTGCCATCGGAGAGAACCACAGTGGCCGCCGTGCGCCGATCTTTTTCCTTACTGTGAAATTGGAGCGTGACCTCTTTCCCCAAGACAAGGGCAGACGTTGCCTGCGTGGCCTTCTCCCCGAAGGGCTGGCGCTGTTCCGGGCAATCGATCCCGCTCAGGCGGATACGTTCAGGACGTTTGTTGTGGAGGACTTCAATCCTGTCGCCCTCAAGGACCGCGACCACTTGGCCGGTGAACTCCCCGGCCAGGGTGGATGGGGCAAACCACAGAGTCAACAGCATCGCGAAGAGAAAGAGCATAGGGCCTCATGCTAACAGGCTTCGTAGCCCCTGGCGAGGGATTTATCGTCGGGTTATAGAAATACCTATCCCTATGCCCTGGTTCTCTCATCTCCAGGATGCTCAGACAATCAGTCACCCCAAGAGACAAAAAGAGCTGGTGGGAGTGGAGCCGGAACTTCGCCTACCAGGCATTCTTGACAGGCTACCGAAACGCTGTGTAAGGTCATTTTCTCGACAGTACATTCTAACCAGGGAGGCAAGACGACGATGAGCAGCAAATTCTACCGTGGAGCCCTCATTCTGGCTGCGCTTGGAGCATTCTTCGTGAGTGCCCCCATGGTGAACGCCCAGCCGTCCCCCGCCAGCAACGTCATGGATGCCGTTGCGCACGCCAAGGAAGCAGTGGACCATGGCAAACAGGGCCATGCAGACGCGCTCGTCGCCCATGCGGAAAAGTCCCTGCAGTATGCTGAGAGGGGAGGCAAAGGCTCGCATGTGGCCGAAGGGATGAAGCATCTCAAAGAAGCCATCGAACATGGCAAAGCTGGTCACGCCGACGTCGGCACCCAACATGCCGAAGCCGCCCTCCAGCATTTGTCCGAAGCCAAGTAGCCGACATTCTCGCGAACGCATGGAGGGAGCGGCTAGAGCTCCCTCCTCCTTGTCCGAAAGCGACAGAGCGACCTTTCTGGACGATCAGTCCCACCCGCGCTTTCGAACTCGTTCCTCGTCATGTGTTGACAGCTCCTATCTAAAAGAGTCATTTTCCGTTTATAATTTCATCTCCATTTTTTTCAAATTGTCTCAAAGACGTTGCTGGAGTTCCGACGAAGGCTGAACGGAACGAAATACCTTGCACCGACTTGAATGCCGCGCAACTGAACGATCTACCGGGCACATGACGTTTTACCCTCTGAGTCGATCCCCTCTGCATGCAGCCGTTTTGCCTATGCCATCACGCTGGGCGATGGTCATGGCTTCGTTGTTGCTCGTGAGCAGCTTGGGCCTGTTCGGTTGTGAAAACCCCTCTTCCAAAGAAGTGGCCTCGATGATTGCAGCGCCACAAGGCGAGGGAGTGTCCAGCTTATTACGCGGCATCGATTACAAAGTGGACGGCACGAAGATCGATGTCGGCAGCCACCGACTCGAGATCTTCCCCTATGTCGAGCAATGCACCGACACTGAGTCCGATCATATCTGCGGCGTCCGATTCGAAGTCACAGAGGAAGGAACAAAGCAGCCATCGTTGACCTACGGAGTGGTGGGCACCGGCAAGACCATGGATGCCGCCCTCCAACATGCCGTGGGCAGCTGGTGGGCCGAATTCACGGTTCCCTTGATTGTGTCGTTATCTGGGAAGAACCTCGACTTCACACAAACATCGATCATCGTCTATCCTGGATCCATGGCTATACGGGGCGCTCCTCCCGGAGGTTGGCTCGATGGTTCTCAGGAAATGCACGGACGAATCGTACCGGCGTTAAATCCGGTTGTGCGCGATAAACCGCCGACGAAAGTTGTATCGTTGATGCTGGTGATCCGTCCTGACGGAGTCAAGGATTTGGGTAGCCGTATCGACGGCATCCCGTCGCAAGAACTTGTGAAGGCCGTTTCCGCCCTACCCTGGCCGAAGTCCGACAAGGAGTATGTGTTTTACCAAACGTACTTCTTCAGGCATAAGGGCGAGTCCTAAATCACGGCAGGGAAAAAGCAGGAGTCTCGTGTCATGGCAATGAGTCATGAATTAGGTGAGAGCCAAAACTGAGTGCGTACTTAATACCTCATAATGGCCTCGTCTCTCTCATTTAACTCGAGTTTCTCGACAGCCTACTGCGGCATTGTACCTGTTAGGACATCTACTCACCCATGTCCAATCCTTTATTGAGTACCCGGGCCACCTCTTGCTTCTGGGAACGTTTCTCGCCGATTCTTCCATAGACTGCCGGAATAACCAACAAGGTTAATATCGTCGAGGTGAATAATCCCCCGATGACGACGGTGGCGAGGGGCCGCTGGACCTCCGCTCCCATGCTGGTGGCCACTGCCATGGGAAGAAATCCGAGGCTGGCAACCAGTGCCGTCATCAGCACAGGCCTGAGCCGATCCATCGCTCCTTGCATGATGGCCTGATCAGTCGGAAGCCCTTCCGCTTCAAGTTGCCGGATGTGGCTGATGAGCACGACACCATTGAGCACCGCAATGCCAAACAGGGCAATGAATCCAATGACCGCTGACATACTGAGCGGCAAACCCCTTAGCCAGAGGGCCACGATACCACCGGACAGGGCCAAGGGGACATTGAGAAAGATCAGCAGCGCGGGGCGCATGGCCCCGAAGATGACCGACAGCACACCCAGAATCAGGAGGAGGGTGATGGGCACGACCAAGACAAGCCGGTTGGTGGCTTCTTGAAGATGCTGAAACTGTCCACCCCATGTCAATTCGTATCCGGTCGGGAGCGACACCTCACGTGCCACGGCACGCTGCGCCTCTGTTACGAAGCCTCCCAAGTCCCTTCCTCGGATATTGTTCTCCACCAGAATACGTCGCTGCACGTGCTCCCTGCTGATCTGCGCCGGTCCTGTGTCCACTCGGATAGCCGCCACGCGAGAGAGGGGGACGAGTTCACCGTGAGCGGTTGGGATGAGCAGATTACCTAATGTGCCAGGATCAGCTGCTGCGCTGTCGGCCAAGCGGACGACGAGTTCAAACCGTCGTGGGCCTTGAAAGACGGTGCCGACAACGCGTCCCACCCGTGTGGTTTGAATGAGGGTGAGCACGTCGTCTGCCGCAAGCCCATATCGGGCGATCTGTTCCCGGTCCACAATCACCCGCAGCAGTGGAAGGCCCGCCACCTGCTCAACTCTGATGTCTGCCGCGCCACGCACGGTTTCCAACACACGTGCCACGGCCTCGGCCTGCTGTTTGAGAACCTCCAGATCCGGTCCAAAGATTTTAACTGCGAGATCAGAGCGCGTTCCCGCAATCAACTCGTTGAAGCGCATCTCGATCGGTTGCGTAAAACCTAGGCCGACACCAGGTACCGCATCGAGAATGGCTGGCTTCATTTTGGCGATCAGGTCCTCTCGTGTGCCTGCGGTCGTCCATTCTTTCTGCGGCTTGAGAATGACGAATACATCGGACATCTCCACCCCCATCACGTCGGTCGCCACCTCGGGACTCCCAGTCCTAGTCACCACCTGCACGACTTCCGGAAATCGGCGTAGTACCCGTTCAACGTCTACGGCATTCCGAACCGATTCAGTGAGTGAGACGCTGGGCAACCGCCAAAGCTGAATTGCCATGTCCCCCTCGTCAAGACGAGGCACAAACTCAATGCCAAGCCACCCGGTGATTCCGAGACTCACGACAAACAGCCCAACGGCAGGTGTCACCACCCACGCCGGACGCACAGTTGCCCATCTGAGACAGGGTTCGTAGGCCACGCGCAGCATGCCAACCACACGCGTATCCTCACATCGAGCGTGGACCCGCATAAACCAAAAGGCGAGTAGTGGGATAACTGTCGCCGCGAGGAGAAGCGATCCAGCCAGGGCCAGGATGACGGTCAGCGCCATGGGGCGGAACATCTTCCCCTCGATGCCGGTCAGCGCCAGGATGGGCACGTACACGAGAATGATGATGCTGACGGCAAGGGTCATAGGGCGAAGCACCTCGCGGCCAGCCGCCTGAATCTCATTCAGCCGTGCTTCCTGGCTCATAACGCCTTTTTTCGCCAATCGCCTGAGGATGTTGTCGATCATCACCACCGAGCCATCCACCAGCAAGCCGAAATCGATGGCGCCGAGACTCATGAGATTGCCGGAGAGCCCGGCCTGCATCATCCCGCTGAAGGCGATCAGCATCGACAGCGGAATAGCCAGTGCCACGATCACGCCTGCGCGGAGATCACCGAGAAAAAGGAACAGCACGGCAATGACAAGGAATCCCCCTTCGAGCAGATTGTTACGCACAGTGCGCATCACTTTCGAGACCAACAGCGTTCGGTCGTAGTAGGGTTCGATTGTCACCCCGGAAGGGAGAGTCGCTTCAATCTCTCTCATTCGGGTCTTAACACGTTCGACGACCTGCTGCGCATTCTCGCCCGCTAACATCTGGACCATGCCGATCACGGTTTCGCCCTCGCCCATCGCGGTTGCCGCGCCGATACGGAGTGCCGATGCCTCCTTCACCTCCGCAAGATCTGCAATATAGATCGGAACTCCTCCGGGGCCGTGCGCCACCACGATCCTCGCAAGATCAGCAACCTGCGTCGCCAGGGCTTCGCCACGAATGAGCACCTGCTCGCGTTGACGTTCAATGTAACCGCCGCCTGCGATGGCATTGTTGCGTTCGAGCGCCTCAAACACCTGCCGCAGTGAGAGTTTGAAGGACAGGAGTTTCGCTGGATCCAACACGACTTGGAACTGTTGCGGTTCGCCTCCCCAAATATTCACTTCCACCACACCCGGCACTGCCCGTAACCGCATGCCGATATCCCATTCAAGCAGCGTTCGGAGTGCCATGGGGCTGTGGTCCTTTCCTTTCACCGTGAATTGATAGACTTCACCCAATCCGGTCGTCAGCGGCCCCACAATCGGACGGCCATACTCGACTGGAATACGTTCCATCGCACGCGTCAACCGTTCTGCAACCAACTGCCTTGCCCGGTAAATGTCTGTCTGATCTTCGAAGATCGCAGTGACCGCCGAGAGCCCGTAGCGCGACACAGAGCGGAGTTCGCGCAGAGCAGGCAATCCGCTCAGCGAGGCCTCAATTGGAAACGTGATGAACTGTTCCACTTCAACCGGGCCGAGCGATGGGGAACGGGTCAGGATTTGGACCTGGACCGGCGTCAGATCCGGCATCGCATCAATCGTAAGACGGGTCATCGACCACAGGCCGATGACGATCACGAACATGACCGCCACCAGAGTAAAAAAACGGTAGCGCAGCGAGAGGGTGAACAGCCTGTCCATCTTAACCTCCCTCTCCGGACCCGATATGTTCTTTCAACAACACATTCTTCAGGTCGAAGACGCCGTCGACTACCACCTGCTCGCCCGCTGTCAGCCCTTTCTGCACTTCAACCCACTCTCCGCCTTCACGGCCGGCTTCGATCGGAACGAACGCATACCCGGTCTGCCGTTGAACGAAAACCCCACGCACTTTGCCCACCATCGTCAGCGCCGACAGGGGGACGGCCAAAGTCGCTGGACTCTCGATAGTCAACTGAACATTCACATACTCCCGTGGTTTGAGGATGTGTTGCTGGTTTGCGACTTCGAACCGAACTTGAATCGTGCGCGTAGTTTCGTCTGCCACCGGCGCAAGATACGTGAGCGGAGCCGTGACAGGCTCACCGCCTTTGGGCAAGATCGTCCCCACATCGCCCTCTTTGAATTTTCTGGCCTGTTCGATCGGCAAATTCGCAAAGACCCAGACTCGGCTCGTATCGACGATCTCGAACAGCTCATTTCCAGGAGTGACTCCCTGCCCTCGCACAACATTTTGTGCAACCACCGTCCCGGCGATCGGCGCGGTGAGGGTATAGCGATGCCCCTCCTGATGGCTTCCATGTTCTAACTGATGCAATTCAGCGGCGGTCATGCCCATATTCAGGAGCTTCTCGCGAACATGCTGATGACGAGCCTTCGCTTCAATGAACCGGCCTCGCTCTTCCACCAGTCGGCGCTCCGCCACGATCTTATCGGCTGCGAGTATCACCGTCCGGAGATACCCATTCTCGGCCACATCGGCCTGGGATTTAGTCACGAGGTACTCCTGCACTAATTCATCCAATCGCAAACTCTCAATCGCGACCAACGGCTGACCGCGTCTGACGCGATCACCCAACTGGACATGGATGACCTGGGCTTGCCCTTCAATTCGGGACATAATCTTGGCAACCTGGTTGAGATCGAGTGCGACTTCGCCTGGAGCCGTCACGACATCTGGAACCACGTGCACTGCGATCACGTCGGTCCGCACTCGATCCTGCGCGGACGGCGGAGCCTGAATGGTGGCGCTACGGAGAGCGCCTGACTGTGGGCTCGCTTTCGGCGGCAGCGTTGGCTGTTCACTCCCGCGGTCTCCGCAGGCTGTGACCGACAGGAACAGCGCGGACACACATGCGGTCAGTATTGTCCATTTACTTCTCATGGTCACATTCCTTCTGGGTCATTAGATTCCACCTGCCGCACGTTCAAGCCAAGCAAGCATGGACATGCTCGAAGCATGTTTGCCTCTACGCGCGCTGGGAATCATCGAGCAGGTCCAAGTCGCTGACAGCTTCCTCAACAGCGATCCCGTATGATCATGGTCTTTGGAGACCCACGGTCACAAATGAGGCGGAGCGCCAGCACCAACCTTGGCGATACAGCAGCCTAACGCGATTGTCAGGGAACGGGAAATAGATCAGACTGATCGGGAAGGCGGCGCACGCAGAGAGAGTGCGCTGGAGAGAAACAGAATGTTGTGAGAGGGGCCGGGGTTCAACAAAGCCACGGCAACAGCCCGTTGAACTGCCTTGTACTCGACGACCGGCAATCCAAAGACCGTCATCCCCGGCTTTGGGAGCGGACGGTCGGTTGAAACAGTCAGCAGTGAGTATTCAATCTCAGGGTGATTGAGCGCATGACCGGAATGTGCGCGAGCTTGAAGGTGCTGATGCGCTACGTCAGGACAACTTGAATCATGGAGATCATCCTGGTACTCGCACTCAAGATCCGGGGAGAACACCGTATGGATAATGCCGCCATGAACATGACCCGCCACCCCATGGCGATGATCCGCCTCGGCATGGATATGGAACAGTGGGAGCACGAGCATCCACGAGATCAACCAGAACAAGCCAAGTATACGTACTCGCGTCACTCTTGATGCCCTCCCGCGCTCAATCTTTCTAACCTTCAGCATTACTTAACGCTACACCACTTGGGTCGTAGGAGCAAGCGCTGCGGCTTTTGGGTACTGTGGTGCCATTACCGGACTTGTCTCAACCGGGAGGTTCACCCCAGAGACTGTGCTAAAGACTGCCAAAAGCATACCCTCCTTGGAAGCGATCGCAGCAGATAGAAAACCGTAAATCATCGATTTTTCATAAAAGCGAGAAACCAGTTCGCCGCCCCTCGCCTTGCACGCGTAGGCTCTACCCTCTTGACAAAAATTGTCGCCCGTGAGACCTGCGATTAGCTGTATGGCAGGGCTCACATTAAAAGTGAAAGAGCTGGAAACTTTTTCGTCCCGGCTCCGTCTTAGTTCATAGAAGACGCAACAGACTTCAATGACGGAGTGGGTTGCACAGGGTGCTCAACTTTAACTTTTTCAGGAGGTGTGTGATGAGCTGGAAGATGTTGGCAATTGCGGCGATGTTCATGAGCTTCGGTACGGTCAGCGCGTTCGCCGCCGGCGAAGTGCAAGCGCCTGAGGTCCAGAAGCCGGAGATTCACAAGCCCGAGATGCAGAAGCCGGAGATCCAGAGGCCGGAAGTTCAGAGACCGGAAATCCACAAGGCAGAGCGGGTTGAGCACACACGGCCAGAACGCCACCGGTAAGCGATCTTGCTGCAGGGCGCTGGGATTTACCAGCGCCCCGTAGCCATAGTTCAGCCATCGGCCCACCACGTCCGTGCCCCAGTGGCGAGCGTTCCCTCCAACCCCTACGATTAAGAATATGATTCCATGAGTGGGAGGAGCCACAAAGCCAAAAGTTCACTCGGATAGAGTATCGCCATTGTGAACGGTTCAAGCCTTCCAACCTGCAATCTGCTACCATCGTCCTTGTACTGATGGGATACCCCGCGCCTCCACGTCAACACCGTGAAGCTAACGGCGGGTCAGTTCCTATCCGAAAGGGGTGTGGCGAATGATCGCATTGAAATGTCCAGCCTGTAGCAACCTTCAAGTTGAGGCTGTCCTGTCGCACCGTCTTGGGGACGATGAAGACCAAGTTTATGTATGCAAACTCTGCAATACAGAGTTTGGAGTCATGAAAAATGGGAGGCCAGTTTGGTGGAAACCCATCTAACCTTCACGGTCCTGGTGCCATAAGGCCGCTCGAAATGTGGGAGGAAGAAACTCGGTCACCCTACACTGGAAGCCGGACCGCCATGCGCCATTCCCGGCTTCGCCTCCATACGAAAGTCTGGAGCTGCTCCCCCGCCACTCGCTCGCACGGTAGTTGCCACGCAAGCTCCCGGCGCTCACTTCTCCTTGCGATTAAACCGCTTCACGACAAAATAGCCGGCGACGATCAATACGCCAAAAATCTGTAACGTTCCGGTGCACTCGGAATCGAGAATTGAGGCAGGCAGTTGAAAGAGACAACTCACGAGGATCCACCATCCTTAAAGGCTACGCCCATTCATAGCGCATCCTTGGCAGGCCTGTAAAGATCGACCCCATCCCCTTTCAAGACCTACCGCCAAGCGGTATACTGCCCGTCGTTCGCATTCGTAGAATTCTGCCACGTATAGGAGGATCTGTATGAACCGTCACCGCAACCCTCTGCACCTCGCTCTCGTCGCTTGCTTCGTCTGTGCCATCGGCGGTTTGGCCGGCCCGATACCTCTTGTATCGGCTGAGGAACAGGCGATCGATCTCAACAGTCCGGAGGCAATTCGCCATACCCTTGAACAACAGGCAGGGAAGCGTGTGAAGCTCAAGCTGGTGTCCGGACAGGATGTGGAAGGGAAAGTGTCAAAAGTGGGGTTGCATGCGGTTGTCGTTACAGAACTGAGCGGGATGGAATTCTTCGATGCAACAGTCCGGATCGATCAAGTTGCTGCGGTTATTATAAAGGTTCGTACAAAGTAGATGTGACTCCGTCAGCTCTTCAACGCCCTTTCCCCACTCCTGGCAATGACCTGACCTAAGAGCTTCACCTTCTAATCCAACCGCCACCGGCCCCTGCTGCCTACAATGGCATCGCGTCGCTCACCGCAACTGATCACAAACGCTCGTCGCGATTCCCACTAGTGGTCGAGGCTTCTTCTTTCCTCCCCTTGACTTGTGCTGGCAGGAATCTATCTGATTTACTATACCTAGGAGCCTGTCCGAGTAATCCTTCACCGGCCGAGCGAAGGGATGTGAACAGATGAATAACGAGACACGCGCCGTCAAGCTACCGGTCCTCCCGATCAAACGCACAGTGCTGTTCCCGGGAATCATGATGCCTCTGACGGTCGGGCGTGAACGGTCGACCGCCGCCGTAGAGGCGGCGACAAAGACAGAGGAGAAGACGATTCTCGTCGTCGCACAACGTGACCCCCAGAAGGATGCCCCTGGACTCGAAGATCTCTACACTATCGGCACCAAGGCCATCGTGAAGCAGATCGGACGGTCAGACGAAGGCACCATCCAAGTACTCGTGCAGGGACTTGAGCGAGTCGCCTTACTCAAGGTCGAACAGACCGAACCGTTTCTGCTCGTCCAGGCCCGGCGACTCGATCACCTGTCGGATCAGGGAACTGAAATCCAGGCTCTCCACCGGGCGATCCAGGAATTGGTCACAGATCTTCCACGATTAATCCAGGCACCCGGCATTCAGGAAGCGGCAGTGGCTTTCAGTAATGAGGACGATCCCGTCGCATTGGCGTACCGCGTGGCTTCGCTCCTGAGTCTGACCGTGCAGGACGAACAAAAACTGCTCGAAAGTTCGTCCACGATCGAGCTGCTGCGATCGCTGTACGGAGCGCTCTCGAAAGAAATTCAAATACTACAGCTGCGGGACAAGATCGCCAGCGATGCACAAACCAAGATCGGGAAGACTCAGCGGGAATATATCCTGCGTGAGCAATTGAAGGCGATACAGCAGGAACTCGGCGAGGGAGAAGAGGAAGGGAACGAGATCACCGAGCTCAAAAGGAAGATCCAGGAGGCCGATCTTCCCGACCATGTGCGGAAAGACGTGGAACGGGAGATCTCCAGGTTGGCGAAGGTGCCTCCCACGTCGCCTGACCATCAGGTCCTCAGGGCCTATCTCGATCTGGTGCTTGAGCTCCCATGGAAGAAAGCCTCGGAAGATCGTTTAGCGTTGAGCACGGTCCGTCAGGTGCTTGAAGAAGATCACTATGGCATTAAAGAAGTGAAGGAGCGGATCGTCGAACATCTGGCCGTGTTGAAATTGAATCCCACGGCCAAGGCGCCCATCCTCTGCCTGGTCGGACCGCCGGGCGTCGGGAAGACCAGCCTCGGACAGTCGATTGCCAGAGCCATGGGACGGAACTTCGAACGGTTCAGCCTGGGCGGTGTGCACGATGAAGCGGAGTTGCGCGGCCATCGCCGGACCTACGTCGGCGCTCTGCCTGGACGGATCATTCAAGCCATGCGTCGAGCCAACGTCAATAATCCCGTGTTGATGCTGGACGAAGTCGACAAGCTGGGACGGGACTTCCGTGGCGATCCTGCATCCGCGCTTTTGGAGATTCTCGATCCTGCACAGAACCACACGTTCCGGGACCATTATCTGGATCTGCCGTTCGATCTCTCGAAGGTATTTTTCATCACGACTGCCAACACGCTGGATACGATCAGCCAGCCGCTGCTCGACCGGATGGAAATCATCCGGCTCCAGGGTTACAGCGAACAGGAAAAAGCAGAGATCGCCCGCCGCTACCTCTGGCCTCGACGGCTTAAAGAAGCAGGCTTGGAGGCCGGCCAAGTGTCGCTCTCAGATGAGGTGCTGAGCCTTGTCATCAGCCGCTACACCAGAGAGGCAGGCGTTCGCCAGCTGGAGCAGATGCTCGGTCGTCTCACCCGGAAGGTCGCGCTGGCCTTCGCGGATCTTCCTGAAGGCCAGGAGCGACTACCCATTATCATTCATGCCGACATCCTCGGAGAATGGCTCGGCGCCGAACGCTTCATGCCGGAGGAAGCGCGCAAGATATTGCCTGCTGGCGTCGTCACCGGGCTCGCCTGGACTCCGGCGGGAGGCGATGTTCTGTACATCGAAACCACATTACTCCCGGGCAGCCACGAGCTGACGATCACCGGTCAGTTGGGAGACGTCATGCAGGAGTCGGCCCGGGCTGCACGAAGCTACCTCTGGTCCCATGCTGAGAGCATGGGGCTCGACATTTCCCGTTTCAAACGGAACGGGGTACACATTCATGTACCGTCCGGAGCGATTCCGAAAGACGGACCCTCAGCCGGAATCGCGATGGCGACGGCCCTGGCGTCTTCGTATATCGGAGAAGCGGTACGTAGCGACACGGCGATGACCGGCGAGATCAGTCTCAGCGGATTAGTACTGCCGGTCGGTGGAATCAAAGAGAAGGTGTTGGCCGCTCATCGTGCCGGCATCAAACGGGTGATCCTGCCCAAGTCCAACGAGAAGGATTTGAAAGAGGTACCGCAAGAAGTGCGCGAGGCTTTGACCTTCATTCTGGTAGAACGAATCGAGGAGGTGCTTCCTGCTGTCTTCAACTGCGACGTCGCGGCTCACGGAAGCTTCCGCTTCGGAGCAAGTATTGCCCAAGCCTCAGCGTAAAAAACAAACCGGCTGAACGAGATCAACCAGTCTCGCGTTGCTCGTCAATCATGTCAGTGGCTTGCTCCAAAACTGATCCATGTGTAAGGATGCGTTTGCTTCCTCGACTCATCTAGCAGGGTGTTGACACACTACTCGAGCAGGGCAGAAATGAAAAGCCAGGACACCCACAGAACAATTGAGAAGCCATCGCAGGCTGTTCAGAAAGGGCGTCCAGCAAGCGAAGTGGCCAAGCGTACTCTCTGTAGTACGTTGAGCCTCTGAGCGCCGCGAGAACGCCGCTGGCGGGATTTTTCAACAGCCTGTTAGGGAAGACCAAATAAGAAAGGAGCCATACTATGGCTATGCCGCCAAAGGTTGAAATCGGCCCGATTGTCAAAGTCGTAAAGACCGACGATGAGTGGAAGAAACTGCTCTCAGCGGGAGCCTATCAGGTCCTGCGGCACGAAAGTACAGAACGCCCCTTTACCGACAACATGCACGATAACCATAGGGCCGGGATCTACTATTGTGCCGGCTGTGACCTCCCAGCCTATTCATCCGACCATAAGTTCGACAGCGGTACAGGCTGGCCCAGCTTCTGGCAGCCGATCGACCCCAAGGTGGTCGAATCCACCACCGACTACAAGCTGATTTTCCCAAGAACAGAAGTCCACTGCGCCCGCTGCGAGGGGCATCAAGGCCATATCTTCAAGGACGGCCCAAGGCCGACAGGGTTACGCTACTGTATCAACGGCGTCGCGCTGAAGTTTGTCCCAGCATAAACCCTAATAGGCTGAGGGGGAGGATGGACAGTGTTGGAGGTTTGAGGGTAGAGGGTGGCGGCAGTTTGGGAACGTCAAGATCGAAGGAGCGCGGCTCCTGACTTTCAATCCGGCCTCTAACCTCCTGCCTCAACCCTCCAACGTCCCACAGACCTAAGCTTTCAAGACGCTGACCGATTTTTCACATCGCTGGTGACTCCTTCCAGGTTGCGCCCGTACAGAGCCGCTTGCTACGATAGCCTTTTCCCCCTCCGGACAAAGGCTCTTTGTGCCCAACACTACGCCCTCTTCTCACAGTCCCGGCGACCTGATCGTCGAAGGCGCGCGGCAAAATAACCTGAAAAATATCTCGCTCCGCATCCCGCACAATCAAGTCACGGCCATCACCGGCATATCGGGATCGGGAAAATCCTCTCTCGCCTTCGATACGCTGTTCGCCGAAGGCCAATGGCGCTATGTGGAATCGCTGTCCACCTATGCCCGCATGTTTCTCGACAAGGTCAATCGGCCCGATGTCGACCGGCTGGTCAACGTGCGCCCCGCCATTGCAATCGAGCAGAAAAATCCCATCCGCACTGCCCGTTCGACGGTCGGGACCACGACCGAAATTGCCGACCTCTTGCGGCTTCTATTCGCCAAAGTGGGCCATCCAGTCTGCCCGGATTGTTCCATCGATGCGCGCAGCTTTCACCCCGGCAGCGTCATCAACGACCTCCTGACCCATTGCGGGGACACCCGGGCCATGATCCTGTTCCAGGTCACAGCGCCGGCGCCGAAACAGGATCAGGTCTTTCTCCAATCTCTCTTGCTCCGCGGGTTCAGCAGGGTGCGATGCGGTGCAGAAATCCTCGATCTCCACGAGACCCATAGCCTTCCCAAAACCAGACCAGACCAACTGCATGTAATCCTCGATCGGCTGGTGATACGCGAAGACAACCGACCCCGCCTCGTCGAAGCGGTCGAAACCGCGTTTCACGAGGGCGAGGGCCTGTGCCTGGTGGAAGTCATCGATCGGGGTCCCAGAACCTACAGCACGAACTTTCGCTGCCAACAATGTGCGCGCACATTCGAACCGATTCGCCCGGTCCTCTTTTCCTTCAACCATCCACTCGGCGCCTGCCCTGAGTGCAAGGGGTTCGGCAACATACTCCGCTACGATCCGGACCTCGTCATTCCCGACCACAGTAAATCCCTGGCCCAGGGAGCCATCGAACCCTGGAGCAAACCCAGCGGCGATTGGTGGCAGAAACAAATGTTCCTCTCCATGAAAAGGCGTGGGGTCGACCTCACGATCCCCTACAAGGACCTGCCGCAGCCTATCCAGCAAATCCTCTGGCAGGGGGAAGGCAAGCTGGAGGGAGTGCAACAATTCTTCGAATACCTGGAGGGGAAGCGCTACAAGTTACATGTGCGCGTGATGCTCAGCCGCTATCGAACTCCTGTCCCCTGCCCAACCTGTAAGGAATCTCGGCTTCGACCAGATGCCCGCTATGTGAAGATCGCGGGCAGAGACATTCATGAGCTTTCTTCGCTCACAATCGAAGAGGCTGCCACTTGGATCGCAGCCCTCACCCTCTCTCCCTATGAAGAACAGATCGCCCGCGATATTCTTCGACAACTGACGGCCAAGCTTGGCTTTCTCTTGCGAGTGGGCCTCAGTTATCTGACTCTCTCCCGTCAGACCCGCACACTCTCGGGAGGAGAGGCCCAGCGTGCTGCCTTGGCCAATCAACTTGGCGCCCGTCTGGTCGGTACTCTCTACGTCCTCGACGAGCCGACCATCGGTCTCCACCCGCGTGACACGGCGACGCTCTCTGGCATCCTGCGAGAACTGGCAGTCCAGGGCAACACCGTGGTCGTCGTCGAACATGACCGTCAGATGATGCGGGCAGCAGACTATCTTGTCGAGCTAGGCCCCCTGTCGGGAGAAAAAGGCGGCGAAGTGATCTGCGCTGCGCCACAAAAAGAATTCATGGCAGACCGGCGGTCGATCACAGCTCGCTATCTGCGTGGTGAAGATGAGATTTCAGTCCCGCGATCGCGGCGGAGAGGAAACGGCAAATTTCTCGTAATAGCAGGAGCTTCCGAGCATAACCTCAAAGATTTGTTTGTGCGAATTCCGCTCGGCATGTTGGTCTGTGTGACCGGTGTCTCAGGGTCCGGCAAGAGCACATTAGTCGAGGACACGCTCTACCGGGCCATCGCTCGCGCCTTTCGTGTCGAGTCCCTGTCCATGGGGAGGTTTCGCGCGATTAAGGGAATAGAACATCTGAGCGGCATCAAGCTCATCGATCAAGAACCGATTGGCCGGACACCTCGCTCAAATCCAATCACCTATTTAAAAGCATTCGATGAGGTCCGTTCTCTCTTCGCCTCTGAACGCGAGGCGCTCAGAAACGGACTGACTCCAGGCCATTTCTCCTTCAATACGACCGGAGGCCGGTGCGCCCGGTGCGAAGGAAGCGGCGTTGAAAAGCTCGAGATGTATTTTTTCGAAGATATCTACGCCACCTGCGAGGCCTGCGACGGGAAGCGCTTCAAACCAAACGTCCTCTCCATTCGCTATCGTGGGAAAACTATCCATGACGTGTTGCAGATGACGGCTGAGGAAGCTCTGGGGTTTTTTAGCGGCTCACCCAAGCTCACCGAAAAGCTCCATCTCCTCTCCTCCATTGGCCTCGGCTATCTGCGGCTCGGCCAGTCTGCGACGACCCTCTCAGGCGGCGAGGCTCAGCGGTTGAAAATCGCCGCAGAGCTGACGAATGGGGGACTGTCACGACAAAGGCCTTCCCCCCTTCCCTCTCGGACGCTTAGGAACAGGCACCAGCCAGGCCGGAGCCAATCCCCAAGCATGCTCTACATCATGGACGAGCCGACCACCGGACTGCACGTCGAAGACATCAAAAAACTCCTGGCGATGCTGCAGAAACTGGTGGACAGCGGTAATACCCTGGTAGTCGTGGAACACAATCTCGACATCATCAAGTCGGCAGACTGGATTATCGATCTAGGCCCGGAAGGCGGCGCAGCAGGCGGGCAGATTGTCGCAGAAGGACGCCCCGAACAGGTGGCGAAGGTAGCAGCTTCTTACACCGGGCAGTTCCTAGCAGACGCGCTCATGCCGGCCTCGGACAAGAGTGGTTCCTGACACCGTTGTATAACGTACGCAGGATGCTCAAAAATGCTGTCAGCAAGGCCGCAGCGAGCGAAGAGGCGAAGGCGTACCCTTGCGGTACGTTGAGCCTCTGAGCGAAGCGAGAACGAAGCTGGCGGACTTTTTCAGCGTCCTGCTAGAGCCCCGGGCGTTTTTCAGCGGTGATCAGTACCTCAATCGGTTGATTCGCTCGACGCACATCCAACTGAAGAGTCTGTCCTGCTTCAACCTGACAGAGTCGCTTTGCTTCCCGCTCGGATGATACGCGGGAGAGTACTGCGCCGTTACAGGCGATGACTCTATCGCCTACCTTGAGGCCAGCCTTCTCGGCCGGCAGTCCGCTGCGAAGTTCCCGCACGAGATAGTATCGTGCGCCTGCTGATTCTTGAAGTTCCCAGTTGACTCCAATCCGTCCGGAGCCGAGCAATCCTGTCTGTGAACCGAACCGGGAGAGAATGCGATTGACGATCACCCGCGCCAAGCTCTCTGGATCGTCGGTCGTGGGATCGGAACCGTATCCTCCCCCGTTGAATAGCACCACGCCGCTCTCGACATCGATCATCCGAAAGGCCAGCGACACGCGGTTGGTCTGATCGCCTTCGGATCGCTCCCATTGTTGCACTTCGCCCACCACGATGGCCTGAGCACCGACGAGTTGTCCGACTTTCAGCACATCGGCATCGTCGGCATGCTGCAATTGGACAACTTGTTCTTTGAACACTTCATCGAGCTCGGCTCGCTCAACCATATTCAGATCCAAGTCCAGCAACAGGGTCGTCACAATTCCCGCGACGCGCGACCCGGTTCCCTGTGCGCCAGGCGCATCCTCAAACGACAGGACTGCCATCGTCCGATAATGATCGATCGTATCTCGATTGATCGGACCAATACCGGTCACCACCGGCTCAGGACGTCCACGCATCCCGCCTGCCCCAAGAGCTGCAGTGCCCGACGAGGCACAGGTGCGGCGTCGCTGTAGGATGGCAGCAGGAGGACCCCAGGCACAGAGTTCCTCGTTCACCAACACAATGTGATGTGGATACTCACGTTGATGGTCTACCGCAATGTTAGTGAAGGGATAGAAAATGCAGCCGCCGACCCAGACCGAGAGAGGACAGAGTGCCAATTCATAGAGCCACTGTTTGCGGGCTGTCAGGGAATATTCCCAGACCAGCAGATGGCCATCGTCACGCAGCACACGGTCAGGCCGACCGATCTGATCGATCACTTCGGCCTTCGTCATCGGTACGGACAGACGGTCCAGCTTGGATTCCGACTTGATGATGGTGTAAGCCACCCCGCAAGCCGAGAGTGAGCCGGAGAAACAGAAGGCTATGACGGCTATTACGACACGCGACCACGGGAGATGCGAGTGGGCCTGCGGCTGCAGCATTCCTCAGCGTAACACTCCAAGCGTAAAAGCCGCAACGAAGGTAACGGTAGGAGTTGCGCGTTAGCAATGTATTGGCAAACTACATGCGCAGGACAAGAACACTCGGCTAAATAGGCTGAGACTCCGACCACCTCAACCTCAACCTGATCTTTAACCTTCCGGTAGGCTGACGGACTTTTTCAGCATCCTGCTAATTCAGGGAAGGGTCGATGGGCATATCCGCATAATGACGATAGTCGTCGCCCATGGCGCTCACCATGTCCGGCCAGATACGCGCGGGATCGCTGGCAAAGACCGCATTGGGATCTGCCGGAATCGTAAACCAGGAACCGGTTTGCATTTCAGATTCCAGCTGCCCTGGACCCCATCCGGAATACCCGATATAGGCACGAAAGGCCTCGCGCCCCTCACTAGACATCAAAATACGATCGACGAGGTCTGTATCCCCGCCGAGGCAGACTCCATCGAAGACGTGATGGGAATTCTCAGGCAATTGATCCAAGCGATAGAGCATCATCACCTGGTTCGTTTGTACCGGTCCCCCCGAAAAGAGGACATGCCGTTGACCTTCGAGGATCGGCACTTGCGGCAAGGCCTCCGAAACCGACATCGCCGTCGGGCGATTGACGACGACACCCAGCGCGCCCTCGGCCCCGTGCTCGCAGAGCAACACGACGGTCTGTCGAAAGTTCGGATCGCGCAAGGACGGCGCTGCAATCAGAAAAATACCTTTTGCGAGTGGAGCTTTCATGGGTATCATCCTACCGCGCTGGTTTATGCCGCGCAAGCGGGAGGCTGGTTGATCTGGTTTGTTTAGTTCATTTGGTTATTTCGTTCAACCAAGCAAACCAAATAGGCCACACAAACAAGAGCAATCGCCTGCGTTATCGGTAGAGGGATTCTCGTCGATCGCGGAGTAGATCGTTGTAGGGAGTAAGGGCTTTATTTCGCGCATCGGCGGGATCGATCTCGACGATATAGAGCTCTTCCTGGTCTCGGGGCGCGCGATGCAGGATCGTCCCACGTGGAGCGACGACTTCGCTATTCCCGATAAACGTCAGTTGATCTTTGCCGCTTCGCGCTTCGCTGCCTGTGCGATTCGCTGTCACAGCAAACACTCGATTTTCCAAACACCGAACCGGCATGGAGTCAGGGCAATTGGGCAAAATGAGATTGGAAGGATGACAGATGATGTCTGCCCCCTTGAGCGCCAAGGTGCGAGCTGCCTCCGGATAGTACCAATCGAAACAAATCATCGCACCGATCTTAGCCGGTCCGATATCCCACACCTGAAATCCTGTGTCGCCCGGTGTAAAGAAGAGCGTTTCTTCAAAGAAGAGATGTGTCTTCCGATAACAGCCGATAAACCCGGACGGACCGACGATCACAGCGGAGTTATAACAGGCAACCCCGGCACGCTCCGGAAGACCGGCAACAATCACCATCCGACGCTTTTTGGCAAGGGCTATCAGCCGTTGTGTCGTTGGCCCATCAGGCACCGGCTCTGACAGAGCGATTGCTTCTTGTTGCGACACGAACTGATAGCCGGATGCACATAACTCGGGCAAGACAACCAGATCGGCCTCAGCCTGGGCGAGTGTTTCCACAACTCGATCCAGATTCTGCGACACCTCCCCAAACCGTGGAGTGAACTGAAAATATCCGATACGCATGATCGTCGTATCCCCAGAACAAAACGGGCAGGGTTACCCCTGCCCGTTCAATAACAATCTCAGACCGATCGACTTACTTTGCTTCGGACAAATGGGTCACGGCGCCTTCGGCATGTTGTGTGGCCACATCGGCATGACCGGCCTTGCCATGCTCAACCGCCTCCTTGAGGTGCTTGACCCCTTCATCCACATGAGGATTCTTCCCGGCTGCTCCGGCATGCTTGAGCGCTTCCTGTGCATGTTGCACGATGGCATCGGCATGTCCCTGTTTGCCATGAGCCACAGCTTCCTTGGCATGCTCCAAGGCCTCACCGACATGCTTGTCCGCTGCAAGGGCGAGCCCGCTGAACAGCGGAAAACCGACAAGCGCGGCAACTGCCGCCACAACCATTGCTCCACGATGGATTCTCGTTTGCATGGATCCCTCCTCAGTGATTAAGGTTTATTCGGCAGAAGAACGGTATCTGCAAGATTCTGATTTCCTTTCACCTTACACACCCATATTTTTACTGTCAAGAAGGCCTGACCTGAGGATCGACATTCAAGATATGATTCAATCCCTTAGCATCTTTCTCCACCGGACAGGCAAAGTCCCGGCTCCACTCCCACCAGGACCCTGGATAATTACGGACCTTCCGATACCCGGCGAGCTTGAAAACAAAATACAGCCAGGCTGCACGGACGCCGCCGGTGCAATAGCAGATGATCTCCTGGTCCTGGGTGAGACCCTTCTCGGCCAGGCTCTCTGTGATCGCCTGGAGATCTTTTACCGTGGCGTTCGCCTGAAGAAATCCGGTCCAAGCCAGATGGATCGCGGAGGGAATATGGCCGGGTCGCGGAATCCCCGACACCTCTTTCCCAAGAAATTCTTCGAGGCTCCGAGCATCGACGATCGCCGTGCCGGGATGCGGCTGCTTCACAAGATGCTTTAATTCGTCTTTGCCGGCGATCACGGAAGCCACCGGTTTGACAGTGAAGGTTCCGGGCTTGGGCGTCACGCACCCATGTTCGAACGGCCGTTTTTCCTGTATCCACTTGACCCACCCCCCGTCCAGAATCCGCAAGCGCCTGTGCCCAAGATATTCCAGCATCCAGAACATGCGGCCTTCGTCGCCCCAGTTGTCGAATGGATTGGAATAGATGACCACATCGCTGTCTTCACTAATACCCAAGGCACGAATCTTCTGTTCCATGCGCCCACGATCTGGGTCCAGTAATCCCTTCGGCACGGCATTCGGATCGCTGTACTCATGCCAGGTCGTATGCACCGCCCCTGGAATATGGCCGCCGAACTCGTAGGTTGCCCGCCCCCGCACATCGAGAATGACCAAACCTGGCTGTCCTAAGCTCTGCTGGAGCATGTCGGTGTCGATCAGCAACGCATGTGTCATCTGTTCCCCTTGTGATACGAGCTGTCGTCGATCAGCTCTTAGCTTCGGCCTTGCAACTTAGCCCATCGCGCTGACGGCTGACGGTTGCGAGCTGATCGCCCTCGCTCAATACCTGGGCCAACGCCCCGGACAGCGGAAACTCCCGCTCGTATACGACGAATCGATAGGGATCGTTTCCCGTCAGCCCATACTTAGTCTGCAACATCTCATGTTGTTTATCGGTCAAAATGTGGTACTGCACGCGGGTCTTCACTTTCAATCCTTCTGCCTGAGCCGGAAGTTGGTATGCGAACTGGTACTCCCGACTGGCCAAGGGCAATAGGCGATTATCATACAACTCGACAATGGCCGGCTGCCACATGATCCAGCGGCCCATGGTCGAGGTCTGGTGATCCAACACCCGCCCCTGCCGATCTTCCACAGTAAATTCCACCGTGAAGTATCGATCGGGATCGCCGGTTGGAATCTTATGACCTGCGCCTGCATTGACCAACGTCAGCGTAAATCCTACCCGATCGCCAGGCATAGGCGAAACGTTGTCGGCCTTTACTTGCACCGCCACCGCCCGCTTCACCATATCCGGGTCGTGCCCGCCTCGCCAGAGGTGCTTACGTCCACGACGGATCGGACTATCCAAGGCGACCGGCCGGTCAATTTCCGGCATGTGGCAACTCTGGCAAATGAAACCCCGTTCCTGCATGAAGAACTTGCCTTCGTACTCCGCATAGGTCCCACAAGGTCCCCCGTTATAGAATTGAGCCGGTCCGGACACGACATTATGACATCGTTGACAGACCTGCGCCGTCCTGAAATTCGGATCGAACTTGGTCGGATGAGGCGCGGCAGAATCCTCAAACGGTCCATAAATGACTCCGTCCCGGACATGACAGACCGCGCAGGTGACCGATTCCTTCTGATACTCAGGATC
Source organism: Nitrospiraceae bacterium (assembly GCA_013140715.1). GTDB lineage: Bacteria > Nitrospirota > Nitrospiria > Nitrospirales > Nitrospiraceae > Palsa-1315. The sequence goes on from JABFSG010000038.1 coordinate 36,070, forward strand.
GTATTGGGGATTGGGCTCTTGCATCGCCTTCTCGACCCTCCCTCTCGGGATCTCTTTCACCAACGTCGGCTGTTGATTTTCCAGCGGAGTGTGACAGTTCAGACAGACCCAAACGTTCTTGTCCTTTTTCCAATAGGCTTGAAAGAATGGATCCTCATAGGCATGGGCGTGGATACTCGTCTTCCATTCGTCGTAAATTTCGCGATGGCATTCCCCGCAAGACTCGGCTTTCAAACTCGTCAGACCCTCCGGGATTTTTTGATAGGGAATCGCATGGGCATATTCAGGCCGCAACCCGAAAATCACGACCGGTTTGATCTCGGTGTAATACACGTAGATACAGACCCCTACCAGCACACAGCCGAGCAAAACTTTGACAACGATCTTCATATGGCTAAGCGATCATGGGAAAACTCAGTATACGCGCTTGGGGTTTTTGGGCTGTACGTCTGGGAGATCGGTGGCACACCTCGCAGGGTGCTCAAAAAGACCATCCAGCAAGGCCGCAGCAAGCGAAGAGGCGTAGGCGTACGTCCCGGTACGTTGAGCCTCTAAGCGAAGCGAGAACGATGCTGGTGAGCTTTTTCAGCATCCTGCTATGAGGGCCTGGATGTGGCGATCGACCGAGGCAGCCAAAGCCGTCAGATGATACCCTCCTTCGAGCGACGAGAGTAAGCGCCCACCGGCATGGCGATTGGCGATGTCTGCTACAATGCCTGTGAGGTCTGCATAGCCTTCTTCCGTCAACCCCATGCTTGCAAGCGGATCGTCCTTGTGCGCATCGAAGCCGGCTGAAATGATCACGAAATCCGGCTTGAAGAGATCCGCCGCAGGCAACAACGATTTCTGAAAGACGGCACGGTACTCCTCATCGCCCTCGCCCGCTTCCATCGGTACGTTGATCGTGAACCCCTCACCTGCGCCTTTCCCTCGCTCCGTCCCGCGGCCTGTTCCAGGATAATGCGGATATTGGTGCGTGCTGAAAAACAGCACGGAGGGATCGTCTTCAAAACTGTGCTGCGTGCCATTGCCATGGTGCACATCCCAATCGACAATCAACACACGCTTGAGACCATACTTTTTCTGAACATAGCGCGCGGCAATCGCCACATTATTAAAGAGACAAAAGCCCATCGCTCTCCCAGCTTCGGCATGGTGACCCGGCGGCCGCACAGCACAAAATACATGCTCCACTTGCCGGCTCATAATCGCATCGACAGCAGCCAAGGCCCCACCGGCTGCCAGATAGGCGGCGGTCAAAGAACCGGGGGACATAGAAGTATCGGGATCGAGCGAGACCCGCCCATCGGTCGGTGCGTGACTCTTCAGCATTGCAAGATATGAAGCCGTATGAATCTGCGTAATCCATTCGTCCTCAGCTTCGCGCGGTTCAAGCCTGGTCAGCCGAGCCGCAGTCCCGCTCTGCCCCAGTTGCTGCATGATCGCCCGCAACCGATTGGGCGACTCAGGATGTCCGGCCCCCATGTCATGGTTGAGATAGCGTGGATCGTAGACGAGTCCGGTTTTACCCATATCGAAAGCCTGTGAAGCGTGAAACGTAAAGCGTATTTCTCAAGCAGCTCGGAGGCGAGATACGCTTCACGAGATACGAAATACGTTCTCAGATTAGCATGCAGGAAAGTGCATAGACAACGAGCGTGCGTGCTGCTATCGTCCATCGAACTGGAGGAAGAGATGCCAAATCGACGAATCGAACCGCTCAAGAAAGTCCTGGCGATTGATCCGAACGACGAAGTGGCCTGGTTCGGTCTCGGGAAGGCCTACATGGAAGATGCAAACTTCGAAGAAGCGGCCAAGGCCCTTCAGCAATGTGTCGCAGTCAAACCCACCTACTCAGCCGCCCACTATGCCTGGGCCCAATCGCTGCACAAGCTGGGGCGAATAGAGGAATGCAGAACCGTCTGCGCCACCGGCATCGACGTCTCCACAAAAAACGGCGACGTGATGGTGACGAAGAATTTCGAGATGCTCAAGGACTCACTGCCCGCTTCTGGTTCAATTGCTTAATCCCGTTTATCTTGTTCATCTGGTTAGTTTCGTTCAATCAAATAAACAAGACAGACCAAAAAAACCAGAGCAACCAACTGATTTAAACCGCCTCCGCCCCTTCGTCATCATCATCGGAAAAACGACCGAGCGCTTGCGGCTGTCGCTTTGAAATTTCTTCATACACTTCATCCAGCCAGCGGTTCGCGCAGCCGAGAATCTCCCTGACTAACGGTTCCGGTTGACCCGTACGCTTGATGGTCCACTGGGAAACGTATTCCAATAACACCTCCCGTTCGAACTGTTCTGACGACTGCATGGCCAACGACGTCATTTCGCCAAGGCCTGTCTTAAGAATCTCGGCCACCATGTCACGCCCATAGGAAGTGCTGGCAGTAACATATTGGACAGCCCGATTCAGTTCTTGGTCAGTCATAATGTCTCCCGTCAATCTTGGCGCATCATACCGAGAATGCCACCATAGATGGAAGATTCCACCGGCCGCAAGCACGAGAAAACTTATCCGCCCTTGCCGACAAGAATGATATGATCGCGATCGAGCCTACCCGTATATGCTGGATACAGGCTGCAAGGACACTCAACTTTTTCGCAATGCCGGCGCGATACCACACGTAGAAATAGGGCCAGAATAGCCAGCAGGATGCTCAAAAAGGCCGTTCAGCAAGGCCGCAGGCGAGTCGAAACCGGAGGCGTAGCCCCTGGCTACGTTGAGGATTTCGATGAGCCGTGAACACCGCTGGCGGACTTTTTCAGCATCCTGTTAAAAACGAGACGAAGGAGATGTGACCCATGCCCGCCAAGATCAACCGAAATACTTCGACCTCACGTAGCACCTCTTCCAAAAAAGGACAGAGCCGCACCTATCCCGAGCGCTGGGATCTCACACATGTGGCAGAAGATCCGATTCAGCGATTCGAGATCCTGGCAGGAGAAATCGAAACCAAAGTCGCACAGTTCGAATCTGCGCGCACCCGACTCAGTCCGACCATGGAAGCCTCCCACTTTCATTCACTGTTGAAACTCAGCGAAGACATCGCAGCCGCCTCCTCACGGCTCAGCGCCTATGCCTATCTCTGGTTCTCTGAAAATACAAAGGACCTCGCCGCCCGTTCCTTTAAGACCAAGGTCGAGGAACGGCTCACGGCACTACAGAACCGCCTGGTATTTTTCGACCTCTGGTGGCAGAGCGTCGATGCCAACAACTCACGGCGGCTCATGACGGGAGTGGGCACACTCCAGTATCACCTCGAAACCATTCGCCGGTTTCAGCCTCATACCTTGTCTGAACCGGAAGAGAAGATCGTCAATATCAAGAACATCACGGGCCGAACCGCTGTCCATTCTCTGTACGACGTCGTGACGAACGCCTTCACGTTCACCCTTACCGTCAAGGGCAAACGAAAGACCATGTCTCGCGAGGAACTGACGCCCTATCTCCGCCATGCGGAAGGACGCCTTCGTGAAGCAGCTTATCGAGAGCTCTACCGTGTCTATGCCGATCAGCACGATCTGCTGGGCGAAATCTACAAGGCCTTGGTCAACGACTGGAAGGCAGAAAACCTTCAACTACGCCGGTTCTCCTCCCCGATTGCCACCCGCAACCTCGGTAACGATATTCCCGATAAAGCCGTGACCTCTCTATTGCGGGTCTGTCAGAAAAACGCCGGCATCTTCCAACAGTACTTCCGCATCAAGGCTCGCCTGTGCAAGATCAAGCCGATGAGCCGTTACCACATCTATGCGCCGCATCGAACAGAACAGAAATCTTACCGCTATCAGGATGCCGTCCGAATGGTGCTGGACGCCTATCGGGGATTCTCCCCACAATTAGCCGAGATGGCGGAACAAGTCGTGCGCGAAGGCCATATCGACGCGCGTACGAGGCCCGGGAAGATCGGAGGCGCCTATTGTTACAGCATCGTGCCAGGCATGACCCCCTACGTGCTGCTGAACTTTACCGGCGAGGCCCGCGATATCGCGACGATGGCCCATGAACTTGGCCATGCCGTTCATGGCATGCAGGCGGCGCGGCACTCCATCTTTACCTTCCATTCCACCCTCCCACTGGCAGAAACTGCGTCGGTATTCGGGGAACGCATCCTGTCCGATGCCCTCATGACTCAGGAACGGGATACGAAAGTAAAACAGGGACTCCTGCTTAACCAACTGGACGACATCTATGCCACGGTCCTCCGGCAAGCCTATTTTGTTCAATTTGAAAATCAGGCCCATGAGATGATCGCCCAGGGCGCCACCGTGAAGGATTTAGCTCAAACCTATCTAGCCGAGGTCCGGCAGCAGTTTGGGAAGGGGATGAAAGTCCCGGAAGAATTCCAATGGGAATGGCTGACCATTCCACACATTTTTGCCAGCCCGTTCTACTGCTACGCCTATAGTTTCGGCAATCTATTGGTCCTCGCGCTTTATCGGATGTATCAGAAAGAAGGAGCGACGTTCGTGCCTAAATATCTGGATCTGCTGAGTACCGGTGGATCGGAGGCGCCGCAGACGATTCTTGCTAAAGTGGGAGTCGATATGACATCTGAGGACTTTTGGCAATCGGGGTTCGATACGATCCGCGAGATGGTGGATCAACTGGAACAGACCCTGTAAAACTGCCAACACATCAAAAACACAAGAAATATTTCAACTTTCTCGCCCTCATCACCGATACCAGCGCCCCTCTTGACAGGCAGGGAAGACGGGAGTATCCTTAATACAAGTTGATAATGGTTATCATAATCTGTTCTGGCAGCCGACAGATAAAGGATACAGCCCATGTACCTCTGCCTCTGTAAAGGAATCACCGAATCAGATGTCCGGGAAGCAGGACAGGAGGGTATCGTTATGCCAGGCCAACTGAAAGCAAAGTTCGGACTGAAAGACGCGGGATGCTGTGGTCGCTGCTCGCGAAACATTCATGAATTTGTAGAAATCGCCACGGCTACCCACCACCTTCCTTCCTCCAACAGCGTACGAAACTAGCCTCCTCTCGCTCAAACTGCACAACAGCGATCCCCCGCCCCCGGCAGGGTCCGTCGCATCTCCATCGCTGGTAGATCATCGACAACTGCCATGATTCAGAAATAAATACAGAAAGGAGCCGAGAGTAGACTACTGCGGGTTGTTTCAACAGCCTGTCAGCGAGAAGAGCCTCGCTGCATCACCACAGCAACTTCTGCCACACGCCGACCCAATTCCTTGGCATCGGCCATCTCCTTGTTATCAATGCCGAGACTGTCACCTTCAGTAGTTGCGGAAGCGCCAAAGGCCCCGCCCCCGCTGACGACGATCATCTGGTTTCCCAGCATTGCGGCAAGGATCGTTAACATCGTCATTTCCTTCCCGCTCGACACCTGACCGCCTGTGGCAAAGGCCGCGCCGATCTTATTTTTCATCTTCCACTCGGGGAAGACCCCGAATTTGAATTGCCAATTGTCGAAAAATGTCTTCACTTCTCCCGACATGTTCGACCAATAGACCGGTGACCCGACCACAACTGCATCGGCGGAAAATAAATCGTCCGCCGTCACCTTGCCGACTCGTTTCAAAAGCGCCTCGGCGCCGGAAACGCTTTTTACACCATCGGCCACCGCTTCAGCCATGCGTTCCGTATTGCCGGAGAGCGAATGGTAGGTCACAAGCACTTTCACCAACGGGGCCGGCTCGTCGGCTGATACGTCGCCGAAGCCCAGCACAAGAAAAGCAGCACACAAACACAGGGGTCCTAGGATACGGTTTCGTGAAATAGCGGTGAGGGAGAAAACCATCGGCTCACAGAGAGAAGGAGACAGCGCACGAGATTGGCACCGGTTCAACGACGGACGACTTCTTCTTCCATCCGTTCCTCAACGGAAACTTCTGTCAACGTTCCGCGATAGTCGCACTTATGACAGCGAACCCGCCATTCTTCGATCCACTTTTCTTGCACATACGACTGCCGGCACTTCGGGCAGACAAATACGCCTTTGACATAATGTACTTTTCGTATCTCTTTCATACACCCACCCCTTGCTTGTTCGGGCCGAGGATCGCATAAGCGACCGCGCGATTGCAAGACGCACGTGGCAGGAACGAGTCGGTTTCAACCTATTGGTGCTGATCGACCCATTTCTTGGCCTTTCCAAGCGCGATCTCATTCGCTTTTTTTTCCGTGTCCCTGACCTCATGCGATTCACCCTGCAGGGTTTTCATCGGCGCTCTCCCCCCCTCGGAGAGCCATGCCAGCGCCTTGGGCGACCATTGGTCACCGCCGAGATGTTGCGAACAGGCCTTAATCTTATGATTTTTGTATGTCACCCACTCAGCCACTTTTAGCCCGCCTTTTTATCTCGTCATCCCGCAGACTCATGGATAACAGATACGAACGATGCATTGTCTAACTCCTCAAACCAGCCTGCGACCTAGGTGACTTCAAACTTGACTGGCTCCTGGTTGGCCGATTAGGATGCCGCCGTGCAACGACACCGACCACTTATCCTGTTCCTCGTTCTCCTCTTCTCGTTCCCCTGCTATACCCTGGCGGGAAACGATCCATCCCTATCCGGGCTGGTCCCAATTACCCTCCCTGGAGGGGCCATCATTCATGCGGAGTTGGCCGATACGCCCCAAAAACGCGCAACGGGATTGATGTACCGCGAGCATTTGGATGCCGACCGGGGCATGCTCTTTATGTTCACTCAAGCACAAGCCTGGGTGTTCTGGATGAAAAACACGAAAATTTCGCTCGATCTCATCTGGATGAATGAGAAAAAACAGATCATCCATATCGAACAGAACGTACCAATCTGCACGAGAACGGACGATAGCTGTCCTCAATACCGGCCCAACGAAGAAGCACTCTATGTCTTAGAGCTTGCGGCAGGGCGAGCCGAGAGTCTCAAACTGCAGCGAGGATCGAAACTTCAGTTCCGAATTCCGTAAGCAGGCCACAGCCAGTGAAGCAGGTTGAGGTCGAGGTTGAGCGATGATCTGACTTTCATTGTCTCAACCTTAGCCTCAGCCTTAACCTTCCCCCTAAAGCTGGCGGTCTTTCTCAGCATCTTGTTGATCCTGTTTAGGAGCGTTCCTGCCAGGCCCGCATCCGTCTCGCCGTAATCACCCCATCCACACGTTCAACAGCCTTGAGCACCTGCCCCAGATGGCGAGTGTCTGAAACCTCCACGACAAAATCCAGTAGCGCCTTCTGATCCTCCCTTGTCGTAATTTCAGCGCGGCTGATGTTGGCATGGCATTCCGCAATCGCGGAAGACACGTTGGCCAATACCCCGGTCTTATCGACAGCCACAATGGACATCTTGACCGAGTGGGTGCTGGGTGTGGCAGAGTCCCACTCCACTTCCACCAACCGCTCCTTATCGTAGTCCAGTGCCTCAAGATTCGGGCAATCGACAGCATGGATCGTCAGCCCACGGCCACGAGTGATATATCCGAGAATCCGGTCTCCCGGCACGGGATGACAGCAGCGTGACAGTTGCATCAACAGATCTCGAGACCCCTTGACCTGTACACCGGTGCTATCGCTCTTCCCGCCTATCGCTTTATTCGCGGCGGGACGCTCTTGAGCCGAAGCCGGCGCCGATGCGCCGGCCAATGGAGCCGTGAGTTTGCCTATGACCTGCGAGGTTGCCACGCGGCCGAAGCCCACCGCCGCAGCCAATTCGTCGGTACTGTCGAACCCGGATTGACGAGCAGCCTCTAAGAGCTCTGCCGATTTGAACATCTTGGCCGGCGCCATCCCCTGACGGCGGAACTCCGACTCCAGCAAGCGCCGACCGATTTCGATACTCCGTTTCTGTTCTTCAAGCTTGATCCAATGTTTGATCTTGGTCTTCGCACGAGAAGTACGGACAAATTTTAGCCAGTCTTTGTGTGGCGACTGCGTGGGAGACGTCAGAATTTCAACCATATCTCCACTGGCCAGTTGATACTTCAGGGGCACAATCTTTCCGTCTACTTTAGCCCCGACACAATGGTCCCCGACTTCGGTATGAATCGCAAAGGCAAAATCGACCGGTGTCGATCCTCGCGGCAACTCTTTCACAATCCCTTTGGGCGTAAACACATAGACCACATCGTGAAAAAGGTCGAGCTTCACCGAGTCCATGAACTGCCGGTTATCCGTCATATCCTCATGCCATTCGACGAACTGGTGCAGCCAACCGAAGGCCTTGCTGTCACGATCTGCCACGTGGCCCTGCTCTTTATACTTCCAGTGCGCGGCGATTCCGTGCTCGGCAATACGATGCATATCCTCCGTACGGATTTGGAATTCGACATGCTCCCCCTTCGGGCCCACCACCGTCGTATGCAGCGATTGATAGAGGTTGGACTTTGGAATCGCAATGTAGTCCTTAAAACGCCCTGGCACGGGCCGCCAGGCTGAATGAATCACTCCAAGAACGGCGTAGCAATTCATCTTCGTATCGGTCACGATCCGTAGCGCAGTGAGGTCATAGACCTCTTCGAACGTAATCGACTGTTTATTCATCTTTTGGTAAATGCCGTAAAGATGCTTGGGCCGGCCGTAGACCTGTCCGACCAACCCGTTCTCTTCCATAGCCTTCTGCACCAGCCTCCTGACTTCATCGATATACTGCTGCCGATCCTCATCCCGTTTTGCCACACGGACAAGTAACGTTTCGTAGACATCGGGTTTGAGATGCTTGAGACAGAGGTCTTCCAGCTCATTCTTGATCCACCCGATGCCAAGGCGATTTGCCAACGGCGCGTAAATCTCCAGCGTCTCCTGGGCGATCTCCTGCCGCTTGGCCGGGCGGAGATGTTCCAACGTGCGCATGTTGTGCAACCGATCGGCAAGCTTAATGAGGACGACCCGAATGTCGTCCGCCATCGACAAGAGCATCTTACGGAAGTTCTCCGCCTGTTTTTCCTCATAACTCCGAAACGTGATCTTGCCGATCTTGGTGACCCCATCGACCAGATGCACGACGTCCTTTCCGAACTCTCTTTCGAGTTCATCAGGCGTCGCGACCGTATCTTCGAGGGTATCGTGCAGCAGCGCTGCGACGATGGCGGTGACATCGGTTTTGAGCGAGGTGAGGACTCCGGCGACGGCGATGGGATGTTGGACGTAGGGCTCTCCGGACAGACGACGTTGGCCTACATGAGCTTTCGCTGAAAACTCGTAGGCCTTGCGAACGAGACCGACGTCCGCATCGGCGTGATAGCTCTTGATCCGATCCAGCAGCTGATCGAGACCTGTGACGGTTTCGTATACCATGGTTCACTCACCGATTTACTCGCCTACACTCGGCCGAACGTCGCGAATGCGAAGCTGGATTCGATCTCGCCCATTCCAGTGATTCAGTTCCGGCGTGAAGGCCAGATCGACCGGGGTGCGTGACGGGATACCCCGTTCCAGCAACGACTTCATGCCGAATCCAATACTATCGAACGGCGGCGAAGTCCCTTGCCGCACGGTCATCTTCAGATGTTTCTCACCGACCGTACGCGAATCCATGACGTCGAGACCGGTCACTGCAAACGTCGGCTCTGGATTGCCTGCGCCGAACGGATACAGCGAACCGATTTCCTGGATCAATTGCAGATTCACTTCATCCAGACGCACTTCGGCATCGACGGTTAATGTTGGAACTTTCGCTCCATCCTCGGTCCATCTTGCCGCCACCTCGGAAAATCTGGAACGAAACTCGTCGATCCGGGACTCTCGAATAGTCACCCCAGCGGCGCTCGGATGCCCGCCGAACGATTCCAGCATCTCCCGGCAAGCGGCCAACCCTTGATAGAGGTCGAACCCGCCGGTCGTCCTGGCCGAGCCTTTGGCCATGCCCTGCTCATTGATAGCCATAACAATGGCCGGGCGCTGAAACCGATCGACCAGACGCGCCGCCACGATACCGACCACCCCCAGATGCCAGTGTCTGGAAGCCAGTACGAGCGCAGGCGACAATTCTCGATCCTTCAGAGAAGCCAGCGCTTCCGCCATGATATCCACTTCGATGCGTTGCCGCTCCCGATTCAGCTGTTCAAGCCTGTCTGCCAACTGTTGCGCCTCGGCCGGGTTGTCGGTCGTCAACAACCGTACACCCAACATGGCATCGTCCAATCGTCCGGCGGCATTGATACGCGGCGCCAGCTTGAACGCGATCGTCTCCGCCGTGCAGTCCCGCGTCACCCCCGCAACCTGCTTCAACGTCCGAACGCCGCAACGAGAGCCACGCGACAGCTGCACCAATCCCTCTCGTACAAAATTTCGATTCTCATCGTGCAACGGGACGACATCCGCAACCGTCGCCAAGGCCACAAGATCGAGCAACGACTCCAGCGGCACACCAGCGACTCCGTAGCGCATCTGATAGGCCTGCGCTACCTTATAGGCCAAGGCAGCGGAACAGAGACCGCGAAAAGGATAGAGGGCACCGACTCGATGGGGATTGAGCACCGCCACAGCCTGCGGCATGTCCTCGTCGGTCTGGTGATGGTCTGTGACCACCACATCCATGCCAAGCTGTGCGGCTAACGCAATTTCTTTATGCGAAGTCGTACCGCAATCGGAGGTCACCAGAAGGGAGATGCCTTCGTCATATAGACGCTGAACGGCTCCTAGATTGAGTCCATAGCCCTCGCGCAGACGATGGGGGACATAGGCTCGAACCTGCGCGCCCAACCCGCCAAAGAACGACATGTAGAGACTGGTTGCGGTAATCCCATCGACATCGTAATCGCCGTAGAAACAGATCGGCTCCCGAGTCGTCACGGCACGGTGCAATCGTTCGACCGCCTGCTCCATGTCTGGGATCAAAAACGGATCGTGCGGTGTCTGCAGCGACATCCAGATCGTGGCTTCATCCGGCGTGGTCACGCCACGAGCCAGAAACAACGACGCGGTGACCGGAGAAATCGAGAGAGCCTGAGCCAACGAAGCCCGCTGGGACAGATTGATATCGCGAAAGACCCAGAGCTTGGACTTCATGAAAGCCTCGTCAAATATCTTGAGCTAAAGAGAAGCTAACTATCTGAGAATTAAAGGGATACTAGCCGCTCAGCCCGGCGTTGTCAAACTGGAGGGACGGGTTGATCTGATTTATTTAGTTTGTTTTGTTCATTTGGTTCATCTGCTTCAATCAAACAAACCAACCAAATAGACCAACCAAACCAGAGCAACCAGCCGGTGTTGTTTCAGCATCCTGCGAAACACTGGAGCGTGATGAGGAGGAAGGAACGGGAAGGAGTATGTCTGCTCAACTACTGAGACTACTCCCCCCCTTTTTGCACATAGTTCTTCACGAATTCTTCTGCGTTCGTTTCGAGTACGTCGTCGATTTCATCTACGAGCTTATCGATGTCTTCTTTTAATTTTTTACCGGCTTCGACGACTTTGGGATTCGCCTTGACCTCTTCCTTCCCCTGAGGCTCTCGCCTGGGTTCCTGTTTACGTTCTTGTTTCTCCATCCGAGCACCTCCCGTGATTCTGGGAAACCCTCGTGGACCAGCCACCAGCATGATCCCGTACGATCACCTTACTCTATGATTCTTTTAACCGTCAAGCCGAGCATGGAAACGTGAAACATGAAACTCGCAACGAGAGACGCTGATCTCGTCGTTCTTACTTGATGATCAGCGACACAATCAGCAAGGCCACAATGTTAATAACCTTGATCATCGGATTGATCGCTGGACCAGCCGTATCCTTATAGGGATCGCCGACCGTATCGCCCGTCACCGCCGCCTTGTGGGTATCTGTTCCCTTCAAGCCCTGCTCTTCAATAAATTTCTTCGCGTTGTCCCAGGCGCCGCCGCCGCTCGTCATCGAGATGGCTACAAACAAACCGGTGACGATGCTGCCAACGAGCATGCCGCCCAACGCCTGCGGCCCTAGGATTACGCCGACGACAATCGGCGAGATGACGGGAATCAATCCCGGCACCATCATCTTCTTGATCGCCGCCTGCGTCACAATATCCACGCAAGTGCCATATTCCGGCTTGCCGGTCCCTTCCATAATCCCCTTGATCGTTCGAAACTGCCTCCGCACCTCTTCCACCACCATGCCCGCTGCCTCTCCCACCGCTTTCATGCAGAGAGCCCCAAAGATAAAGGGCAACATCCCGCCCAGGAAGAGTCCGACCAGGACGGACGGATTGGAAAGATCGAACGTGCTCGCGCCACTCCCCTTTGCCACTTCACGCGCATACTCAGCGAACAGCACCACGGCCGCGAGACCGGCCGATCCGATCGCATAGCCCTTGGTCACAGCCTTCGTCGTATTACCGACCGCATCCAGTGGATCGGTAATGTCGCGCACCTCTTTGCCAAGATGGGCCATCTCCGCAATACCGCCTGCATTGTCTGTGATCGGGCCGAAGGCATCAATCGCCACCACAATACCGGCCATCGACAACATCGACACCGCTGCAACGGCCACACCGTACAAACCGCCAGAGGCCGCGCCGCCGCAGACCCAGTAGCTCGAAAGGATTGCGGCCCCAATCACCACCACAGGCCAGGCCGTCGCCTCCATGCCCACTGCTAGCCCTGCGATAATGTTTGTGGCATGACCCGTTTCACTGGCCTTGGCAATGGCCTTCACAGGCTTATAGCTCTTGGAGGTGTAGTAATCGGTGATAAAAACGAGTCCGAGGGTCACAGCCAAGCCGATCAATGCTGCGATGAAGTAGCTCACCCCGCTTACCCCACCCACACCGTCCATGATCGTGTTCGTGACAGGATAGAACGCCACCGCGGCAATGCCACCCGCTACAAACAGGCCCTTATAGAGCGCCGTCATGATCTCGCCGCCCTGGCCTACCCTCACGAAGAAAATCCCGATGATCGTCGCGAAGATCGTGACGCCTCCGAGAGCGAGCGGATAGAGAATCGGAGCGCTGACTCCCTTGAACAGAGTGAAAGCCAAGACCATGGCAGCCACCGTCGTCACTGCGTAGGTCTCGAAGAGATCTGCGGCCATACCGGCGCAGTCGCCGACATTGTCTCCCACATTGTCCGCAATGACCGCCGGGTTACGAGGGTCATCCTCTGGAATCCCTGCCTCGACTTTTCCGACAAGGTCTGCGCCGACGTCCGCCGCTTTCGTATAGATACCTCCGCCGACACGAGCGAATACTGAAATCAAACTGCCGCCGAACCCAAGACTCAACAACGCATGAATCGCATGTTCCTGTCCTGCAAACTGCGATGCCAGCGCATAGAATGTGGTGATGGCCAGCAAGCCCAAACCGATCAACAAGAGTCCTGTCACCGCACCGCCACGGAACGCCACGGTCAGCGCCGCATTCATCCCATTATGGGCAGCCTGGGCTGTCCGGACGTTCGCCCGCACGGCAATGACCATGCCGACATACCCAGCCAGCGATGATGCGCCGGCGCCGATCAAGAATCCAATCGCGGTCAGTAAGCCGAATTTATCGGAGAAAGCGCCCGCACCCCACAACACGACGAATAACACTGCTGCGACGACACCGACAGTCCGGTACTGGCGATTCAGGTAGGCGCTTGCGCCCTCCTGGATGGCCTTCGCGATGTCCTGCATCTTTTGGTTACCGGCGTCCAGCTTGAATACCCACATGGCCAGGTACAGGCCATAGGCAATACCGGTCACTGCCGCTATCAACGCAAACGTAATAATCACCGAGTCACTCACTGTAGGCTCCTCCCGTAATCAGAATGGGTAAAAAAGCTCCGGCTTTGTTCCTGTCTTCGGTGTCTGCCTGCAGCCTTGCAGGCCTGCCCGCACGCAGACAGGCGGGTCACACGGGAGAGCCCTCTTGACCATCATGCACATGCGCCAATCTCAGCTCTGCGCAAACTTACCAACCACATGATGTATGTCACACAACTCCCAATGCTTCAACCCATCAAAAGTACATGAGTCAGAAGGGTAAAACGCGAGGTGGTGCAGATTCGGTCCGTGCAGTTAACTGCCTGAAAATGTGGGCCATTCTATACAGATGACGTGGAAGGATCAAGCGAAAAGAGGGGGAAACGGATGCCAGCACGATGAAAAGGATTGGAAGAACACCCGCATTAAGTCCTGCGCTCCCGGAATGTGAGACCTGAGAAGGAAAGAACGGGAGCGGTCAGGTGCCCTTCTTGCTCGCAGTCAAGGGCAGCCTCAACCACTCCCTTGGCAGATGTTTAGCGCAGGGAAGGGATTTGGCTCGACGGGCGCCGGGGGCCCAACAGGGGTGCCATTCCTAGTGAGAGAAGCAAGCTAGCTTGGAGGCGTCAATTCGATCGATAACGGTCACTCCGTACCATGAGTGAGAAAGCGTAACCGCTGAACCGTCAGCTGTTGAACGGCTGCCCCCCCCCACTTCCCTGGCGCCCTTGCAATCGTTTCTGCCCATCAGTCTTTGATTACACCGGGATAGACAGCTTTTATACATACCTGGCAGATACCGTGACTAAACTCCGCTTCTGAATGGGTCTGAATGTATTCCTCCAAATGTTGCCAATTCCCGTTGTCTGTCCGAACTCGCTTGCACTTGGCACAGATTGGAATCAACCCGTGCAATACTTTGACTTCCCGCAACGCTCGTTCGAGTTCTTGTGTCCGCACCAGCAAGTCCTGCTCTCTCGCCTTACGAGTGTCTCGTTCTTCTTTTAACGCGAGCGCCGAGGATACGCGGGCGACGAGTTCTGCTGGATTGACCGGCTTACGTATATAGTCCATCGCACCGGCAGCAAAGGCTGCGAGAAGAGATTGTTCGTCGGTCTTCACGGTAATGACGATGATGGGAATATCCTGAAGCCATTCGATAGCCTTAATTCGTCGACAGGCTTCAAGTCCATCTACGCCAGGAAGCATGATATCCATCAGGATGAGATCGATCTCTTCCTTCCTCTGTCCAACGCTCTCTTGACTCAGCAATCCCAGCGCAGCCTCAGCAGAGTCGGCAACCATCAGCGACTCGTAACCAGCTGCGCGAAGCCTGGTTGATAGCAATGTCTGCTCATCGTGCGAATCATCTACAATGATAATGGCCACAATTTTTGTCTCCCGTTGCAGAGAAATATGTCTATCCAGTGCTCTTGAGTCTGTCGAAAATATTTGTACCCACGAGTTTCAGTCTACCGCCAGGGCCTGGATAATACGCTCAGTTGTGTCGTGAGTTCCATAGAGCTTTCTGGAGCAGCCTCATATGACCTCTGAACGGATAGGTTTACGGGGATGACTGGGTTTGTTATAGTGCGCACGGAGGAAATATTCGTGGGCGTGGCGCCGGATTATATTTTGGTGGAAGGACAGACCTTCAGCAAAGCGAAACTATCGCTGGATAACCACGTCTACAAGAACTGTGCAATCGATGACTGCGATATCTATTTCAGCGGTGGACAATACGAATTGCTCGACACCCACATCACCAATTCCCGCCTCATCCTCAATCACCCGGCCAAGGGCATGTACAACGCCGTCCAGATTTTTAAGATGAAGTCGCCTGGCTCCAGCATTATTTTCGAGTGAAGCGTATCTCATGAAGCGTTGGTCGTATCGCCCGAGACCGAAAACATTCAGGTCTTCAACGAGATACGCTTCACGATTCACGCGCGACGTTATCTGTTGACTGGAACGTTTTCGACGTACTTGATGATCTCGATCGGCTGAAAGGCCGGGTCAAACGATCCCCTGGAGGATTCGGCTTCGACTCGCTGTATAAAGGGGGCGGGGCCTGTGAGCGGCGCGTAGCTGAGGGTCACCTCGACGTCGAACGTCCTGGTGTCTTTCGGCGTGGGGAAGGTAAAGGTCTCGACACGTGTTTCGTCCGGTTTCAAGACCGTATCCTCAAGAACCTTGACTGCCTCGAAATCGAAGGTCGTCTTCTGGCCCTTGGCGTCTTGATAGACTCGCCCATAGACCCGCTTGTCGGTAAAAACGGTCTTCAGATTCTTCCCCTTGATATCCAGATCCAACAGCACTGATGCCCAGGCCGGATGGGTAGCCGGTAGGTTGTGCGGAACGAGACTCTGCACCTTCACCGTGATGGTCGTCTTCTCCCCCTCGATTTTCGTCTGGACATCCAGCTTGGCCGCTTCCTGGCGAAGCTTGCCGAGACGTCCGGGGAAGGTATGGTTCGCCACCTTCCGCTTCTTTTCCCCATTCGCCGACTCGCCGACTTGCTCCGGCATGTGACAGGTCTGGCATTCTTTGCCGGCCTTCGTCATCTTGTCCTGGTCCCAACTACCCAACAAATCGTTGGTCTTGCCGAGGTTGGTCGCAGAGGGAACGGACTGGTGGCAATTAAGACAAAGGTCCGACTTTTGAAATAGCCCCAGCTCCATCGACTGATGGGCGAGATTCGGCACGAAATCCTTATAGGGACCATAGAGAGTCATACTCCCAAGTTCGTACTTGGGCTCCGGTGGTTGTTTCGCCCGATCGACATGCTTGATCAAGTGACATTGTGCGCAGGCCACTCCATCCAGCAATGGGTCACCGGACTTGGCCTGCTCGATAAAATGTTGGACCTGATCGGGGAATTCTCGGATGTGCGGCGCGTGGCAGCGAAAGCACTGAGCTTTGTCTTTCCCTGCTGGAGAAACCAAAAATGTGTCGAGTGAGGCGCGGAACGCCGGGGAATGGATCGAATGGGCGAGAGGAGAGATTTCCCACTCTTCAAACACCCGCTCATGGCAACGTTTACACTTGCTGGAACTGGGGAAGGATTTTTCGAGGGTGTTCTGGGGCTTGGCCGTTTCCTGCGCGAACGAACTACTACCGAACCAAGACGAGAAGAGCAACGCCAGCACGATTGCCGCGCCAATCGCGATTTTTACAGGGATCGAGTCTCGCATCACCATTCCGCCCTTCCGCCTCGAGTTCTTACCTGATATCCATATCAAATTAACCGCAGAATGCTCAAAAAGGCCAGCCTTCTCACCCGCCCGGCCTGAATCTGCAAGACAACCTCTTCGCCCAGGCACGCGCCTTAGCCCAAACAAGACCGCAGGCGAACTATCATTTTACAAGGGGTAGGTGGGATGCCCCCAACTGCGCGCGTTCAACGAGGGCTTTCTGAAGTCGCGTGTTGCGCGAGCACGGGGATCGTCCCAGCTACCCCGCCTCCCTTTGTAGCATCCTGCTAAAGTGTTTTGGTTCGGTACGTCAACAAGCGTGGTTGCGTATACTCATCGAAAATCTTCTTCGCGCTCTCCCGCTCTTTGTCCGTCGCCAGGGTCGCGAGATATTTCTCTCTGAGTGCCGGTTCGGGCGTCGGAATCAAGGCATAGTTCAATACGACTTCAAGCGATGCGGCGGTCGAGCCGGACGGGATCGCAAGGGAAAATGGGACTTTCCTCGTATGGCCGCCCTTGATGAAGGGGTCAGGGATCGGGCCACGGAGGATTTTGTCGTACGACAAGCCGAACTGCCTGGTCTCTTCCTTCAGCACTTTGCCCTGCGCATCCTTGACGGTCAGAACCAGATAAAACTGCTTGAGCACCGGATCCCCGTCAGGGAAGCTATGAGGGAGACTGCCGATTTTGACCAACGCCGTCCCCTCCACCGCCGCAGCAGACTTGCTGGTTTCAAGATCCACGCGAGGCATCCATTCGGCCTGTAGATTTCGATTCTTCAGCATGGTACCGGACACCACCACACCGCGGAACCAGTGGCGACCGATGGCGCGCGTCATGGCTCCGCGCTTCGACGTGGAACTGCCGGTCGAGGACTCCATGTGGCAATCTTGGCAAACCGTTCCTTGCAGGATCTCGCCCGGCAGATCCCTCTGCGTCACATCCTTGACCTTATCGAAGTGACAGGAGGCACAATAGTTCGCGCCACGGAACAGATCGGACTGTGTCGCAGGATGGACGAGATTCTCCTCTGGGTTCGCATAGGGACCGTAAATCATCTTGCCCGGCTCGATCTTGAACGAGGGTGGAGAGTTCGGCGTCTGCTCGACCTGCTTGATCAGATGGCAGGAAGCGCACCCGATGCCCTCCACTTGCGGTTTTCCGGCCAGCACCTGCGCCACGATCTTGTCGGCATGTTGAGGGAAGACGGTCGTTGAAGGCGCGTGGCAAGAGAGACAGCGGCCTCGCTCATCAGTCGTCGGATCGGTCTGCAACCACAGGCCCAAGACCGTGCGGAACACCGGCGACTCCAGTGATGTGCCATGCAATAGCGCGGCATCGACCCGACCGAAGGTCTTGAGGTCCGGCGTCTGCTCACGCGCGCCTTTCCACTCCTCATAGTGCCGATCGTGGCATTGCTTGCAATCTTCCGATCGAATGAAGATCTTTTCAATTTCAGCCACCCAATCGCCAGGAGCTTCCGTCTTTTGAGCGACAGCATGGCCACGATAGAGGCCAATGACGGCCATAATGAGCGTAAAGAACAGTCCGGCAATGATACGTGGTGCAAACTGCCTACATCGTGACATCGTCAATCCCGCTTACATCCGACAAAATGGAAATTCACTCCCCACCCGACCGGATCTCCCGGGTCGGCCGGCTCATAGGTGCCGACGGTGAAGTTACAGGCTTTCATCCCGCGCTTGATCGCCTTCCCAAAATCAATCATGCTTCTGATCTCGGCCTTGTCGATTTCCTTGATGATAGACCGGACCTTGATGCCTGCATAGTCTGCGCGCGAACTCCCGATCACCTCGAATACCGCGACACCCTGCGTCCGTTCGAGCTTCAATTCCCTTTTAATATCCTCGTCCACATCACCGACAATCACCCCAAATTCTTCCCCCAATCGCGCGGCTTCATCCACGGTCATCGGTTCCTGGTCAGCCGCAGAGACCGGAACCGGCGCAAGACCGACCAGGACTCCCAGGCACAGGCCGATACACAAGACAAAGGCCCTTCCACTCCGAAGGGCCTTTGTCCGAGCACTGATCGATCTGCTTCGAGCATCCTCCAACGTTCACGCCTCTCATCCGTCAGCAAAACAATCTCGCAAGATGCTCAAAATGGTCGTCCAGCGAGGCCGCAGGGAGCGAGCTAAGTGAGGCGTACCCTCTGGGTACGTCGCAGCGAAGGTCGCGACTGAGAACGAAGCTGGCGGCCATTTTCAGCATCTTGCTAGAGTTTTGAGACTGGGTCGATGACAAGCTGAAACCATGGCGCAACCGCCTTCTGTCCGTTTCGCTCTTTGTTCTCTCCGTTCCAGACTGCAAAGGACAGGGTCTGCACCCGGCCTGGAATCAACTTCGCTTCATTCTCTTGTTCTTCACTCACCAAGGGGCGGCGCATGACAACACGCCACACTCCATCTTTCCACACGGCGTTCCCCTGGACACGGCCCTGCTTATCTTTCGTCGTCAGGGTACTGAAGCCCCCGCCGATAAGATCCTCAACCGAAGAGACCCGGCGTGGAATCACTTCAAACGTCCGCACGCCGTCGCGAGCTTTTTCGGACGTCTTCGCGGCCCGACGATCGATATCACTCTGCCAATCGGCCTTCCAATGCCAGATATTGATGTAGTGGTCGAGTTGGCCCATGCAGAAGAACGAAGGGGCATCGCCAAGCGGCAGCCCGATCGCAACGCCGTCGCGAAAGGTTCCCGGCGTCAGACGGTCGTTCTTCGTATTGTCCTGCCATTCAAGCAAAAAGGCGATCTCGGTTCCATTGTGAAGCGCCCGAACCGTCAAGGCATGGGCGCTTGGCTCAGGCCAGACCGGCCTGGTAATCACCTGACCGCTCAATGGAAGAGTCATTGGAGAAATCTTGGCCCATGCGACATCCTCCGGCCCAACCGGCAACTCTCCCTCGACCAGGCGCGCACGAATCATCATCCCCTCAGAACTGACGAGAGGCACACCGAAGCCCACTAACACGCCGGCCACAACCAAAATAAAGAGAAAGAAAAGCAGTAACGGGCGGGAAGAAGTCTTCGTCTGAGTACGCACTATGACAGGCCCTCCAGTAAGCGGCGCGAGCATATCCTCGCAGGATGCTGAAAAAGTCTGCCAACTCTCATGGAAGATTGAAGCTTAGACGACGGTCGCTGGTCGAGAGCCCGACGATGATCTTTGGCCTCGGGTTTTTACCAGAGTTTCACACGGCGGATTTTATTTTCTCCCCGTTCACAGATGTAAAGATACCCCTGGGAATCCAGACAGAGTCCGACCGGGGAGTTGACGACGGCCTCCACGCCGAGAAGTCCGTCTCCATGCTTCACGGTCCCCGCCGATTCCTTCGCCACGAAACGCGCAGCGCCGCAGCCGCCCATATTCTTGTCTTCGTAACCGCTGTCTCCATTGCCCGCTACCGTCGTAATCAAGCCCGTCGTGACATCCACTTTGCGAACCCGGTGGTTCATCGTATCGGAGATGTAGAGATTATCCTCTCGATCGACCACCACTGCTTCCGGCGCATGGAGCATCGCTCTGATCGCCGGCTTGTCGTCACCGTCGTAACCGTACCGGCACACACCGGCCACGGTCGAAATGATGCCGCTACGGTGATCGATGCTACGTACACGGTTGCTGCCCTTATCCACAAAAATAATATCGCCTTTCCCGTTCACCGTAAGTCCGACCACATCGTAGAGGCGGGCATCCGATGCGGGTTTACCATCGTCAAGGTACATGGACATGTCCAGTCCGTCGGAACAGACC
The DNA here is from genome assembly GCA_013140715.1 of Nitrospiraceae bacterium. Classification (GTDB taxonomy): domain Bacteria; phylum Nitrospirota; class Nitrospiria; order Nitrospirales; family Nitrospiraceae; genus Palsa-1315. The sequence goes on from JABFSG010000038.1 coordinate 56,671, forward strand.
GGCATGAGCCAACCCTGGTCGTCGCTGAAGTCGATGCCGATAGCATCGCCTGAGAGCACGACTAGATTGCGCGCAACAAGGGGTTGTTCACGAGCTTCATCTTCGGCTGTCCAGGTCCCTGCCACGGTCGTCACCATGCCTGTCCTGGGATCGTAACGCCGGATTCGGTGTGCCTGGGTGTCGGCGATATACATGATATCGTCAGGGTCGAAGGCAATGGCGGCAGGCCAGGTGAGATTGACTTCAAGGGCCGGACCGTCTCCGTTGAATCCATGCTGACCGGTGCCGATGATCGTGGTAATGACACCGGTTTCATGGTCCACCTTCCGGATGCGGTTGCTGCCGGAATCGCAGATAAAGAGGTCATTACGGGAGTCGAATGCGACATCCAGCGGCAAATACAGCCCTGCTTCCCCACAGAGGCCCTCGTCACCGCTATAGCAGGTTTCTCCGATGCCGGCGAAATTATGGAGCGTGCCTTCCCGAAGATTGACCCGCCTGATACGGTCGGATCCGGACTCGGCAAAGTAGAACCAGATCTCGTCCTTGTCGAGCGCAGCGTGATGGGGCAGAGGAATCCCGGACTTCACTGCCCGTTTTCCATCGCCGGTGCTCCGGGCCTTGCCGTTCCCTGCAAAGGTTTCGATATAGCCGGTCGCGAGCTGAAGCTCGGTGTCCATCTGTCTGTAACCCTATCCCGGCTGGTTAGCCGCGTGAACCTGAGTGAACCGTCGCAGCCGGTTGTTCCACGGAAACCGGTCCTTGCACCGGAGGCGCCGAAGCCGGTTGCTGTGGAGCAGCTGCCATCTGCTGTTGAGTCGCTTGGGCTTCGGTTTCAATCCCGTCCGCCTCATGGACGGACTTCTTGAAACCCTTGATCGCCTTCCCGAATCCTTCGCCTAATTGCGGCAATTTCCCTGCACCGAAGATAATCAGCACGATGGCGAGAATCAGGATCAACTCTGTAAAACCGAGACTTCCAAACATGGTCTGTCCCTCCTTACAAATGGGGCAATCAGAAAGCGCTACTCTCCTTCGCCCGTTTGGAAAATCGTTCCTTCAACCGCTTCCGAGCCTGCTCTGCCTGCTCGAACATCTTCGCCTTGTCGTACACACTTATCAAGTTATAGTAGGCTAACGGCTCCTCGGGATTCTGTTCGACGGCTTCTTCCATGACCTTGATGGCAAGATCCGTCTTCTTGTGATTTAGCGCCAACTCCATCAGCTTAAAACTGCCCTCCAGATGTTTTGGGTCCAGTTCGAGCGTGCGGATATAACATTGGATGGCCATATCGATCGTGTTGTAGTCCGTCACCTCGGGATTGTCGAGTTCGACATAGACCCCGGCGAGATTGTACCAAGCCATAGGATCGTCCGGCGTAATTTCCACGAGACGCTCGTAATAGCCCCTGGCTTCCATGAAGTTTTTCTTGTCTGCATACACCCGCCCCAGATTGAAGAGGGCCAGGACATCGTGGGGAAACACGTCCAGCGCATGCTTAAACTCGGTCTCGGCTTCGTCCGTCATCGCCTTCGTGGCATAGATCGTCCCCAAGTTCGAATAGTACATCGCGAGGGACCGATTCATTTCTGCACGAAGCCCCTCCGCCATCTCGATCGACTTCTTCACCTCCGCAAGCGCATCATCCATCCGGCCCTTACTGAAATACAGTTCGCCTAATCGGCAGCGGGCCTGGAAATCGTCCGGCTCGACCGCCAGCAGCTTTTCGATCTCGGAAATTTCTTCGTCGGGGCTCAATGGCTGATCGCCTGGATCGACGACGGTCTGGCTTTGGTCGGGGGCAGAAGCTGTTGGTTCGTTCATATGTTTCCCTGTCGTAAAAAGGCCTATTAAATGTGTCCGCCCACCAATGAATCCGGCCTGCTGACCACGGGAGGGTTCGTCGCCGGCGCCGAATCCGTCGCATCGCGCCGATACCGATCCATCGTCAACAACATGGCGCCCAATACCACCATGAGCGTCAGGTTCGAATACAATAGCGCATACCCAGCAATAAACATCAATCCCAGCCCATACCCGGCAAGCCGCCCCATGTTGAGCAACTTAATGACCGTGTACGACCAGCACAATAGGCCCGTCAAATAGATCGCAAAGGGCATAAAAAACGTGTACCCCATGCCGAACTGAAAAATCCAGCCGATGCCGTCTGCCGCCTTACGGATATTACCGGCCATCCCTGCGTCATACCGATGGAGCAGATAATCCAAAAACAGCATCACGAGAAAAGTGGAGACGGACGTCACCCAAAACCAGATCGCGCGTCGACGTTGCCGCTGATTGCGCGTCCGTACCGAGACACCCTGTCCATAGGCCCACATGACCAGAATGCTGGATAAGACCAGCAGCCCTTCGCCGCCGCGATGGGCCTCGTACACGAGTGGCGGAGCCGCGACGGTTCCGGCAAAACTATAGATGGTGGACACGATCTGGTAATACAACCAGCCGCCGATCCCGAGGAGATAGGTGATGCCCATGGCACGATGCGACCATTCCGTATGTGTGGAAAGGTATTCCACCATCAGACAGACCAGCACGACTAGCGCCACAAGGTTGTAGATTGCAGACCCCAGAAAAGCGGGCGGGATCAACAAGAAGCCCACCGTAAGGAGTAGGAGCAGCGCCACGCAGGGAATGACGATCAGGTTCGTTCCCACAAACCCACGATTGGTCACCCGACTGATCGCCGCCACGCACAAGGCGATAAACAGCAGAATCGCCACGACATTGAGCAGCCACTGCCCGATCTGCGTCAATGCCGTAAAGGTCGGAATAATCCACTCATGCTCCTGCGCCAGTTTGCTGAGGTGCATGCCTAAACGCGACACGAGTCGATAGAGGATCAACTCCGCGAAGGAGACGATCAGAACGAGTTTGACCGTGTATTGAAATAACAGGGATTGATCGCTGATCTTCCCCGTAATCCGTTCGATGGTGGGGTTCGAGGCAATCACGCTGGACACCCTTGAGGGAATGCTGAATGAGACCGATTGAGAAACAAGAGAACCGGCATCGCGCGGGACCGATTCATCAGGACCCCGCCGGCTGCGGCACGCCTACTTCCTGGGCCTTGGCCCGTGCGATATACAGTAATCCATCGGCCATCGAGTAGTTGAACGGCAACTCGCAGACGACTTCACTAACCTTTTCGTACACGTGCTGATACAGACGCTCCGCTTCGTCCGGAGTCATCCCTTCCGATACTTCGTAGAAAAACCCCAAACTCAAATCCTCCGCCGACGGACGCATGATGCGCCTGATGCCATAGCTGCCGGGATCGCTCATAATCGGCGCTTCTTTTTCCAAATCGAAGAGACAGGGCTGGCAGGAAAACCCGTACGATCCCTGAAGCCGCCTGTTCTCCACGATAAAATTCATCGTCTCCAGGGCTTCGTCTTCCTTTTCGGTCGGGAATCCTACGATGATGTAGCAATGCACCGCGATCCCCAGATCGACACAATCGTCGGCGATGCGCCGCACCCACTCCTGTTTGATCCCCTTTTGCATCAAATCCATCACACGTTGATTGAAGGACTCCAATCCGAACACGATCTTCAGACAGCCGGCATCCCGCATCGATGCCAGGAGTTCACGGGTCAGATTTTTCTCGAAGCGCATTTCACAGGTCCATTTGATGTCCAGCTTCTTTTCAACGATTTGCTGGCACAATCGTTTGGTCGGCGAAAGGGCAAAACACTCGTCGGTGAAGAAAAAGCGCTGAGCGCCATAGCGCTGCTTGAGCCATTCCAATTCCTCGACAGTCCGTCCCGGTTCTTTCTGCCTGAAGTTCTGGTGATCCAGAGTAAGGGCGCAGAACGCACAATCTTTGTAATAGCACCCCCGTGAAAACTGCACGGGCAACACCGGCTCCGGTGCCAGGTACCGTTCGAGCGGAAAGCCATCGTAGTTTGGGGCCGGAAGCTGGTTGATGTTTTCAGAATAAAACGGCTGATTCACCGTGATCTTGCCGTTCTGACGATAGATCAGGTTTGGAACTTTACTGAAGTCTCGTTTGCCATCCAATTGGTTGACGAGTTCGAGCAACGCGGTTTCACCCTCGAACACGATGATATCGTCGGCCAGATCGAAGAGACTCGGACAGCGACGCAAATTATCCACCAATCTCGTGAAGATGCTGCCGCCAATAGTCAGATGGATGTTGGGAGCCGCCTCCTTGATCAAACGACAGAGAGTCAGACCAGGGATAATCTGTGAGGTAGCCGTAATCGAAACTCCGACCATATCCGGCTGGTCGCCGATGATGGACTGAATAAAATAACGTTGAAAGAGCTGAATATAAGGATTCTGGGCTTCATCCCTGATGATCTTCATCAGGTCTTTCGAAGAATAGATGGAACAGTTGCCGAATTGGTTGTCCACGACCGTCAGTCTGGTCGGAAAATAGAGGCTGGAGAGGACCTCCAGCCATTTATCGATGAGGAAAAGACTTTCCTTATAGGATTCGAGGTCGTAAAACCCCTCCCCGCGGAGCGTCTCCTTTGCCGGCTCAATTCGATCGATGAGATAGGGAAATCGGTCCAGCGATTCCACCACTCTCGCCAAATGTTCGGCACTTCCCGGTCCAATCTCTCCGGTTCGTTCCCGCTCAAGCATCCGCTGTTTATCGACCAACTCCTGATAGAGACCTGCTCCGTAGGATTGGGTCAGCACCCCGTCTAACAGCTCAATTCCAAGATCGCGCTGAGAGACATTGCTAACACCACCCTGCGCCAGAAATCCCTTTAACGATGGAAGACTCAGGTAGGGCTGCGATGGGTGCCAGGTTGGAGGAAAGAGTAGCGAAACCTTCATGCCAATTCACCACCAACTCGGATGAAAAATAAGATGAATTCTCAACAAATTCGACCCTTTTTTATACACTCCGGTATCGGTCAAATGCAAGATCAGAAGCCGCTCGCCGCCCCTAGCGATTCATACAAACCTATCGATGATCATGGATGGTACGGTTCTTCCAGAAAAGAGAAACCCCGGTCCGGCTTGACGCCGGACCGGGGTTTTCTCGTTCCACTATCGCTCGCACTTCTAGAGAGACATCCTAGTCTCTCCGAGACTGGTTCCCTGCTACAGCTTCAAGGTAAACCAAGTCGAGAGTGCCTTCATACCGTTACGTTCAATGTTGTTTCCATCCCAGACTGCAAACGCGATGGGCACAGACATTCCCGCCTTAAACTGCGTATCGTTGGCATCGCCGGTTTCCAATGCGCGCTTCACCACCACGCGCCAGGTTGGACCGGAATAACCACCGCCCTTGACGGAACCAGAGGGCTCCCACACACCGTTTCCAATGACATCCTGATGCGCTTGCGTGGTGAGAGTGCTGAACCCATTGGCATTCAGATCCTCAACCGAGCTCACACGGAGGGTCGGATCCGACATGATGTTCCCCGACCAGATGCCGGGATTGAAGGGTCCGAGGCTTCGTCCGATCCGGTCCGGATAGGTCACGCCGCCAGCCGGCTCTTCGAAGTAGTAATCCCAAAAAATGCCTGGGTATTGGTCGTCCACGTCCCAGATTCCAGCGCTATCCTTGCCGAGGTCTTTCTGCCATTCTGCGTTCCACCGCCAGATATTGGTGGTACCGCCTGACTGACCCATGCATTGAAACGGTGGCGCTCCAGCCGTATTGACCGGAAACATCACCGCCGCTTGATCCCGGAAGTCCTGGGGACCGATCGTCGTATCGTTCTTGGTCTGATCGTTCCACTCGATACGCAAACCGATCTCTTTACCGTTGGTCATGGCTTTGACAAATACCGACTTCACCGAAATATTCGGATGCATCGGTGTGGTGATCAGCTGTCCACTCAATGGAATAATCACCCCTGGCACGCCTTCCCACACCGGGTTTGCGCCATCCATCGGGATCGCTCCCTTGACCATCTTTGCCGGAATTGTAACCGGCTGGCTGACAGCCAACGGCACCTGCCCGATCGTCAACATCACGCCAACGACCAACGCAGCGAGAAGAATGCCAAACACCACACGTTTGCTGTGTGTCTGCACTAGTCTCATAGAATACCCCTCCTCTCGATTAAACGATTAAGGTCCCCGTCACTCAACGATCAATTCTTTCCAATTAAAATAGTCACGACTGCCCAAGCCACACCGAAGATCAACGAGGCAATAAGAATGCCGATCTTCACACGATTGTTCGGTGTCTCCTGTTTCTGGCCCATTGTATACTCCTTCTCTCGATAAAAATAAAGAACCGCCGCCCAGATCATTATCGAGAACCGAAAAAATCCCTTGACCACGAACTGGGACAAGCATTACGCAGTCCCGACCGGCCCCCCCTGGTCCTTGTCTTTTCCCTGTTCCTTCTTGTCCAAAAACGATTCTGCGCCGACTTCGTTCAGCAACAGACTCAATTCGTTCCCCTGGTCCTGTGCGCCGCATTCATAGGTCTGGCCTTCCGGCGCATTGAACGTCGCCGGGCGATAATCGGTTTCCGAGTAGGGCTGAGGGATGACACCGAGGAATGCGACTTCGAAATCCATCCACTCGGCCATCAAATCCGCCACATGTTTATACAGACCGGACGAAGCTTTCTTGACCAACATCCGGCAAAACAGCGGAACCCATCGTCCGATATGATTCTTCACAAACTTTTTCTGGGCGTCCAGAACAATCTGAGTCTTGTCCGCTCCGTCATGACAACGGGAATAGGATTCTTTGTAAGCCAGAAAATGCATGAATTCGAATTCGACGCTCAAATGGTCCAATCGTTCGTGAATATCCTTCGATAACTCCACTCCGAACGCACGGTAAAATCCGGCGATGTCGCCCATCACTTGCGATTGGGCAAACACGTGGTCGTTTCCGAAAAGGGTTTCATAGGGGGGGCAATCGAGAGTGATGACGTTGCTGAAGACGCGGCGATGTTCGGCTTGCAGGTCGGCGAGTTGCCAGTTCACACATTCCGATGCGACAACTTTTTCGATCTGATCGAACTGCTTGCGCAGCAACGTCAGCTTGAGCTTGGCCCGCTCACCGCCGATGCCGTCAAGCGTCGTATCCAAGGCGTCGATCGCCGCACGGCCATCTTCGACGAACTCTCCACACTGGACGTAATCCAGAAACTCCTCGTCTTCAGGATAGAGCAGGCTCCACGACACAAGCAGATAGAGCTTGCTGCGACTGAGGGCGCGTTCGACTGCGGGGGAATCCTTGATGGCCGGCGACGTCGGAATGACTGCGGCCACGGCCGGTGAGTTGGCTGGAACCGGCTGTTTACTCGTCATAAAAATCAGCTCCTCGGTTTACCCTGTTGCCCGCATACATATTCCTGGCAGTTGAGGGCAAACCTTTGAGACAAGCCCTCGTATGGTAGGTATCGGCTCAGGAGTTGTCAAGCGGGATCTGCCCATCCACATGAAATAATCTAGGTCCATCCTGCCCAAAGGGACGCCCCCTCCCGAAACGCACATACTTTATTCCATATTCCTCAGGTATTCAGGCCTGTTTTGTCGATCACGAGAGCGACTGCGCCAATAACCTCACCGGCGTCACGCGAATGGCGACACGATCATTCACCGTCCGGCAGACCTGTTCACATAAACCGCATCCGACACAACGTTCAGACGTGACAACAAGCTGCTGCCGGTTAAAGTCCATCGATAGGGCATCCGTGGGGCATTTCGATGCACAGGCGTAGCAACCCTGCCCAGCTGTACAGGCCCGGTGCGAAACAACCGCCAGGCCCATGCGTATCTGCATTCGTCCTTCGACAGGGAGCAATGCCTCAGTGGCACAGGCCGCGATGCAGGGCACATCCTCACAGAGATAGCAGGGCATCTGATCCGCAAAAATCACCGGGGTCCCATTCACGGGATGTGACGTAATCGACCCATAGGGACAGACCTTGCCGCAATCACCGCATTGGGTGCAACGATCCAAAAACAATGCCTCACTGACAGCACCGGGAGGCCGTAACCAATCGGTCCGCACCGGAGGCGGAGCCGATTGCTCTGGGACAACTGTTTGCTGCTTAGCAAGCTCATGTGCGGCTTTGGCCACAGACACGACGGAGTCTTTCAGAAAATCGCGACGTCCGTATGAGGGATCGGTAGCCATCGTGATGCCCTGTTACATGACCCCGTCGGCGCGCAGCTTATAGACTTCGACGCACCGATCGCAGGCCCCGAATTCGATGTCCCATCCAGGGTGATTCTCACGAATGAAATCGAGCACATAGGGTTCCAGCTTGTTGCCCATATCCTCAACCCATGAATAGGTCGGGAACCGGCACAGGGGGCAGGGAAACCCCGGCATCAGCATGACTTTATTTTCTGTTTCCGGAACCTCGCCCCCCTCGACGTCCACGGCACGATCCATGACCCGCAGGGTATCCGACGCCATTTCGATCAATTCCGAGTGGGTAAAGAAACTCGTCTGCCACAACCCCTCGAATACCGACTTCAATTGCGGGGCTGGAATCTTGCGATACCAGGATCGAAACTCCTTGAATCGGTCTTCCTTCCTGAGCATCGGCTCTTTCCCTGCGACCGTCAGCCGACTATCCACAGTGAGACTCCACAGGATGCGATAGCGATGCAGGATCAGAGTCTCCTCACCGGGATTCTGCCCGACCTTGGTATCAGGATCGTACCCAAAGACCGGATCCAGCATGTCTGAAATATGCAATAACTCATGGCGGCAATAACGGGTGAGCGCGGGATCGTAGAACCGGCGTGGAATGAGCTTGATTCCCACGCCTTTCAACCCTTTTTCTTCGAACTCGCGCGCCATCTCGTGCTCGACGGACCCCCACTTCCTGAGAATATCGACGCCCTCCTGATCTTCCTTAAGCACGCCCTTTACGAGTACGATTCCGACTCTTTCCTTCAGGAGAGGATATTCATTGAAGGCATCGCGGATAATATCGGAAAATCCCCAGATCCCGAAGAGATACTGGTAGAGCTTTTTGAACTCACTTTCACGATCGTCGAGCGTAAACTTTTCGTAGATCGGATCGGCCAGTTCGTGGAACTCTTTATAGTAAGTCGGGTCGCCTTCCCGTTCCGTCTTTTCCACGAACGAGTCGATGACCTCTTGCAGCAACGCAGGTTGAAAACGAAGTTCCATGTCAGTCCTTGATTGTCTAATCCAGTTTGTCGAATCTGCACATCCGCCTGAGGAGGCGAAAACCGGCTCTCCTAGCCTGCTTGACTTGATGGCGAAGCTTCTCTTACGATCACCTCAAGCCAACGCCGATTATACTGGGCGCGCTCACCGGATGGCAATCGAGCCCATCCTCGTGAAGCGCCTGAGCCTATCCCAACTGTAAGGATGAACATGCCGGATCAGACTACTTCCCAACTTGTTCCCGCCCCCTCCCCGATCGTGCCATCAGCCACGGAACCCGCTCCAGCACCTGTCGATTTCCTCGAATACTGGAAGACAGCGGCACGGGAGCTAACGACGTTTCGAGGCCATTCTCATGGAGTCTGGTCGGTCGCCTTTGCACCGGATGGTTTGACCCTCGCCAGCGCCGGGGTCGACCGGCTTGTCCGCATATGGGATATTGAAACCGGGCGACTCCTGCGCTCGCTCAGGGGACATACAGCGGATATCCGATCCGTCGTCTTCACACCGGATGGCCAGACGTTGGCCACTGCCAGCGAGGACCGCACCATCAGGCTGTGGAACCCAACGACCGGTGAATCGAAGAAGCTCCTCTTCACACGCTATGACCACAATGTCGTCAGCCTCTCCCTCTCGCCCGACGGCCTCATGTTGGCCCGTGGCAGCCATAACAAAGACATCAAGATCTGGGAGGTTACGACCGGCACTGAACTCATGACCCTTCTCGGCAAGGACCAGTACGATCACCATTGGTCGGTCTGTGTCGCCTTCTCCCCGGACGGAATGCACCTCGCCAGTGGAACGGACATCGGCAAGATTAAGCTTTGGGAGGTGTTGCCCAGCGGAGAAGAAAAAATCCTGCATAACGGTCACTGGAAACAACCGGAAGACGACACCAGTGAAACACGCGGGTACTTTGTCGAAGACGACGGCGGATTTCAAAAACCGATGGACTATTGGATCGGCGCGATGACCTTCACTCCCGATGCCAAACTGCTGATCACCGGAAGCCGCGACCAGACCATCAAGCTGTTCGACCTACCGCACGTGGCGGAGCAACGAACGTTGAAAGGCCACACAGCCTGGGTGCGTTCGCTCGCCGTCACGCCGGACAGCAAGGTGCTCATCAGCGCCAGCGACGATGCCACCATTCGGTTTTGGGACCTCTCGAACGGCCGTTGCTTCAGAACGCTCAAGGCCCATACAGCCGGCGTTCGAGGTATCACCCTGTCGCCGGACGGGATGAAACTGGCCAGTGCGTCGTGGGACCGCACGGTGAAATTGTGGGAAGGCGGGACAGAGAGGGAGTGACCAGGTGCCCTTTTTGCTCGCGGAACGCGCACGCTAAGAAGGTGCTCGTTCGACGCGCGCAGTAAAGAGCAGCCTCGGCCACTCTCTCTCGGAGAGGTAAAAAGTATCGGAAAGCCCTCACCGGACGCGCGCAGTGGAAGATCAATCAAACCCCAACTTTCTTTCCAGACTTCTTGTTATTGCGCTGACGGATAGACGCTGACGCCTCGATCCCCATAAGTTTCGTAGAAGTGCTCGAACACTGCGGAGCATTTCTGTTGGTAGAGGTCAGGGGAGTAGGCGCGCGGGAGTCCGTGATCCAGCATCTCTTCGATGGCCAGTTTTACTTGTGACCGCGCACTTGCCTTTTGTCGCCATTCGATCACCAAGAGCTGCTTGAGTTTCTCCAGCAATTCTTTCGCCACCTTCTTCACCTCGGCACGCTCTTCCTGGCCCAGCTCCGGTGCGGGCCGAGTCAGAATGTCGAACACCACCAGCTCTTCTTCAGACAGACGTTCCCGCACATGGCGCTGTTGCTCATCGTTGAGGGTGCGGCTGAGGGCCAGGAGTTCGGCGAAGAGGTCCTCGATGTTTCGGCTGCCAGCGTTGTAGGACTCGATGAGCTCCTCAAACTTCGTGAGGTAGTCTGCACGAGTCCGGTTGACGCGGATCAGCTTGTCGATGTGGGCGCGGACGGCAGCCTTCAGTTGCTCAAGGTCAATATTCTTGGTCTTCGACTTCCCAAAGCGCTTCGCGAGCGCTTGAAAATCAATCTTCGCGAGGTCGATGACCCCGTGGCCCTTCTTGCCTTCAGGAATGTGAAAGCCATCGGCAGCCACGGAGGCATCAAGAATCTTGTTCAGATCGGTCATCACGGTGGAGATGTCCGCCGGACCTTCACCCGTACGCTCTCGAATCGTCTCGGCAATCATCGTGAGGCAGGCGACGCGCGAGGAAAATTCCAAGACAGCCGGATCGGGCTTCACCGCTTGAAAGAGCGTCCGGACCCATCGCTCCTGGGCGAGGAAGTCTTTGCGGAGCGGGTCTGGGGAGATCAGGCATTCAACGGCATCGACAATCTTTGTCAGTCGCTCCAGACTACCGACATTCGTCCGTTCGACCTCTTCGAGGCTGACGCCATGCTGACGACAGAACGCCACGGCATCCGTTATCGCCTGCCGCAGGGTCTCCACCAACTGCTGTTTGTCGCGCACGGGATGCGCGCCGCTCTGCCCGATGGCATAGATGGCCAACGCTTGCTCCAGTGAAGCAAAGACGTTGGCATAATCCACAATCAACCCGCTGTGCTTGCCAGGGAAGACTCGGTTTGCCCGCGCGATCGTCTGCATCAAGGTGTGGTTCCGCATCGGCTTATCGAGATACACCGTCGAACAACTCGGCGCGTCAAACCCAGTCAGCCACATCGCGCAGACGAAGACCAGGCGCAATGGATCTGTCGGGTCCTTGAACTTCTCGTCAAGCGACTCGTCGTTCATCCGTTTACGGTGCGGGGCAATGTCGAGCCCCCGCTGTTTCATCTGCTCGATCTCGTTCTGGCCTGGCGACACAATCAAGGCCATGTCAGTGGTCTGGATCACATCCAGGCGCTCACGGAGTTCCCGGATGCGGTCCGGGTCGGACTTCGCCCCATAGTTCGTGAGCTTCGCCAACTCTTGCTCTACCCTCACCCGTTCAGCCTGCCAGCGTGTCCGCACCTTGTCGTGCATGCGGAGCGCCGTCGCCTTGTCGATGGAGATCACCATCGCCTTGCCTTGAAAGCCTCGTCCAAGGAAATGCTGCACGATATCCTTCGCGACCGTCTCCAGTCGTTCGTCGCGGGTGATGAGCTGGTATTGCCGGCCCAGCTCACGCTCCAACCTGGTCTCTTGCTCCTCATCCAGCTCAGCGGCTTCGATCAAGTTGTAAATATCATCGTTGAGGTTCGGATTCTCCAATCGAAGCTCCGGTGTCCGGTTCTCATAGAAAAGAGGGACCGTGGCATGATCCTCGACCGATTGCTGGAAGTCATAGATGGACACATAATCGCCGAAGACCTCGCGTGTCCGCTCCTCGCCGACAATGAGTGGCGTACCCGTGAAGGCCAGGAAAAGCGCCCGAGGCAGCGCGGTCCGCATGTTCAGGGCCAAAGTGTCGTATTGGCTCCGGTGTGATTCGTCGGTCAGCACAATCACGTCGGGCCGGTCGCAGAGCAACTCGGGAGTCTGAAACTTGTGGATCAAGGTGAAGACATATCTGTGGTTCTCGCCGAGCAATTGCCTCAACTGTGCACCACTCTGCGCGTGGCACACGTCGCTCTCCGCCTCGCTCACCGCGTCGCAGGCCTTGAAGGTCTTCGCGATCTGATCGTCCAGCTCCACCCGGTCCGTCACCACCACGAAGGTCCAGTTGCCGGGGACCTTTCGCAGGATCTTCTGCGCAAAGAACACCATCGCCAGACTCTTGCCAGAACCCTGGGTCTGCCAAAACACGCCGCCACGCCCATGGCCCTGCTTCCGGGCCACGAGGGTGGCCGCAATGGCATTATTCACGCCAAGGAACTGATGGTTCTGTCCCAACACCTTGACGAGCCCCGCCTTGTGCTCGGAGAAGAGCGTGAAGTTCTCCAGGAGATCGAGAAGGCGCGAGGGTTCGCAGGTTCCGCGCAACATCACTTCGAGCGAAACTCGCCTGGGTTCATCTTCCCGTTCGATCCGCTTCCACTCAAAGAATCGCTCCCAATCAGCCGTGAGCGACCCCACACGGCTTTCCGTGCCGTTGGAGGCAATCATCAGCCCGTTGAACCAGAAGAGTTGGGGAATGTCGGACTTGTAACAAGTGAGGTTGTCGTCGAAGGCTTGCTGCGCCGGAACGCCAGGCTTCTTCAGCTCAACGACAATGAGGGGTAGGCCATTCACGAACCCGACCAGATCAGGCCGACGGGTGTAGAGCGCTCCTGTCACGCTGAACTGACTCACGAGCAGGAAATCGTTTGCAGCAGGATTCTCCCAATCGATGATCCGAACACGCTCGGTCTTCTGCCCGCCACCTTTGGTATCTGGAACGGAAACAGGAATCCCTTCTTTTAGAAAGCCATACACGTCTCGATTCGCCGCCGCGAGGCTCATTACCGAGCGGTCGTGGGTCAGTTGATCAATCGCTCCAGAAATGGCTTCCGGTGGGAGAGATGGGTTCAGGCGCTCAAGAGCGGTACGAAGACGAGGAACCAAGACCGCCTCGCCCTTGGTCTCCCGCCCAAGTGTGCCATCAATACCAAAGACTTCCTCCGCAGCCGACACCGTTTGCCAGCTCAGCTCTGCAAAAAGCTGGATCGAGGGCTGTTCGACGAGTTGGTCTTCAGAGTAGGCGTGGGACATGGATTTAAATTACAACACTTGAATCAATTGCATGATCACAGCTAAGACGATTGCACCAAGAGCCCAGAGTCTTCCTTTCCAGCCAAAGATTGACCATGCAAGCCCTGCGACCAGAAGAAAGGCGGAAAGGTACAAGCCCATTTTATGTTGATGATTTTGTAACCACTCCCAGCCTTGCAGCATTGGAAGCCAAATGAGTAACCCCCATCCGATGGCGGTGAATCCCGCAACCCCTATTCCTCGGAAAGTCTTTCGATGCCGCGCAAGAGTAGCCTCAGTGGAGCTGAGGTGTTCTACTAGCTCGATTTTCTCTGTTTTCACCATCTCCAGCTGCTGGCGAATTTGGGCGGACTCCTCCGAAATGGCGGCGGCAAAATCCTCCTGTTTGCGCCTCTTAAGGCGCTCTTGCTCCAGTGCAGATGCCTGCGCGGATGAAAGGATTTCCTTCTCCTGAAGGTCTCGCTCTCTTTCAAGAAGGAGAGCTTGCTTACGATTAACCTCTGATCGAGTGGACTCCAGTTGAGAAGCCACCTCGCTATGTTGTTCGATCAGAGCCGCATTTTTTGTGAGCACTTCAGACTCAATTACCGCCCTAAGCTCTTCATCAGTCTCGACATCTTTTAGGCGTCTCAACAACAATTCGTCAGCGAGAATCGCACTCGCTGTTTCCTCGCTAAGGTCTTTCACGCTGGCAAGGAACTGCAGTACTCTACGAGTGACTTGGAAAAAGTCAGAGTGGGCCGATCTAAATTCAGGCAACGCAAACACTTCGGCGAATTTCTTGTCAAAATCAGGAGTCCTTGGTACGAATGGCCTCAAGAGCTGAAGCAGCTGGCTTGGCAAAACAACGACCCCCAAGCTGTCCCTTCCACTGAGAACGCCCCAGTCGAAAGCGAACAGCCTTTGGTCCGCGCTGAGCAAGAGAGCGCCGACATCCAAGCCAGTTGCACCAGTTCGCCTGAGTGCCTTCGCCGCCCTCCACACCACAATGTCATGTTTGATTGTTGAGAAGGGCTTCTGGCGATGATGCGGCCACCGGGTTTCAAGAAACTTCGTGTAGGTTGAAATCAAGTCGGCTGTTTCCTCGTCAATCTTCTCTGTTCGCGCTCCGTTTGGTCTGCGGTAAATCTTGAATCCACGCTCATTAACCAACTTCTCAACATGACGATACTTTAAGAAGAAGGTTGTGGGATCGATCTGATGTTGGGCATTTGCTTCATGATATTTTAGTTCAAGCCCTGTGAGTTCAAAGGGGCGGGTGGTTATGGCGGCGCGGCTCAGCCCAGAAGACCACGCGACCTGTGACAGTCGATTTTGCGTAGCGGCGATCGTTTCCTGCATTTCCTGCAGAGAATCCTCGTGATAGTAGAAATCGAACGGAAGTTGCTGATCGCGAACTAGTGTAACCAATTCAACTGAGACCTCGTTTTGAGGGTTATTGTGAAGGTTTAGAACTCCGAATAAAAAGTTCGTGTCTAAGAAGATGGTGATTCTTGGGATGGCTCTTTTCAAATAGTCCTGGGTGGCGTCATCGGTGAACAGCGTATAGAACGAAAATGTTCCGTCGAGTAACTGCGCGATGTAGCGGGCACGCTCGGGTGTCTGTTGGTTGAAAAAGCATTGGAGTGCCTTTCGTGCATTTGCCGAATCCACTAGCTTGCACTCTTCTGCTATGGTTTCCGTCACAAGCGAACCCACGGTCTTCTCTAATTCGGCATCTTGAAATTTATGTCCAGAAACTATGAAAACGGTTTGGGCACCATGTCGTCGAAAAAGCTTCGCAAGATAAGACTTCAATAGAGTCCATAGTTCCGTTCCGATTTGATCACTCCAGACCGTGAAAAAATCCTGGATGGAGCTTAACCATTGGTTCATTACGATCTGCTCAAGTTTTGCGGCGTCAACAATTCGCCCCGATTGAGCAATCCTAGATCCAGGGCTCAAAGCAAGTGCCCCTGTTATCGGGCTCTTGATGATCGACCCCGATTGCAGAAGTCTCGCAATCGACGCATTTAAATCTCTCGCTTCAAACTGGATACCGAAATAGATGCGCAACGCTTCGTCTATCTTCGCATGGTCTGTTGCTGGATGAGCTGAATCGATCTCGACAACATTCAGAACGAAAGAATCAGCGACACCCTCGATCTTCTTTGTCTCAGATAGCGCAACCAGGTGGCACAGCTGTGATAACAGTTGCTTGTTGTCAGTAGGGTGTTGAGTCGCGTGCATATATAGCCTATGGGTTAAGCAGACTCGGAAGCAGCAGGTCACTGGTGTATTGCCGAGTCATGCCATTTGGCAAGTGCCATCCCAAGTAGAATGATCGGTGGGTCGAGTGATTATTGTTGGTATTGTGCACCACCATTGGAACTCCTTCCAAATCATGCGAACTGGGGCGGCCATCTCTCAATTGGCATCGAGCGTGGGCGCCTAAGCTCACTTGCGGCGGCTTTTGCCACCAGCCATATCCATCTATCTTGGAAATCATCTTCTTTTTCGTCGTCAATTGGCTCAGGCCCATACGCAATGTTGACGAGGCCCATTACATTGGATGCAGCGATATCTGCACTCCTTAAATCAGAAGTGGCAAAAGGCTGATAATTATTCCCCTGCCAACTCCAATAAGAGACTTCATACCAGCGATATTCACTCCCCTGCGGGAGCTTCATGTACCAAAGGCAGGCCGACCAAACGTATTCCGGCTGTTCTTGCGCAACCTTTATTTGTGCCATGCAGACAATATC
Organism: Nitrospiraceae bacterium; assembly: GCA_013140715.1. Lineage (GTDB taxonomy): Bacteria > Nitrospirota > Nitrospiria > Nitrospirales > Nitrospiraceae > Palsa-1315. The sequence continues at coordinate 73,203 of JABFSG010000038.1, forward strand.
CCAACGTGATTGACTAAACAGGCCTGCGTTAAAATGGTCTCGCCGAGAGAGATCAACGTAAAGGAAACCGTGTCCTAAATTGCACTGGAAAGCATTTGCAGAAGATCTACGGGTTGCATTCGGTGCCTGGCCATGAATCTTTCCCCAAAGTCGTTCTAGGTTATCTTTCAGAATGTCGAAGGCACTCACCGCCAACTGCGACCTCACAATCCTCGCCGCATTCTCAGTCTGTCGTTGAGCCTGAAGTTTCTGTTCACTATCAGCAATCTTAGCTGCCGACTGAGCCAAGGCAGCTAGAGGATCTGCGTTGCTTAGTTGTTGTGGTTTCGCCACAATTTCGTTTAATAGGTCACGGATTCGGGACAAAGCAGGCCTGGTCGATGGAAGTTTCCGCAGCATCATGTTAGTGAGCGTCGCAAGTCGAGAGTCGGCACAAAGGAACGAGGGTGCTGCCGCCTTCTGGTGTTCCTCAGGTGGGTTCGAAATAAACGGGGGCTTCCCAGTAAAAAGAAAGAAGGCGATACACCCTAGCGCGTAGATATCTGTGGCATGCGTTGCGCGTTCGAATCTCCACTGCTCTGGCGCAGCATAATATGGGCTAAGACAATCCTTGACGGTATTGCTTGCTGTGGCCTCTTCAACAAAGCGGGCAATTCCAAGGTCAGCAACCTTCCACTTGCCCTCGTGAAACAGGACGTTGTCTGGCTTGAGATCACGATGAACCAACTCGCCGACTTCACAAAGTCCTTTGACAATTTGAAGCAAAACCGATGCAGCCTCCGCTGCTGTCAGTGGTCCGTTTTTCTCTACGGTACTCTGTAGGCTCCCTTCAGCCTTCGACATTACGACAAAGTAATTGCCAGTATCTGCATCTTCCCCCGCGTCAATGAAAGAGATGACATGTTCGTAGGAGTTGCCTTTCAACTCTTCGGCAATGCGTAGCTCGCGATGTGCGGCATCAGCCGATGAGACGTGCAGCTTCTTGATAGCTACATCGTCCCCACTCGCGGTTGTCCCAGCAAATACTTGCCCAAAGCCCCCTCGTTTGCCCAACGGCATAGCTGGGTCGTATTCAAATACGCCTGTTGGAAGCTTGATTATTAGCATGTTACCAATACTTGTCCCGAAAGCAGCCGCGGGAGTAGCAGGTCGCGGGTGCAGCGGAGGTTTTGGATTCTCCGTGAGAGATTCAAAGTCACAGAGAAAGTCGGCTCTACCAATCGATGGTAACGCTCAAGCAGATCATCGGGGGGCGCTAATATTTCTATTGACTCGAACTTACCCTTGTTGACGTTGCCCATTGTCGCACCGGTGGAACCGAGGTTTTCCAATTTTTGCTTTAGGTCCTGCAATTGAATAAAGAGAAACTCACGAGCCTCCTCTCTTGCCAAAATCACCGAGTTGATTTGCTGGTTCGTTTGGCAGTCCTCTGTGGTTAGAGATACGACCCCAATCGTGCCAATACAACTCACGCAAATCGAGCCGGCGGGGATTGTCTTGTTCGCCTGCGACTCTGCGCCTGCCATGGAGAGCCTATCTCCCGTTTCGAGAATAAACATGTTGCCATGCATGTCCGGCGTTTTCACGAACGGTACGTCCTGGCCGTAAAAATCTGGATTAGCTTTACTCGGCGTTTTACCGGTGATGACTTCTCCAAATTGTTGGATAGCGGTTACCTCCCAACCCTGAGGAATGGGGCCGAGTAGGGAAGGAACCATTTTGACTTTGTCGTGGCCGGGGAAGCGGAAGTGGACGAACCACTCGCGGTAGAGGGATCGGGCCATTTCTTCCAGAATCTTGATGCGCCGCTGGTTGCTCTCGATCAACTCGTCGTAAGCCGACAGAATACCCGCGATTCGGCGTTGGACTGGGAGATCATACTTTCGCACCGATACGCCATAGACGTAATTTCGGTTAAGCGATTGTTGAGCGCTTCCAGAATTCAGCGATGAAAAATCGAGACTCTCCAGCAAGTAGCGGATGAACAATGGCTCGTTGTCCTTGAAGTCGGTAACAAAAAGTGCAGCGTTGTGAGGCCAGTAGTCCTCCCGGATAAAAGTAATTTTTCCAAACGACGCACCGCTTCGGCCAACTGTGACACCGGGGCCTTTCGCCTTTGCGGTGTCATGATAGCCGGTAATGCCCGCAGAACCCACAACCGGTACAGTGCCTGGACGCCGTCGAGTTTCGGGCAGGTCATAACCACGTTGGAGGCTGATTAGTTTGCCAAGCGTTGTAATTTCACTGGTCATGCTTCAAGAATCTCTGCCACGTTGCGGGCGATGGTTTGTTCAAGCTCGCGGGCCTGGGCGTTCAGGATTTCTAGCTCCTCGTTGAGGGTTTCGAGTTGTTGCTTGAAATCTTCGTCGCTCACAGCCTCGCCGAGAGCCACGCCAACGTAGCGGCCAGGATTCAGGCTCCAGCATTGCGCTTCGATCTCCTTGATCGTGGCGGCCTTGCACAGACCCAGCACATCGGCGAACTTCAGCTTCTTGCCGAAGACTTCCTTGAGCTTGGCTTCTGCTTCTGCCCCGCCGAGCGTGAAATCCGGTTCTTCTCCTCGATACAGACGGACGACGTTGGCTAAGAATCCGATCTGTCCTTCGGTCCATTCGCGATGCGCACGATCTATCTGTCGACAGATATGCCTCGCATCGAGAAAGAGTATCTTGTCGGCGCGGGTGGTCCGCTGCTTCCCATTGTCGAGAAACCACAGCGTGCAGGGCAACGTGACGGTGTAGAACATGTTGGATCCGACGGCAACGATGGCATCGACGGCGCGGGCTTCGATAAGCTGCTTGCGGATCTCCTGCTCGGAGGCGCGGGCATCGGAGGCGGAATTGGCCATGACGAATCCGGCCCGACCAGTTCCGTTGAGCGTCGAATAGAAGAGCTGAATCCAGAGATAGTTCCCATTGTCTGTGCGTGGCAGGCCGAAGGGATATCGGCGGCCTTTCCCCACCTCTGCTTCCAGGCATTCCTTATCGACCGCATTCACGTTGAACGGCGGATTGGCGAGGACGAAGTCGAACCGTCCAGTGCTGTTGTGCAGATCCTCGTAGTAGGTGATGGCTTCCTTGATGTCCCCTTCGAGGCCGTGCATCGCCAAATTCATGCGGCAGAGTTTGACGGTATCAGCGACCTTCTCTTGCCCGTGAATAGCCAATTCCGTGGAAGGGTTCTTCTTGTGCTCGGCCACGAAGCGGGCGCTCTGGACGAACATGCCGCCGGAGCCGCAGGCTTGGTCCAGTATTCGGCCGTGGTAGGGCTCTAAGACTTCGACCAGCAGGCGCACGATGCTCGAAGGTGTATAGAACTCGCCGCCCTTTTGCCCTTCCGTCCTGGCGAATTCTCCGAGGAAGTATTCGTAGATGCGACCGAAAGCGTCATAGTCGATGGTGGCGGGGATTTCGGAGACGCGCTTGAGAAGCTCTTTCAAGAGCGTGCCGGTGAAAACTTCGTACGTCTTGGGCAGCACCCCGGCGAGCTGGGGATTGTGCTTTTCAATGTCACGCATGGCTTCGTTGATCGCCTTGCCGGCATTGCTTCCCTCTGGCAGATGCAGGAGTTTGTCAAAGCGGGCGTTGGGCGTGAGATAGAGCACCCCTTCGGCGTGGTAGGCAGCCGGATCGTCCATACGGGAACCGCGGCGAGAGGAGGCCGCTGTCTTTTCCAGCGTTGCTCGCCGTTTGGCGAAACGTGTGTCGGCGAAACGCAGGAAGATGAGACCGAGGACCGGGGTAGAGTATTGTGCAGAAGTCAGGCCGCTATTGGCCCTGAGTTGATCAGCGGCATCCCAGAGTCGCTTTTCGAGCGCATCCGTCGCGGCATCTTTCTCTGAAGGAGCAACCCAAAGCATAGGTTACCTTGTTAGAGAACCTTTCCAACCAGTCGCAGCTTACCTGTTTTCCTCGCTTAAATCACGTCCTCCCATGGGATGCTTTTGGGTTTTACGAATATGACCGGCAGGAGCGAGGGAGTGGCTGAGGCTGCCCTTGACTGTGCGCATCCAACGACCATCATCCGCCGACATGATCCCTCCAGCTCGCTCGTTATTTCTTCAAGGATGGGGCCTGATTGGTCTTCCACTGCGCGTCGAACGAGCACATTCCTATCGTGCGCGTTCCACGAGCAGGAGGACGACCAGGCTGCCCTTCCCATCCTTCTGAGGCCGCGCGTTGCGCGGGCACAGAAGATCATCAGGCCTCATCCTCCTCCTCGTGCGTGCTCTGCGAGCAAGAAGGGCACCTGGCGGCTCCCCTCCCTCTTTCCCCTCGTGAAAGCACGCAAACTTGGGAAGGATGGTGGACAGAAACGGCCCCTCCCTTCACCCCCGTCACGCCGTTCAATCCAGCTGGGTCGGCAGGGAGAAAATATTGTTTACTTCTTTCTGTTTTAGGTTTTCAACAGTTGGCTGGATGGTCTGGTCTATCTGGTTTATTGCATTCCTCAGACCAGATGACCAAGGCAGTTGTGTGCGAGCCCTAGGCGGCGCGAGGACCTGTTTTCTTCTCTCCTCCTCGAATAGCTCTGGCAAGATCGGCCGAGCTTGCTCCAAGGAGAAGGAGCGAGCTGACGAGGAGATCCATTGAGACGGACGGATCTCCGGCTTCCATTTTAGCCACTCGGGATTGGCTGGACTGAAGACGCTTGGCAAGTTCCACCTGAGACAGGCCCCGCTGCTCTCGCCGGTTGCGAAGACTACGGCTGAGCGCCAGCTTCATTTCAATGAGGGCCGCATCTGCTTCCGACAACCCGAGAAACTCCTTCACCGACCCGACGGCCCATCCTGCGACTTCCAGTCTTGCGCGTTTGCTTTTCCTCATGGCTTTTCCTCTGCTTTACCCAACCTGTCATACTCGCGGAGTCGGCGTTTACAGTCTGCCGTGACCGACTGAGCTGTCTGCTGTGTCTTTTTCATAAATACATCCAGAATGACGACGGCATCGACATCAACCCGGTACATAATACGGAAGGTGCCGAGTTCATCATTCACCCGCAACTCATGACACCGGGGTCCAACATTCGGCATAGGCCGTGAGTGCGGAAGTCCGAGCAAGTCTCCCTGCTGCAACAATCTAAGCAGATATCCCGCTTCAAGACGGGCTGTTTGAGAAAACGGCGGTGTCTTAACCTCACCTCGGAGCCAGACCAGTGGTTTGCCTACCTGAGCTCTCCTCACGCGCCAGCCTGTTTGCCAAGAGGATAATATGTCATATCTGACATGATGTCAATTCTGAATATCTCCGCCGCGCGTGTGCTTCGAAGTACGCTGGATAACATGGCAATTCCCTGTTCAGTAAAGGCCCTCGGCAACTTCCGAGTCCCTCCCCAACTTGATGTTCCAAATTGGAACTTCAAGCCGTTGAATTCCGACCGTGTGAGCTGAAGCATAAAATCATCGGGAAATCTCTCGCGGTTCCTCGATACTGCCTTGTTCAGATCCCTGGTTGACACTCCATACATTGCAGCCAAATCTCTATCGAGTATGGTCTTATGACCACGAAGCAATAAAATGGCTCTCTCAATTCGTTCAGCCGGGAACACAGTACTCATGACTCTCCCCTCGCGTCATGAACGGCCTATCCCTTCGTCGCACAGAGATACTGCTTTCATTGGACGAAATCAACGGGCAGAAGATTGAAATGGTTGGATTTACATGAGGTTGAAGAAATTGTGTTGCTCGGAGGTGCGAGGGCAACTGGGAAGGATTGAGGAGCGAGCTATTCGCTCTCCTCTGCCGACTCATCTCGCGCGGAGGGGATACCGTAGCGTTTGCACTTTTCCCAAAGAGCTTTACGCGAGAGGCCGAGAATTTTCGAGGCGGTGGTTCGGCTGCCTTCTACCTTCCCGAGGACCGATAGAATATACTCACGTTCGAACTGTTCCCGTGCCGTCGCCAGCGAGGTCAGCGGACGCTCTTCGCGCTTCTGCCCCGTCAACCCTTCGCTACAGAATCCGCAAGATTCTTGTGCGGTGCCGCCGGTAAAGGGACAGGACTGGTACCCGCATAGATCCGGCGGTTGAATCGCTTCACGATCCCGCCCCAGAGCCACCGCGCGCTCGACCATGTTCTCCAGCTCCCGCACATTCCCGGGGAAGGAGTAGCGCAAGAGCAGCTCCCGCGACTGTGGGGAAAATCCCTTCAGCTGTTTATTCATCTTGGTGGAGCAGGTCTTGAGCACGTGATCGCCGATCACCATGATGTCCTCTTGCCGCTGGCGCAGCGGAGGAATCACGACCTGGACAACGTTGAGCCGATAGAATAAATCTTCACGGAACCGCCCCTGCGACACTTCCTTTCGTAGATCCTTCTGGGTCGCACAAACCAGGCGGACATCGACATCGATCCTGTCGTTCCCCCCGACACGCTCAAACTGTCGTTCCTGAAGCACCCGCAAGAGTTTTACCTGGATGACCGGCGAGATTTCACCGATCTCGTCCAGAAACAGGGTGCCTCGGTGCGCCAACTCAAATCGCCCTCGCCGTTGACGAAGCGCGCCGGTGAAGGCACCTTTTTCGTGGCCGAACAACTCTGCCTCGAGCAACGATTCCGGCAAGGCGGCGCAACTGACCTTGATCAGCGGGTGAGGGCTGCGCGGACTGTTTTGGTGAATTGCGTTCGCAACAAGTTCTTTGCCGGTTCCACTTTCTCCAAGAATTAAAATCGTCGAGTCCGTCCCAGCCACCAGCTTGATCTTGTCCAAGACCGCTCGCATTTGGTTATTCGATCCCAGAATGCCGTTGAAGCAGAATTTATCTTCAAGCGTATCTTTGAGATCCTGATTCTCACGGCGTAAGGCCACAACGTGGCCCACTCGTTCGACGATCAACAATAATTCGTCCATCTGAAAGGGTTTCGTGACGTAGTCGAAGGCGCCGAGCTTCATTGCGCCGACTGCCGTTTCCACCGATCCGTGGGCGGTAATCACGACAACCTCTGTGTCGGGCAACTGCTCTTTGGTCGCCTTGAGCACCATGAGCCCGTCCGCTCCCGGCAACCGCAGATCGGTGATGACCAGATCGAAGGGCCGCTGGCGGATGGCTTCGATGCCCTCCGTCCCGGAGGCAGCCGCCTCGACGTCATGGCCGATCATTTCCAACGCATCGACCATCGACAGCCGCATCAACGGCTCGTCATCCACGAGCAACGTCCTGAGTCCCTTCATGACACCCTCTCCACCAACGAACGTTCACGGGACACAGGAAGACAGAGCATAAAGGTCGTTCCCTTTCCGACTTCGCTATCCACCAGGATCTTTCCTCCGTGGCGCTCAACGATGCCCAGACTGACCGACAGGCCGAGTCCGGTTCCTTCGCCTTCTCGGTTGGTCGTAAAGAAGGGATCGAAAATCCTCGGCAGGACCGCCGGAGGAATGCCGGACCCGGTGTCGCACACTTCGACCATGCAGACTCCCTCGACCACGGAAGTTCGGATCGTCAGGGTCCCTCCCTCTGTCATCGCATGCACCGCATTCAAGACCAGGTTCATCAGGACCTGCTCGATCATGTGCCGATCGACCATAATATTCGGCAGCCCTGACCCGAATCCCGTTTCCAACACGATCCGCTTCGGGGCAAAGAGATGGGTCGTCAGGACCAAGACCCGATCGACGACGTGATTGATATCCGTCAAAGCAAACTCCGGCACATGCTGTTGAGAAAAATCGAGCAGCTGCCGAACGATCTTCTGCACGCGCCGCACACCGTCTTCCATCGATACTCGATATTCCTCTTGCCTTGTCGGCGACAACGTTCCCTTCCGTAAGTTGTAGAGACAGTTGAGGATGCCGCCAAGGGGATTGTTGATTTCGTGGGCCACTCCTGCGGCAAGCCTTCCGACCGAGGCCAGCTTTTCTGAGTTTCTGATTTGCTGCTCCAGTTTCTTGGTCTCGGTCATGTCACGAGCAATGCCCATCAGACCCAGAAATCCTCCCTCGGCATCGTGTAGTGGTGACACGCTGACCATCACAGCCCGCGCCTCTCCCATGCGAGTGACCACTTCGACCTCATAAACCTGTTTCACCTCGATATCCAATGTACTCTTGAGACGTTTCCCTCGATGCCGCTTGGAGAGAAGAGCGAGGTAGGGACGCCCGAGCAGATCTTCTTTCCTGTAGCCCCATGCTTCGATCTTGCTGTTGACATAGGTGAATCGCTGCTCGGTATCGAGTGTGTATATGACATCGTTCGCGTTCTCGAGCAGACTTTCAAGATACTGCTTGGTCTCTTCGATCTCCTTCGTGCGCTCCCGTACCTTATCCTCCAACTCTTCCCGATAGGCATCTAACTGCCGTTCGAGGCGTTTCCGGTCGGTAATGTCGCGCAACTGCACCATCACCGACAGTTGGTCTGCCACTCCGACCCGGATCAAATCCATTTCAGCCGGAGTTTCCAATCCGTCGGCATGGAGCACCACGATCTCCTGGGTAGGGATTTTTCGCTGGCCTGAAATGGTATCGCTGAGCCAGCCACGCAATGCATCGTGATAGCCTGCGAGGACCACATCGAGCAGGCTGCGACCAACCACCTTCGCCTCTGCATACCCCAGTGCTTGCTCCTCACGTTTGTTGACCGCGACGATTATGCCGTTCGCATCCACCATGAAGACAGAGTCGGCCACTAAATCGAACAGGGCCTTGTACCGCGCCTGGGAGGCGACCAACTGTTGCGTCCGTTCCGACACAGCCTCTTCAAGTTCTGTCGTGTATTCCTGCACTCGTTGCTCAAGCCGGTGCCGATCGGTCACGTCGCGCACAAATGCGCGCGAGTGAACCAGTCCGCCCCGTTCTTGATCGATCAGCGCCGTGGCGTGGATCTCCACGTCGATCGGGTGACCGCCTTTGGTGAGAAACACGGTCTCCATCGAACTGCGCCCTTGCGCCACCAATCGCTCCAAATACTGTAAGACGAGCGGCTCCTGGCCGCGCGGCACGATGTCCCAGAGACGCATCGCCAGCATCTCATCGAGAGTATATTTCAGCTTTTCGAGCCCCGTCTTGTTCACGTGAACGAATCGTCCATTCCGGTTCAATTGATAGATCATCTCCGGAGAATGTTCGATCAAGTCGCGGTACTTTTCTTCCAGATGGCGCACATCCACCACCCGTTGCTCGATCTGCCCAAACGACCGTTGTAGATTCTCCGCCATTTGGTTGAACGCATCGGCAAGCCCTTGAATTTCATCGCCGGTCTTCAACTCCAGCCGCCGGTCTAATCGTCCGCTTCCGATTTCACGCACCCCGTCGTGTAATAACTGAATAGGCCGGGCAATCCGACGTGCGACGATTACCCCTGTTCCCCACAACACAGCGAGCACGAGCAGCCCATAGAGCAGCACCTTCGCCATGAGCTCAGCGAGCGGCGCATAGGTCTCCTGGGGATCCTGCCGCACCACGGTGATCCACTGATGTCCTCCGAGGCTTCCCTGAGCCAGGGTCTCACCGAATCGGACCGGCGCGAATCCGATCAAGGCGTCCCTACTCCCATGCGAATCGTCTACGGCAATGGTCCAACCAGCCTGTCCCCCCGCAAGAGTACTGATCGTCTCAGGCTTGCCAGTATGTTCCTCAGGAGGCAAAACCGGACAGATGACGGGTCCGCCATCGGAATTGAACAACATCGCATGACCGGTCTTCCCAATGGTGACCTCACCGATCGCATGGAAGATCGTATCTCGCCGTAACAGAATGGTGACCGCTCCGATCACCGTCCCCTTGGTATCGTCCAGAATGGGCGCCGCCACCACGAGCACATGGGTCCCAAAAGCAGGATCGAAGGCCATCTCGCTCACATAACCCTTGAGACTTCCCCCCTTCACCACTGCTTGCCACCAAGGCGTCTTCCCGTAAAAATATTCCACTTGTGGAATGGAACTGACCACCAACGCCCCCTGCTGGTCAGTCACCAATATCCCGACGTAATCCGATTTTCGGATATCGTGCCACCGAATGAGGTAATTCGTCACGATACGATTGATGAAGAGGGGAAACTCGCTTTGCTTATCCCGCTGGCGCCACCGCTGCTGCCAATCCTTGATCATGCCTTGGATATTGCGCGCATCCTTGCCTTCGTACGTACGGTTGGACTCGGTGACAGCGGTATGGAGAAAGGGAGTCGTAGCGAGTTGCTGCGCTTCGTTCATCCCGCGACCGACCTGCATTTCGATCCGGCGGGCGGCTTCTACGGCTGCTTCCTTGAAATTGACGCCGGTCAGTTCTCGTAGCGCGCGCCGCTCTTCAACGTAGGTGAGGGCAAGCAGAAGGGTCAGGGGCAAAAGTCCCACCAGCACGATGGCCGTGATGATCTTGCGCTGGAGGCTGTGCGACCGACTCCAGAATGTCATGGGTATGCCCCATCTCGCTATTGGCGCGGGACTCGCGGGACTTGCGAGAAAAGCGTGACGGGTCGGAAGTTTCATCTTTGCGAGTCGCGCCCTTCACGCACGTCTCGCTTCTCGCGCCTGTGATTCCGGCTTACGCCCGTTTCAACATCTTCCCTGCCGCTCCAGGCCAAAGCAACAACAATGGGCTTGCGACAAAGATCGAGGAGTAGGTTCCGAAGATGACCCCCCACAACAGGGCGAGAGAGAAATCGTGCAAAACTTCTCCGCCTGCCACCGCCAAAGGAATCAGCACCAACACCACGGTCAAACTCGTGACGATGGTGCGGCTCAAGACCTGGTTGACCGCATTGTTGATAATCGTCTCTTCGCTCTCCCTGCGCCGCATCCGGAGATTTTCCCTGATACGGTCGAATACGACGACCGTATCCGTCATCGAATAGCCGGCTAAGGTGAGCAAGGCCGTGATCACGAGCAGGGTAATTTCCTTATCCAGAATATAAAAGGCTCCCAGAACCGCCAACACATCGTGGAAGGTGGCTAAGGCCGCGGCGATGCCGAACCGCAGTTCGAATCTCGCCGCCACATAGAGGATGATTCCGATAAAAGAAATGACGACCGCGATGAGGGCATCCTGCTGAAGTTTCTGCCCGATGGTCGGTCCGATTTCCGTGCTGGAATCCACCACGAAATGATTTGAGGCCAACTCTTTGGTAAAGATCGCCACGACGCGATCGGCGACTTTCTCTTCGATGGTCGTCGAGGCCTTCAGACGGATCAGCAATTTGTTTTCTTGACCGAATTCTTGGAGCTCGGCATTGGCCAGACCGTTGGCCTCCAAGATTTTTCTCGCTTCATCGATCCGGACTGCTTGGTCGAACTTCAACTGCACCGCAGTCCCGCCCGAGAAATCGATACCGAGGTTGGCTGCCCCTCGGGAAATCTGAACGACCGCCACGATTCCCAACACCACCATGATGCCGGAAAACATAAACGCCATGTAGCGTTTTCCCATGAAATCGAAATTCGTTTTTCCGAGGATCTCTAACATGCTGACTCCTTCGAACTAGATGCTTAAGTGCTCTACTTTTTGGCGTTGATTCAAGAGGTCGAAGATGACCTTGGTGCCGATCAAAGCCGTAAACAGATTGATTCCGATTCCGAGACAGAGAGTCACGGCAAATCCTTTGATCGGTCCTGTGCCGAAAAGAAACAGCGCCACCCCCGTAATCAGGGTGGTCACGTGAGAGTCGACGATCGTCAGCAGCGCCTTGTCATAGCCTCCGTTCACTGCCAACCGAACCCCTTTCCCCGATCGTAGCTCTTCCCTGATGCGCTCGAAGATAAGGACGTTCGAGTCGACACCCATCCCGATCGTGAGCACGATTCCGGCAATACCCGGCAGGGTCAACGTCGCATTCAGGGCAGAAAGGGCTCCGATCAAACACAAGAGGTTCAGCATCAAGGCAAAGTCGGCTATCACTCCGGACAGGCGGTAATAGACGATCATAAATACCACCACCAAGGCGCCGGCAAACAGAGTAGCCTGTATGCCCTTCTCGATAGAATCCTTCCCCAGCGACGGTCCGACCGTGAGGTCCTGGATGATCTTCAGCGGAGCCGGCAAGGCGCCGGCCCGAAGCACGATGGCCAAGTCGTTCGCCTCTTGCATTGAAAAAGTCCCGGTAATTTGCGCGCGGCCCCCGGTAATGCGGTCCTGAATCACCGGCGCCGAGTAGATCGTGTTGTCGAGCACGACCGCCATGCGCTTTTTGATATTGTCTCCTGTAATCCGTTCGAATTCTTGGCCGCCTTTCGAATCGAACGTCATCGAGACATAGGGATCGTTGAATTGACCGATTGAAACTTGCGCATCGCTCAACACATCGCCGGTCAGCATGACCCGTTTCTTCACGAGATAGGGAACCCGATATTCCCGACCGGTATCTTTGTCGACTCCACGCTCAAAGAGAATCTGATCGCCCGGCGGAAGTTTCGCTTCGAATTGTCTCAGAATCTCCGCCTCGTTCTCTTTCGGAATGCGGCCAGGCAGATCGAGTTTCGTCTGGTTATCCTCGTCGAGCATCTTGAATTCGAGCAACGCCGTCTCTTTGATCAGATCCCTGGCTCGCTTGGGCTCTTTGACACCTGGTAACTGCACGACGATCTGCTTCAACCCCTGCCGCTGCACAATCGGTTCAGCCACGCCGAACTGGTCGATGCGGTTGCGGATCGTTTCCAGCGCCTGGTTGATGGTGGAGTCCTTGATCCGCTTGGCCTCGCTCTCCCGCAGCTCCCACACCAGTTTGTTGGCGGACCCGGCGGCCTCCGTCTCGCTGAAGATCGGATAGTCGCTGATCATCTTCTGAACTTGAGCCTTGAGGTCGGGGTTTTGGAACTGAATCGTCACCTGGGACGGCCCAGTCCGTGCGACAGACTCGACAGGGATCTTCTTGTCGACTAACGTATCTTGTAGGGACACCACCGCTCGATCGACGGCGATTTCGACAGCCCGATCTTCATCCACTTCCATGACCAGGTGAATCCCGCCCTGGAGGTCCAAGCCGAGGGTAATACCTTTGCTCGGTATCACCTTCTTCATCCAACCAGGCAACGCCTGATACAACGGCTGGTAAGAAGGGATAAAGAAAATCAGCGACGCCACCACAACCAACGCCAACAATGCTAACCGCCCACCCACTTTTTTCATGTCTTCTGTAACCCCTTTGTCACTCGCACTTACGAGTCTTTATCCTTGTCCTCGTCTTCACTGCCGCGCAATCGCGCGATCTGATCCCGCTGTATCCGAATCTTCGCGGTATCCGCAATTTGCAACGTCACCGTCTCCTTCCCAAGATTCGCCACGGTGCCCCAGATCCCGGATGCCGTCACTACCTTGTCGCCCTTCTTCAGCGCCTCCCGCAACTCCTTCTGCTGTTTGGTGCGTTTTTGTTGCGGCATAATGACCAGAAAATAGAAAATGACGAAGATCAACGCGAAGGGAAGGAGGGACAGAATCGTACTGTACGTCGAATTCGCACCCCCGGCCCCTGCTCCAATCCCCTGCGCCCATGCGACCGATTGCATGACCATACGAACGCCTCCTCAATCCAGTTAGTCCCACCCAGCCTGCCGCCGATGCCCATCGAGCCCTGGCTCATCTGCCTCTGAAACCTCCGTCAGAGCCTGATTGCGGGATCGGTAAAACTCATCTCGAAACGACCGTAACGTTCCCTGTGCGATCGCAGACCGCACTTGGCCCATCAGATCGGCAAAATACCAAAGATTGTGAATCGTATTCAGCCGCGACGAGAGCATTTCTTTCACTTGGAAGAGGTGATGTAAATAGGCCCGAGAATAACGGGCGCAGACCGGGCATCCGCAGGCAGGATCGATCGGCTGCTCATCGCGAAGATACCGTGCTTGCTTGATGACCACCCGCCCGAAACTCGTAAAGAGCGAACCGGTCCGCCCATGCCGCGAGGGCACCACACAATCGAACAGATCGATCCCGCGCGCCGCCCCTTCGATCAAATCCTCCGGCATTCCCACTCCCATTAAATACCGCGGCTTCGAAGCCGGCAGCTCAGGCACGGTCACATCCAACATGGCATACATCTCGGCTTTCGATTCTCCCACCGAAAGACCCCCGACCGCATAGCCCTCGAAGCCAAGCGCGACAAGCTCGCGCGCAGAAGTCACACGAAGATCTCTATCCAGGCCTCCTTGCACGATCCCAAAGAGCGCCTGATCTGTGCGGCGCCGACTGGCCTGACAACGTTCCGCCCACAGAGTCGTACGTCTTACAGCATCTCGCACGACCGTCTTCTCAGCCGGCAAGGCCACGCAATGATCGAACGCCATCATGATGTCGGCCCCCAACGCTTCTTCGATCTCGATGGCCGTCTCCGGCGTGATGAAGTGCGTGGAGCCATCGATATGCGACTGAAAACTCACACCCTCATCCGTCACCTTGCACAATTTGGCAAGGCTGAAAATTTGAAACCCACCGCTATCCGTCAAGATGGCGCCCGGCCACCCGGTAAACCGATGCAATCCACCCATCTCAGCCACAATCTTATGTCCAGGCCGTAAATAGAGGTGGTAGGCGTTGTTGAGCATGAGGCCAAAGCCGAGCTGCTCTAAGTCTGCCGGATCGATGCCCTTCACCGGCCCCAGCGTCCCGACCGGCATAAATGCCGGTGTATCGATCGCCCCATGGGCGGTACTGAGCCTCCCCAACCTGGCGCTCGTCTCACCAGCCGCCTGCTGCACTGAATATTCCATAATCCTCTGACTCGCTACATCTGCTCGGGCGCGGAAACTCCAAGGACACGGAGTCCATTCTGTAAGACCTGCTGAACTCCCCGCATCAAGGCCAATCTCGCCGCAGTCCGTTCAGGTGTGGGGATCTCCTTCTGCAATCCCTCGCCTGGGACGATTCCCTCCGGCGCGACCGCCAAGAGATCTCGATCAGCTGCGGGAGGGAGGATTCGGTGCTTGTTGTAAAACGTGTGCAGCATGCCGGCTAACTGCTGAAGATAGTAGGTCATTCGATGAGGCTCATAGGCCATCGCACTGCCCTGCAGAACCGAGGGATAGGCAGAGAGCTTTCGGATCAATCCCAACTCGTCCTGGTCCGTCAACAGGGCTAAATCCGTTTCGCTCGGCAGAGGGCAGACAATGCCTCGCGCAGCCGCGACACGCCAAAGACTGGCGATTCTGGCATGGGCATACTGCACATAGTAGACGGGGTTGTCGGATGACCGCTGCTTGGCCAACTCCAAGTCAAAGTCGAGATGCGAGTCGGAATCCCGCATTAAGAAAAAGAACTTGGCCGCATCGGCCCCGACTTCGTCGATGACTTCACGCATCGTGATAAACTCGCCGGCCCGCTTCGACATTTCCACTTTTTTCCCGCCGCGCAACAGGTTCACCATCTGAACCAGCACGACCTGGAGGCGATCCTTCGGGTAACCATAGGCCTGCACGACCGCTTGCATGCGAGGGATGTAGCCATGGTGATCCGCGCCCCAGACATCGATGAGAAGGTCATATCCGCGCCGCAGCTTATCTTGATGGTACGCGATATCGGAAGCCAGATAGGTATATTCACCGTCCTGCTTCCGTACGACACGATCCTTCTCGTCGCCAAACATCGAGGATCGGAACCACCAGGCCCCCTCCTGCTCAAATAGAAACTGCTGCGATTTCAATTCGTCCAAGACCCGCTCGACGGTCCCTGAGTCTACGAGAGACGCTTCGCTGAACCAGGACTCGAACTCGATCCCGAAAGACTTCAGATCCTCGCGAATCAGACTCAGCAATTCCCGATAGGCAAAGGTTCGGCAACGCCCTTCAACATCCGAGGGCTCGCGTCCAGCCAGCTCAGGCCCAAGCTGTTGTTTCACTCGCTTGGCCACAGCTGTGATGTACGACCCGTGATATCCTTCCGTGGGAAACTCCACCGGACGGTTCGAGAGTTCCTCATATCGCGCAAAGACGGAACTCCCCAACAATTTCATCTGCCGGCCTGAGTCGTTGATATAGTACTCACTCACGACATCGTACCCAACGGCCTTCAGCATATTTGCCACTGCCTGCCCGACTGCAGCGCCACGACCATGTCCCACATGTAACGGACCGGTCGGGTTCGCACTCACATACTCCACCAAAACACGCCGCCGCTGCCCCAATTCTGCCTGCCCGTAAGCCGATCCTTGCATCTCAATCTCGCGCAGCACTTCCTGCCAGACTGCAGGCTTGACTGTGAGGTTAAGAAACCCAGGTCTGGCGATCTCAACCCGCTCGAACAGCTGCCCGTCTTGCGCAAGATTGTCGATGATAATTTGGGCAATGTCGTGGGGAGCCCGTTGTTCGGACGCCGCGAGAGACATGGCCACCGTTGAAGCAAGATCTCCCCATTCAGGCCGCTTCGGAGCATCGAGACTCAGTTGAGGCCAGGCTTCTGTCTTCAATTGGCCTTTTTTTTTGGCTCCATTGAGCGCTTCAAGGAGCGCAGTGACGACCTTTTCCTGAACAACCCCGCTGGACAAGAAAAAACTCCTAAGTCCTTAGCAATGAAAGGAAAAACGAACTGGACACTGTAGCATACGAGATAGTCAGTGACAAGACACCGGAGGGCATGGATGGGATGAGAATCCTCTGTCGGCAACTGCTTTTTTAAGATGCCACAGACAAAGTTCCCCAAGATAATTCTGCGGCATTTCAAGGCAGGGTTTGGTTTCGCACCGGCTCACATCGTCCCATGATTGACAGAGGCAAGGCGCGCCCTGCACAACAGAAACATGAGGTCCCCAGGGAGCCCAGCGATCTGCATCAGTCGGTCCGAACAGGGCAACCGTACGCAGGCCCATCAGCCCTGCCAGATGCGTGACACCAGAATCCTGTCCGACAAAGAGTTGTGCTTGGGCAAGTACCCCGGCGACGCGAAGTATGTCGAGGCCCTTTAGGACAATCGGTCGGTTCACGCATAATTGGAGAAGACGCTCGACCGGCTTATGATCCGCCGGCCCTTCTAACAGGACAGGAATCGCTCCAAAGTTCTGAATACCACTCACGACGGATGCCAGCGTTTTCGGTGACACACATTTATGAACACTCCCGCTCCCTGGATGAATCACAACAAGAAACCGTCCCGTCGTTAGACCTTCTGCTTCAAGGCAGGCTCGGCCTAAATCGAACAGAAGTTCTGTCGGCGGCAAGAGAACCTCCTGCTGACTACCGGACGGAACCTCATTGATTGTCTCAAGAAACCGATCCCGCTGATGGGTCGCTCGAATCGTGTCCAAGAACGGCGACCTCACGATAACATCCCGGGCGCCGGCCGCCTTGAGCGTTTTGCAGAACGTACCATCAAGATCCTTCATCCAGCCAATGGCAAGATCGCAGTTTTCAAGCCACCTCTGTATCTGATTCGTGGGTGACTCCACGCCGCCGAATAAGTCTGCACAATCTCGACCCTGGGCAGGAGCCCAGGCATCGATGACGCGGCACTCGAGAAGCAACTTCCCAACCTGATCCTTTGCGCAGAGCACCAGCCGATGTTTGGGGAAACGTGTCCGCATCCGGATCATAGCCTGGACAGCCAAAAGCACATCGCCAAGACCGCCGGGATGGATCATGACGACTGTCCGCGCCATAGCGAGTTCTACAGTTTTTGTGGGGGAGACATCTGAGCCAGCAGCGAACAGGCCGCCTGAAGATCTGCCGGTGTATTGACGTTGTGAAAAGACCGCCAGGAAGGATCGGTAGAGCGCACATCTTCTTCCGTAATCTGTTGAACCCTGAGGGACGGACACGCCGCTAAATCTTGAATCTTCAGCCGTCCTGCTGCAATCATCTGCTCTATAGCCGCCAGGCATCCTTTTCCATAAACCGCATGCATCGGATGTACACGTTCCGCGAGATTTGCCATCACAATATCGACGGTGGCCCTTCGACTTGTGAACTGGGCAATGACCGCAGGATCGAGAAACGGCATATCGCATGCCGCCACGAATATGTGAGGAGTCGTTGCCAGTTTGAGTCCTGTGTAGACCCCTCCGAGGCTACCGCGATCAGGCAGCAGATCTCGAACGACTCGAGCATCCACAACGTTCAGTGGGGGGCTGTCCTGTGCAATAACGACTAGTACCTCCTGAAAGATTGACCCAAGCACCGCCAGCCCTCTTTCCAAGAGAGTCTGTTTTCCCACGAGAAGAAAGCGTTTGTCTTCACCCATCCTCCGGCTTTTTCCTCCGGCAAGAAGGACTCCGGTCACATCAGTCTCCATAATATCCTTGCTGCGAAACAAAAAAAGAAAGAGGGGGTGGGTTACCCCACCCCCTCTTCATACTCCAGACACTCTGATTAGGCTAGCGAGAAAGACCCTTTGTCTTCCGCTTATTCGATCGTCTGGTCAGAATCCAACCTTCCAGAAGAACGACGCCGGCCGCAATCGCCACAGGATAAATATAGGCCTCCTGCGGGGTCGGCGGCTCTAAGAAGGTGTAGTAGAAGGCCGAGACAGCCATCTTCCTACCAGCGTCTCCATTGTGCCCGTCCCAGGCGAAGAACACGGTGGGAATGTATTGTCCCATTTCAAAGAACGTATCCGAATCGTAATCCTGCTCTTTCTTATCGCCCAACGGACGCTGAATGATCACCGTCCATCGGCCATTTTTCCATTCCGAGAAGAGTAACTTGATGTTCTCTTCGTAATCGAAGCGTTGTTCAAAGTCTTTATCCCATCCGGTCCCTTTGAAGGCGCGCAACGAACCATCAGCCTCCCACTTCACAATGTCCATCGGGAACTGTTCGTTGCTGCCGAACAGGTAGCGGGGCTTAATCGGTGCGGGAAGCTCTTTCCACTTTATCGCAGTTTCCATGGCGACGGCATCATTATAGACGGTGTAATTATTCTGATGCGCGGCAATAGAACCCTCTTCCCCGGTCTTTGGATCCTGCTCCTTGACTTCCACGTTGACGGAGGTTGGAGCCCAGGGCAGCTTTCCTTCGGCTACGCTCTTCGTACGATCGTCCCACTGGAACATGAACACGACATGCGTTTCATTGTAAAGCGACTTTACCCAGAGGTCGTCGATCCGGTTCACAAAGTTTCTGGGCTTGTGAGTGATCTGACCGCCCATTGCAATATAGCGCCTGGCCCTCTTCGTCCACAATTCATTCTCCGGATCGGCTGAAATCTCTCCTTCGACCTTCCCTGAGGGCACCACAAAGTTGATTTTAGGTTTGTCAGCCTGTGGGTCGATTGGGAGAGGCTTTCCCTCTACATCCCGTTCACAGAGGGAGTTCACAAAATTTGCAATGTGCCATCGCTCTTCAACTGTCGTATTGTCGGCAAACGAAGGCATCGGAGTACCGTTGACTCCGGTCGAAAATGTCCGGAAGATATTCTTCACATTATAGGGATCTTGCCGGCTGCCTCTGAAGTTCCAACACTTGTGCCAGTTGGCCGGCTGGATCGAAAAGCCCCAGTCGTCTTTCAGGTTGAACGCATTGCCGTCGCCACGGCCTTCGACGCCATGACATTCAATGCACTTCTTTTCGACAATCAGCTCGGCCCCCTTTTTCAAACTCTCTTCAGACGCGGCAATCGGAGCCAACTCAGCCAGCTGCAAGACAGTTTGGCTCTCTGACTTCGTGTCCGTAAATTTTCGATCTTTTACAAGTTGCGTCGTCACAAACGACAAGACTTGAAGCCGTTGCTCCTCTGTCAGAATACCTTCCCATGGCGGCATGGCGGAGCCTGGTAACCCGTGGGTCACAGTCGCAAAGAGATCGTTCTGTCCCTCAACCGGTTTCTTGGCATCGAACAGGGGCAATTCTCCACTGGCCGTATGACGAATCTTGAACGTCCCCTGATTGAAATTGCGGGGACGAGGCCAGAGACGATCGGCACCTGGGCCGTCGCCGGCGCCATCTACACCGTGACACCAGACGCACTTGGTGAAGTAGACCCGTTTTCCTGCTTCGATCATATCGGCAGACGGTTCCGGTGCAAGCGCTCCAGCCTTAAAGCCTGCAGGCAGTGAATCTGCGGCAAAGGCAAACCCTCCAGCGTTTGCAGAGAGCAAGATCACTCCAAAGGCAGTTAGGGATAACACCCCTGCCTTCAGACTAAACGAATTCTTCATGGCTTCCCTCTTCCCTCATCACGTCAATTCAGGTTGGCTGCGTAGTTCACGCGAACGATTAGTCCCAAGTTCGTGGGTAATACCCCGTGTGCCAATACTCAAACATGACGACTTTCCAGATTTCATCTACGGTCAAATGCTGTTCCCATGGCGGCATGACAGAGGCCCATGGGAAGCCTTCGTTCGGCAAGCCGATTCCACCCTTTGAAACGCGCCAGAAAATAAATGTTTCCTGTAACTGGGCGATTGTGCCTGGGTCAGTAAAATTCGCCGGGATAGGATTGAATGCGAAGGCATGGAGGCCACGACCATTCAGATTGTCCCCATGGCAGAAGTGGCAATTTTGATAGAAAATTTCCCCGCCCTCACGCACATACTTGAGATACCCTTGCGCATCCTTATCCCAGGGATTTGCATTCGGCTTCATCAAACGGCCCATACCCTGCTCCACAATATTAGCGTTACTGTATTCCTGATCGTACTTTCCTTCAGGATTGACTCGGTAGGGGTTCTGCGATGTTTGAAGCGTATAGGTTTTCCCATGCACCTTCGTGCTGGCTGGTGGAGCCGGATGCACCGTTCTCAACTCGATCGGTTCTTCAGATTTTGGGACCATTGCGTTGTAAGAGAATCCGCCGATCAATATCGGGAGGATAATGAGGTATGCATACCGCAACAACCGGTTACCCCCGGTCTTGGCGTCCAGGACGTTCATGATCGGCTGCTTGAATTTCTGCCAATCTTCCTCGTTGGCGGAAACCCACATGAATACAGCTACGAGGGAGACCGTCCCGTACATCGCGCGGACGCTGAAGGGGATCGGAGGATAGACGCGAAACTTCAAATAGAGAAGAACGAAGGCCCAACAACTAATCCCTTGCCAAAACCGTGGGAAAGCCATTCCCATGGATGACATCATGTAGCTGATACCCGTAAATCCAGCCACGAAAAGGATCAGCTCCGCGATCACTTGGACCGGCATGTACCCTTCGATCAGGCGCACAGTGTCTGACGGAATGATGCCGACAATCATTCCGGAAAGCAGGAGTAATCCCGCTACCCCTATAAGTGCCCCGAGCGACATTATAGCTTTCATCGATGAGCTCCCATATTGATGTGCATCCCTACTCGATAACCAGATCCCGCATCCTGATCATGATATCTTCGGTGGCGGTGAACCGGCTTTCACTTGCGACAAATAGTCGACAATCTTTTTTAGCGCGCCCGCACTCAGCTTTGTCCCGAATTCCTTTGGCATCAAGTTGTCAGGAAAAGGCTTAACAACGTAAGTGCTGGGCGACACGATGGACTCCATGATGTATTCTTGTGTGTTATGTGCAGTTCCCTTGTACGCCGGATCCTTGATCCTATTTGGTGCATTGGTCCCCTCTTCAAGGACGGGACCCTGCTTGCCGGTCGCACCGGGGATGCCGGGAATGGTATGGCACAGAATGCACGTGGATTTAGCAAAAATCACATCGATCGGTTCGGTACCATCGGCCAGGAGAGCACTAGCCGCACCTGCCGGCTTGTCTTCCTGCTGCTTCGGACGATCAGCTTCCGGAATAAACTTCTCATAGGACTTGATGATTTCATCGTATGACGGAGCATCGATCCCTTCACGCAAATATAACCAGGTATCGACGGCAGCCAACTCCTGAAGGCTCAACGAGATGGGTGGCTTGTGAATCGCGGGCATCGGGCTGGTTTTATCATTCGTCCCCTTGACGCCATAACCGGAAACGACATAGCAGCTGGGGCATGAATGGGACTCAGCAATATACTCCTGGCCATTTTCCGCAGTCCCGGAACCTGGGAACGCTTCCTTATCGTCAAATTCACGACCCTTTGGGTTTCCCTTACTGTACTTGGGATCTTCCAACCGCTCCTTGCCTGCACGAGCCGGAAGACCCTGTAAATTGGGAGCACGTTCTCCAAGCATCCCGGCATGGAACGCATGGCAGAGAGGACATTGGCCTTTGCCGACTGCTCCTTGCTCTTTATTCTTTCCAATTCCACCGAAAATAATCTTTTCCCCTTCATCGGCAAGCTGTTGAGCGGTCATTGCCTCATATTGAAGCTTCTCTTCTTTAGGAGGAAACCCACCTTCAACTTGTGGCAGCCAATTTCCATAGCCTGAGAGACCGGCAGCGACAAGGAACATGAAGCCACCGATCTTCAGCAGTGCTGCGTGATTGGGGAAATAGATTCCCAACATGAAACATGCTGCTGTGATGAGGACCAAGGAGACGGGAAGCATCCGGTTCGCTTCATAGAAGCTGCCCTTGTAATGAGCGATGGCTAGTAGCAACAAACATGCGCCAAGCGTCCCGATAAAGAGCTTGAACATCGAGCTCTTTTTTGCAGCGGCATCCTTCCCTGCCACGATGGAGTAGATGAAAAGGCTGGCAAGAAGTGCAAATAGCGGCCAGCCTATTGTTAGAGCTTCCTTTATCAGCTCACTCACGATTGTAACCTCCTGAGGTCTGGGTAGTAGTGGGCACGCCCTTCATGCCTCCACTCCCCCAGCCAAAATCCTAGAGATGATTAGTGGCCCGCAGCCGGTTGCGGTGCACCGCCGGGAACCTCTGCCTTCGCTGGAACAGGAGCCTTCTTCATCCCGAGGCTTCCCAGCCAGAAGACGAATAGGATGCTCACCCAGAAGAACAACACATTGAAGGAGATCATGTTCGCTGCAAAACCCACCGTATGCGTATAGGCCCAAGGTGAGTTGTCACGCATGATCTCATTCACATGCCAGAACAACCGAACTGAAGAACGTATGTATCCCATCAGCCCCATCATCCAGGTAAAGGCGGTTGCGAGCATGATCAAGGCATATTGCGATCGAACGGATATCTTGCCCCACTCGATAGCTCCCATTTGCTTGGCGCCCTTCATCATGGCGCTGTTGAGCGGGAACATAAAGAAGAGACAAGACAGGGTTGTCGCAACTTGTGGAACGGATAGACCGACTCGCACGTTTGCCGGAATATAGTACCCGTAAATGGCCAACCAGATAATATTGACATAGGCGCAGGCGAAGAAGACGCCCATGAAAATATTACCGAACTTCGACCAGGATACAGTGGAGACTTTATTGCCTCGCATATACCAGACGAAGCTCAAAATAGTGGTGGTAATGATGACGTTGATACCCCCATTTTTGGCGGACATGACTCCATAGTTTCCCAACACCGGATGCTGCTGACCGCCCATCGCTTTCAATTCGGCAGGGGTCATCACGATGGTGTGGGGAGTAATGAAGACCAGGTAGCCGCAACAGAGGATGAATACAAGATACTTAATGTAGCGCTGATATTTTTCGGCGCCGCGCATACGGCCTAGTGCCTGCCAGAGATAGTAATTCGTGCTCAAGAAAAGAATACCGATCATGGTGGCTTGAATGATAAAGAGCCAGGCCAACAGACCGCCCATGAGCGTGATCCCCATCTGCTGACGGTAGGCATAGACCTCCCGCATCAACCAGTACCCGGCAAAGGGCAGAGGAATGAGGAATGCCACGCCAAGAGCCATGGCGATATAGCCCATCCAGTCGTAATGCGCGCGATCTTCATCGGTCTTTGAAGCCAAGAATTTGTAGGCCGCGTAGGCCGCCACGACACCGCCGCCGAACGCCATGTTACCCAAAATCCGGTGAACGTTGAGTGGGTTCCAGAGAGCGGTATGGATGACGTGCCAAATGTTCCCCAAGAACCGGCCCTGCTCATCGACGCCGGCCGGCGACATCATGAAGCCGATCCATGAATTTGCCAGGAACATCAGCAATGTTCCGATCACGTTCAATATCACGGACATGCTCAGGTGGATCCACTTCAGGAACCCATCTCTCATCTTGTCCCAACCATAATAGTAGATGTAGAGGGTTCCGCTCTCCGCCACGAACATCAGCGCATAGATATGCATGACCGGGCGGAAAATACTGGATAAGTAGCCGAAGAAGGCGGGGTAGAGCGTGAGGAAGGTGAAGATCAGAATACCGCCTAAAATTGCGGTCAGTGAATAGGCCGTCAAACTGATTTTAATAAAGTCATAGGCGAGCTGGTCATACCGCTTCGCCATTGCCTTATCCTTCGTGACGACACCCATGAACTCGATCACCATGCAGAAAATCGGCACTGCAAGCACAAAGCTTCCGTAATAGAGATGCTGCTGGTTCGCAAACCAGAGGAGCACGCGGCTCTCAAAGTTGTATCGCGGATAGTCCTTAGGCCCATCGACGGTCTTTGGCGCAGGAGCGCCGATCGCGAGCCCCTCGGTCTTATAATAGACATCGCGCCCCTTCTCGTACTTCTGCTCCCCTTCCTTCTTCACCGCATCAGGAGCATCTGCGCCAATAGCCAGTGAGGGAAGCGATACGGCGATGGGGAGCAGGAGAAGGCCAACCATCGCGACAAGCGCCATGATTGAAAATAACTTCTTCCCGGCCACACGTCCCATGAGATACCTCCTTGATGCATTCTGAAAACAACTCATGCCATTTTTCTCCACAAGCTCAATTCAAACAGACGACGACTCTCCCTATTATCTACTTCCGGAATAAATACCAGAAGTCGAGACCTTGTGAATCCATCAAGAAGTGGTCGACTGCTAGAAAATATGCGACACAGATGACCAAAGATATTGCCCCGTAAACGATTGCGCTCCCCATAGCATCCTCTCCCTCAACCCTTGCAACGTTCAGGAAATTCCAGTGCTACGCCAGCCCTGCTTAGCAGGGACACTGAATTCCTGCAAACCAATAAAAGAACCATAGACCGACTGCACAGGTCACATAGAAAATCATTTTGCCGATCGCAACTTTCATCTCGCTATCCGGCGGTCCTGCTGGTGTCGCTGATGCGTCGCCCATCTCTGTCTCCTTCTCCTCCGGATCCTATCGAATATTCGGTCAATCAGCCCGGTGAAATTCTTGACTCTCAGATACCCGTATGTTATTCAAAATTCCTTGTCACGCACGAAAAATCAGGGGAAATTCAATGAAAAGACATTCAAAAGTGTTCGACATTATAGTTTTGGTCGGCATGGTTGTCAATATCATTTTGGCCGTGTTTCTCATTCTCTACTACTTTGATTTCCTGTAAATTTCACCCGGCGTATTTCTTCAGCGATTTTCTAACTTTTCGCTAGAAGCCGCACAGCGAAATCCGATCGCTTCATCGCGAAAATCTTGAACCATTTTGCTCCGGCTAGTGATGCGGATATCGGCCCCGGTGGTCGCATAGCCGCCACCGCGAAGTACCCGATATACGCCATGATCCGGACCGGGGCTGTTCTGCTCCGGCGCTTCCTCAAAGTAGCGTTCCGCGTACCAGTCGGCCACCCATTCCATGACATTTCCCGCTCCATCCATAACGCCATAGGGGCTCTTATCGGTTTGAACTGTGCCGACAGAAGCGGAAACCTCATACCCATCCTGTACCCTGGCCCAATTCGCCCCATTCGGGTTCTCCACATTACCCCAGGGCCACAGACGGCCATCCGATCCCCGCATGGCCTTCTCCCACTCTGCTTCAGTCGGTAGCCGCTTCCCCTTCCAATTGCAATAGGCCTCCGCATCCTCCCAAGAAACGTAGACTACCGGCTGATTGATACCCTGCATTTTGCTCATATTCTTGGCATAGCGGGCGGGAGGACCGGATTTACGATGTCCGGTCACATTGACAAACTGCTGGTATTGAAAGTTCGTCACTTCGTACCGATCGATGGCAAAGGCATTCAGTATCAGCGTGCGTTGCGGGTGTTCATCGAACCCCCCTTGATCGGTCCCGCGAATAAATGGGCCTGCCGGAATCGCGATCATTTCTTCCACCACCGGCTCTTCGGGAGCCGTCGGCAACTGGGGGTCGGACGACCCAGATGGGCTTACTATCGGGGAGTCATTTGAAGATTTCTCAAACGGAGTCAGCATGCTGCCGCGAAAGATGCCCATGATGGGAATCGCAGCGAACGCAAGGATAGCGAAAAGGAAGAGAAGCTTGAATTTGGTTTCGAGCATGGCGTTTATGAAGGCTCAGGGCTCTCGCCACCCTCCACATCGCTTGCACAGCGGAACCCGATTGTAATGTCCGTTCTCCAGTGCTTTGCGGCAAATCGCTTGGAGAGGCGGGCATTATGTTCGGTCTCCCGCCATGAGCCTCCCCGCACGACTTTTAAATCGACCGGCTCCGGCCCTTTCGGATCGCGGTAGGACGCCTTCTGGTAGTAATGTTCATCGTACGAATCGGCAACCCACTCGGCGACATTTCCGGTCATATCGTAAATACCGTAGGGGCTTCTACCGGTCTCGAACGATCCGGGAGGCGCCAGATACCGAAACCCGTCTTCACTCCCATCCACATTCGCATTGGCACGGCCGTTCATGAAGGTATCGCCCCACGCATACCTGCGCTTTCCCTCGCCACGACCCGCTTTTTCCCATTCCGCTTCTGTAGGAAGGCGCTTCCCCGCCCATTTGCAATAGGCCGATGCCTCTTCCCATGTCATACTCATCGCCGCAAACTCAGGCCGCAACAATTTGGATTGATCGTCTTCGAATACTTCAATCTTGGGCAACGGACGTTTGGTCATCTTGGCGAATCGCGCATACTCCTCTTGCGACACCTCTTTTTTGTCGATAAAGAACGCCTTGAGGTAGGCTTGATGCTCCGGCGCCTCATCCGGGTCGCCGTCTTTGCTGCCCATGATAAATGGGCCTTCGGGGACCTGCACCATTTCTCGGCCTTCATCGCCGATCTTCGTTTTATACATGGAGTAATCCAACGAGGCGACGCTGGCCGGCGCAGGGCGAGCTTCTGTCTTGATCGACGCAGCCAACGCTTTGATCTGCTTCGCCTTATACGACTCATACACCAGCAAACTAATCATCAGAAAGAAACACCCAAAGACAAAGATGATCGATCCGATGAGCAGCCCCTTGTTTTCCATTTCGCCTCATACTCCTTCGATTGTGCCTGACATGACGGACTCGGCCGATTCAGAGGCGGTTTTTCTTTGCTGCACGCATATCCAGCAACATCGAGATTTGCACACCGAGAAATCCACCCATCGCCGCGCCGGCCCCCGCGCCTACAGAGATTCTCTCCGGGCCTGCAACCAACCATGCAAGCGCTCCGCCCAATAACGTTCCTACCAAAATACTCGCCAGAAAACGTCGCCCTCCCATAAAACCGATGACACCGCCGAGCACCAAGCCAACCCCGCTCGCAAACGGCATGATGCCGCCGCCCGCAATGAACCCGATGAGCATACCGACCGTGCCCATGACGGCCACGCCGAATAGGATATCGATCACCTTTGAGGGCGTAGCGTATTCCATACCGGACTCGGCCGTGCTGATGACGGAGCGGTTTCTAGCGTCCCGTGCTCGCAACCATCGAACCGAAATCGATTTCTACCCCGGGTCCAGAGATGATCGAAATCCCCCAGGCTTTGGCGGCCGGCTCATGCTTGTGAATCCGCTTAAAGTCTTCATAGACGTTCACACGCTCTTCAAACCACTGGCCCACTTCCTTCGTACCGCTCTGCACCACGATTTCCGAGCCACTGAACATGCCGCCTTCGGTCAACGTCCCCTCCGGCTTGGTGGCGCTCCACACATACTTCGTAAACACAGGAATGAACATCAGATCGACATCGAGCGACGCATAGACGGCCGCAATGGGTTCAGTATCCGTCGTAGTCTTGTGGAGACGCCATCGCCAGGTCAGCACCGGAAAGGCCTTCGGGTCCCAATCGATCTTCTTTTTCTTGATCCTCTGCCCCGCATCCTTCGCCGCCAGAAAATTCACACCGTCCTCAGTCTGGACCTTATACGCATCCCGCCCCTTGGACTCGCTTCGCTGGCTTTCATTCTCCCAGTTCATGGGAAATCCGTCCGCTTCTTTCGACTGAAAATTCTCTAACGTCAAAGACTGGCTCTGGGCCGAGGCCGTGCCATCGATCAAGAAACCGGCACAGAAGACCAATCCGACCGCAAGACATCCCCGAACCACCGCTGCTCGCACCATACTCCAACCCCTTTCGATAGTTATGCCTCTTGTGACGAGGATGGCGGCGCCAGCACCCTCGTATTTTCCACTGCCACCTCTGCTCCCTTCGCCGGCGACTGATCTCGCTGACACATCCAAAATAGAGCGAGCACCGCCCCCCAGAATACCATCATGTTGAGCGTGACCATCTTTGCAGCAAACGCAAAGTCCGGTGTAAAGGCCCAAGGCGAGACATCGGCCATCAACTCGCTCACGTGCCACGCCAACCGCCCGGAGGAACGGATATAACCCATGAGGCCCATGACCCACGTAAATGCTGCAGCCAGCCCGAATAAACCTGCCATGCCCCTCAGAGAAATCTTTCCCCACTGGATCGGCCCATGGAGGACCGAGCCCTTGAGCATCATGCGATTGATGATCACTCCGACCACAAGGACCGTCAGCGTGGTCGCCGCTTGCGGCGTCGACAGCCCGACGCGAAGCTTCGCCGGCAGATAATACCCATACACGGAAAGCCAGATAATGTTGATCGCCCCCAGAACGAACACCAGGCCGATGAGAATGTTCCCCTTCTTGGCCCAAGATACAACCATCGTTCGATTGGCGCGACGGTAGTACAGAAAACTCATGGTGGTGACGAGAATCATGATATTGACCGCGCCATTCTTTGCCGACATCACTCCATAGTTGCCGACTACGGGATGTTGGGCTCCACCCATGGCCTTCACTTCACTGGCCGACATAAACACGGTGTGCGGCGTCAGCCAAATAACCAAGGCCACCATAAACACCGAGAGGAGCATTTGGTAATAGGGTTGATAGCGACTACCCCCCTGAAGGCGAGCCATGCTCTGCCAGAGATAAAAATTGATTCCGAGAAAGAGGACGCCGATCAAGATAGCCTGCACGACAAAGAGCCAGGTGAGCAACCCACCCATCATCGTCACCCCCATATTCTGGCTGAATGCGTAGACCGATCGCATCAACCAGTAGCCGGCAAAGGGCATCGGGAGTAACGCGCAGACCGTGACAAATAAGAAGATATGCCCGACCCAATCAAAATAGGCGCTCTCTTTTTCCGATTTGCTGGTGAAGAATCGATAACAGGCGTATGCCATGACCACCGCGCCACCGGACATGATGTTTGCCAGGAAGCGGTGGACGTTCAATGGATTCCATAGGGCAGAATGGAGCAGATGCCACCCGTTTCCCAAATACTGGCCCTGCGCATCGACACCAGCCGGCGCCATCATGAAGGCCGACCAGGCGTTGGCCAAGAGCAGCAATGCTGTCCCAAAGAGATTACTCAACAAGCCGATCGATGCATGAGCCCACTTCGAAGCCGGCTCAACCAGCCGGTTCCAGCTATAGTAATAGGTAATGAGCAGCGCCGATTCTCCGAAGAACACGAACGCATAGACCGGCATGAAGGTCTTGAATGTCCCGCCCATGTACCTCATGAAACTGGGGTAAAAATAGAGAAAGATCCCCAGCATGACGCTCCCAACCACAGCCGTGACCGATAGGGAGAGCAGAGCCACTTTCGCCAAGTCGCGAGCGAGACCGTCATAGCGAAGCGCGAGCTCGGGTTTTTTCGTGCTGAGCCCGAGAAATTCCAGCAACACACAAAAAATCGGCAATGCCAGAACAAACCCTCCGAAGTAGGTGTGGAGTTGTGTGACGAACCATACAATCAATCGACTGTCGAAGGATCCGATGCGTGAATAGACCGTCTCCTCGGGAGAAGGAACCGAAGGACCTTGGGGAGTTCCTGGGGTCTTGAAATAGAGATCGGTGCTGCTCTCGGCAAAGGATTGGCTATACAGGCCCCAGCCAATTATCGAAGCTGCACAAATAGCTGTCAGCAGGACCGCATACCCGATGACCCTGTACGCTCTCTTCTTCATGACCATCGACTTAGACCTTCGACCCGGATCCGGAGCCAGCGGTCACTGAAATGCCTGCTCCTGTCGATTTCCCAAGAATTCCCATGACGAAAGGACAACGAAGTAACGCGCTCGACATCGTATGCCCCTGTTGTTCTTCGACTTGCCGGCGAAACCCAAGAAAGTAGCAATAGAGCGCCATCGTGCCTGCCACAAATCCGCCGCTAACCATGGCATAGGAAGTGGGAATGCCTGGCTGCCTTAACAGGAAAACCACAAAGCCTGCGGCTACGAGATAGTAGGTTGCAGCAAAGGAGAGCCCAGGCCACCACCAATACTTGAGCAATTCTTTCGTCTTCGTCTGTACCAACCCCTGAGTCCATGATGCCTGTGGGCGAAGTCCGCCAAAATAGGCGCACAGTGCGACTCCGCCTCCCAACACCGCCACTGCCGAGAGTTGAATCAGAGCTGCAACCTGAGTCGCTTCGACAAGATGCCCCAGCGAGGCGCCCAGTGCGCCGACGATCAGACCTATTCCAACCCAGGGAACAAACCCCATCGCAAGATCCCCTACCATCCTGCGAAGGGCAGTCCCATTGGGAAATGTAGGGAAGGGGCGGCCCATGAGGACCATCTTCTGCACATGACCGATCTCGAAAGCATCGCGCGCAACAGAGGTACAGGAAATAATGATCGCCATCATTGCCGGCCCATCAGGATGTTTGAGATAGTCATATCCGACAAGCCAGAGTAACGCCAAGACCAACAGCGACAACTGCACTCCATACACAAACCCGATCCAGCCGCCAATCCAGAGCAGCAGCCGACTCCCGTCCTCTCGAACGATCTTGCTCCAGACTGTGCTGCGGCCGACACGATAGGCCAATAATGCCGTCACCAACGAGACAAGCCCGCTGACGATCAGCAACACGATCGGTTCGGACAGAGGCAACAGCAGCTTGGCCACCCGATAGACAGCGAAGGCCACCAACCCCGGCACAAACATGACGATCCGCTTTTTCTTGCGCACAGAGTCTTCTGTGACGGCCAGACTCAAACTGGGCAATACTCGTAGCGCCATCCGATGCAACATCTCTTGACCCGTTAGGGGTGAAGGGTGAGGGGTAAGGGGACCATGGCTTGCTCATCAGCCACACTCACCTCACCCCTCACTCCTGACCCCTTACCCTTTCTGAGCGCCCATTCCGAAATAGCGAGCCTTCACTTCTTCCATCAGGGCCACGGTGATGCGCCGCTCTCCGCGATCTGCCGCGGTCCGCTCTAATTCAATACGCGCCATGGCCCGTACCGGCGCCGGCACCCTGTCCAATCGGCGCTCGGCATCAAGATCCCATTCCATACGTTCGCCGGTTCTTGGACGGAGCAATGTATCGTAGGTGATGACCCGCTCTCCCCTCCCCCGCACGTCTTGCTCGACCTCGCAACGCACAAGCGGAGCAAGGTACGGGGGCATGCGATCCAGTCGATGGATCGCTTCATCTGTCCACATTACCCGATCGACAAGTCTTCCTGGTTGACCGGCAGGGACATCGACTCCTACTTTGAGCCCACAGCCGCGACATTCCGTCCGAACGAACCATTGAGCAATCTCGTCGCCATAGGAACGTTCTTCAATCCCCTCAGTGTGCATCCAACGACCGCAGCCACAGGTCAGCATGGTGAAACACCGTGAGTCGTGAAACGTGAAACGTGAAACGTCCCGGAGCGCATGACTATCCGCCAACTCTGCATTGCGCGCCCATCACTCATCACGGATCACCCGTCACTTCCTTATCCGATCTTTCCCGGATAGAGCAGGTAGAGCATCGTGTAGGTCGTCGTTCCCGTCACAAACAGAATGCAGTAAATAGCCATCGTAAAACGTCCGAGTGCCCGGTGACGGTGCCCGCCATCCGGCCACAGACGCTGGATCGTCATCTCCACGGCGAACACAACTGCAACAATGGCGAGAAATCCGGCCCATACGACGAGCCGGCCCATCCGAAGACGATCTACGCCCAGCAAATACAACAGATAGACCACCACCGGCAGACAGACTGCACCGAAAATCATCCCGACCTTTCTCCACGTCGTTTGCAGGACACGATCACTCAACGTCCGTCTCCCCTGCTCGATGAACTGGGCTCGGAACCCCAGGACAATCATGTAGACCGCCATGACCAGCCCAACGACCACCAGCACGATATGAACGATGAGGATGGGAATGAACACATTATTGTAGAGGGCTTCAGATCCACCGAATCCCTCTTTGCCTTCAAACGCCAACACGCCTAATTGACGAAATAAGTAGTAACTGATGAAAAACGCCAACATGGCGATCATCCCGCCAAACATCATCCAATGATGGGCATCGGCCCGGCGTCTCCGCGCCTGAATCCAACCGATCACGAAGAGCCCAGTAAAGAGCGTCGCCATGAGCTGACTGACGTCCGCTCCGACAGTGGCATGAGTTCCGAAAAACCCCGGCTCCCTCAGCCATTCAGCCATAACGCCCCTTGTCGGTCGTAGTTTCTTTGGTTCATTTGGTTTGTTTGGTTCATCTGGTTAGTTTCGTTCAACCAAACAAACGAGATAAACTAAACAAACCAAAGCAACCATCCGGTTCTCACGCTTCAGAAGCCTTTACGCCCTGCACAACAGCTGTCGGCTCCAGTTCCGTTACGGTTGGAAAGCCGGCGTCTCCCATCCACTGAATCGCATCTGCCGTTCTGTAGCAACCGCCTCGCTCTGTATTCACAAGAATATGCACCGCAAACGCGGTGGTCCAAGCTGGACCGGTTCCTGCTTCGTTTAAGAATCGATCCTTGATGACCAACCGACCGCTTGGCGCCAAATGGGTCCAAACCCTCTTCACCAACGATGCGTTCGTCGAAAAATCCTGATAGTGCAGGATGTCAGACATCAAAGCGACATCGTAGGGTCCTCCCAGTGCATCCTTATTAAAATCGCCTGGAAGCAACGTGATCCGCCCTTCCAAACCAGCCTCTTTCACCGTTCGTTCCGTCAGCCGGAGCGTTGCAGGCAAATCGAACACAGTAGCGGTCAGCTCCGGATAGGTCTGACAGAACGCAATTGCATTGGTCCCGGCTCCGCCTCCTAGATCCAGAAATCGAACCGGCCCGCTCAACTGCAGCCGCTTGGCAAGGTCTGGCCCGCTCTGCTGTCCGATTCGATGGAGCACTGCCAATACGTTGCTGCCTAAATCCGGGTCGGTCTCAAACACATGCCGGTCGACCGATCGTTGCCCCGTGCGAATTACTTGTTCAAGCTTGCCCCAGTTATCCCATTCCGCATCGTGGAGCAGAAGGAGATGTCCGACATATTGGGCAGAGCTGCGGACCAGATGGGTGGCTGCGACCGCCGAATTCCCATAGGAATCTCCATCCTTCTTCAGGAGTCGCATTGCAACAAGAGCGTTCAACAGCAATCCCAGCGTCTGCCCATGAACACGAAGACGACCGGCCAAGTCCAGGAGAGTTTTCTGCTTTCCATCCAGGGCAGAAAATACATCAAGCCTCACAGCCGTGAGCAGAATTTTCGTTTCCCAGTAGTACCCAAGCTGGAAGATTTCCGCGAGCGAGAGATCTCGTGACACACCGGTCCCCTCAAGCAAATCGCTTTGAAACTCAGTATCTTACCTAGATCGGAAACTGAAAGGCAAGGCGGCAAACACCGATGGCGGGCGAGAAAAACACAAAGGGCAGCGGATTGCTCCGCTGCCCTTCGATGGCGGACGACTCCGCCAATACAACACGCGGTCTTACTTGATTTCAGCCTTCAGATTGGCAGTCCCACCGTCGGTCACATCGACATCGAACTCGATTTTCTTGCCCTTGGCAGCGAAAGGATGCCAGGCCACCACCTTATGCTTGCCGGCCGGCACATCCTTGATCTCGAAGGAACCATCGTCCTTTACAACCGCAAAGTGCGGGCTCGACACCGGAAGGTAGAAGCCCTGCATGAACTCATGCTGGTCGCACTGCAACCGGTAGAAGCCATCCTTCTCTGCTCCGCCGCGGAACACGACCGGCTTGTCGAGCTTGTCACCCTTCTTGGCCAAGCCGATGTTGAAACCGGTGGCTGAGCTGGTGCCCTTCACCACAAAGCTATGGGGATTATGGAGCACACCTTGAACCGACTTTGGATCGTCCGGATCGGCGTCATGGTTTTCGACCTTGAAAGACTTGTTATTCACCACCACACCGGCGAAGGGCATAAACTCGCAGAATTCCGCAACCACCTCGGTGCCCTGATAACCATCCATGAACGCCTTGTCTTCGACATCGATCACCGCAACAACCGCATTCTTGAGGCCGCCGTCCTTGCCGACTTCGATCTGCTTCAGAAAGCGCTTATCCCCATCCATCAATTCCTTATGCGGGTTCTTAGGGCAAAAACCGGGGTTGGGGAACTTCGAGAACAAAAATTCCTTTTGCTCTGCCTTTCCCGCATAGGTCACCTTTCCGGCAATCGTTCCACCTGCAAACGAGGTGAACGGCGCTGCGACAAACGCAACGGCTGCCACGCCAAATACAACTGATAACGCACTCTTCATATGACTACCTCCTTGTGATTAACACTAGACCCTGGTTGCTCGCTCCCCATTCCCCTCCTCCAACCATCTATCCGAAAATAGAAAGACGGGAACGGCTTCCTCTCTGGTGTGCTCGATCATCGACATACTGGCGAGGCTGGTCGGGATCAAGTATGTATATGAAATCCTACCGTATCCTGTCAATTGAAACAAGAGGCAACGGACTCAAATACCACATGCAGTATTTTAAAGCGAGCATGTCGCGTGAGAACCATCTACAATTCAGCCGAGCCTTGAAAAACGGCCCATGATCGAACTCGATTTTAGGGGGTAAAGGGAAAAATAATATGAGGTGGATTCGTTGGCTTTCACTCGTACTCGCGTTGAGCTCCGGGCTGGAACTTCTCTATTCTCTCGGACATGCAACAGAGCCGACCGATGCAGATATATGGAAGACCTACACAAACACTCGGTTTGGCTTCTCAGCTCGATACCCACCGGACTGGCGTCCCGGGAACCCAATGCCCGATGGAACCGGCATCACGCTTTCTCCGCCTGCCAGAGATGCTCAGGTCGCGCTATTTGGATTCATGAACGTCGTAGAAGGGAGCAGCCAAGATGGCCGTCAAACCCTCGACGAATTCGTCAAGGCTCATCGGCGTATCATCACTGAACTGTTCGAGAAGAAACATATCAAGGTCTCATGGGAGCCGGATCGTCTCATGACGCTCGGAGGATTCGAGGCAAAGCAACTCAGCTTCACCTATCGCAATTCTATGAATGCCGAGATGAGAGAGATACACATGATGTCCGTGGGGCGGAACGAGGGCAGGGGGGTCCGGATAAAAACCCCGCTTTCCTATACCAACACGATAATTCCACTCGTGACAAAACTTCTCGAATCCTATCAACCGGGACGTGACCAGAATGCGGTAAGCCCTTTTGCGCCTCCGCGCGGCGAGCAGCCTTCAGCTCCCCTTCCTCAATAGAATGCTCGCAGGATGTTCAAAAAAACCATACTTCTCACCCGCCAGACCCCGGCGCGCCAAGACTCGCCGTTCCGCAGGCAAGGCCACAGCGAGCGAAGCAGGCTGAGGTTAAGGTTGAGCAAAAGATCAGACTTTCCTCTCTCAACCTTAGCCTCAGCCTTAACCTTCCCGTAAGCTGGCGGACTTTTTCAGCATCCTGGTTAGGCTCCGCTCTCTCTGAGAGCCGCTAGGTGCTTCACAGCTTCCCGTGCTGCTGTGCGGGCTTTGATCGCAGGATTTAAACTTGCCCCTGGATCTACCTTGTCTCCCAGTTCCGCAACCCGCCGACAGTGCTTAATCGCTTCTAGTAAATGGGGCTGAGCTTCCTTGCCGTGCGGATCGCTCGGAGGAAGGGCCTTAAGAATTGCTTCCGCATGCCGACTGACTTCACCGCAATGATGGACGATCGCTTTCGTGTCTCCCATTCCCCCATGAGCGACCATGTCCTCTGCATCCTTTATCATGGCCGTGCCTTGCGCCTGAATATCTTTCACGGTCGCTCCCATCGCCGCCTGAACGGGGAGTAGTAATCCGAGCAGAAATGCGCAGGTTATAAATGTGCGGCTCATCAAAGTATCACGCCCTTCCTAGTGTGGTCCTACAAACCTGTATCACGATTCTTGCGAATTACGCTTCACGGGTGTTCAGAGCGCCGCTGACGGACTTCTTCAGCATCCTGCACAGTAGCGACCAGCTGGCTTCAAGGGAACCGATGTCAGCTTCCCGTACAATTCATGAAACTGCTCGGTCGACAAGGAGGTATCGAGCAGACGCGCAAGGTCCTCTTTCAGAATGGGATACTCAACTGTGTCGTCGAAATTCGATGAGGCGATCGTCACAAATCGTGGGGGGAAAAGCCGTTCCGGCAGAAGAATCCCGATACCCAGATTATATTTGAGCGCCAACCGAATCGCCTCGCGCGCCTTATCGGCCGGTACCGCTCTCCCCATGCCGATGTTTTGCGGCGGCTGGCCATACCTCGCAAACTGAAAGTGGACATTGGGCATGCCCGCTTGGACGAACTCCTCGGTCAAGGCCTCTACCTGATGCTTGTACTGACTGGCCAGGACCACTTCGATCCGGCTCACCGGGGGCATCGGCGTATCCTCCGCCCATCCAGCAACCGCGCCCGCCATGCTCGCAGATACCGCCATGGTGATGGCGATAATAGTTCCACTCAGTCTCATCATCTACTTCGCCTTGAACTGAAAATCCGTCGACACTGTGCCATTGGCCGCGACCGTTACATTCTGGGCCTGCTCGCCCAGGATCGGATGCCAGGCCCTAATACGATAGGTCCCGGCCGGCAGGTCCGTGATCGCAAAGGTACCCTCCAGCCCAGTGATGGCATAGTAAGGATTGTCGACCGCCAGCCCATGCCCCTGCATGTAGGGATGCATCCCACATTGCACCACCACCCCGCGGCGGTTCCCCGTGAAACGAATGATGTCTCTCGTCCCCTCCCGCGTCAGCGCTGGACGGTGAAACATCATGAAAATATGTTCCCATTCCCGTTCGTAGAACTGGAGATCATGCGAGACACCATCCAGATTCTTGACCACGAGGGGATGCTGATCGCGCATGACGGAGACGAACGGGATAAACTGACAGATATTCGTCTCCAGGTGCGTTTCCTCGAAGTCGAAGGACTTCCCCTTCTCGATGCCCTGAATGGTCACAATCACATCTTTCAATCCCTGTGCCGGTCCCACGGCTACCTCGCGAAGAAACCGCCATCCCGACCCATCCGACAGCGCCCCACAGTAGTCTCGATCGGGATAGCGGCGGAGTTCAAAGCCGGTGGGTGGCGGGGGATCACCGGCAAACTGCACGGTTCCGGTAACCGTTCCCCCGTTCGACACGGTTGTGGCTTCGTAGGCCCAGGCCGTGACCACGCCGCTCGTGACCAGGCTCAGGAGGACTGCACCGCGGATAAGCAATTTCACGCACCAGCCATGTCTCGTCATAATTCACCACCCTCGATGAGAAAAAACTATGGGGGAGCCTCTGTGCTCCCCCATAGTCCGGATAAGGTTAACCGGCCTTGCACCTGTCATGGCAGCATCGTCGCTTGTTCAAGCCGACGTTACCTGCTGAAGGCCTATCGCCCCGGCATGGACGTGCGCAACACCTCACCGTCGGTATTGTCACCTTCCGCCGTCTTGGTCGGCGGCACTTGCGGCATCAAGGGGAGCAGCCGTTGGTCGCCCATCGGCAGCACCTTGAAGAGGCCCCACTGCCCAGCATTGGCAAACGCCGGCCGCTGGTTCTTCCACAGATAATCGCCAACGATCTTATTCGGCCCGCCGGCTCCACCGGTTAGATACGCGTTGATAATTTCAGACCCACCGAATTCCATCGTGCTGACCTGATCGGCCCCCTGCATATAGGGTTCATGCGGCCACTCGTGACCATCGATGGTAAAGAGCTGGACCTGTTCGCTAAATGCGCCCAGCACATGGATCGCCACCGGATCCCCGACATGCGCCTGCAACAGAGGCGTAGACGGCATCTCGCCCGCCTTCACGCAACTGAATATCTCAGCCACTTCACAGCCCTTTTCGATGCGCCAGGCCGTCGGTTCGGAACGGTAGTTCACCGCCGTGATCCCGGCTACCTGCTGGATATAGGGCATGAAACTCACACCCACGATGTTATCCTCGTCTTGGAACATTAGAGAGAATGACCGGTAGTTTTTCCGGTTTTCGTTTCCGGGAAGCGTCCGGTCCACCATCACGTCCGCGCGCCAGCTGCTCTTCATCGTGATATCGCCGCCTGTCATCGGATCGCGGTAGTGCGATCCCTTAGGCCCGACAATGATAGAACCGAACAGCCCGTTGCGCGGATTCTCAACGACATTCCCCCAATCCTGGATGAGAGCCGCCAGTTCACCGTACTCCGGATGGGCATAGTAGGTGTACGTCTTGCTCTGGCCGGGGCCGATCGTTTGATCCCCCGGATTATTGCCGACATTGGCGCCGAACGAATCCTTCGGATTGAATGCCATCATATCGACATGGAAGCCGGCCCGATCCTTCGCCATCTCATTCTTCAGATTGATCTTCACGCAATCGCCGACGTTCACGTGCAGGGTCAGGGGGCTCGGCTTCAGTTCGCCGGCCTTGACCTTGCCCCGATCCCCGTCGAGCACATACATTTTGCCCTGCTCGTTGCCGAAGACCATCTTCCGTTCCAGATCGACTTCCATCACGCCCGGCGCTCCGTCATGATACCGGATGTTCTGATCGATCGCCGAAACGTTGAAGCTCTTCACGGGCGCCTCCGCCGGACAGACCGATGAAGCGGATTTTTGAATCTGCTCACGACTCGGCAAGGGTTTCAGATCTCCTTGCAACTCATCGAACACCCGGAACAGGCCCCAACTGCCTTCAGCAAAGTGCGAGGCCCGACCACTGTAGTAGAGATAGTCGCCGGCCTGCTTCTGCGGCCCACCAGCGGCGGGAATCGCCGGATCGTACCGCTCGCCGATCGCCAGATGGATGGTGCTGCGCGGCATCGCAGTGATTCCATACCGTTCCATTGGGAACCAGTGGCCGGTCACATGCCAGGTATGGACTTCATTGGCGGAGCCCACCAGAGCCCGTACCAGAATGGGATCGCCCAGGTAGGCTCGTAACAACGGCGTGCCGGGGTCGCCATGAATCCCGGACACAAAGAGTTTCGAGGGATCCGGATCGTTGGCCAAGCGCACGCTCAACGGCTCCACACGCATACTGTAGCCGCTGCCGGTCGTCGCTTCACCGCCGTTCAGGAACCGCATCGCCGATTTGTTGATACGGGCCGGGAATTGATGCGACGGAGGCCCATCCACAGTCACTGCATCCAACTTGGCTTGTGGGTTGTCAGTGGTGATCAACTCCGCCGTCCGAGCATTACTGTCCATGATATGCATCATCACTTCGCGGAAACTGCCACGGATATGGGCTGACACAGGCTCCAGCGTATGAATATCCGCGATGGGGCCGCTTCTGAGTTCTTTTCCGGTCACCGGGTCATGATAGGTTGAGCGCGGAGGCTCGGTAATGAAAGCGGAGAACAGGCCATGGCCCCAGGTATCGGTGCCGAACACATGGTCATGCCAGTAGACCGTCCCAAAGTCTGCATCCACATACCACCGCTCACGGATGAACTCGACGCTCGCAATGTCATTCTTCTTATGTGCGTATTTCAACGGCCGATCGAAAGCAATGGTTTTGCCGGTGATGCTCTTGATCCGCGCGACTTCAAAGTATTTCGGGTCATCCATCGCCACGCCAAGTTCCGTATTCACATGGAACTTGGACGCATCCGCCACGGCGATACTCATGGCGCCGGCCTTGGTGTCCGCCGTCTGGACTGTATTGCCCGGGAGCGGCATCCCTTTGGTCGGTTGCGGGTCCGTCAGCATGGTAAAGGCCCGCAGGGACATATCGTAAGAGAAGCCGATTGTCGGCCCGTCAGATGAACTGGTATCGAATTGGAAGAAATGCGGATGGAGGTTGACCTTGTTGGCCCAACCAGTTCGCGCATCGTCGGGAATTTTGTTCTTGTAGATGACATCCACGCAGTCGTAGACATTTCCACGGATCACCAACGGCACTTGCTTCTTGGGGGTCGCACGAACCTCCGCTTCCTCCTCGTGAAGCACAAAAATCATACCGATCGGATCGACGATGGCCGGTGTTTTGGCCGTTGCCGGTTTCAATGTGATCGGCAAGGTAATCGCGTTCACATTGAAGTGTTTGCGTGGCGAGTCGGACGGGCAGAGACTCCAGGGTCCCTGTTCGCCTGGCTTGGCCGGCTCTGTGCTCTTCGTACCGTCTTCACGAACATGGAATGGCTCTAACCAGGGCGCACCGCCGTGATTCGGAGCAAACGGAGGCCGCTTGCCCAGATGCGGACGGAGCCAGGGGAACGCCAGCTTGCCTGTCTGCGGATCGAAGGTAATCGCCGGCCGCTTCAACGGCGTGGGAGAGACGTAATCGGCCCACTTGTGGGGAGTCTCCGGTTCATTGAGCGCTAACGTGCCATCCCATTTCCAGTTCACCACCGTTGCGTCATGTGCCGCTGCTTGCTTGGTCTGGTCTTCCGTCTTACCCGGCAGACCCTGCGGCGGCAGCATGTACTCCACCCAATCCTTGATGGAGACCTTCACCGGATTAGCTTTCCAATCCGTTTTATCTTTGGTGATCTCCCACTTCTTGCCGCCATACCAATCCACCGTCGTACCGACCAGCTTATCGGAGGAGACAGCCTGCTGAATCTTGCCCTTGCGGTCCGGCAGTTCCACCAGCGGCTTCATCACATCGGTCTGAAACCCCGCCGATTGCAGCGTGTTATACACACGCCAGAAGCCCCACATCCCTGTCACATAATGTTGTGGAATATGGCAATGGAACACGAACTCTCCTGCCAACGCTTGCAAACCACCGGAACCACCCTCTGTTACTTCATCATAAATTTCCGAGGGCCCGATCGACTGCACATCCAGCCGGTCCGAGGTATCGCTGATCGGGGGGAACTTGACCGGCCCGTTCTTGGAGAGGGTCGGATCGAGCTTGCTGGTCAAGGGCTGCCTGGCCCACCGGATCGAGCCCCCATGGAGGTGGTGAGAGTGCACGATCTCCGACCCGCCGACCATCCGGAACGTGGCCGGATCGCCGAGATAGGATCGCGGAACCGTCGTGGCTGGATCACCGAACGTGTAAGACCCATAGCCCTGCGATTCATCACTAAACCCAATCAAATGCTCCTGCTGTTCCAATCTCGTGCCGTGTGGCTCACTACGATAATTCAGCAAGCGCGCAGCAGGCCGATAAGTATCGGTGTGCGGATCGCGCTGCGGCAGCATGTCGCCCTTGCGGTTCAGCAATCGGAACGTTTCATCTCCTGCCTCATGATAGAAAATCACAAATTCTCTAAAATCCGACCCGTTTGCCACATCGATCATGGCTTCCCAGCCGCTCTTCATCTCCTCCCCGGTGAAGGGGCTGAGGAAGCGGGAGCCTCGCGGTTCGACGACCAGCGATCCCAGCAAGCCCAAGGAATACTGATCCCGGCTCGCATGGCTGTGGAACGCCCGTCCACCGACTTGCAGATCGTTGGGGATCGCCCATTCGAACTCTCCGCTCTTGCCGGTCGGCACCAGGGCATCCGGGTTATTGGCAGTCGCCGGCTTCCCCGTGCTGGCCACCAGCATCTGGGAGCCATTGATGATCATGTTGGTCGCATCGTCGGCAATCTGGTTGCGCAGCGTGATCTTGAGGCAATCGCCCTGGTTCGCCCGGATGACCAGTGGTTGGATCAGATCGCCCTGCAACCCGTGTGAAACAGCACCTCCCGAAAACGTCGGATCCTCGCTGTCCCGCGCCGCCTGGTTCTTCGCTTCTTCGGCCCGAACTCCGGCAACATCCTCAGTCAGGACATACATGAAACCGGGATAGAAATCCCCAAACCGACTGACCGTGATCTCGACCGTGATGGCAGAAATATCGTAGGCCCGGACCGGCATCTGCGCCGAGCAGCGCGCGCCTTGCCCTACCTTCACCTTATCTTTATCTTCCGCGACGAGGAGCACCCCTTGCTGCATCGCATGGGCGCCGGCGCCCTGGAAAGGACCTTTGCTCTGCACCTGCCTCTCAATCTGCTCGATGGCGCGAGCCATCTTATCCTGCAGCACCGGACCCGCAGGCTGATGCACGACAGTCGCAGCAGCTGCCGTTTCAGCATTCATCACAGCCGCATGCTGGTGAGAAGCCGTTTCTGCCCACGCCTGCGTGACGCCCAAGACGGCGGCGAGCAACGCAACCCCGGCCTGACTTACAAACTTTCTGGTGGTCATCCTCTCCTCCTCCTGAATAACACCCGTTGAAAACATTCCCCCCGCAGTAGCTCTATCCACTCAACGCTGGCGCAACGAGCGCCTTTGCATCTTATCAGAAATATTTACTTGCTTATTCGCCAGACGAAGATCCTCACTCGTCGTGCAACCTTTGCCGGACTGGTCGTCGCTTCATCGATCACCTGCAACAGCCAGTCACCAGCACTGCATGGCGATTACTATTTCATCAGGTAGGGTGTCATTGAGAGCCAATGACAGTTCGAGAAACCGCCGGCCTAAGAAATAGTTCAGGGTTACATCCCCCTCCCATAAATAGCAGGGGTCGGATGGTTAACCTCAAAGCTGCGGCAAAACATACTGAACTTCGATCAGGCTGTCAACCCCTCCACGCTCCCGTTCGATCGCCGACAAGACTCGCAATACTTCACCGCGCGAAATCCCACATCTCGAAGAATTATGCAGCGTGTTCAGTCTCTGCCTTTGAAAAGCTTCTTCTTCGATGGGCACGACTCCACTTATATGCGATAATCACCGCATGCTTCTCAAACGTTGGTTGGTGGGCGATCCGCTTAAAAGCGCTCAGGCTGCACAGCAACGGCTGTCCAAGACCCTCGCTCTCGCGGTCTTTTCTTCGAATGCGATTTCTTCCGTCGCCTATGCCACGGAAGAAATCTTACTGGTTCTGGTCCTTGCGGGAGCCGCCGCCGTCGCCTGGTCCATCCCCATCAGCCTTGCGATTCTTTTTCTCATCGTCGTCCTGACCATCTCCTACCGCCAGATCGTCTACGAATACCCAGAGGGTGGTGGAGCCTATGTTGTTGCCCGCACCAATCTGGGGGAACGTCCCGCACTGATCGCTGCAGGAGCGCTGATCATCGATTATGTCCTCACTGTGGCCGTCAGCGTGGCGGCGGGCATCGCAGCCTTGACTTCGGCCGTGCCAAGTTTGTTCGTGCATCGCGAAGCCCTGGGGCTCGCCGCGACTATCTTGATTATCGTCATCAATCTTCGCGGCATGCGGGAGTCAGGAAAATTCTTCGCCGTCCCCGTCTACTTTGCCATTGGTTCCCTCGGGATTATGGTGGTGATCGGAAGTATCCATGCCCTGTTCGGACAAAGTGTCTCTGCAACGCCAGACCACCAGACGGCGATCGAAGAACTGACGCTGTTCTTGATTCTTCGCTCATTCGCCGCCGGTTGCTCGGCCGTGACCGGGATGGAAGTGATTTCGAACGGTGTCAAAACCTTTCGTCGACCGGAGTCTGAAAATGCGTCGACCACCATGATTTACATGTCCCTGATTCTGGCCGCCTTGTTTATGGGTATCACCTTCCTGGCCTCGCATCATGGCATACTGCCCAAAACGGATGAGACAATCGTATCTCAGCTGGCACATCTGACCTTCGGCACCGGGACTCTGTACTACGCCCTCCAGATTGGGACGATGCTGCTGTTGGTGCTTGCCGCCAACAGCGCCTTTGCCGGCTTCCCCCATCTCGCATCGATCCTCGCGCGTGACGGCTATATGCCCCGTCAGATGGCGACATTCGGCGACCGCTTAGTGTTCTCGAACGGGATCATCATTTTGGGGGTCTTCGCCTGTTTCCTCTTGATCCTCTTTCACGGCGACCCACACGCATTGATCCCTCTGTATGCAGTCGGCGTGTTCATCTCCTTCACCTTGTCCCAAGCCGGCATGGTCCGACGATGGCTGACCAAAAAGGGGCCTCACTGGCAGACGAAACTGGTCGTGAATGGCCTAGGCGCAATCACAACCGGCATCGCCACCATTATCCTGGCCAGCACCAAGTT
Source organism: Nitrospiraceae bacterium (assembly GCA_013140715.1). GTDB lineage: Bacteria > Nitrospirota > Nitrospiria > Nitrospirales > Nitrospiraceae > Palsa-1315. Next base: position 117,338 of record JABFSG010000038.1, read on the forward strand.
TACACAGGGCGCCTGGATCGTCTTTCTTCTCATCATCCTCTTGGTGTGGCTGTTCCTTTCGATCCGCTCTCACTACAAAGCCGTCTCAGAACAGATCGCACTCACGCGCGATCACCGTCCTCCACCACCACGACGCAATATCGTCATCATCCCTATCAATGGGGTCAATCAATCGGTCATACGAGCCGTCGACTATGCACGGAGTCGAACGGGCGAGATTCAGGCTGTGATGGTGGATGTGGATGCCGAAGCCACGGCGCGCAACCAAATTCAATGGGCCCAGTGGGGCTGCGGTGTCCGGCTGACTGTATTACCCTGCCCCTACCGCTCCGTCTTAAGCTCCTTTCTCGACTACGTCGAAGGTCTCTTGGAAAAGGAACCGGACACCTGGGTCACGGTCGTGATCCCGGAAATTCTCCCGGCTCACTGGTGGCACGGAGTCCTGCACAATCAGCGGGCTCTCCTCCTCAAAGCCTCGCTCCTGTTCAAGGAACGCGTTATCCTGATCGATGTGCCATTCCATCTCAAGAGATGACCATGAGACGTGAAACGTATAGCGTGAAGCGTGAAGCGCTGGGTCGGAACTGTTGTCTATTCGTTTTCGCCATATGCCTTGCCGCAACCTCTCCGGTCCATGCGTTCAAAATTACCGAACCGGCGGTGGGAACCAAGCTGACAGCCGGACAATCCGTCACAGCCCACGTGGACCTCGGCAAAGATTCCGGCATTGTGCTGGTTCGCTATTATTGGTATGGCGAGCAGGACGATACCCTGGTCGAGCAGGATGACACTACCGCCATGGGATCGATTGTCGCGCCTGTGGCGTTAATCGGATTATCAAGCCATCATCCACCCTTCGGCGGTCCGTTGCTGGTTCCGAAAGACGGTGTCGGGCCGATGCGGTTGCTGGCAGTGGCTGAAATCTCACGGGGACGATTGGGAACGAGATCGGTCTTCGATGAAATTCTGGTGAGGGTTGAACCGGCTGCTTCCCTCACTGCGATCGATTTCGAAACGGATAAACCCTTGCACCTCGGACGAGCGGGGCAATCCTCTGCATTCGGTCACGTCGATTCAATGGGGAAGATCTTCGAGCTGCCGGTCGTCGGTGAGTTCGCCGATGGCGTGACCCGCCGGATCAGCGCCCCGGCAACCGGTACGAATTACCACTCCTCAAGCGAAAAAGTCATCAAGGTTCTCGCCGATGGCTTGCTTCAAATTGTCGGCAATGGAAAAACAACCGTAACCGTTACCAACCGCGGCAAGCAGGCTGCGATCGAGGTCACAGTCCAGGTGAATGAGGAACCGAACGAGCCGCCGGTTGCGGATGCGGGACCGAATAAAAGTGTGAAAGCGGGATCGAAGGTGAAACTGAACGGTTTGAAGAGTCGCGACCCGGAAGGCGAAGCCCTCTACTATGCATGGAGCCAGGTGCGAGGCAGCAAGATCGCGCTGCTGGACCCGGATAATGCGGAGCCCTCGTTCCTCGCGCCGACCGTGTCGGAGAAACGGACCTATCGGTTCAAGTTGAGGGTGACGGATAAAAAGGGGGCGGACTCGGTGCCAGCGTTTGTGGATGTCACAGTTGAGCCGTGAGAATCGGGCGCGACTGGGGCGCTTTCCGTACTCGCGCCGCCCACGCGCAAGAAAGTGGATTGGAACGACGCCCGCGTCAGTTTTTTGCTCCCGGAGCGCGCACGATCAGAATGTGCTCGCTCGACGGCCGCAGTCAGACTGACACGGGCATCATTCCAAGTGGTCACATGCGCATTCGGAGAATGCGCGTAGTTGGAGTCATCCCGCCGCTCCTGTCAATGAACGATTTTCTGACTCGCCTCGAAAGAATCCACGCATCGGCACACTTGTAGTATGGACAGCATAAGATTTATGCTCTGCCCTTAATCAAAATCCCCTCTGCGATCGCAGATTCGATGAACATGACATTGAAACGACCTTTTCTACTGGTCTTGGCCTCTCTCCTCATTCTTGGCAGCCCCCTACTTGCTCTCGCTGAAACCAAAGTCCTGACTGCTGAAGCCACATATATAATGGGCGACGGCGAAACGCCATCCTCCGCCGAAGCAATGGTGCTTCAGAAAGCCAAGCAAATCGCGCTTGAGCAAGCCGGCACCTATGTCGAGAGCTATACGAAAATTCAGAATCTCGACTTGACTGTCGAGGAAATTCAAACTATCGCGGGCGGAGTGTTACAGGTAGACGTGCTTGAGAAGAAAAGGTCACTAGTCGGTGATGGGCTACAGCTCTACATCAAGATTAGGGCCGCTGTGAGCACTGATAAGATGCAGGAGTTAGCTCAACGCATTAGGGGAAAGAACGCCGCTGACGAATACAAGAGGCTTCAAGAAGAATACGTTCGTCTCAGTAAGGAAATCGAAACCTGGAAACAGCTGATCATCAAAACTTCACAAGGCGCAGAACGCAATACCGCACTAGACCAAATCAGGGAGCGAGAAAAAGCCTTCTCTTCACTGCAAAGTCGGGAGTTGGCCTTTTACCAACAGCTTTTCTCAGGTGAGGGAATCCTAGCAGAGGCAACCAGCCAGCTATCGAAAAAGCAGGCTCACAAAGAGATATTAGAAGGTCTCGTGCAATGGATCACAACGAAAGGTTACCGCATTACGCACCAAAAGCCGAGTGTGCGTACTTCGATTAAGAAACCTGGATATGCCACGGTAACTATCCCTGTCTCAATTGGGCTAACCACTGAGGCAAGGCAGCGCATTGTGGAGGTAGCAGAACAGCTTGGCGGGAGCATGCAAACGCTACGGCATCCAACACCAGAAACAATGTGCGGCAAGGATACATTTCAGAAATCCTCCCTTATAGCTTTCCCCGTTATCCTTTCACAGGACGCCGAACTCCAGGAGCTGTTATTGGAACTGGTCAACAACCAGGTCCTTGAAATCAGTGCTCGAAAGGCTGATGATACGATCATATTTGAAAACTCACAGAAGCTGATGTCTCAACGCGTGAGCGACCGAGACTGTTCAGCGAACCCTGGCCGAGACATAGCTCCTCTCCGAAGGTATTACTTACAAACAGCGCCTACCAGCAGCAAGCCACTGGTAGCCCCATTCTTTTCTTATGCCCTTCCCACGCTCGAGGAACTGTATCCTGGCTTTGAAGACATCATATCCAAGGGACGCACCAAGAATGAGTCAGATTCTGACATCCTTAAATACATTAACTTCGAGATCGAACACATCAGACAAGCAAGCCCTGAATTATCCGCCGAGCAACTAGCTGAGTTTTCTGCTGGTTGCCGCATTTTTTCTGATGCCTATAAAGCTGCCCGCGATGAAGAACGGCGTCTAGAGCGCGCTCAAATAGGGGCAATGATAGGAATGATGGGAGCGCTGATGAACCGTGATTCTATGGCCAGCGAGTGAGCTAGACAACATGCCGAGGATGCCGCTCGCAAAGACGACGAACCGCTCAAATCCTTGAAGACGACCAGGGGAAGGGAGCTAAAGTTGATTTCAAAGCAGCCCCTAAAAAAGCCTTGTCGGACGTCAGCTGGATCGAACCAGGTACCTTCTCAAGTTTTTCTAATCGATCAACCAGTGGGCTCGACCTTTGTTATCGATCTATCACTTGAATCTATAGCATCCATCAGTAATGTCCAGGCGCGAGTTGCCCTCAAGTCAACCTCTAAGTAACTAAGCAACGCGAGATTGGAAGCTCAGATAGCCGGAGAGGAGATTAGACATGAACATCCTAGAGCAGAAACTGCGTGAAGCATGGATCGAGTTTCAAAAATACTCTCAGAAGGAAATGGGATATACAAACCGACAGAATCTCAACGAATGTCTGAATGGAGCAGGTGCCTTTGTGGATTTTATTTGTGGGCGAACGCCTAAAGCTGGGACATCTTACGCCACCCACTTACCAGGGAAGTGCCTGCAGACTAAGATTCTTCACCTTTTATCTTGGATGAGACCAGAAACAGTGGCAACAACCGTTTCCGCTGTGGTGACGGATTGCCAAGAGGAGGGTATCGTGTCCAGAACAACGACGCTCCAAATTCAGGGCAAAGGATACAAGATCAGCGACAATGACATACGGCGTGTGGCACGGGCGCACACTCCAGAATCTCTTGTGGGCTACTACATTGAGGTCGAGGGAAAGCAGTACCCACCAAAGCAGCTCATCAGGTTGGCCACGGGTACTCGTGACGTTTTTAACTCAACGAACGCAAGGAGCGCCTTGACACGTCTTGGCTTCATTGTCCAACCTTCCCACTGACAGACAGGCCTACATGGACCTTGTGTTCCGACATATTGCCTTTGATTGGAGAAATAGCTGAGTGAGGGTCGGGTCTTGCGATGGTACATGACTATTGATTCGCGCTCCGAACCGCTTCTTTCTTTAAGGGGCGGCCTGTGTCTCTGCCTAACGATCGCGAATGCACGTTGAAGGTGGCAGAGGACGAGACCGGTCTCAGATGTGCTTGCCTTCTTTACCCTTGCCGGATCTTTCCAATATACTGAGACCAACCTTTGGCATCCTAATCCCCAAAGGAGCTGCAGACCATGATTAATGTACCGGTTTCCATCTCAGATGAAGAAATGCGGTGGCTGGAAGCGCTAGGTAGGCGGGAGGGGTTGACCGTCGAACAGATGGTTCGCCTCGGCATCAACGACTTCATTGGCCAGCCTGATGACGCGTTCCACGCCGCTGCCAAGCGGGTGATGGAGAAGAACGCCGATCTCTATCGCCGCCTCTCGTAAATCTCTCCCATTACAAAATCGAACGTTGCCCAGTCATACTGGCCCGTAGGCCTGGCAGGCTTGTTGACGTCCTTTTACGTGACGGCTGAGAAATTGGCGCTACTAACGGATTTCGCTGAGGGGGTGCACGACCCATTTGCCGAATCGGCGAAAGTCTTCGTCGAACGCAAACGCGGTTCCGATACCGAGCCGCTTCATGATCGCGAAGCTGGTGCAATCCGTAAAACTGAATCGTTTGTCCGGATACTGACGGAAGATGGCCCACGCCCTTTCTTCGTCAGCGGGAGTAATCCGAACGATTGGCGTCGTAGTCTCGCCCAACAAACGGAGCCCGAATTGTAAGGCAGGCTCGTACCCGAGTCGCATGCGAAGGAGAGTGGTCGTTTCGTGAACGACCACATTGCTGGTAACGAGAAGCTGTTCCGTGGACTGCACGTACTGGAGGGCCTGATAATGCAAGCGATCAGTCTGATCCGCAAGAGCAAAAAACGCCGAGGTATCAACGAAGACTGACGTACGGAGAGAATGAACAGGCAGGCTCAAGGTTTCTCGTGCAAATAAGTGTCATGCTCAACGCTGATATCAGTAAACCCACTGGCCCCGATACCGGCGAGGGATAAAAGGGCTTTCTTCTGACGAGCCACCCGCTTTTGCAAACTCACCCGCTGGACGGCCAAAATTCGTTTGACAGGCGGTTTTTGCTGTTTGCTACGAAGTGCCACAGTTGCCCTCAATATCGCTCGATAGCAGCTTGCTCAGACGCTGGACCATGCGGGCTGCACGGCCTCGAGCTGTCTGGCGCCGTTCAGACTCGATGAACAGCACGTTACCCTCTCTTTGGACGGACACAGGTCCGATCAACCCTTTCAACAGGGAAGATGGAATCAGTAACCCTTCTTTGGTCTGCCGCAGTTTACTCATTGGCAAGCGCTTTCAAGGCAGGGCGATATCGCTCGATGAAGGCTTCAACTTGCGCCGCAAAGGTCTGTTTCACTTTTTGCCGCATGACTGGAGCTTCAGAAGAAGAGCCCTTCTTCTGTTTACAATCTGTCAATTTATTCGCTTTCAGAACGTTGCCCTTCATGGTCGTTATGATAACGCAGTCATTATGTGAAAACAATGAACGGCAAAGACTAGGCGCTGCAGAATCGACTGTCCCACTATCGATTCCCTGAGCGAGCCGTGAGATCAGCCTCCGCTACCTGTTTGCGATTGCAGTCACCTGCGCAAGATCGACTCATTTTTTGACGGACCCCTCTCTACTAAGTCGCTGTTTTTCCAAGCCCACATCGTAAACACCTCGGCATAGCCTTTGCGTGACACGTCTCTGTCACAAGAACCTTCACAGGCTTTTGCATCTGCAGCTTCAGCAAGGAGAAACGTTATGACATCCCTCATCGCCAGACTCATCTTCTGCATGAGCCTCGTCCTCCCACTTGTTTCGTGCAGCAGCGGCGGCTCGAATGAGCCGGCTGGTTCGGCCCCGGCTGCGACAGCCACGGCTTCGGCTTCGTTCCAATGGGACCCCAATACAGAAACGGATCTGGCCGGGTACAAGATTTACCAAGGCACTGCCTCCGGTCAATATGGTCTGCCGATCGCAACGCTGGCCGCAAACAACACCAGCTATGAAGCGACCGGACTAGAGAAGGGTAGCACGTACTTTTTCGTTGTGACAGCCTTCGATGCGTCCGGGAACGAAGGCCCCCTCTCAGCTGAATTGTCCATACCGATTCCCTAAGCCAAACCGACAGAGCCATCATGCGCCGGCTATTCTCCGGAATCGCAGTCGTCACCGCATCTATTATGGTCGTGGCGCTGCTAAGCGGCGTCCCGGAATCGGCGATGGGCGCTCCACTCCGCACCTTCTACGTCGCCACGACCGGCGACGATACAGCCAACGGTTCATCGGCAACGCCATGGAAAACCCTGCAACGTGCCACGCGCGATGTGCTGCCAGGCGATCTCATCCTTGTCCGGCCAGGCCGCTATGTTGGCTTCGTACTTGGCTGGGATGGTCCACAAAACGGCACCGCTGCCAACCCCATCACGTTCCAAGGGGAACCGGGCACAATCATCGACACGCGTAACCTCCGCACTGCCGACGGCATAAACCTCGAAGGCGCCAGCTATATCGTGATTGACGGCTTCACCATCTCAAATGATGGGACGATCACGCGCGCCGGCATCAGGTCCGTCACCAATCAGCACGTGGTGATCCGCAATAATCGGATCGATCAGGCAGGGCGGTGGGGCATACTCACCGGGTTCAGCGACGACGTCACGATCGAAAACAACATCACCAGCCGCTCACAAATCGAACATGGCATCTATGTGTCCAATTCCTGCGTGAATGCGATCGTGCGCAACAATCAAGTCTGGGGCAATGCCGGCAACGGCATCCACATGAACGGCGACCTAAGCCAGGGAGGCAACGGATTGATTCTGAACGCGTTGGTGGAGAAGAACCTAATTTACGACAACGGGCGCCTGGGTGGATCGGGCATCAACGGCGACGGAGTCCAAAATTCAAAGATCCTGAACAATGTGTTGTACAACAACCATGCGAGCGGTATTCACTCTATCGGATCGACGGGGCCGACGGAGCTAAAAACAATCTTGTGGCTCATAATACGATCGTCATGGCGGCCGACGGGCGATGGGCCTTGAACATTCAAAACGGGAGTACCGGCAATACAGTCGTCGACAACGTCCTCTACAACAACCATGCGTCCAGAGGCAGCATCGATATCTCCGCCGACAGCCGGACAAATTTCACCAGCAACTTCAATCTGGTCATGGAGCGGTTTACGACGGATGGTGGAACGGTATTGAATTTGGCCCAGTGGAAGCAGAGCACCGGACAGGATCAGAACTCCGTTGTGGCCCTTCCTTCTGCGCTGTTTGTGAGCGCACCGAGTAACGACTACCACCTGACAGCCACCTCACCGGCACGCGATGCCGGCGTAATCCGGGCCGACGTGCCAACCGATCGCGAAGGCATCGCCAGGCCTGCCGGACCGACCTCCGACATCGGCGCTTACGAATTCCGCAGTACGACCGATAGCACCCCGCCCCTTGCTCCACAAGGATTTAGGCTTCTACGGATTCAATAGGTGGAGTCGCCTCTGGACCAGATCCCGTCGAACCCCCACTACAGAATCATTTGAGCTGTGACCCTGCTCGCAGGGTCGGCCGTCTTAATTGGATAATGAGATAGGCCACGATGGCCAGATTCAGCAGCAGTACGCCGATTCGAAGTAGCGATACCTGCTCAACAACCTCGTAGATTTCGAATGGAAGTAATAGGCCCGTCGACACCACTGTCATGTACGAAGCCCAGGTAAACTCCAGCCACAGGCCAACACCTTCGATCAACAAAATCCCCGCGTAACCCAGACTGACTAGCCCGGCCAGCAGGACACTGTTCGATTGCAGCGCATCCACCTTCAACACCAAAGTGTGAATGAAGCGGGAGTCGGCATTCAAATGCAGCGCTTCGATCAGAAGTGAAAACAGCGTGGCAATCTCAGCATGCATCAACTTCAAAAGGCCCAAGCCGAGCAGAAGTAAGAGCAGCCCCTTCACCACCTTGAACACGGCAATCACGGCCAAGCCTGTATGGTGCGAGTGAGTCGTCATCGATTCGAGAGACTATCACAAACGACAGCAACTCTAGCAGTGGACGCGGGTAGGGATGTCGTCTCGTGAACTAAAATGTAAGACGTAAAACGTTTCAGGGTTTCAGTGAGGGCCCAGATGCGCTCCACGCACAACGAACATCAAACCGGTGAACTGCCGGCGAGGGTGGACGTCTGTTCAGCCCGAGAAAATTCCCGGCATTTTTCTCCTTGGAAGCGAACTTACATCTTCTCCCAATCCACAGTCTTCATCCACTCAGCAAAGGTCGTGAGCGGAATGCCGAACTGCTGTTTCAACCCAGAAATATCGATCGCGTAGCCGATCTCGTTGAACCAGCGGAACATCGTGGCAAAGTCATGACCCATCGCCGCCTCGGCCTGATCCATCGGAAACTCCCGAAAACGGATCGATCGGCCCGTCGCCTTCGTCAACAGTGCCGCGGTCTCAGGCATCGTGAGCTCATCCCCCGCAATGTCGATGGCCTGCCCAAGAAAATCATTCGGGCGCAAAAACGCCGCCGCGCCAAACTCGCCGATATCCTTGAGTGCGACCATTGCCAGCTTCCTGGTTTGCTTCATCGGCAACATTACGACGCCCTCCGCAGACGGTTTCGCGAAGGTGGTGAAATTTTCCATAAACCACACAGGCCGCAGAATGGTCGCCGGCAGTCCAATCTGACGGATGTGCTGTTCTACCCTCCACTTACTGTCGAAGTGTGGAATCCCCGTGTTGCGATGGGCGCTCCCAACGGACGTATAGACATAATGGGCGATGCCGGCCTGCTTCGCAGCATCTGCCAGCATGATCCCCTGACGAACCTCTTCCTCCATCCCCGCCTCAAACGGGGTCGACATGGCAAACACCCCTTGTGCACCTCGCAGGGCTATTTCTAAGTTGGCTTGGTTCGTGAGATCCCCTTGCACGATATCGGCCCCTGACTGCGCCAATGAGGCAGCCTTCTCCGGATGTCTCGTCATCACTCGAACCTTCTGTCCTTTGGCGAGAAGCGCCCTCGCAACAGCACCACCCTGCTGCCCCGTTGCACCGGTTACCAATATCGGTTTGCTTTGAATGGCCATAGTCGATCTCCTTATATCAATTCACGTCCGGCAACACTGTACAGCGGAGCGTGATTCTTACGCTACGGTCGGTCCATGTCAATGCGATCGATCGGTGGTCGGAACGGACAGGACAATATCCCGGTGAGAGGCAATTGTGGAATGGCGCCCAGGCTTTGCTCTTGTGGAAGCTGAAGCACGAAATGTTTCAGCCCTTCAGCAAGAGGCGAGACCTATTTTAAGTGGCCTCTTGAACGGGTCAATATGTAGGCTTACTGGGTCGAATGGAGGCGATGGAAGGTCACAGCGGAGAAGACCCCTCAATCTTGCGGCATTTTGTCCACCACACGATCCCACTCTTTAATGGCAGGCTTCACATGATGATCAAGATGTGTGAGCGCTCCATAGAGTCGCCCTTCATACTCATCTCTCTTGGCATCGGCGGAAGATAAGGATTTCAATATCGCCACAAGCCCAACCACCTCTTCAGCAGTCTCCACTATCTCGTGGAAGTGATTGTCTAACAGAGAGCTCGATGGCGTTACGATAGAGTCTCTGTCAGCCACCGTTGACTGTCGTGACTTCTTAATCATAACGCTTTCCTTTCTTCAACCGTCGTTCGAGATTGGCTGTGGTCTATTCCCACGCTTTGATCTCAACTTGCCAGTGCCGAATCAGTCTCCGGTCGGGACTCGCTCCTTGTTGTTCAAGTGCGATCTTGATTCGATGATCGGTGATCCGCCTCCTTAAACTATCGAGGCGGACTCGTAACTTCTTGTTACGACCCATATCTCTCCCAATGCCGGTAACCGTACAGCCGACCACCGCAAGCTGTCAATGAGTGCACATCGAACCCTAATGGCTGTCGTTCACCGAATATGAATGCTCTCTCCCAGCTCAAGTGCGAGCTAACTCCCTTGCCGCTAGCGCAAACCAGTCAGGTGGAAGCGCAAAACGATTTACAGATCGCAGATGTGACACTCGCTTATTCAGTGGGAAGAGGGAGCCCTTCGTAAACAACGGGACAGGCACCGCTGCAGACGGCGGAGCCAGCCCCCTGAGCTCTGCGCGGCTTGCTATTTCTTCTGTTTGGCGCGGGCGAGCGCCATGGCCATCGCCATTGTGCCGACTGGTTGCGGCTGACGATCCTGAATCTGCTGGGGCACCGGCGGACGCCGGTGACGCGGTGCCTGTACTATGCCTGTAGAAGCCGCGACTGGTGCGCGACTCACAGCCGGCGCACTAGCCGGCGCCTCGTCGAGACGCATCGTCAGAGAAATACGCTGGCGTTTCGCGTCGACATCCAACACCTTCACCTTCACAATTTGGCCAGGCTTCACGACTTCATGGGGATCCTTGATGAATTTATTGGCCAGGGCCGATACATGGACGAGGCCGTCCTGATGCACACCGACATCGACGAAGGCGCCGAACGCAGCCACGTTCGTCACAACTCCTTCGAGGACCATGCCAGGATGCAGATCCGTCAGGGACTCGATGCCCTCTTGGAACGTAGCTGTCTTGAATTCCGGGCGAGGATCGCGTCCGGGTTTTTCGAGCTCGGTCAAGATGTCCCGCACCGTCGGCACACCGAATTTCTCATCGATAAAGTCGGCGGGAGATAACCCCTTTAAGACAGCAGGCTGGCCCATCACGTCCACGATACCCTTGCTGATGCTGGCCAAGATGCGCTCAACGACCGGGTAGGCTTCGGGATGGACCGATGAACGATCCAGCGGATTGTCGCCATCGTTGATACGCAGAAAACCGGCCGCCTGCTCGAACGTCTTGTCTCCCATACGAGACACCTTGCGTATCGTGGTGCGATTCGGAAAGGGACCGTTGGTATCGCGGTATTCCACAATGTTTTTTGCCAGGGCCTTGTTCAAACCGGATACCCGCTCGAGAAGCGGCGCGGAAGCGGTGTTGACATCCACGCCCACGGCATTGACGCAGTCTTCGACCGTCGCATCGAGCGAACGGGCCAAAGCCCGCTGATTCACATCGTGCTGATATTGACCGACCCCAATCGCCTTGGGGTCGATCTTCACCAGCTCAGCCAGCGGATCTTGGAGACGCCGGGCGATGGAGACGGCACCGCGCAGGCTGACATCCAATTCAGGAAATTCGGCTGCAGCAAAAGCCGAGGCGGAATAGACCGAGGCCCCTGCTTCGCTGACTACGATCTTCGCCACTTTACGTTCCGGCTTCAGCACTGCCACCATCTTGATCGCCTCAACGGCAAGCTTGTCTGTCTCTCGGCTTCCTGTCCCATTGCCGATCGAGATCAATTCGACCCCATGCTGCACGACCAACCGCGCCAATGTCGCCAGCGATCCTTGCCGATCGTTGCGCGGCTGGAATGGATAAATCGTCGTGGTCTCCAATAACTTCCCGGTCGCATCGACGACCGCCACCTTACAGCCGGTACGGATGCCAGGGTCGAGACCCAACACGGCTTTCGGTCCTGCCGGCGCAGCTAGTAGCAGTTCGTGCAGATTGCGGCCGAAAATCTTGATCGCTTCCGTTTCAGCCACTTCGCGCAACTGCACCAACAGCTCCACTGAGAGTTGCAGATGGACCTTCACACGCCAGGCCCAATCGCAGACCGCCATGAGCCACTGGTCGGCAGGACGTCCACGGTCTTCGATCCCGACATGGGCCGCGATCATTGCGATGCAGGGATGAGGCACAACCGCTTCAAGCGTCTCGCCCAAGTTCAAGTCGAGCTTCAACACACCCAACGTCCGGCCGCGGAACAGAGCCAGCGCCCGATGAGAAGGAATGGTGCGGATGGTTTCAGAGTAGGCGTAGTAATCTCTGAACTTTTCTTCATGGGCCGTTTCTTGGTCTTTCATCACAGTAGAGGTCACGATACCCTGCTCCCACAGGCGAGTACGCAACTTGGCGAGCAGCTCGGCGGTTTCCGCAAAACGTTCGACCAGAATGTCCCGTGCGCCCTCAAGTGCGGATTTGGCATCCGGTACGTTGATCGCCTCCACACCCTCGGCCGCAGGCTTCACATTCAGATACTTCGCGGCTTCCTGTTCGGGATTGAGTGTCGGATCGCCAAAAAGAGCATCGGCCAACGGCTCCAGCCCTGCCTCGCGCGCAATCTGTGCGCGCGTGCGGCGCTTGGGCTTGTAGGGTAAGTAGAGATCTTCCAACGTTTGCTTGGTCGCCGCTGCTTCGATCGTGCCGCGCAATACATCGGTGAGTTTTCCCTGCTCCTCGATCGAAGCCAGGATCGCCGCGCGACGCAACTCCAATTCCCTGAGATAGAGAAGTCGTTCCTCCAAGGTACGCAAGTGCGTATCGTCCAGGTTGCCGGTAGCCTCCTTGCGATAGCGGGCGATAAACGGCACGGTCGAGCCTTCGTCGAGCAGGGCGACCGCAGCTGCGACCTGATGGGACCCCACACCGAGTTCTTTGGCAATGAGTGGAACGATCTTCAACTGTGCCGCATCTGAAACTGTCTGGGTCGTTGGAGAAACCATCTGTGTCTGTTACCGATCTTTCTGAAAGCAGCGCCCAGCCGAGTGCCGGCCACTCGGGGTGACGGCCGCTTTCTTGTTAGAATTCGTCACACGTCTTCGTTGTTGGATAAATGACAATACAGGTGCAACCGAGGAGATGCCGCATTTGCGTTTTTCTCTAACCTGCGCCGCTAGGGGCGAAACGGCTTGACGTCGCCTGCTGTACGCAGCATCTTATTCACTTCATCCAGATGAAGCTCTTCACCGACGATCATTTCTCTTGCATACTCTTCCAGGAGGATGGACTTTCCTTCGGAGAGTTTTAGCAATTCATAGTAGGCCTCGATGGCGCCTTTCTCGTGCTCCAGACTTTCACGTAAAATATCCCCCACATCATGCTTCTCTGTTTCCAGTAACGTGCCGATTTTCAATGAAGGGTGGCCTCCCAGTAGAGTGACAAGTTCCCCGGCTTTATGCGCATGAGCAAGGCTCTCGTCCGCATTGCTCTTCAGCCATGAAACGATGGGAATACGGTTATACCCATAGATCATCAGCGAGTAATGCATGTAGCGTACGACTCCAGCCAACTCATGCTCCATAATGCGGTTGAGAATCCCTACCGCCTGCTTCGTTTCTTGATCGTTCATCCCCTGCCTCCCCTTATGTGGTACGCGACGGCGTTTCACGACGTTGCACCTGGCCTTATGCCAAGGCCGAACGGACATGACCACCGGGAAGCAAGTCTACCCCAAACCTCCGCGTATCCACCAGCCCCGTCTCCCCACGCTACTTTACTTCTCTTTGAGCAAGGGATACCCTCTTATCCCGTTCCCTTTTCTATCCATCACAAGCCCGGAGCTGCACCAGGATGGAACTCACACAAACTAACGCCACCTTGCCACACATCTCAGGAAGGAGCCTGTCATGTTACGACGTCTGTGCGCATTGATCGCGCTCGCCACTCTGTTCGCTGCAACACCGGTTTGGGCGGCCCAAATGAGCCGTCCTCAAGTGGAGTACTCGGCCGATTCGATGATTCAAAGTGAAGAAGGAACTATCCAGCAGCGTATCTACGTGACACCGGCCAAAGAGCGCAAGGAAATGCTGACAGACGCCGGCGATGGGGCGGTCCAGATTTTCCGGTTCGACAGCAAGGTCATGTGGCAGCTGATGCCGTCGGAGAAAATGTACATGGAACATTCGATGGCGGGGAAAAGTCAGGGCAAGGATCCCTCGCAATGGACCTATGAAGACACGGTGATGGGCGAGGAGACGCTGAACGGGATGAGGGTGACGAAGTATAAGACGATCGCGACGAGCTCCGACGGGAAAAAGTATGGAGGCTTTTCATGGCGAACAAGAGAGGGGATCTCCATCAAGCAGGATCTCCTGTACAAGGAAGGAAATGACAAGAAACGGATGTTGACCGAACTCACGAACGTTCAGATCGGCAGGCAGGACTCAAAATTATTCGAAATCCCGGAAGGATTCACGAAATTCGACATGGGCGCCATGATGAGCGGGGCGATGGGCCGTGAAGGCATGGGGCAGCGCGGCATGCCGACCCCCCGACCTCAAACAGGGAGACAGCCACGCACGATGCCGGTACCGGGCGAGCAGCCGGCGACTCCTGACCCCGCACCGACTCAAGAAGAACCCTCGGACGTGGAAAAGGCCGGCACTCTATTGAAGGGATTGTTCGGGCACTAGACGAACGAGATCATGGGGGAACGGTTGCGAGGCGCATCGTTGTTAATCGCCATGGTGATGATGACGTCTGCAAGCCTGCCTTGCGCCGCTCCAGCGCAGGAGGCGGGACCGTCCAAACCGCCGGATCGGCCGGTCGTCAAAGCTGCCGCCTTGTACATGGTCGAACTTAAATCCGGACGGGTCCTTCTGGAAAAGGATGCGACCCGCCGGCTTCCTCCCGCCAGTCTCACAAAAATCATGACTGCGCTGGTAGCGTTAGAAGCTGCCTCCCCACAGCAAGTTGTTCAAGTCGATCGCAGAGCGATCGTCCATCGGTCGTCACTCAAGCTCCAAGCCGGTGAACAATTTCTCCTGCGCGACTTACTTACGGCCATGCTCGTGACGAGTGCGAACGATGCCTGCGAAGCCATTGCATGGCATGTGGGGGGAACGACCGACCGGTTCGTATCGATGATGAACGAGCGGGCTCGTACATTGGGGCTGGAAAATACGCACTTCGCCAACGCCTGCGGGTTCGACGCGCCAGGCCACTATTCAACGGCGACCGATCTAGCCAAACTGACTGAGCATGCCTTGGAGGTGCCGGCCATCTCCATGATGGTTCGAACCGTGACACGTGATATCGCAACCGTTGACGGCAGCAGGCAGGTTTCCCTCCATACGACCAATGAGTTACTGCTGGATCCGGACGTCACCGGTGTGAAAACTGGATACACCAGCAAAGCCGGTCGTTGTCTGATCGCCAGCATGTTTAAGGATGGGCACCGTTTGCTGCTGGTGGGATTGAACGTGCTGGATCGGTGGGAGCAAGCGCCTAAGCTATTGCGGTATGGGCAAACGGTGTTACAGGGTGCAAGTTAATCGCGGTCTCACTGTCGCCCGACCTGGTGGAGGTAGGCGTCGCGAAGATTTTTCTGGGCTGGCCCGTAGGCAGGATCCAGTTGGGCTGCGGTGCGAAACTCTTCAATGGCGCGGTCCCAATTCCCCTGCATCGCGTAGGCATGGCCGAGGTTATTATGCGGCCTCGCTTTGTGTGGAGACTTTCCCACTGCGTCGGACCATAGGGATACCTCGCCATGATAGAGAATGTTCCGCTGATATGTGAAGAAGCAGAGAAGCAGAACGAACGTCAGAGCAATACCGTTCGTGCCGAATCGAACGACCCGGGGATACGGCAAGACCGTCATGAGCCACTGGACTACACGTGAGCAAAGCACAACCGTCACCAGTAGAACCCCGATGGAGGCCAGGTAAAGATTGCGCTCGCTCAACAAGTCGTTGCGTGGGATGACGGTGGTGGGAAGCATCTGGAGAATAAACCATCCGATTCCGAAAGAGAGGAGCGGGAGCCGTCGAACCGAGACGACGGCAACAACAGCCAATCCAGACCATGCCAGCAGTTCAAGCGGTAGTGGCCACTGAAGCAGCGAATGGATCTGAGGAACATCGTGATCGAAGTTCTGCCTCCAGGAACAGAAGAACAGAAGGACCGCATAGGTGGCCGCGTGGAGTTCGCTCAAGAAGTTCCCCCAGAGCGGACGGATGCCGAGACTGAACTGCGCAAGCGCCGAATAACGCGGGTGAACGAAGGCCCACAGACCCACGGCGACAAGGACGAGCCAGAACGGCAGATGATTGGACAGAATTGCAGACCGGAATGAGGCGCCCCTGAGTCGTCGAATAAGCCCGTCCCAGAGCAGAAGCAAGAGCGGAAACGTGACTGCCGTTTCCTTGGAACCGAGAGACAGAAGCAGTGACAGTACCGCGCCGAACAGGTAGAGTCGGCGGACAATCACGGCATGCGGAGACTCCGAAGCCTTGATGTACAACAAGAACCCAAAGAGGTAGAAGAAGGCCATCAGACTTGAGGCTCTTCCTGAGATGTATGTCACAGCTTCTGTCTGGATTGGATGGATGAGAAACAGCGAGGCGGTCCAGAAGGGAATGTGCCGAGTTTTTTCCGTGACGGCGTGACGGAGAATCGCATAGAGGAAGAGACCGGAGCCCATGTGGAACGACAGATTCAGCAGGTGGTAGCCGGCTGGATCGTTTCCATTGAATGACCGGTTGAGCAAGTATGTCCCATACAACACCGGCCGGACCATGTGATCGAGATGACCGACAAACGTGCCCCACCGGTCGAGGTGAGGGTTGATGAGAATCGTGTAGAGGTCGTCGTACTGAAACGTGCCCTGAAGGGCACCGGCATAGGTGGCCGCTGTGACCACGAAGAACACGGCGCAAAGGAACATGGGGCGCATCGTAAGGCGATCCACAGATGTGGTTATACTGCATCGGACCTTGACGGTATAGGGGGATATATGAAGATCTTGAGATTGGTGACGTGCTGCTGCCTTCCGCTGATGAGCTTGCTTTGGGCCCCTTCGAACAGTGGAGCGGAGAAGGCCGTCGAGTTTGGGAAGAATTTCAAGGTTCCGCTCGGGTGCGGGTGCAGCAGGCAGGACGAACTCGATCTGAATAGCCGCATGAAGAGCATCGAAGCGATGATCAATGAGTACAAAGCCCTGATGCCGCAATACAGTTCTGGCAAACAGACTCTGACCCCTGAGATTCGAAGTACGGTTCAAAGCTCTGTCAATGCCAAACGCCGGGCAGCGAAGGAGCCGGGTGCGAGAGACTATGGGGCAAACACCTCCGACCTGACATGCGGGACAACCATCGACGAGGCCGCAACGCCTTGTCTTCGTGGCGCAGTTGATGATCACGAAAAGGTTCATAGGGACGCCTGCAAGTCTCACAAAGGCGCAGATTGGCGATACAACCAACTGGTGGTGGACTACATGCAGGAGGAAATAAACGGCTATCAAAAGGAGTGGGACCGGTTGCAGGAAGAAGTGAACAAGATGCAAGCCTACTGTTCGCTCGATCCAAGCCTCCGACAAGCCTTAGAGCAAGAAGCGGCGCAGCAGCAACGGTTGAAAGAAGCAGCCGACCGCGTCGATGGCCTCAGGAAGGTCTTACGGTAGTTGGTCTCTCATCCAAGGTCCGGGAGGAAGATCCATGAAGATCCATTCGACAGTCACATCGGTTGTAGCCTCTTTCCTGTTCCTTGCTAGTCTGGTTAGCATTCCAGTCCATGCCGGAGCGACCACACTCGGGGGCTCCGATGCATCACCCAAAGAGGCGGTCCTGTCAAAAGGCGAAGTTGTGGCAAAGTATATCTCCGGCTGCCGGACTAAACCCTCCAAAGAAGGAAATTGCGACAAGATACGGAAGGATGCGGTGGAAATTTTGAGGGAAGATTTGCACACCCTAGGATCGTCAGCCCAACGCACCTACATGCCGGCCCTTCTGGATATTTTCAAGAGCAATGAACCCGAGTTGCGGATTGCGGCCGCGGATGCCATTGGCATGATCGGTCCGCAAGACAGCGACGTAGATATGCTGGCACCGCTGGCCAACGATCCTGTGCCGGATGTACGGCGAGCCGTCTCCCAAATGATTTTCCGTGGAAAGGGAAGCGCCATCACCTTGCTAGGACAGCGGACTCAGTCGATGCAGATGGGCCTCACACCGGAAACCCCTCCTGACCCTGGCAAATTCAAGTTGCCGGTTGTGCCGGCCAGTACCTATCTTTTTTATACCAGCGACGCGACATTCGGACGGCTGTCCTACATCGCGAAAAACATGACCGAACTGGCGACATTCTTCAAGGGTAAGACTAAGGGCGGACCGATGAAGCTCGATGAATTCCAGGATAAATACCGTTATCAGTTACAAGATGAGCAGGAGGTGCGGAACCGGGCCTCGGAGGAAAGGGGAAAGCAACTGGATAAACAACTCGCAAATATGAAACCTGATGCTACTAACCCTGCCTATATGGAAAAGATCCTACAGGCTCAATCTGCGAACACAGGCCAGTTGATCGCCATGTCCTTAGATATGTACAGGCGAGAACTCTATGAGGCACCAACTGTCTATGTCTTGGAAGAACGCCAGATAGGCCAACGCACCTACCCGACAAAATACGCGGTGCTGTACCAGGACCTCATCCTCAAACGTCCCGGCTACCGCCTCTCCTGGCTGGCGGAGCCCGACGAGGCCATCAAAGCCGTACAGACGGCCACGCTCGCGGAAGAAAAGCAGGATGAGGCCCGCAAGAAAGAAGACGAGGCTCTGAAGAAGCGGCAAGAAGCGCTCGATAATCTGACGAAGAAAAAAGACGAGCAGGAAAAATCGAAATTCAAGAAGGGCCAGGCCGATCTCGAAAAGGAGCTGGGATTCTAGGCGAACATTTTCAGTATCCTGCGAAAGTTCTTCCCTCCGCTTCGCTGTACTTCTATGCCTTGAAAATGAGAGACCGCTACGGGAAGAACGGATGACCAACTATTATACGCTGCTCGAACTCTTGCCCACCGCAACCGAGGCTGAGATCAAAAAAGCCTGGCATGAGCAAATTCAGGTCTGGCATCCGGATCGCTTCAATCATGCGCCGACGTTGCACCGCAAGGCGGAAGCCCGAACACAGCTGATCAACCAGGCCTATCAAACCCTCAGTGACCCAGCCGCACGCGCCAGCTACGACGCCAAGATACAGCCCTCGGCCTCCCAGGGGCCACCGCCACGCCCATCCCCTGCACCAGGCCCAGCTTCTGGAGC
The DNA here is from genome assembly GCA_013140715.1 of Nitrospiraceae bacterium. GTDB lineage: Bacteria > Nitrospirota > Nitrospiria > Nitrospirales > Nitrospiraceae > Palsa-1315. The sequence goes on from JABFSG010000038.1 coordinate 136,595, forward strand.
CTACTCTTCCACGCCGCCACGACCTCAACAGAGACCACGATCTTCCCAGGATCCTCGCGGCCCCCAATCACTCATCATGCTCACTCGGCAAGGTCAGCCGACAACCATGGTGCCGGCCATTCATCTCTACGTCGATCCTCGGGAACATTTCCCATACGACTTTCAAGGCTTCGTCCGCATCGCCGGAGTCATTCGAGAGCCTCTTCAAGCCGGCAGCTATGCCATTGCCGAAACACCAGAACTCCTGTGCATTAAATGTATCGGCGTAGAGGTGCTCTCTACGATCTATTCAAACCCCTCCGACAATCGCCTGCCCTTTCTTCACGAACTCGAACAACTCCTGGCCTTCCCCTCTCGTTTTCTTGTCATTGAAGGGACGCTCCAGCACCGCAAAGCCGGAGGGCGCCTCAATCAATATCACAAGAACGGCATGATGGATTTCCTGGATGCACTGACGACAAGATATGGGATCACGATCGTCTACGCGGATAATCGAGACGAGGCGGAAGAACGAGTCGCGAATCTCGCAGCCCTGCACTACGCCTACTACTTTGCCGAGCAACAGGGATTCGGGCGGTGCCTGAAAGAAGATGACTTATAGCGACCCAGCACAGGACTTTCTTCGTTCATGCTCTAGGCCATTCGCTATCAGCTATACGCTATTCGCCCTTCCCCCATTACC
>JABFSG010000056.1 GCA_013140715.1 Nitrospiraceae bacterium
CCTTGCCCCTGATACTTTCGCCTCATGACGATGCAATTTCAAAAAATCGATCCTCGCGTGACGATCACGACACCGTTCGGTGAGATCAAAATTCGATTCTACCCGGACGACGCTCCTCGCCACGTCGAGAACTTTATTAAGCTCGTCAAGATGGGGTTCTATAATGGGACTACGTTCCATCGTGTCGTTCCAGGATTCATCATCCAGGGCGGCGATCCCTTGAGTAAGAATGCCGATCGCTTACTGCACGGAACCGGCAGTCCCGGCTACTGGCTCAATCCCGAAACCAGCGATCGCCCGAATAAACGAGGCGCCATCGGCATGGCCAAAGTCCCGCGCGAAAGCAACAGCACGAGAGACCCCAACGATAACGGCTCACAATTTTTTATCAACGTGAACGACAACAGCGGGCTGGACCGAACCTACACCGTCTTCGGCGAGGTCTTTCGGGGCATGGACATAGTAGACAAGATCGTCGCCTCGCCGCGCGACGAATTCGATAATCCTCTGCAAGCCATCCCGATGAAGATGACGGTCAAAGAGTAAGCGTGGAGTCACACCCGCGCTGATCCCCTGCTCCCGGAGCGCGCGCCCTCAGAAGGGCCTCGCTCGACGGCCGCAATAGGATCAGCACGGGTGTGACTCCACTAGAGAAGGGTATAAGCAAGCTTGGATGGAACATCATTAACGGTGCTCGGTCGATGCGCCGTCGAAGACCCTGAGGTTTCCCTCCGCGAGCTGAATACAACGCCGTTTTTCCCTTCTACTTGCATAACAACACCACCACACTGCGCGGATTGACGAGATATGAATCCTTCGGCTCAATCTGTATTTCCTTTCCCGAATCAAGAAAGTCTTCCCCGGCAGGCAAACTGGTGTCGATGACCCGATACCAGGCCTGCCCAGTGAGCAGCGCGGGAATCCTGACTGCCTGCAGCCGAAAATCTGCATTCAAGATGATATACAGATGATATTTCCCCAAAGCTGACGGCGTTTCTCCGCCGTCGAGGCGATAACAGAGGGTGCAAGCTTCAGGATCATCCCACCGAGGCGGACCCAGATCCGGTCCAAACCAGGTGATGTCGGAGATCGTGTCACCATCGAGATCCCGCCCCTGAAAGAACTTGCGTTGCTGCAAGACCGTATAGCGCTTCGTCAAGGCGATGGCCTTTGTGACAAACTCGAGCATGTCCGCATGATTCGTCACATCATTCCAATTGAACCACCCCATCCCGTTGTCCTGGCAATAGGCATTGTTATTGCCCTTCTGAGTCCGTAGACATTCATCGCCGCCCAGCAGCATCGGTGTGCCCATGGAAATGAACAACATGCAGATGTGATTTTTCACAAGCTGCTTTCTCAGCTTGATCACCGCGACATCGTTCGTCTCCCCCTCGATGCCGCAATTCCATGAGTTATTGTCATCCGAGCCGTCGCGGTTGCCTTCCAGATTAGCGTCATTATGTTTGCTGTTGTACGAGACCAGATCGTGCAGCGTGAATCCATCATGGCAGGTGACAAAATTCACACTGTTGTACGCCGAACGCCCATCATCGCCATAGAGATCGGCTGACCCGGTCAGCCGCCGACCCAGTTCGTTAAGTTGCCCCCCATCGCCCTTGCCGAACTTTCTGATACAGTCCCGGAAGCGACCATTCCATTCCGACCAGTCGACTGGGAAGTTTCCAACCTCATAGTCCCCGATATCCCAGGGCTCAGCAATCAGCTTCACACGCTGCAACACAGGATCTTGCGCAATCGCATCGAAAAATGGCGCGGATCGTTCAAACCTCCCTGCCGCTCGCCCCAAGACCGCTGCAAGATCGAAGCGGAACCCATCTACGTGCATCACGTCCACCCAATACCGGAGCGAATCCATGACGAATCGAATGACGTGAGTATCGGCGAGATTCATACTGTTTCCGCAACCGGTGTAGTTCATATAATATCGTCCCGGTCTTCCGTCGGCTCCGGACAGACAATAGTACGAAGGGTTATCGATGCCTTTAAAACAGAGCGTGGGGCCACATTCGTTCCCTTCGGCCGAGTGGTTGTAGACCACATCGAGGATCACTTCGATACCGGCCTTGTGGAGTGCGCGAACCAGCGTCTTGAACTCAGCGACCTGACATCCGGGCGACTGCTGGGTGCCATAGGACGATTCCGGGGCAAAGAACCCGATGGTGTTATACCCCCAATAGTTGGTAAGTCCTTTATCGATGAGAAAATCCTCGACATAGTGCTCATGTACTGGCAACAACTCAACCGCATTGATCCCCAGATTGCGAAGATAGGGAATTTTTTCAACAAACCCCAGATAAGTCCCTGGATGCTGCACGTTCGCCGACGGATGCGCGGTAAAACCTTTGGGATGCACCTCGTAAACCACCAGCTTTTCGAACGGAATCGCCGGCGGGGTATCGCCTTGCCAATCAAAACGATCATCTATGACGATCGACTTGGGCGCCATTCGCGTATTGTCTCGCAGATCTTGCGACAGATCTTTCTCGGGAGCCTGGACGTCATACGCCAGCAGCAGATTGTCCACATTGCGAAACTTCCCCGTGAGCGCTTTCGCATAGGGATCCATCAGCAATTTCTGCTCGTTGAACCGTAACCCCTCGGCCGGCTTGAATAGGCCGCAGACCTTGAATCCATACAGCTGCCCGGCATGAATCCCCTGGACATAGGCATGCCAGACATACTTCGTCCTGGTTGAGAGTTGAATGATATCCGTCGGCTCTCCCTCAGGCCGATCGAAGAGCAGGAGGAACACGTCGCTCGCATGCTTGGAGTAGAGCGCGAAATTCACACCCTCACCAACGAGCGTCGCACCGAGCGGGTACCACTTTCCAGCGGACACGACTTTCGTCGTCTTCTGAGTCAGCATTTCTTTGCTCCCAGCAACATCGTCAACCTCTTTGGTTGAACCGCAATCAAGGCCATAAACCGAGCGTGATTCGAACCGCTTCCTCGACCGCCGCCAACTCATCCTGACTGAGAGTCTCAATCAATGTGTTTCCAGCCCTTAACCACGCCCGCTCTCCATTGTTCCTTACTGGCAGCTTGGTAGGCAGCATTCAATGTTCTGGCATCCGGACGGAGCTTGGCGCGGACAGCCTCTGTGATGAAAGCACTGAGATCCGGAGTTGGCACCTTCTTCTTAAGCTTCGCATACACGTCATCATCCATCGTGATGTTTAATCGTACAGGCATAGCCACCTCTTGCGACAAAATCAATGCTCGATTATGTACAGAATTCAATGCGCTGACAAGCCGTGCAAGACATCTTCAACACAATCGTCGCAGCCTAAATCGACACTACATCGTCTTTGGCGAGGTCGTTCGGGGAATGGAGGTGGCAGACAAGATCGTCGCCGCTCCCCCCGCGACGACCGTGACAATCCCCTGGAACCGATTGACGGTGAGGATGACGGTCAAAGAATGAACGTGGAATCACACCCGCATTGATCTCCTGCTCCGGAGTGCGCGCAGTCAAGGGCAGCCTCGGCCACTCCCTCTCAGAGAGGTAGAAAAAATCGGAAAGGCCTTGTTTGACACGCAGAGTGGGAGACTGACCTCCCCCCTTAAGCACTATTGTGCTTTTCTTCGCAACCCTCCTAGATTGAGCTTTCCTGCGAGGTTCCTATGCCCTTTTCGATTCTCCCCTTCCGCCACCTCGCTATGCACTTCGCTGCCACATACAACATCGGACTATTCCAAGGGCAAGACACGAACTGGAACCTCTCCTGTAATCGGCACCATTGGAAGGCAGATGAATGATGTCGATACTACGGAGGCTTTTCACATCATTTGGGAAAAGTGTCGCTACGATCTTATGTCTACTACTTCTTGTAGGCTGTGGGACCTCCGTTAAAAACCTTGAAGGAAGCAACGACCCAAACGTGGTCTTTTTCAAGTTGCGGGAGAACACTCGTCCGAACATGGCACTCGTGTATGTGTATCGTCCTTTTCGGTTTGGCTCTGGGGCAGCCGCTCCCATGATGTTCGTGAGGGGCCAACTACCGATATCCCTGAGGAACCAACATCACACGGTGCTAGAGCTACCACCTGGGGTCTATCGGATAGACACTCGTCATGGAGAAAACTGGATCTATGGGCAAGAGGATTCGAAAACAATATCAGTTGAAAGTGGGTGTCGATATTATGTGCGAACCCAAGCTGAAACCCAAATCCACCCATTGCATTTTCTGGTGGATGTAGTTCTTGGAGGTCCAGTTTTTCCAGTTGTAGAAACCGGTTTTCCCATCGAGTTAATTGAAGAAGATAGCGCGCTACCGGAAATCAGAGAAACGTTATTTCAGAATCCTGAGCAGGAGGAGACACCGGTGCCTGCTTCTTGGGAGGGCGTGACAATAAACTGTGCCAGGAACAAGTCGTAGTATTCGTTGCGTCGGAAGCTTCGCTGAATGGCATCGATTGTGGGCTGCCTCGTCTCTCCCTTCTGAAACCGCGCGTTCCGCGAGCAGGAGGACGCCCAAGCTACCCCCGCTCCCTTTTTCAGTGCCTCCGCCTCCCAGCATGGTGGTCAAAACGACCGTCCGGCTAGGCCGTAACGATCCAACCCTCCAGGCGGCTCAAACAGGTCATCCAACGAGGCCGCAGGCGAGTCACAACCGGAGGCGTACCCTCAGAAGTACGTTGAGGATTGCGACGAACCGAGAACGCAGCTGGGAGTCTGTTTCAGCAGACTGACTAGAAGAAGGCCATCGAGGCGTAAGTCACCGTCGAGTTATACTGATCCGTAATCCCGCGGTCGTAGCGGAGGATCTGCCCTTTTCCTGCTTCGATCAACCGCAGTAAGGAGAAGATGGGGGAGAAGCCCGAGTCCGGCGTTGGCCCTGCTCTTTATGGTCTAGATGCCCAGCCAGAGCCGCAATGCGCTGTCGAGTTTTCCCTGATCGGCAACGGCAAGGCGACCAAATCGCCGGTTGATGCAGGTCTTGTCAAGCGTAAACAGTCCACGCTTGACCACACTCGGAAACAGCAGTCCGGCTCCTTTCCACTCGGCCAAGACGAATTCACCCGGCTGTAGATTTTCAAGCTGAGAAGTCAGCGGCAGGAGAACGAGATCGACCGAAGGATGAGGCGCACTCACGACAACAGCCGGACGTTTTTTCAGCCCCGTCAGATCCGAGAACGGCAAAGTCGCCAGGACGACATCGCCCCGGTCATAGCTTGTCATACTCGGCATCGCGTGGATTGTCCCATATACGCGTAAGACTGGGTACAGAAGCAAGGAACACGTCGGTCCTTAACGTCGTGAGTTCCTCCTTGGAATCTGGAATGACCACCTCGACCTGCGTATTGGCCGAAAGCGACACAGGCTCATCCAGAACCACCTTCTCTCCGTCATAGTGAGCGGATACGTGCCTCATAACCTATCCTTCTCTTCAAAGTGAGTGGTTTGATGGACCTGATTCTATTGGCACCCTTGAAGCCTGTCAACTTCGCTCGTTGTATTGAGAGACGATACCCGCACGGTCACCGGCAGTTCCGATCCTATTGTCAAAGGCCGCAGCCCAACTGCGCGCGTCCAACGATAGACATGCTCCCTCCAAGCTTGCTCGTTCTTTCCTCAGGGATGGGGGCTGATGGATCTTCCACTGCGCGCGTCCAACGAGGGCCTTCTCAGGCCGCGCGTTGCGCGAGCACAGAAGATCATCAGCCTCCATCCCCTCCTCTGTTCCGCGAGCAAGGGGATCGTCCCAGCTACCCCGCTCCCTTTTTCAGTCGCCTGCCTAGTAGAAAGCCATCGATGCGGTAGTTGGCAAACGCTTCCGGCTGCCGCTCCTCCACCGGCTTCAACATTTCCAGGTCGAACGGCATGCAACGATGAAAGGAGAAGTCCGTCGGAGGCGCCTTGCCTCCGTAACGCATGCCCAAATTCGCCAGCATGTATAATTACGTACTGCGTTGATTTTACAATAATAAATCGTCAAGACATTGTCTTGACATGTAATAATTACTGCGCTATCTTATGCCCAACGAGAGGAAGCAATATGTCTGCACGCGCACTTCGTACTGAAAAGCTAGATCTTCGCGTGAGCCGCTCAACCAAGCGGACGCTGGAAGCTGCCGCTTCGGCTTCTCATCGTTCAGTGAGCGCGTTTGTCCTTGAAAGCGCCCTGGCCCGTGCAGATGAAACACTGGCCGATCGTCGAACATTCAGTCTGAGCAAAGCGAAATGGGCTGAGTTCCTGACCGCATTGGATGCTCCGACTCGTCCGCTCCCTCGTGTGCAACGTCTGTTGACTGAGCCTGGAGTCTTTGACGCTGCTCCTATCCCTACTACTAAAGAAAAGCGTTGACTCGAAAGATCGAAACGCTTCAGCGGGTTCACGCTGTTGACGCGTTCGACTGCGGCAACAAAGACCTGAATCGCTTCCTGCAACAGTACGCGTTGCTCAATCAAAATAATGGGGCATCAAAAACCTACGTTGGTTTGGCTGATCAAACCATTATAGGTTATTACTCCCTTGCGGTCGGGTCGGTTGAGTATGAAAAGGCGCCAGAGCGAGTCAACAAAGGGCTCGCGCATCACGCTATTCCCATTATGCTGCTCGCACGACTCGCCGTAGATTCTCATTGGCAGAGCAAAGGGATCGGTGCTGCGCTGTTGAAAGATGCCATGCTACGGACACTTCACGCCGCCGACATTGCAGGAATTCGTGCCCTCGTGGTTCACGCGAAAGATGATGCAGCCAAAGGATTCTACGAGCACTTCGACTTCCTACCCTCACCAAGCGATCCCTTGCATCTCTTCCTCCTACTCAAAGACGTTCGAATAATAGTCTCCTAACCCGCCAGGCTGCTCAAACAGACTATCCAGCAAGGCCGCAGCCGAAGAACAGGCCGGAGGCGTAGCAGTTCTCACCCACCCGCCCCGAGCTGCCGGGCAGCTCTTTCCCGAAGGGGTACGTTGAGGACCTGTTCAAGGTGAGAACGCAGCTGGAGGTTTGTTTCAGCAACTTCCCGGCGGGACGGTCAAAACGACTGTCCGGCTAGGCCGCAGCGAGCGAAGGGCCGAGGCGTACTTTTCTGGTACGTCGAGGGTCTGAGCGATGCGAGAACGACGCCGGCGGTCGTTTTCACCGTCCTGCCTAGAAGAAGGCCATCGAGGCGTACGTCACCGTGGAGTTGTACTGGTCAGTAATTCCGCGATCATAGCGCAATACCTGCCCGCTCTCCGCGTCGATCAACCGCAATAAGGAATAGATGGGTGAGAAACCAGAGATTCGGCGCTGGTCCTGCTCTTTTCGGATGTAATTGGCAAATTCTTCCGGCTGGCGCTCCTCCACTGGCTTGAGCATTTCCAGATCGAACTGCATACAGCGATGAAAGGAAAAATCCGTCGGAGGCGCCTTGTCTCCGTAGCGCATCCCCAAATGCGCCAACTCCCCCGCCGCAATCACGCAGTAGGATCGGCCAGATTGTGTGAGGATCTCCCGAAGCCCGGTTAAAAATTGATCGACTGATTGGCGAACCGTCTGATCTCCCAGGCTCGCTGCAGAAAATGAACTCAAGATCGGCACAATCGTGAAGGGCTTCTTGCTCCCGACAATGTCCTGAAGAAACGGGAGCTGAAACTCCACTGCCTGCTCCGCTTGATGGCAGAGATCGTCTTCGAAGAAGGTTGGAAGTGTGGCCTTGAGCCGGCTCAGGATCGGTTGGTCGGCTGCGACGACTCCAAGAGGCGTCTCGAAATCCTTATCCGTCACGGCAAAGACATGATCCAATCCGGCGGAAGCAGTACCGATGATGACGAAGAGATCCGGCTGCTCTGCATCTTGCAACTCTTTATAGGCCCAGGCATAGATCGGCCCTGCCTGTTTTAGATCATAGGTCGGTGCGACGAGGCCCTTGATCTTTTTTCCCGCATGCTCGGACGGTTTGAAGTCCGGTCCTTCTTTCGACGTAAAGAATCCATCGATCTGTTTTTTCAGTTTCGCACCGTCTGCTTCGTAACCTCGCCCGGCAAAGGCAGCGCGGCGTAGTGGGCTTTGCCGATAGGTTTCCCGTGCCAGTCTATGAGCTTCCTCTGCACGCGGGCCTTCCAAAAACAGCTTCTCATTCAGATCGGACACTAACTGATCCATCCTGCCGGAACCGAGAAACTCACCGAATCGCTTGAGGTAGAGCGATCCGATTTCAGCCAGCGAATGTTCCCCGTCGAAATGCTGGATGATGAAAAAATAATTGAGAGGCAGAACCAGTTTATCCTTGCTCAACCCGGTCGGGTCCCAGAGAACCATATACTGCTCTTCGCCCTCTTTGATCGGCGAGAATTGCAGATTTCGAAGGGCCGGGTACTGTTTGGGATCGTTTATGGTGGTGGTAGTCATGCAGTTCCTTATTGGAGCGCACATTGTAACGAGGGGATTGCGCTCGCTGCAACCGGGAACTGGTCTGTTTGGTTCATTTGGTTTGTCTGGTTAGTTTCGTACAACCAAACAAACAAAATAAACCAAATAGACCAAACAAACCTATTCCTCTGTTTTGGGTTGCTTGTTGCCGGGCCGCCTGCTCATCACGACCAAGAGAATGATGGTCACCGCCAGGAGCCAGAGGCTGGGCCTGCCATAGGAGGGATCGGTGTACTCGATGAGATCGGTCATTCGCCCGATCAAGAGGGACATGCGGGCCATCACTGTGTACCCGAAGGCCGCGCCGAATGCGATCATCAGAAAGAGGATTCCTGTCCGGGCCACGACCTTGCCTGGTCCTGTGTGCTCGACTGAGAAAAAGAAATAGAACAGCACCGAACAGACGCCGACCAAGATGATGATCGTATTCAGACTGCTGGTGGGATTCAGCAGGTTCCAGGTAAAGGTGACGCCCTCTCCCGGCACCAGCGTCAGCAGCGGTCGAACCGTATCCTCGATCTGTTTCAAGATAAAGGACGAGATCGTCCGTGGGATGGCGAGCCCCGACCCGACACCGACGATGAAGGCAAAGGCATAGCGCGAGAGCCAGGCGGCTTTGGGGACATAGCGTGTGAGCATGAGCAATCCGATGGCCACCGGAATCAGCAGGGCCCATTCCCCGTTCTCGACGATCGGCTTCCAGATGAGTTGCACAAGTACTGTGTCGTAGGTCTTGACGATGGTATAGCCGACCGATACGCCGACGTAGAGATTCTCCGCCAACTTGAACAGCGGGTTGTCCTGGTACAGGAAGGTGAAAATAAAGAGGGTCAGACCCACTGCCACCCAAGCCCCAATAATCAATTCAAACGGCATAGACCCTTACGCTCCCGAGTAGCCCTGTTGCTTACCCTGCTTACGCAACGAAAAATAGAAAATGTTGCAGAGGATCACGAGTACGATGATGGCAAGATGGGTGGCCGATTGCGCATCCATACCGGCAATCGCTTTCCCCTTCTGGCCCATCAAGGTTTCGTATTCTGCTGCGCCGCGCAACCCGCCGATGAGGCCGTTGATCTGGCCGCTGCGCAGCAACGGATAGAGCCCCGGCGCCATCACGCCGGTGCAGCCGCCGCCCATTTCGAACTTGTACTTATCCTTACCGAACACGTACCAGGCTTCCACACCGGGATTACCCGCGCCCAGGCTGACGGCATAGTTCACATCGCGCAGATTGGCGACGCCTTGGAGCACCGGCAATCCCTTCGTCGGTTTCCCGTTGTAGTCGGCAGGGAATGCCCCATAGAGATCCTGTCCCATATTAATGATGACGGCAGTGCCGCCGGGGCTCCACCCAAGAAACACATAATCCTTCCCGCTTTCTTTGCCCATCTCGCCGGCAACCTGGGTGATGATCTGGTCGGCCAGGCCAGTGCCGGAGACCCAGAGGGTCAAGGCAACCACACGAAGATTTTTCTTGAAGGCATGACGCAGGAGCGAAATCGCTTGGGGATGGAGTTCAGGCTTCGACGCGGGATCGAAATCCAGCGAGAGCAGAAAGACCGACCCCTCGGGAAGCGACTCGATGTGGTCGTATACCCCTCGCACTTCGGGAGAAATCTTGATCGGCAACCCAACCGGGTAGAGTAGCGGCAAGAGCGTGCAAAGGCCGATCACCAGAAAGATGATCCGCCGGTCGATCTTCAGCATGCGTTCAGCGAAACTCATGCTTACAACACCTGGTAAGGGGTTAGGGGTAAGGAGTGAGGTGAAAAATTATGTGGGTGTCTCATTCTTTTTTTCTTTTCTTTTCTTTTCTTTTCTCACCTTACCCCTTACGCCTAACCCTTTACCTCTGACCCTACCGCCTCACCCCTAACCCCTTACCCTTCACTCCTTACCTCCCCCGAGATACGATCGTTCCAGGGCGAAGATAATCTTGATGGAGAGCGCGACTGTACCGAGGCTGACACCGATCAGGATCGCACGCCGCACCGAAGCGTTCAGCACGTTCAAGATCCACTGCGATAGGTCGCCGCTGATGGGGATGAGATATTCTCCGAGCGGGACGCGGCCCGTCATGACGATCACCGCCGCAATGAGCAGCACCGTGGCCTCGCGGCTCCGCGCGCGGAAGGACCGATAGGCGGCCGAGGCGATGAACAGGGCCAGGATGGCGAACATCGTGCCCTGGAGCGGCACCATCATGAAGTTATAGACCCACCCGAAGGCGGTCATGGCCCCGTCCACTGCTTCCTTGCCGTTCGACCACAGACCGACCGCAATGGTGCCCAGCATGCTGACATAGAGCACGAAACTATAACCCCACCCGGCTTCTTTGCGCCGGATCTTGACGGCATGGACATGGAACAGACTGCTCACGCCCAGGACCAATGCGAATCCGCCGATGATCTGGAGCCACTTGGTAGCGGAGGTCAGCATCTGCTCAGAAGCCGGATGCGGTACATAGTATTGCGCCGCGAACACCAACCCGGTGATGAGCGTGATCAGGAGCGGAACCTGCCGGCGGAGAAAGATCATTTCACGTCCTTGAAGACTTCAAGAAATACTTGCGGCCATTGCGCGTCGAACAGGACTCCGATAGTGGCCAGGACTGTCCCGATGCCGATGACGCCGAGGATCAGCGCCTTGCCGATGTCCTGCCCGCGCAACGTGCCGACCTGCACCGGCTCTCTGGAAAGATAGGCGCTGGCGGCGTAAAGTTCCTCCCCGATCAAAGTGTAGTCGCAGGTCGTGACGAAGAATGGGAGCTGGTGATCGGAATCCGTCCCGGCGATTTGGATTGCGCCGGTGCTTGCGCCCGTTTCGGTCAACAGCAGGGCCTCGGCAAAATACGACCCCATAAAGAAATTCGCCGCCGGTTTTTTTCGCAGCATGATGCCGTCCACCGCAGCGGTATAGCTGAATTGATCCGACGTGATGAAGAAATTCGAATCGTCCTTATAGAGATCCGGTTTACCCGCTTCCAGATAGGCCTGCTTCGTGATTTCCTGGCAGACGGCCATAGTAATGGGATCGCGGTGCGGCACGAGCAAATCGGTCCCATAGGCGGCAGCGCGTTTGGCTACGCGGCCCAGAATGACCGCTGCGGCAATCGTCGAGGGATCGTGCATGTCATGGGCGCCGGTAAGATACAGAATCGGCTTGCCCAATTCGGTTGCGCGGCCGATGGCCTCATCCACCGCTGCAAGGCCGGGAATGCGCCGGAGGAAAATCTCCCGCTTTCTGGCTGTCCCGATCGCGTAGAACACGATGCCGCCGAACAGGAGCGCCAACACCAGATTATTCATCTGATTCCAGTTGATCCAGTTCGGTTGTGGCGTCGCCTGAACCGGCGTCGCGATCGCGCGGTCGTCCCCCGAGACCCGCGCCACGGCGATGAGATAGGACGTCCCGTCTTTGAGCTCGACCCCCTTCCCATGCCTCAACGTGAACTGGTGCTCCTCCTTTGCGGCAGGCCTCGTCCACCAGGGCCACTTGGAGTCATGAACATACCGTTGGCTCGCCGGAAACTCCGCCACCACCTTCATCGCAGCAGTATCCGGCGCCGTAGTTCCCTCGCTGAGTAAGATCTGATATTTCGTCGCGGCGCTATCGTTGGGAGCCGGCGACCAAAGCACCGTCAGACTGCCCCCTCCGTCGCTCGGAGTATCGAACACCCGAACATCCTGCGGAGGAGCCAGAGCCGTCTCTGCCAATAGGATAGACGGAGAAAAGCCAATGAAGCAGGCAGTGAGCAAGACTCCTAGCGCGCCATAACCCCTCACCCCTACCCCCTTACCTCTCACGCGTCTCACGCTCCTTCGATCAATTCAATATTCGCGCGAGGTATCATCGCCGTGCTGCCGTCGGCAAAACGAACTCCCATTACACGCACTTCGCTCTCGGTCGGAATCTTCTGGAGATCGGGCGGCAGACTCGCAACCTCTCCAAGCTTGCCAAACAAGGGATCTCGAATGATGCGGACCTGGTCGCCGATCCTGATGCCGTCCCGCTGCGGAGCGGCTGCTGTACTGTGATCGCTCGATGCGCCGACTTTGGGAATGATGATCTCCGGTCGAATGACACCGGCACGAATCTGCGTGGCTCCTGAAATCGAAGCCTGTTGCCCTGCATGAGCTGAAAGCAGCCCAAAGGTTTTTCCGGCCATAGGGATCTCGCCGAATCCTTCCGTCAGAATCAGAGTAAAGCCGACCTGTTCCGTACCCGTGATGGCCACGCCTAGATCGTAGCCCAGAAGTGCGCGCAAATCCTTGTCATGAATGCCGCCGATGACCACGCCCGCCACACCCACTTCTTTCGCTCGAGCCAGCGCCTCCGACGAAATGAAGGAGCCGCCCACGACGACCTTGCCTTTCATGTTTGCGGTGAAATGACGCGGCGAGAGCGCTTCATCCGGCGACGGGACGGCAATTACGATTTCGCCTCTGGTTTCACCGCCGATGCCGAAGATGCCCTGCACCAGGCTACAGTTTGTTTCCACCACCACGCCCTGCTGCGGGATCACTTCGACGATGCGTCCATCGACATAGCCCAACAATTCAAACACGCGCGGTGGCTCCCGCAACAGCACCTGCCCTGTGACGGGAGACACGGACTCCACAACGCCGGTGATCGGCGAGAGGATTTCCGTCTTGAACCACTTCATGACCGGCTTGTTCTGGGCTAAAATTTCATCCTTCCGCACCGAGTCGCCGACCTTCTTGATCAGATATTCCTGGATCTCATCCGGGGCCACACTCAACTGATTGGCAAGATTCAAGGGATAGACCTTCCCCGGTAATTCGGCGCGGGCCACCGGCTGATTCGCACGGACCGTCTCTCCAACTGTAACCAGCACCTTGCCTGGCAGCGACAGCATCCGACGGCGAAGGACGACAGCCTGCTCTGTGACGGTTAAGCCTGGGGTGTAACTATGAGCCATTCTTGAAGAAGGTTAAGGTCGAGGTTTAGGTTGAGAAAACTTGCTAGCGTTTTTTCACTCAACCTTAACCTCAGCCTCAACCTCAGCCTCCCTTCGGATACAAATCCACCGCGTGATACCACTTCGTGAGTGCTGCGACTC
>JABFSG010000103.1 GCA_013140715.1 Nitrospiraceae bacterium
CCGGAGAAAAGTCGACATGGAAAGGTCAAGACCAGTTTACCTTGACGCTTGGCAATGCTGGGGGCGTCAAAGCCGAGCTCAACGGTGTGCCTCAAAAGCCCTTCGGTCCGAGCGGCAAAGTCGCACGCGATATCGTCGTCAAACGCTAACACCTCTAGCAGGATGCTGAAAACGGTCCCCAACTTTGTTCTCGGTTCGACAAAATCCTCAACGTAGCCCAGAGGCTACGCCTCCGGTTTTCTCTCACCTGCGGCCGCGTTGGATGACCGTTTTGAGCATCCTGCGGGATGTGCCACACATGCGGAACTTCTTTCATGGGCCAACATAGCATTCCCAAAACTTGCTAGCTCTGGTGCGGCGCGTGACGAAACGGTTCGGGATGGAATCGACGCTGCGACCACGCGGGCGGCCGAGAGGATCATGAAAAAGACCCCCGACCACTTTTATTCCTCCAACTGGTATCGCACAGTATCTTTGGCGGTCTTCCTAACAGCTGCCAGCGTTAGCCTAGCGGGGCCTGTCTGGGGCGAGTTCATCCCGCCAGATCCACTGGATAAGCTCTGGGAACAGCACATGCTGGATGGGAAAGCTAGTTCAGTGGGTATTTTCGTCGAAGGTTCCAATATTTCGATTTCTGAACGATCGGGTGCTCGACTGCTTACTGATACCCAGCGCGGAGGGTGGATAGAGACGCTCCATTCGGAACCGTATGGCATCAATATAGCTATGCGGGGCGAGGGATTCTGGCGCAATGGCGGATGGAATGTAATGGGAGGCGTATTGTCCAAAGTAACTGATGGACCCTCAGTGGTTCAGCTCTATGCAAAAATCGTCAGACATCAACATCCATACTTCCCCTTCAACAAGGACCCTTCGACAGACACCGGCTATGAGTTTTTCCTGTTGCATCGGAAAAAGGAAATTTCCGGTGCAATGATCGTCCGAGCATGGCGGTTCCCTCCAGAAGACGTCGCCTCTGAGGAAAGTGGACATGGGGGGCGCATAGATCACATACGCGCATTTTTTGCTTATGACCCCTCGATCCAAACCGCGACGGTTAAGATCACCGGCCTTACACGGCCATTTGAGGAGCAAGTCGACCTTTCGTCGGTTATTCAGTCGGGGCAGCAGGAACTTCCAGCATCTGGAGAAGGAACTAAGTGACTAGAAGAAAATGGTGGCAGCAACTGTCTTTAGAATCACGCAGGGCGTATCTCCACCTGATGCCAGGGGAAAAACTAAGGAGTCGGAAATCTTTTTTGATGAAGCGAGCGAGTGGGTGCATGGGCGAGACAGGATTTCATATGGGTAGGCAAGTGAGTCCCAATCGCTGTCGAGAGACGAAAAAATGGGGCGGCGCAGCAAGGAGTGAGGCGCAATGGTGTCACCCTTTTGAGACTTCTGGAATTTCCGTGACTCGAGTGCTCCTAACTAGCTGGAATATCGTGCCTCACTGCGGGGGCATTCTGGCATGAGCTTTGATACGTATCTGGTGAAGACTGAACGAAATCCGGCGGAGTGGGAGTGAGAAATAGCATCTTGGATTGCTTGACAGGAGTGGAAGGCCATTGTTATATTCGCCCGCGTTTTGTCGATTTGATCTGGATCTCATGAACAGCGGCCAAGAGGTTGGCTTCATGTGCGGTGGTTAAACACAAAGGAGGAAGTCTGATGGGGCATTTTTCTAAGTTTCTGGGAATCAGCGCAGCGCTGATGCTGTTGACGGTCTCGGCGTACGCAGGTGAAGAAAAGGACCCGCTTAAGGCCCGCGTTCCGGCGGATCAGATGGCCGATGCGAGGGCAATGAAGAATCCAGTGGCCGTAACTCCCGAAAATATTGCCAAAGGAAAGGCAATATTCGAGGGAAAGGGCACCTGTTTTAATTGCCATGGTAAGGATGGAGACGGCATGGGCGAGGCCGGCAAGATTCTGAATCCTGCCCCCCGCAATTTCACGAATTGCAAGTTCCATAAGAAACGGAAAGACGGCGAGCTTTTCTGGGTGATCAAGAATGGAAGCGCAGGCACGGGTATGGTGCCCTTGATCCCAGCTGCGATCACCGAAGAGGAAGCCTGGACGGTCATCAACTACGAGCGGAGCTTCTGCAAAGATAAAGAGTAGTTTCGCCGTAGCTGTGGGTTTCAGAGGGTGGAGGATCGAATCCTCCACCCTTTTTTTGTTTTCCGCTCATGACGTGATGAAGAGGGTCTTGCCCTGTACGGTGAGACTGCAGGTGACGAGTATGATGCCCGAGAACGGTTGGGTTAGGCTGTCTCAGAGGTCGATACGGCTTAGTAGTCTTCAGTGGCTTGGATCACAGCCGGCTTCGTCAATATCAATGCAACGAAGGGATCGGTTGAGCGAATTGCCGGAACAGCGAACGGGCGTTGTTCCTGGTTCTGATAGGTCTTGGATGCCCACCGTACTTTCTGACTGAGATAGGTCACTGCTTCGTTGAGTGTCACCTCTCCATCTCGATTCATGTCGGCTTCGCCCCGCAGTGCCCGCAGCAGATAGTAGGTGAATAGCCCATGTCGATGCTGGTTATCCTCCAGCCTCTGCATGGTCTCGCCGGTTCCAATGACGTGGTTAGTGGAACTCTCTGTGGGATTCCATTGAGGGAGGGCGGCTTTATTTCGCTTATCCGGCTCCAGGGGCGACACAATGCCATCGAACAGAAACAGGGTATGTTTCGCTCGTAAACGAGTCAGTGCTGCCTCCAACTTCTTGAGCGGGTAGGCCTGTGAGGGAGTCATGGCGATCCCATCGTATGGGACCAAGAACACCTCTCCCGTTGAAGACACCGAAGCCACACCGGCAAAATAGACAATGACGACTGCGTCCTTATTCATGAGAGGCGGCAGCCAATCCAGCAAGGCTTCATCAATGTCCGAGCGTATCGCTTTCCAGTCCTGCAACAGGCGAATATTGGAGGCAGGCAACCCACCGAGGGACTGAAAATAGTTTGAGACTATCTCGGCATCCAGGGAAACTGACTTGTGTGATTGGGCTTGCTGATCGCGATAGGACCCGATCCCAATTGAGAGTAAGTAGGTATGGGGCTGTCGAAATTCTGTCGCGACAGCAGGGATTCGATCCACGTCGTCGGCGTTGATGCTGGTCGGCTGGATCGATAGAGCCAGAGTTTGAGTCGACGGTTGAGGTGTGCTTGCTGGATCAGAGACTGAAACATGAATCTCAGCCTGTTGCTGTTGGATGGACTGCGGCAATGTCGCCTCGAATTCGATCGAGCGGGATTGGCCTGGCTGCAGTCGTCCGACTGCCAGCTTGGTGGTCGGAAATCGAGCGAGTACTGAAGGGGTTCCCGTCAAGGTTGCCGTGATAGCCTGAAGCTCTTGATCTCCTCCGTTCATGAGGCCGATACGCACGAGAATGCGCTCGCCTCCTTCAAAGACCAAATTCCCGTTCTCATCCAGGACAGTAGCTTTAAACGAGAGTGCCGATCGAGCGGGGGCGGTTAGGAAGGGCACTGCCGGTAGAATTGATTTTGCAGGCGATGCTGTTGCCGGTGCTTGAGCGATTCCATCCGTCGATGCCACCTGAGTCCTGGCGGCGCGTATGAATTGCGCCGAGAGGGCGACTCCAGCGTCATGCACAAACTCTCCGATATTGCCGTAATCGCATCGGCGTTGGCTCGGTTCAAGAATGAGTCGTTGGCGATGTGCGACAGAAATGGTCTGCTGGCCGAACTCTCTTCCCGCGGCATCCTTAAAGGTCAAGAGGGTTTCGATGGCCATGTCTGTCGGCATGCGATCGTACACAGTGTCGGCCCAGAGTTTGAAATTTGAGCGTTGGAGTGCGATCACAATCTCCGTGTCGGGCCGGATCGGTGAGGCAATTCCACCGGTGACGGTCACGGCCGTAAAGTTTTGTGAAGCTGCGTCAATCATGATTGATTCGATCTCTTCTCCCACCTGAAGTTCGTGCGGGCGATTGCACCCATCGACATACTGCATCTTGAGCTTGGCAAAGGAGGCATCGAAGGTCAGCTTGATGGAGTTGGCCAGACGCGGACCCATGTCCGGTAAGGGAGTTCGGCTCAACGCGGAGGTCAGCTTCTCGCATCCCCCAAGCCCGCCTACTGTCACGATAAGACAGAGGAGCAGGGCGGCATGCCTTATGAGTCGTTGAAGCGAGCTTGGCGGGTATCGTTCGAGAATCATGACTCTGGGAAGCTCTTTGTCGTGATTGGTTGGGCGACTGTCATGCAAGTCGGGACCGTACCGAAATGTCAGATTGAATGCAACTTGCCGACGGGCGGTTTCAGTATAAAGGGGTTCTGGTATTTCGCGCGTGGGTGGGCATGGAATTGAGCGGATGATGAGGACAGAGTGGAGAGGATCCAGGTGCAAGAATCTGAAGGAGAATGGAAGAAGGGGGCTTCTTTATTGTGGAGGGAGCTCGAATCGACCGACTGAGGCCGGATAAAATTTCCGCGTATGTGACGAAGAATCATAATAACCGTTGGCCCCGTTCCGTCGGATTATCGCCATTTCACGTAGGGTTGCCAGAGTATCTTTGAATACGTGAAACTTTGAGTTGGGCTGGTGAGACCAATTCACTGGAATTTCTGCAATGCGATATCCGCGCTGTTGCGCGACATAGAGCAGTTCGAGGTCGAACCCATAGCCGTCGATTGAGGAGACCCCAAAAAGATCTGCCGCCACTTTTTGACGAAAGAGTTTGAATCCGCATTGTGTGTCGGTAATTCCTTTGAGGCTGCTCCGTCGCACAAGCGAATTGAATAGAGTGGTCAAAATGGTTCGATACCAGAGGGTCTGGACCCTATAGCCTGGCAATTGAGAGGCGAGCGCACGAGACCCAATCGCCATGTCGGCACCGGTCGCTACGGCCTGTTCAAGCCGGGCGAGTTCCTGAATCGGAGTGGCGCCGTCTGCATCGGCAAATAGTTGTAGCCGTCCGATGGCGGACTGCATGCCTCGCCGTACGGCTGCGCCTTTACCCCGGCGTCGTGGTGAACGGAGTAACTGAATTTCCGAGGTTGACGACACCAGCGTTTCGACAACGGAGCATGTGGAATCGCTACTTCCGTCGTCGACCACAAGGATTTCGTAGGGCTGTCCTCGGTCTTGCATGTAAGAGGTGATACTTCGAAGATACGGAAGAATGCGCTCAGCCTCGTTATAGGCTGGAAGGATGATCGACCATTGGAGAGGGCCCGGGATGTTCTGCTGGGGCATAGGAAGCCAGCCTTATTCCAGTGAGCCATGTTGGAGCCCGACCAGCGCGTAACTCAAGAATGTTAACGGGCGATAGGTGGGATTGCAAGGGGGGCTCGTTGATGGGCTTGACAGATCCGTTGATGGGGAACGAACGTGAAAGCTACGAGGGTGTGAAACGAAGGATGCGCTTGCGGCCCGGAGGTGCAGGATGCGTCATCGGCTCATTCGGCTCGGTCTTATGCTGAGTGCGGTGTTCCTGGGTGCCTGTCCGACCGTGACCGGTCTTTCTACTACGGCGGATGGCCTATGACTATCTGCATCGTTCACGACACCTGTGAGGCAGATTTCATTTTCGCGAGCGACGAGTTGCTGAGGTTACGTTACAAGCGACAACATCCTGCTCAGGCGCTGTTCGACAGGATCCGACGGGGATGAGTTAGTCTTTGAAGCCCTCACAACTGTAGTGTACAATACACCGTTCAGCTCATAATATTGCGTTGGTTTAACCCTGTGGAGGAACGCCGTTATGGTCATCCGGAGTAAGGGCGGGAATGTCCGAGGTCTTGTCGCAGGTATCGGTCTGGCCATGAGTGCCGTTGGATTGACTGTCTTGCCGAGCGAACCGACAGCCATCGCTGCTGGAGTTCCAGCCGGGCTGACCCAAGGATTTTCAGAGATCGTGAAGCAGGTCACGCCGGCAGTGGTGAATATTGCGGTGACTGGAGGGGATAAAAGCGGAGGGCGAGGCCGGAGATCTCCGTTACCGCCGGGTCCTTTCGATGGACCTCCGGGTGAAGAAGCGCCGGGGGGAGAACTTCCGACTCCTCCGCCGATGCCTCCCGGTGGAGGGCATGGACGCCCCGATCAGAGTGCCGGATCCGGTGTCATTGTTGATCCGGCCGGATTCATTGTCACCAACAATCATGTGGTCGAAGGTGCGACGCAAATCACCGTCACACTCAGCGATCGACGTGAGTTCAGCGCGAAAGTCGTGGGAACCGACCCAAAAACGGACCTGGCTGTTGTCAAGATCGATGCAAAGAATCTTCCAGCCTTAAAATGGGCCGAGTACGAGAAATTGCAGGTCGGCGATCTTGTGTTGGCAGTCGGCAGTCCATTCGGCCTCAGCTCGACGGTGACGCTGGGGATTATCAGCGCGTTGGGACGCGGCAATGTCGGCATTGCCGACTATGAAGACTTCATTCAGACCGATGCCGCAATCAATCCAGGCAATTCCGGCGGGGCGCTGGTCAATTTGAACGGCGAACTTATCGGGATCAATACGGCAATCTTTTCAAGAACCGGCGGATCGGAGGGAATCGGATTCGCGATTCCCAGCAGTATCGCGTTGGACATCGTTGAGAGTCTGCAAAAAACCGGTAAGGTCGTGCGCGGCTGGATGGGTGTTGCGATTCAAGAAATCACGCCGGCCTTGGCGAAATCCTTCAAGCTTCCGGAGCAGCGGAAAGGTGTGCTCATCAGCGATGTGAATGAAAATGGCCCTTCCCATGCTGCCGGTATCAAGCGCGGTGATGTGGTGATTGCATTCAATGGGAAAGAAGTCCTCAATGTGAGTCAGTTGCGAAACCTCGTTGCACGCACGATGGTCGGCAAGGATGCGCAGGTGAAGGTGTTGAGAGACGGCAAGGAACAGACCATTGCTGTGAAAGTGGCGGAAAGGCCGACGGATGAAATGTTGGCGAAAAAGGAGCCGACGCCTCCGAAGGAGCCGGTTGAAACCGTGAAGCTGCCGGACAATGTTCTGGCGTCGCTTCGCGTGCAGGCATTGGATGCGGCCATAATGAGTCAGTTGAACATTCCAGCAAAGATGACCGGTGTAGTTGTGACATCGGTTGAGAACGGTGGCCCTGCGGAAGCAGCGGGTCTGCAACGTGGTGATGTAATTCAAGAAGTGAACCACCAAGTCGTGAAGAAACTCGAAGACTATCAAAAGGCGTCGAGTGCGCTGAAAAAAGACGAGATGGCCGTCCTGCTTCTGAGTCGGCAGGGGAATAACCTGTTTGTTGCGATTAATCCCCAGTAACAGGCATGACACTGGCCGCCACCGCTCGGACACCGAGCAGTGGCGGCCAACCATTGGATAAAAATTCGAATGTCCTACGGCTTGAATTCAATCAACCAGTGGCTGCAGGACACAATCTTCAAGCCGCTGGAAGATAAGAAGATGCCGGTGATGGAGCACCTTGTGGAGCTCCAAGTCCGGCTGACGCGCATGGCGATCATTACAGGCGTGGTGTTTGTCGGCACATTTTTTTATGCAGATCTTCTGGTCAAGTGGCTTCGTATCCCTCTCCAGAACATGTTCATGCCGGGATCTCTGTCATGGGTACCGACCGATCTGCCGGTCGTTCCGTTTGTCTTTCTCGCTCCCGCCGAAGCCTTATGGCAAAACGTCAAAGTGGCGGGGCTTTTTGCCATTGCGTCCGCGACCCCCTACATTCTCTGGGAAGTTTGGCATTTCGTTGTACCAGGGCTCCACGCCCAGGAACGACGTTTTGTCGCGCCCTTTGTGCTGTTGACCGCGTTGGCTTTTTACGCAGGGGTGGGATTTTCTTTTTTCTTCGTGCTTCCCTTCGCGCTGAACTTTTTGATCTCCTATGGCGTGACCGCGGGTTTTGTTCCCCAAATTTCCATTGCCCAGTACGTCGGATTTGCCCTGTGGTTTTTGATGGTATTCGGGCTGATTTTCGAAGTCCCGCTCGCGATCACTCTCATGGCGAAGCTTGGGTGGGTCGATGCCCCATTTCTCAAACGCTATCGCAAATGGGCCTTGCTGGGATCGTTTATCTTTGCCGCGATTCTTACCCCAACGCCCGACCCATTCAACCAATGTCTGATGGCTCTGCCGATGTATATCTTCTACGAAATCGGGATCCTTAGTGCAGGGTTTTTCAATAAGAAGAAGCCGATGTCGGAAGGGATGACCGTGCCGACTGTGGCTACCGCAGCGGCAGGAAGCGGCAGGGCGCCATCCGGGGGACTTCCTGGCGTGGGAGATGGCGACTATGTCGGCGTGCCGACAGATCGACGGAAATGACGAAAACAGGCTGATTCGACGTAATGTGTTATAGAGGGAAGATACATGGCTCGTGAATTGAATGTCATTCAACCTCCTAGCTCCGGCGGCAGCGATGCTTGCGTATACGTGTGGGCCTGCGCGATCTGTGATGAGAACGAAACCTGTCAGAAGGACAAAGAAGGGCACAGCCGCTGGTTGGTGGCGAAACGGATGGAGCGGATCGAATACAAAGTGCTCATCATGAGCAATAAAGGCGGTGTTGGAAAGAGTACCTGTACGACGAACCTTGCCGTGAGTCTGGCGCTCAAAGGATGGCATGTCGGGATTTGCGATATGGACATCCACGGCCCGAACATTCCAAAGATGGTGGGAGCGGAAGGGCAGAAACTCAAGATCAGCAGTTCGGGCGGGATTATCCCGTATCAGGCGTATAACCTGAAGATTGCCTCGATGTCTTTCTTGTTGCAGAATTCCGACGATCCGATTATCTGGCGCGATGCGTACAAGTATGAGTTCATCAATCAACTTCTGGGCGGTGTCGAGTGGCAGGATCTCAACTTTTTATTTGTCGACCTGCCTCCTGGAACCGGCAACGAATCGGTCACGACCATCGACCTGCTTGGGAATGTCAGCGGCGCGGTGATTGTCACGACGCCGCAAGAAGTCGCGTTGCTTGATTCCCGCAAGTCGGTCTCGTTCTGCAAGGATAGCGAAGTCCCGATCATTGGGATTGTCGAAAATATGAGTGGGTTAGAATGTCCCCATTGTCACAACCATATCGAAGTGTTCCGTAAAGGCGGGGGAGAAGCCTCCGCGATCGATATGGGCGTTCCCTTCCTCGGGCGCATTCCCCTCGATCCCGATGTCGTGATCCAGTCTGATGCCGGTGAGCCATTTGCCATGTTTAATTCTGATACGCCGACGGCGGAGTGCTATCACGAGATTGCCAACAAGGTCGAGGCTTTCTGCAAGAAGCGGGGGTCGCTTGTAAAAATCGCATCTCCGCAGGCGCATCGATGAAGGAGAGAATGTGAAGGCCACAGACGCGACAGAGGGACTCACGCAACTGCATGAGGCACAGCGGATCGTATTGGAGGCCACGCCGACCTTGGGGTTGGAGAAGATCTCCCTTCTCGATGCCCTTGGCCGCGTCCTGGGCGAAGACATTGTCGCGGAACGGGATAATCCACCCTGGGACAACAGTGCGATGGATGGGTTTGCGGTGCGGTGGCGCGATATTCAACAAGAGCATGCGATTCAGAAGCCGGTGACGCTCACGGTGATTGAAGATGTAGCCGCAGGCAAGATGCCGTCAAAGTCCGTCGGTCCTGGACAGGCGATTCGGATCATGACCGGAGCTCCGCTCCCACAGGGGGCTGATACGGTCCTGAAGGTCGAAGACACTGAGCATACGGCGGATTCTGTTCGCGTATTTAAGCCGGAGCAACAAGGCGCCAACATTCGGCCGAAAGGCGAAGACGCGAAGAAGGGCGAATGCATTATCGGCAAGGGAGCGAAGATTCGTTCCGGTGAAGCCGGCATGCTGGCGATCCTTGCCAAATCGTTTCTCTTTGCCTATCAACGGCCCCGGGTTGCGATCCTTTCGACGGGCGATGAATTGGCGGATTTGGACGAGCGATTCAGTGAAGAAAAAATCATCAACTCCAATAGTTATGGAATTGCGGCGGCAGTTCAGGAGGCGGGGGGCATTCCCTTGCTGCTGGGAATTGCAAGGGATACACCGGCGGCGTTGAAGGAGAAAATCTCTCAAGGCCTGACGGCAGACATGTTGGTGCTGTCCGGTGGCGTGTCGATGGGCGATTACGATTTCACGAAGACGGTCTTCCGGGAACTGGGCGCCGCAATGAACTTCTGGAAGTTGGCAATCAGGCCTGGGCAACCGCTTGTCTTCGGCAAGATTCAGGGGAAGCTGGCCTTCGGTTTGCCGGGGAACCCCGTATCTTCCATGATAACTTTCGAGCAGCTCGTGCGGCCGGCGATGCTCAAGATGAGCGGTCACCGGAGTTACGGTCGGCCGGTCGTACAGGCGATTTTCCAGGGGAGTTTTTCCAAACGGCCAGACCGGCGCCATTTCCTCCGCGGCGTACTCACCAGAGAAGACGGTGTCTTCATGGTTCGAACGACTGGCGCGCAGGGGTCTGGAATGTTGACCTCTATGGTGAAGGCCAATTGCTTGATCGATATTCCCGTCGAAGTTGAACGAGTAAACCTGGGCGATCTGGTATCGGTTCAACTTCTGAGCGGAGTCGCCTGGGCTAGCCCAACAGAGTCAGTCCAAACGAGCGGGCATAGCCTGTCATGTTGCTAACAGAAGGGAGATCAATGGGTATCGGTCGCTAGTGATGGGGGGACCAGAGTCGCTCCCTGTTGGCCGATGACCCTTGACCAGTTGTACTCATGGCTGTTCCTATTGTTTCGTTTGTCGGTCGTTCGAACAGCGGGAAAACCACGCTGATCGAGCGGGTCATCCCTGAGTTAGTGCGGGCCGGCTACAAAGTCGCGACGGTGAAGCATGCCGGACACGGGTTTGATCTCGATACGGAAGGAAAAGACAGCTGGCGTCACAAGCAAGCCGGCGCCAGCAGCGTCGTGGTGCTTTCAAAGGGGAGTGTTGCGATGTTTGCCGATGTGTCCGACCAGATGCGTGTCGAAGACGTGCGAGATCGGTTTCTCGATCACACCTACGATCTGATCATCGCCGAAGGATGGAAACACGAAGGGTATCCGAAGATCGTAATTGTCCGCGAGCAAATCGGCGAGGTTCCTGTTTCTACGGAAGGGCTACTCGCAGTGATATCGGATAAGCCGGTAGATCTATCCGTACCTCTATTTGGGCTGGACGATGTCGTCGGCGTGGCTGCCCTAATCATGAAGCAGTTCCCCAGATCGCAGTCCCGTGCGGAGCGAGGGCTGGAAGCCTAAAGAGGCCTTCGTCTACCTTCTCGTCGTCGGCACTCTCGTGCATTCAGCATCCTGCTAAGCCCCTGATCATTCATGCCCACATCTGTTTTGTGCGTCCAGCATCTGGTGAAACGGTTTGGCGGGTTCTTCGCCGTCAACGACATTTCGTTCGACATCAAGCCGGGAGAAATTCTTGGACTGCTAGGCCCGAATGGAGCGGGGAAAACCACGACGATTCAGATGTTGCTCGGGGTTGTGACGCCGACTGCCGGCTCGATTCAGATGTTCGGACTGGATCTGGCGACTGACCGAGAGGTCATTCTTCAGCAAGTGAACTTTTCTTCCACATATGTCTCGCTGCCTCAGGCCCTCACGGTCGAAGAGAACCTCTGGGTGATTGGGCGGTTGTATGGTCTCTCTCACATCCAAGAGCGAATCGATGACATTGTGAAGCGGCTGGAAATGGAGGGGTTTCGGCATACGGTGACGCGAAAACTTTCTTCCGGTCAAAGCACGCGACTTGGGCTGGCCAAGGCATTTTTGACCCAACCGAAGATTCTGTTTCTCGATGAACCGACCGCGAGTCTGGATCCCGATATTGCGAAAAAGATTCGGAGTTTCCTCAAGGAGGAGCGACGAGCGTCCGGACTCAGCGTGCTCTATAGTTCGCATAATATGCATGAGATGGAAGAGATGTCGGATCGGATTATCTTTCTGCAGCGGGGAAAGATTGTGGCGGAGGGGACAGCGCAGGAGATTGTGGCGCAGTTTGGGCAGGCTGATCTGGAGGAAGTATTTGTGAAGTTGGCGCGGGAGAAGTAAGAGGGGGCGCTGGGTATGGGTCTCTTGCTCCCGGAGCGCGCACGATCAGAATGTGCTCGCTCGACGGCCGCAGTAGGACCCATACCCAGCGCCACCCCTGAAGGGTTGACTGTCCAACCGAAGAGAGGGAAGAGAAGGGGAACGATGAAGGCGCATCGGATCTATGCGTTGGTGGCGAGGCATATGTATCTGTACCGGCGCAGTTTGCCGCGCATGATGGAAATCTTCTATTGGCCTTTCCTGGACCTCGTCATTTGGGGATTTATTACGGTTTACCTCATGAAGTTCCAGGGGCAGATCCCAGGGCTGGTGACGTTCTTTTTAGGGGCGTTGATTTTATGGGATGTGCTGTTTCGGGCTCAACAGGGAGTGACGATTGCCTTTCTGGAGGAGATTTGGGCGAGAAACCTTATGAACCTGTTCGCCAGCCCGCTCAAGCCCGGAGAATTTCTCGCTGCGACGATGGTTATGAGTGTCTTTAAGGTATTGGCCGTCTCTGTGGTGATGGTTGCCTGCGCAGGTCTCTTCTATTCGTATAACATCTTTGTGATCGGGCTGTGGCTGATTCCGTTCGTCTTGAACCTCGTGCTGACGGGATGGATTATCGGTGTGTTGACCACGGCCCTTATCATGAGATTCGGCCAGGAAGCAGAAGTCTTGGCTTGGAGCATGGTGTTTCTATTCCAGCCCATCTCCTGTGTGTTTTATCCGTTGGAGGTGCTCCCTGGGTGGTTGCAAGCCATTGCCTGGATGAACCCGGCTGCCCATGTGTTTGAAGGGATGCGAGGCGTACTCAATGCTGCCCCAGAACCGATGACTCACCTCGGTTGGGCGACCGGCCTCAATCTACTCTTTCTTGGAACGGTAGTGGCTTTGTTCCACTGGATGTTTGAGTTCTGCAGGGAACGGGGGCTACTTGTGCGTATCGGGGAGTAAATGGAGGAGGGGTATGGGCCTTGGATTGCCATTTTCAAGAAGGCTGTGATAGCCTACAATTACCTTATTGCAGAGGCCTGGCAGTGAGGCGGAGCACAACTTCAGGTCTGCAACATGGATGTTGCCTTGCCCGAGAATCTCGTCGGAAGTCAGACCTAAGTCGCCGTATCGTTCGCGTCTTCGGCCCGTTCCTTCCCCCGTCCTCGTGTACAAGACAATATCATCATACTTAAGGAGGAACCCCAGATGGGTTCGAAGATCTATGTCGGTGGGTTGCCCTACTCGGCGACTGAGCAGGAGTTGAGCGATTTGTTCGGGCGACATGGCGCCGTCGCTTCCGCGCGGATCATCACGGATAAGTTCACAGGGCAGTCACGCGGCTTTGGCTTCGTCGAGATGTCCTCGGACGCTGAAGCGCAGGCGGCCATTACTGCTCTCAACGGTGCGGAAATGGGCGGTCGGACCTTAACTGTGAATGAAGCGCGTCCCCAGG
>JABFSG010000054.1 GCA_013140715.1 Nitrospiraceae bacterium
CTTTCTTGCCTTTGCCCGGCTGCAGTTTGACAGGCCCGGCGCTGGTCGTGACGCCTTGATACTCCACAGCAGCCTTAATGACCTCCGTCTGTCTGATCCGTTTCATCAGGTCGGACAGGCTCCCCTGTTTGATGAGTTGCGGGCCGACATATTCCGCGAATGTGACGAACTCCTTGATCTCCTGGGGATAGGTGAAGAAACAGGCCAGGAAGTGAAAGCTCTTCACGAGTCGCGCAAGCCGATAGACGAAATTTTTGCGATCCTCGGGTGAGGTAAGCCTCGCCTGGAATCGTACCCGCAGGCCGCTAATGACAAACTGTATCTGCGCGTCCGTACCCGTGACCGCGCGCATTACGAAGTCGTGAGCATCGTTCTGGGTGAACACGCCCGCTGCGAGTATTTCCGCGTGTAACCTGGGACACAGCTCCGGGTCTGGCTCATCAGGCTCGAAGGGCGTTCCTTTGCGGTATTTCTGGAACGCCTTGAGGATGGCTTTGGCATTATTGGTGAAGTCCACCACTACCACATCTTTCTTGCCTTCGTGACAGCGATTCAAGCGTGAGACCGTTTGCACGGCGTTGCGGTCTATCACTGGCTTGTCGAGGAACATGCCGGCAAGCAACGGTTGATCGAAGCCGGTCTGGAATTTGTTAGCCACAACCATAAGCCGGTAATCTTCGCCCTCGAACCGTTCTTCGATCAACTCGCCATCTTTCAGCTCGTTGACAGCGTGCTCATGGATTTCTGCGTTGGTTTCGGGATGCGTGAAATCCGAGAAGGCATAGAGAACTTTGTATGTCGCTTCGCGCTCTTTGAGCTTTTCCTTGATGATGTTGAAATAGCGCAACCCGGCCACGCGGGAACTGGTGATGATCATCGCCTTGGCTCGCTCTTTGATGAGCGGCATTACGTTCTCCTCGAAGATTCGGAGCATCACCTCGGCCTTGTATTGAATGAGGCCATCGTCCTGAAATGCCACGTTCATCAGCACCTTAGACACGACGCCCTTGGGATAAACTTTTTCCTCTTCCTCTGGCGGCGGTACAAAATGGCAATGCAGGTTGTAGAGCGTCTTATAGGAAATGATGCTGGCTGCTACGTCCACGATGTAACCCTCGGCGATGGCCTCCGCCTCTGTGTATGTGTCGAACGGCTCGCCGAACAGGGACACAGTGGCGGGCGCAGGCGTGGCGGTAAACGCGACGAACAACTGATTGACATCATGCTCACGAATAACCTTGGCGATCAGTTCCTCCGGGTCTTGTTCCTCTGCTTCGGCGTCGGCCTCGTCCGCCTTGCGGAACGGCAGGCGAATGGCCGCGCCCATTTGGCCTTCCTGAGAGCGATGGGCTTCATCGATCAGGAAGGCAACACGCAGGCTCTTCAACGCCGGGACATTTTTGAGTTCTTCCAACACCCAGGCAAACTTTTGCTGCGTGGTGACGATAATCGGCTTGCGGTCTTTGAGAAAGCGCGGCAGGTCCTCGGACTTTTTTGCGATGCCCACTACGTCTTTCAGATGGGCAAACTTCTCGATGTCTTCTCGGATATTAGTGTCCAACGATTTGCGGTCCGTGAGGATGAACGTGATGTCCACCAACTTCCCACTGGTGCCGGGCTTGTAGAGGCTGTGCAGGCGGTCGGCCAGCCAGCAGATGGAGAGGGTCTTCCCGCTGCCCGCGGAATGATCGGCCAAATACTTCTTCCCGATATCACCCTTTGCGGCAAAATGGGCCGTGATGTCCTCTGCAATCCGCCGCACCAAACGGCCTTGATGATAGCGGGGGAAGATGGTGAAAGCTGGGCGCTCCTGTTTATCCCCCTCTGCCTCTCGCTTCGTGACACGGATGAGGAAGAACGACAGGGCCTCCAACAACTGCTCCTGCGACAGGACTTCGCGGTACAAAAATTCAACCGGGTACTCGTCAGGGTTCGTGGAAGCATTGGTCAGCCCCATATTGTGCCAGCGGAAATTCTCCTCTCGACGCGGATCGGTGGCTGCCATCACGTCGTTGGTATCAGCAGCGAGATACAGAAACGGGTACTGGAAGATTTTGTGCGCGTGGTCGCGCTTGGCGAACTGCGCCACGGCATCATGCACGTTCTGATTGGCCTCGTGCTTCAGCTCTAATGCCACGATGGGCAAGCCGTTGAGGAAGAGGACGAAATCAACCTCCCATTGCTTCTCGCCAGGAATGGCAGCTCCGAAATAGAAATGTGGGCGGAAGGTGATCCGATTCTCGGCATACTTGGCCGTGGCGGCACTGGCGGCGGAGCGGGGCTTGGGGTAGAAGAGCCGAAACTCCAACCCGCGCACCTTGAGACCGTGGCGCAGGAGCATCCAGAGCGGCGTATGCCCTAGCTCTTTTCGCAGCGCCTTGAAAACTTCCTCCCGCGCGTCCGTGCCATAATCGTCTTGCAGTTTCTTGAGCTGGTCGCCTTGAGTAGCTTTGAGGAAAGCCCAGAGGTGATCTTCGGCGATGCAATGCTCGGTATCCGTAATCTCGGTCTGTTCGAGCACACCATACTTGTGCTCGCGAACGAGGTAATCCGCGATGTGCTGCTGAAAAGTCAGCTCCGGAGTTTTCTTTCGTTTAGGCATCGTCAGTCCGTTGGCGCCTCTAGCCGTGCCCTCGCCAGCCGCACCGCCTCGTGGAGTTTGCGTTCTAGTTCCTTCTTGGGCAGTGCCTTCGCCCAATAGGACGATACTCGGATGCCGCTTTGCTCCAGATCCAGCAGTTCAACCGTTTCGTGGCGTTTGCCCGCGCAGAGGATCAGTCCGATAGGTTTGTCTTCACCTTCCTTGCGCTCGTAACGGTCGAGCCACCGTAGATAGAGTTCCATCTGTCCTTTGTCACCTGGCTTGAAGGTTTCCAGCTTCAACTCGATGGCCACAAGACGCCGCAGATGCCGGTGATAAAATAACAGGTCGAGATAGTAATCCTCCCCGTCCACCGTGATGCGCTTTTGCCGTTCGAGAAAGGCGAATCCGACCCCCAGTTCCAGAATAAATGACTCCATCTCGCGCAGAATTGCGGCTTCCACGTCTTTTTCCGCGTAGCTGTCCTTCAACCCGAGGAAATCGAGCAGATAGGGGTCACGGAAGACCAGATCCGGCGTCAGCTTGTCTTCCTCGCGCAGTTGCTTCAATTCCAACGCCGCGAGTTTCTCCGGCTTCCGCGACAACGCGGTGCGCTCGAATAACATTGAGCTGATTTTCTTTTCAAGCGTGCGAGTACTCCACCGTTCGATCCGACACATCTCGGCGTAGAAGTCGCGCTTCAACGGGTCATCCAGATAGATGAGCGAAACAAAGTGCGTCCAGGACAATTGTCTCAGCAGTGCCGAGACAATCCGGAAATCGGGAAATGCCTCGACAAAGCGAATCATGTGGCGCAGCGATTTCTCCGAAAATCCCCGGCCAAACTCCATTTCCAATTGTCTCCCCAGCGCCGAGACAATTTGCCCGCCATACTCAGCCCGTTTTTCCTTCAGAATGTCTTGCCGGATACGCTGCCCCACGTGCCAGTACAGGGTGGTAAGCCCGGAATCCACCGCCCGCGCCACTCCGGCGCGGGCTTGCACAATCAGCTCACGCACATCGGCCAACAACGGCCGTTGCACCGTCAGGGCTAACTTTGCGCCCATCTTCGTCGCCTTGCCTGATTGTGCGCTCATCGGCTTGGCCTCGATGATAGAGATTCACCGCGACCCACCCACGCCAAGTCCGCCTGCGTGACGCGCCGCTGGCCGGTGACGCATTCATGAATCAGCGACTTGCGATAGGCGGTGAGGGTGGCGATTTGGGATTCGATGCCCTTCACGACCTGAGCGATGTCATCGAGCTTCTCATCAAGATATTGGCAAATCCCACGTTGCTCCTCAATTGACGGTCTCGGGATTGGGAACAGACCGACCTTTGTTGAATTGGTGCTCGCCAAGTTGGTCGTTCGCTTTCCAGTGGCCTCGAAATAATCACGACCGTGTCGAGATGCAGTTACATACGCGAGAAAATCCGACAGCAGCTTGTGCTTGAAACAGCGGATTGCAAAGATGTGATTCTGGTGCAGGCAGTTGGGGATCTTTCCTTTCCAAATTGTTCCTCGGCCAAGCTTGTCGAGATCACCACCTTCGGTCATCAGAACGTCCCCACGACGTAGCTCCACGCGATGCGCGACTTCCTTCGGCACCTCAATGGTTGTCACATCTTGCAGGTTGAGATGTCCGTCCTGGACATTGGCAACTCGTAAATATGGCCGTTCGATGAGTGGGCCTTCGTATATCTTGCCGAGCGTTAGGCCGCCCTGAATTTCCGACACTCGTTTGAGGCTCACCAACTCCCAAGAAAATGGCAACTCGTTCATCCATATATTCCCGGTCTTCTTTAGTGGGGGGTGCTCTTCGAGACCGCGTGTAACAGCTTTCTGGATTATTTCCCTTCGCACGCCATCCAGCGTTTCGATCTGAGCGCGCTTGGCATCCACTGCTGCATCAATCGCCACGCAACTCGCATCCAGATACGCCGCAATGCGCTGTTGCTCTTCCAGCGGAGGAACTGGCATGCGAAGAAACTTAATTCTATCAACAGCCAACCCGGGTTGCGCGGCTGCGTTGGAGTATTGATTGAGATTCATATCGCGGAGCAACTCGCCGAGCCAATATGTATCAATCTTGCCTATCATTGATGCAACTACCGCATGCTCTGATGCCCAAAACTTGCCTTTTACGTAGTTGATATTCCCGCATAACGCACCTTGCCTTCCAATCAAAACATAGTGCCCTTCATGAGTGAAAGAAGTTGTGTATCCTCTTAAGCCGTTGCCTCCGTAAACGGGAAAATCTCCCACCGGAGTGATGCTTTCGGATGTTATTCCGTCCCCGCATTTTAGTTCCACGATGTCTTTTATTCGCCTTATCGCCCATTTCGATGGCACTTTGCCAAGCCACGGTTCATTTGACTCGCCGACCATCATTGTGCAAACCCCTCCAACATCTTCTCCGCCTCCTTCTCCAACCTCCAAAACTCCGCCAGCAACTCTTTCGCGGGCGTCGGCGGCTGGTAGCGATAGAAGTATTTGTTCGGCAGGATTTCGTAGCCGAGTATCGGCTTGCCGTCTTTCTTGGTGTCCTCCCAGCGGATGATCGGCTTGGCGATTTCACGGTTGAGGAATGCCTCGATGTCCTCACCGTGTTGGATGTATTCGTCGTCTTGCACGCGTCCATTCGACGGAGAGGATCTCTGGCTTGCCGCCAAGAAGCGCCTTGAGCTTGCTAGCAGCATTGTCTTTTGGAGTCAGTGTCAGCGTTTCAACCTTCTCACTTTTCCCAGCCTTCACATGAATGAGAAAGGTCAGGTCACTGTCGTAGAACTCCTGTTCCTTCTTCAAGTTTGCAGCAGTGAACGCCTTTTCGTAAGGTTCAGTGATGGTCGCGGGCTTGTCATGTTCGTCAAACTGCCAGAAGACGACGCCGACCTTGTGATAGGCGAAGTCCTCCCGCTGGAAGATCTTCACATGCTCGTCGGCATAGCCCTTCTTCCAACCGTCCCGGTAGCGTTGTTCGATCCAGGCGCGGTGCGCATCGGTGATGCGGTTGCGTTTGTTGCCGAAGGATTTTGGCTCTTTCTCGAACTGCTGGCGGGCGTCAATGAGCATCACACGCCCGCAATGGCTGGAAGGTTTTTCGTTCCGCAGCAGCCAGACGTAGGTAAAGATGCCGGTATTGTAGAACAGCTGGTCCGGCAGCATGACGATGGCGTCGAGCCAGTCGTTCTCCAGAATCCAACGGCGGATTTCGCTCTCACCCGAGCCACAATCGCCATTGGAGAGAGGTGAGCCGTTGAAGATGATGGCGATGCGGCTGCCGCCTTGTTCAGGCGGCTTCATCTTCACGAGCATGGTTTGGAGAAAAAGGAGCGCCCCGTCGTTCACCCGCGGCATCCCGGCCTGATAGCGCGTCTTTTCCAATTTACGCGCCTCAGTCTCATACCCATCCTTGCCTCCCCAGGTCACGCCGAAGGGCGGATTCGAAAGCATGAAGTCGAACCGGTATTTCGACTCAGGAAGCTGGTCGCCTGGTTCTTTGCTGTGGAGATCGTGGGGAATGAGCGAGTTGCCAAGATGAACCTTGGCTTGCTGGTCGTTCTTGATCAATAAATCGGCTTGGCATATGGCGTAGTTCGTCGGGGACATCTCCTCCCCGTGAATGGTAACGAATTTCTCAACTCGTATCTTTTCTTCCGCTGTATTGGTGCGGTCAAGTAGGTGCTCTTTAGCCACTGAAAGCATGCCGCCAGTGCCGCACGCCGGGTCATAGATGGAGATGTGTTTGTCCGGCATAGGGATCTCCAGCAGTTCCACCATCAGACGGATGACTTCGCGCGGGGTAAAATGCTCTCCCGCCTCTTCGCCGCTCTGTTCTGAAAAACGTCTGAGCAATTCCTCATAGATGTACCCCATCTCCAGCGGCGAGAGCTTGTCCGGGCCGAGTTCCAATTCCTTGTATTGGTTCAGGATCGGAGCGAGCCGGTTGTTCTTCACTACCGAGCCGATGGTGGCCCGGTAGTTGAAATGCTCGATAATGTCGTCAACATTCTTGGAGAAGCCATTGATGTACGCCCGGAAGTTTGCCTCCAGCAGCGCGTGGTCTTCCTCATAGACCTTGCGGAGCGTCCAGTCGGTCTTGTTCGAGAACGGCGACTGTTTGGGATTGAGTTCGAGTTCCTTGACCAGCTTGGCAAGTTCCTTTTCGCCGATCTTGGGCCGCTTGACCAGCACTTCGGCACGCTTCGCCTCACGCCACGCAATCAACACGCACTCCAACCGGCGGATGACGATGATGGGCAAGATGACGTTCTGATACTCGTACGCCTTGAACTTCCCGCGCAGCCGCTCGGCGGATTTCCAGATATCGCCGGCAAGGTTATCCAACTTTGGTTTGTTGAGCGAGAGAGCCATCCGACCTCCATTTGGTGGCCGCAGAATACCCCTTTCGACACGGGAAATCACGCCTTTCCAGAGGATGCCTTTGGGCTTCGCGCACATGACCGGAAGAGCGAGGTATCCGCCAAGGCTCAACCCGCATTATTCAGGAAGGCTTCTACTGCAACCGCCACTATGCCGCTGCGACAAGCCGACACACGGATATCCGTGTGTCGGCGGGCGGGCTCGCCGTTCAGTTGGTCAACATACTGTTTCGAGTATGCCTCCCTCCCTCACGGCTCCACGCACCCGTCTCGCGAAGCATCCCGACGGTTTCGCTATGAACCCTCCTGAATATTGCGGGTTACCGGGAAGGAAAGCTGGAACTGACCAAGAGACCACGGCCCCCAGACCGTGGCTGCGGGAATTCCAGAAGGTTTCCGCCCGGCGACGCTCGAGCGGATCGCTCTGGGAGGTCTGGGAGCGAGGAACAAAAACGAAATGGTAAATGTGTAATGATGAATAGGGAAATTGAGGAGTCCTGCGGGCGGTCTATCTTGTCTCTCTCGTCTATTTGGTCTGTCTTGTTAGCCAGATCTGTAAATCACTCAGAGGAACCAAAGAAACCAGACAGACCAGATGATCAAGAGAGACAGCAGGAAGATTCGCGGAGACTATTCCGAGCTGATGAACCGCCAGCTCAGCGCCCCGATGGCTGCGCCGATGGTATCGGCCAGCCAATCCTGCCAGCCTGATTCGCGGAAGGGGACAAAGAGTTGGTGCACTTCATCCGTTATCCCATACAGGGACGCCATGACAATGGCGAAAATGAGCGCACGCGACGCCGCCTGCCCGGTCACGCCCCAGCGGAATGCCCGGTAGCAGAGCCCCGCAAGGCCCGCATACTCCACCGCATGCAATACTTTGTCGCTGACTTCCTCGAATAAGAACGAGGGCAGGCCATCGTCCGGATGGGATTGCGCCGAAAAATAAAAAATCACTCCGGCATACAGGGCTACAGGCACCCAGTACCAAAACACCTGAAACATTACACCTTGCCGAGTTGTGTGAGGTGCCGCTTCCATAATCTCTTCCTAACAGGCTGTTGACAAAGTCCGCCAGCGGCGTTCTCGCGGCGCTCAGAGGCTCAACGTACTGCAGAGAGTACGCTTCGCCTCGTCGCTTGCTGCGGCCTTGCTGGGCGGCCTTCCTGAACAGCCTGCGATGGCTGCTGAACGGATCTGTGAATATCCAAGCCTTGTGTTCCTGCCATGCTCAAGTAGTCTGGCAACACTCCGCTGTTTATCGCGAGCCCTTTTTATTGCAGGCCCTTTACCCCTATGACATACTCACTAAAAGTCCTCAATAACATTCAACGAACATTCGACCATGAAAACTGCCCGCATCTGTTTTCTCTGGCACATGCACCAGCCCTATTACACAGACCCGGTGGCGGGGTCTGCCAGTATGCCCTGGGTGCGTCTCCATGCCACCAAGGCCTACTACGATATGGCTTATGGGCTGGAGAAGTTTCCCTCTGTCAAAGCCACGTTTAACTTTACGCCCTCACTCCTGCGACAGCTGCAAGAAATTGGATCGGGGACAGTGCGCGACCTCTTCCTGGAGTATGCGCAACGTCCCGCGGCGGACCTGAGCCCGGAAGAGAAGGCCTTTCTTATCCGGCACTTTTTCTCCGCCAATTGGGCTACGATGGTACGCCCCTACCCACGCTATCATGAATTGCTCGTGAAGCGCGGGGCCGACGCCGTCGGTCGCGACTTGGAACGGATTGCACGGCAATTTTCCACTCAAGACTTCCTGGATTTACAGACCTGGCACAACCTCGCCTGGTTCGGATATGGCACCGTCAATCGCTATCCGCGCCTGGCTGCGCTACGCGCGAAAAACAGGAGCTTCACGGAAGAAGATAAACAGGAGGTGCTGGCCCTCCAACTCTCTGCCGTACGGGACATCGTTCCGCTCTATCGACGGCTCATGGAACGGGAACAAATCGAGCTGACGACAACCCCCTTCTTTCACCCGATCTTGCCGCTCGTCATCGATACAGACTTCACTCGGCGCGCCAGACCGGATCTCCCGCTCCCCTCGCGATTCCGTGCGCCGGAGGATGCAGAGACCCAGCTGCAACGGGCCGTCGAGTTTCACACCGCCACATTTGGCCGGGCGCCAGTAGGCCTCTGGCCATCGGAGGGCTCCGTCTGCCCGGAACTGATTCCCATGTTGCCGAAGGTTGGACTGCGCTGGCTGGCGACCGACGAGGGCATCCTCGCTCGCTCACTCGAGGCGGCCCAACAACCGTGGCAGCGCCACCGGGATCTGTACCAGCCTTACCAGATCGGACCGGAGGGCCAAGACGTCAC
The DNA here is from genome assembly GCA_013140715.1 of Nitrospiraceae bacterium. GTDB lineage: Bacteria > Nitrospirota > Nitrospiria > Nitrospirales > Nitrospiraceae > Palsa-1315. The sequence continues at coordinate 9,302 of JABFSG010000054.1, forward strand.
GATCCTGTTTCGCGACCGGGAAATTTCCGATGCCTTTGGGTTCGTCTACCACAAGACCACTCCTGATCGAGCCGCCGAGGATGTCCTCCGCCGGCTGCGCCATATCATTTACGACGCGCCACGGGAACAGATCACGATCGCCATTGTCCTCGACGGGGAAAACCCATGGGAACATTACCACGAGGGGGGCGAAGAGTTTCTCTCGCTCCTCTACAAAGCCTGTTCAACCGGCGCGCTTGATACTGACGGGACCAGCGCCACTACAGCGACGATCTCAGAAGCGCTCGCAGCCGCACCTGCCACGCATCGAATCAGCCATCTCCATTCCGGCTCCTGGATCAATCAGGACTATAAGATCTGGATCGGCCACCAAGAAGACAATCAAGGGTGGGACCTGGTGAGCCATGCCCGATCCCTTCTTGCAGAGACCGCGGCCGCGCTCCCCGCGGATCGCGCGAAAGCAGCCTGGGATGAACTCTATGCCGCCGAGGGCAGCGATTGGTTCTGGTGGTATGGAGATGACTTCGATACCGACTATAAAGAGGAGTTCGATCGCCTCTTTCGCACGCACCTTCGGAATGTCTGGACAATCGCAGGACTGACACCGCCGGAACTGTTGAATCAGCCGATTTGTCGTCCCCGTCACATGCCGGATGCAGATCTCGTCACTGCGCCTCTCTCCTTGCTGAATCCCTCGATCGATGGACTCGCGACCGACTTTTTCGAATGGCGCGGCGCAGGCAGAATCACGACTCAGCCGCCGCTTGGCGCGATGTGGAAAGCCGCGGGGGTGCTGACCGATATCCGGTTCGGTTGGAGTCTTGAGCAATTCTACCTTCGGCTCGATCCGGACGAGCAATCGCAAGCACGGCAGGCAGAGCTGACGGTCGAGCTGCAGGTGCAGACACCCAATCAGCTCTATCGCCTGTCGTTTTCTCTTGCGCCGTCAGGGCCAGCCCAATTTCGACTCGCACAAAAACTCGACAGCCGATCCTGGCAAGAGATCGGCGCGTATCAATCGATCTATCATAGGAAGATCGTCGAGCTGGCGGTGCCATTCAAGGACTTACAACTCACAGAAGGACAAGAATTCCGCATAGTCATTCTCGTGATTGAACATGGTTTGGAAGTCACACGCTACCCGCAACACAAGCCTGCGACCTTCAGCGTTCCAGGTCCGGAATTTGAAGCGAGTCTATGGCGAGTGTGATAACGGACGTGAGGCGTTAGTCGTGAAACGTGAAACGAAACAGGGCTGGGAGAAGAACTACCTTCTTACATCTAACCCCACACGTTTTGCGCTTCACGGTTCACGGCTCACGTTTCACGGCTCACGGAGGGAAAGATGCCCGATTTAAGACGCGATCCAATTGTCGGTCGGTGGGTGATTATTTCGACGGAACGGAACGCCAGGCCCCACGACTTTATTCCTGCACAGGCCTCTCGGCCATTGACGGCAACCCTCTGCCCCTTTTGTCCAGGACAAGAACGGCTGACGCCGAAAGAAATCATGGCCTACCGGCCTCAGCCGGTGGCGCCCAACGGCCCGAACTGGACCGTACGTGTCGTGCCGAACAAGTTCCCCGCGCTCCAAATCGAAGGCGATCTCGACCGCCAGGGCCTCGGCCTCTACGATCGCATGAACGGGATCGGCGCGCATGAAGTCATCATCGAGACTCCAAACCACACCGATAACCTGGGCGATATGCCGACAAAGCGGATCGAAGACGTGCTCTGGGCCTATCGCGATCGCATGATCGATTTGAAGAAAGACGTGCGGTTCCGATACATCCTCATTTTCAAGAACCACGGCGCATCAGCCGGCGCCACACTCGAGCATAGCCACTCACAGCTCATCGCCCTCCCGATCGTCCCCACCAGCGTCCTGGATGAGATCGAGGGCTGCCGGGCTCATTTCGAGCAGAAAGAGCGCTGCATCTATTGCGACATCCTCCGGCAAGACCTCGCGGACGGCGATCGCATCGTAGCAGAAAATCCTGAGTTCCTCTGCGTTACCCCCTATGCTCCTCGCTTTCCCTTCGAAATGTGGATCCTTCCGAAACGCCATGCGGGCTATTTCGAAGAGAGCCAGAAACTACAGTTCGAGTTCCTCGCTCCCATTCTCTCCGAAGCGCTACGCCGAATGGACAAGGTCCTGGCTCGACCTTCGTACAACTTTATCCTCCATAGTTCTCCCCTCCATGAGAAGACCGGCGATTTCTACCACTGGCATATCGAAATCATTCCGAAATTGACCCATGTGGCCGGCTTCGAATGGGGCACGGGGTTCTACATCAATCCTGTGGCGCCGGAAGAATCGGCAAAGTTTCTCCGGGAAGCAGCGCTGTAGGTGCCGGCTCGCTTTCGCATCGAAAATCCCTCGCTCGCCGGGCCACTGCGCCAAATCGAACAGCTGATCCGCCGTGCCGGCGGCCGTACATGGCTGGTCGGAGGTTGCCTTCGTGACCTCGTGCTCGATCGACAGCCCTGCGACCTGGATCTCGAAATTTCCGGACTGCAGCCAGGCCAACTCCATTCACTCCTGTCGGAACATTTCACAGTACAATTCGTCGGAAAGGCCTTCGGCGTGTTCAAACTGCAAGGCCTGCCCGTCGATATCTCTATTCCGTCCCGCATGCTCACCGACCAGGCTTCCGTCCCGGGACTGCTGAGGCAGTCCGAACCAGATATGGACATCGACGAAGCGCTGGCACGGCGCGACTTCACCATGAATGCCATGGCCTGGGACCCGGATACGCTGGAGTTCCGCGATCCTTTCAACGGTCGAGCGGACCTCGATGCGCATGTGCTGCGCCATGCCTCGGACCGCTTTGGCGAAGACCCCCTGCGTGTGCTGCGAGGCATGCAACTGGCCGCACGATTCGGGCTGACCCCCGCACCGGAGACCGTGGCGCTCTGCAAAACTTTGTCACAAGAAGAACAACCGAGTGAACGACTCTGGGAAGAATGGAAGAAGCTTCTGCTCCATGGTGCCACGCCTTCCTTGGGATTACAGTTCTTGAGCGATTGCGACTGGCTCCGCTTCTACCCGGAACTCGCATCGCTTCAAGGCTGCGAACAAGATCCCGTCTGGCACCCGGAAGGCGATGTGTGGCTCCACACACTTCACTGCTTGAACTGGTTTGCCGGGGAACGCACCGGCCATCACGACGACGACCTGATCGTCGGTCTCGGCATCCTCTGTCACGATTTTGGCAAACCAGCGACGACCACCAGCGACTTTGGGCGGATCACGTCGCGCGGCCACGAACCGGAAGGAGAAGCCCCGACGAGACGATTCCTTGAACGGCTGACGAACCAGCAGGATCTCATAAGCGAGGTGATTTCTCTTGTACTCTGCCACCTCCGTCCACGCGCGCTGCACGATGCCAATGCGTCAGACAGCGCCGTGCGACGACTGGCCCGGCAGGTCAAGCGGATCGACCGGCTCGTGCGTGTCGCCCGAGCCGATTACGCGGGCCGCCCCCCAAAGCCCTTCGATGGATTTCCCGCCGGCGAGTGGCTGCTGGAACGAGCGCGCAAACTGGAAGTGGAAAGCCAAGCCCCCACCTCGCTCGTGATGGGCCGGCATCTACTGGAACTCGGTATCCAGCCAGGCCCCGATATGGGACGGCTGCTCGACGATTGTTACGAAGCGCAGTTGGATGGAGTCTTTTCGACGCTCGACGGTGGCATTGCCTTCGCCAAAAGCAACCTCCCCTCCATCTAGCAACCATTAGCCCAAGATCTTCCTGTCCTCCCTTCTCTCCTACCCCTTCCCTCCACTCCTCACGCTTCACCCCTTCCCCCCCCTACCCCTTACTGTAAGTGGACTTCCC
>JABFSG010000021.1 GCA_013140715.1 Nitrospiraceae bacterium
CTCTCATCGCCCTATCTTTCCCCCCCCCATGTGTTGCGTGCTCTCCCCGTGAATCCGTAGCCCCTGCCGGTGTTTCCTGTCAAATTCCGTAATTTCCATGGCATTCGCGTTGAGATAAGCGTAAAAGATTCATCGTATGCGTATTCTTATTACGGGCGGAGCTGGGTTTCTTGGGAGTCATCTGTGCGATGTGCTCCTGCAGTCTGGACACTCCATAATCTGCATCGATAATCTTCTCACGGGACGGGTTGAAAACGTTGCCCATTTGCTCGCGCACGAACAATTTTCTTTCGTTAAATATAATGTCTGCGACTATCTGCATATCGAAGGCCCCCTGGATGCTGTCATGCATTTTGCCTCACCTGCGAGCCCGCAAGACTACCTTGAATATCCCATTGCCACGTTGAAGGTCGGCGCCTTGGGTACCCATAAGGCTCTCGGTCTAGCCAAGGCAAAGGGCGCGAGGTTCCTCTTGGCCAGCACGTCGGAAGTCTATGGGGATCCGCTGGTGAGCCCTCAACCTGAATCCTACTGGGGGAACGTCAATCCAATTAGCCCTCGGGGCGTGTACGATGAAGCCAAGCGTTTTGCAGAAGCCCTCACGATGGCCTACCACCGCTACCATGCGGTGGATACAAGGATCGTGCGTATCTTCAACACATTTGGGCCGCACATGCGTCCGAAAGACGGACGTGTCGTATCGAATTTTATTGTTCAGGCGCTCCAGGGGAAACCATTGAGTGTCTTCGGCGATGGATCTCAAACGAGGAGTTTCTGTTACGTAGACGACCTTGTCCGCGGTATCACCGGGTTGCTTCTTTTGGACTCAGACAGGACGGTAGAACAACGGACAGACCGCAAGTTCCTCGTCACGAGGGATAAAGACGCCGACGGATCCACGATGCATGAACCGGTGAATATCGGGAATCCGCAGGAGCTGACTGTGTTGGAGATTGCGAAACTGGTATTGAAACTGACCCGCTCTGCGAGCCACATCACCTATCATCCACTCCCAGCAGATGATCCAAAAGTCAGACAGCCCGATATCAGCCGGGCACGCGCGCTCTTGAAATGGGAGCCTCAAGTCCAGCTTGAGGAAGCACTCCGTCGCACGATCGAGTACTTCAGGAAAGTGATCTAGCGACAGTCCCGCCTTGACCAGGTTGAAACTCCCACTGTATCCTGTCTCTGTTTTAACAGTACGAGCGAAGAGTTTTTGTATGCTGTCTGAAGAAAATAGCCGGGCGGAAGCGTTGGACAAACCTACCGAGTCGTCGGCAGTGGAAGCAATTACGCCCATGCCGCTTACGGAGTATGTCAGTGAATTGGTCATGCGGGCCAAACAGGCCGCGGGCCGACTGGCTGCGCTTTCGACGACAGTGAAGAATCGGGCGCTCCTTGCAATGGCAGAGGCGTTGGAAGAGCAAAAGGATGCGCTATGCGCCGCGAACGAACTGGACCTGGAGGCCTTCGGAACTGCGCCGGAGAAGAAGGCGATGGCGGATCGGTTGCGTCTGACGGCTGGGAGAATCGCTGAAATGGCTGCGGGTCTGCGCGAGGTGGCTGCGCTTCCCGATCCGCTCGGCGACATGTCGAAGATGTGGACAAGGCCGAACGGAATGCAGGTGGGGCGTGTGCGGGTTCCGATCGGTGTGATAGGAATCATCTATGAATCCCGCCCGAATGTCACAGCAGACTCCGCTGCCCTCTGTTTGAAATCAGGAAATGCCTGCGTGCTTCGTGGAGGGAGCGAGGCGATCCACTCGAATACGGCGATTGCAGCGGTCCTCTCGGAGGCGGCAGAGAAAGCCGGTATTCCAGCCGGGGCGATCAGTTTTGTTGCGCGGCCCGATCGTGAACTGGTACCTCTTCTCTTGAAGCAAGATCGCTATATCGACCTAATTATCCCGCGTGGCGGTGAATCCCTGATGCGCGTCGTGACCGAGCATGCCACGATCCCTGTCATGAAGCACGATGCCGGTGTCTGTCATGTATACGTCGATGCCGATGCCGATCCGGCCATGGCGGAACGGGTCTGCTTCAACGCCAAGGTGCAGCGGCCGTCGACCTGCAATGCCATGGAAACCCTCCTCGTCCATCAGAACATTGCGCGGAATTGGCTCGCTCCCTTCATCGATAAGTTGGTGGCAGCCAAAGTCGAGGTCCGCGGCTGTGCGAAAACCTGCCAACTCTCTCCGTCGGCCAAGCCTGCGAGCGACGATGATTTTGGAAAGGAATTTCTCGATCTCACCGTGGCGGTGAAGGTGGTCAAAAACGTCGATGAAGCAATGGAGCACATCGCCAAATATGGCTCGCACCATACAGAAGCCATTGTGACCTCCGACTATCCCAAGGCCATGCGGTTTCTGCGTGAGGTTGACGCCAGCGCCGTGTTGGTGAACGCCTCAACCAGATTGAACGACGGCTATCAATTCGGGCTGGGGGCGGAAATCGGGATCAGCACGTCCCGCATCCATGCCCGAGGTCCGATGGGGCTGGAAGAATTGACCTGCTTCAAGTATATCGTGATGGGGAGCGGGCAAGTCCGCGAGTAGATGCCTTCCGATCCATCTCGTGCCGCATTGACAACTCCCGGTCATCTTCGATTTTCATCCAATCTTCCCTTTGCAGGCAATCTCGATCAGGCGGGTGGGCGAGTCGTTCGACGACCCACCGGGCATCTTGTCTTCTATCGCTCAGATGGTCGACGGTTTCTGTCAACCGATCCAGCTGGAAACCCATTACATGAATGCGAATGGGGGGTCGATGCCGGAGGCAATGGGGTTCTCCTTCGTGCTCGGGTACGGTTGGATTGGGGGCAATGGGTTGGGTTGAAGCCGGCTGGTTTGGTGCATGAAGCCAACCTCAATCTTGCAGGCAAGCCCGGTTGGCAACGGCTTAAAGCCGACGACCTACGTGCAATGGCTGCGCAAGCGCTCCGGGTTCCGGTCGAGGAAATACGATTCTTCTATCGGGATGAGGATCTCCTAATCGAGCAGACCGGTCGGGCGACAATCCGTCAGCGAAAGGACGCTTTCTATGTGCTCCAGGATGGGGATTTCGAGCGGGCCGGTTTCATGTCCTGTATGGGGGCCATGAATTGGTCCTCTATCGATTTCCTGCCGGTCGTTGAACTGTTTCAATCGCTATTGCCGGGAACTGGCTCAGCGGTCTTTGAATTGATTCGTGGACTCTACGACGACCAGAATGAGGGGAAGCCGACATCCAGATCCTTACGGTACAGGGGTATTCCGCCCTATCCATCAGAAGCAGCCTTCCGCTTGTTTAGTAGCTTCTTTACCCCTCAGGCGTTTGAGGGGAATAATCCCTTCACGCTCTTCATGAATCCTGAACGATCCAATCAAGTCATATGGCTGCCGTCGGCTACCCAGCCGATTCGATATTTCGATCAGAGCACGGAGGCTTGTCTGACCTTCCAGGGAGACAGGTTGCACAAGGTAACGGTGGCGCCGGATTCCTCAGGGCTATCCTATATGAGCCGGAAAGGCCGTCGATTTGCTCCCTGTGATAGGAGCGCGGAGATTGTCGGAACCCATGTCATGCTGAAGGATCGAGATCGTGAGACCCTGTTAACCATATCTCTGCCGCAAGGGAGTTCGGAACAATCCGGTGAGCCACTGGCCATGAGCCCGGTCGACTGGCGGTCGGTTTTTGTCGAGGGAGTTCCAGCCATCCTTCCTGCGGACGCCTATGGAGCAGTGTTGTTCTATCCGGAAGACGAATCTGAAATCGATGAATATGCCGCGCAACCCTTCGTAGCCGATTACATACAAGATCTTGGCGAACAGGATCGGGAGATCGGTACGATTCTTTCGCGAGCCGAGCGCGTGCTCATCGAGAATGGCGATGCCGTGGCTGCAACCTGCATCACGTTCGATCGACCGAGGGACTATACTGTGCTGGTGCGGCATCCAGCCTTTGCGCAAAAACAGGCGCAACGACTTTGGGGTGTTTGCGCCGAGTTGCGACGATGGGATTGGCTCGCGAACATTCGGTTTGTTTCACGCGAAGGACTGCAGAATCAGAAATCGTCCGATTCCTATGACTTGGTCTACCATTGGGTGCCCTACGACAGACGAGATCCAACCGTCAGTCTGGCCGAATGTCTCAATGGGATCAGTCGAATGCTTCGGGGAGGCGGCAATGCGTTCGTCATTGGCCTAGCACCACTGGGTCGCCTGGCCTTATCTAATGGACTCCAGGTCTGTTGGGAAGAGCCGGTCGAACAACTTCCCACGTTTCGGATGCATCGCACGATACTACCGAAGGCGAGGCTCAGGGCCGGTTTGACATTGTTCCACATGAAGAAGGTGTAGCAGGATGCTCAAAAAGGCTGCCAACCTGGCTGGTTTGTTTCGTTTATTTAGTTTGTTTGGTTAATTTTGGATTGATGGATATGAACCAAATAAACCAGACAGACCAGATGAACCAGATAACCTTCTTTGCACCTGGTGTTCCTGATCGATTATGGTTGGTCAAATGAGTGAGCCGATTCCAGAACAGGTTGCAGGCGAAGAGCCGAACGAGAAGATCGTTATCTATTGGGAACGGGAGTATTCGACTGCCATTGCACCGGAGCGACTGAAGCTCGATTTTATGCCGCATCGGCCATTGTTGTCCGGGATGTCGCTGGACGAGCAGAGAGCTGTGGCGGGTGACGGTTATAAAGTAGTTCCCGACGATTGTGGGCCCGTGCGAACGGTGGGCCAATACGGCTGGCTCGTTCGTTCTCCGGCTGATTGCAAGATTCGCCGTACAGCCGATGGGGTCAAGTGGCAGGCGCCACCGATCTTGCCGGAAGAGAGGATTCTTGGCTACAAGTCGTTTTCAGGAACCTATGTCGATTCGATCTTAAACAGCGGTTACCCCAAACTTTGTTGCGGGATCCGGTTCTACTACCCCAAGCAAGTCGGATTGATGATGAAGGATCTGCCGAACCACTTTTACCAGTATCCTGAGCGGACATTCTGTGTGTGGGAGGGGATAAAGACCCAAGAGTATAAACGCACGCCGAATATGTACGACTGGCTCCCGGACTACGACGCCTTCACTGCCAATTTTCTGTTACAACTCACGAAACCGACGACCATCAAGCGTGGCGACCCCATCGGCATTGTTGTTCCAGTGCTCCTCCCGAAACAATTTACATTAGAAGAACTCAAGCCGCACAGGTGATTTTTTTGCCGGGAATGGTTTCCATCCGATCATGTAGACTCAAACGAGACGGGCGGGACTTGAGGGAAAAGTGCCACTTGAAAGTCGGGGTTCGAAGTTCCGAAGACTCCAGCCTTCAGTTTAAACACCTGAGTAGGCACTTCTTCCGGCTTGACAGGGCCATGTGAGCTCAGTAAGATCTGGCTGCCTTTAACGCTCATCCAGTGAGGTGAGCAAGGAGCCAATCATGAAATTCTGTCCCGGCCTTTGCCGGTCTGTCCAAGCAAACCTTCTTGCCGGATATTGGCGAGAGGGTTTTTTTATGTCTGCAGCAGATGTGACGACTGTTCGAACATTCAGCGAGTGGAGCGCCAGTGAACATTGATAAACAGGGTGTGCGGTTGATTATGGATGCCGGCGATATCGCCAGGGCTCTTACCCGTGTGGCGCATGAGATTTTGGAGCGTAACAAGGGCGTGAAGGACTTGGCACTGGTAGGCATCCGGACGGGCGGTGTGCATCTCGCTCACCGGCTCGTAAAGCGAATCCAGGACATTGAAGGTGTGCAGATCCCCATCGGGGAATTAGATATCACCCTCTATCGAGACGACCTTGCCCTTCGCAAGGAACAACCCGTGTTGCGAAAGACATCGATGCCTTTCGATATGACGGATAAGGTCGTTGTGCTGGTTGACGACGTTCTGTTCACTGGACGAACTATTCGCGCTGCGATGGATGGATTGATCGATCTGGGACGACCGGCAGAGATTCAACTGGCTGTCTTGGTCGACCGAGGCCATCGGCAGTTGCCGATTAAGGCCAATTACATCGGTAAGAACCTCCCGACCTCGCGTGAGGAGAATGTGCAGGTTCTGCTTGAAGAACTGGGTGAAGATGACCGAGTGGTCATCCTGAATGCATGAAGCGGAGGATACCATGAGTCTCAAACGCAAAGACCTCCTGAGCCTCGCCCCTCTGTCGGCGGATGAAATCCGGTTGATCCTACAGACGGCCGATTCGTTCAAGGAAGTCACCGGTCGAGAAATCAAGAAGGTTCCGGCCCTTCGAGGCCGCACCGTGGTCAATCTGTTCTTTGAACCCAGCACCAGGACACGCACCTCGTTCGAATTGGCGGCGAAACGGCTGAGCGCGGATGTGATCAACTTTTCGCCCTCGTCCAGCAGCGTCGTCAAAGGGGAAACATTGCTCGATACCGCACGTAATATCGAGGCGATGCAGGCAGATATTATCGTGCTGCGTCACCCCTCGGCCGGCGCGGCAGAGGCCCTGGCGCGCGGGGTAAAGTCATCCGTGATCAATGCGGGAGACGGGTGGCACGAGCATCCGACGCAGGGCCTCTTGGACTTGTATACGATTCGCGAGCGTGGATTGTCGTTCGAGGGGCTTCGGGTGGCGATCGTTGGCGATGTCGCTCATAGCCGTGTAGCCCGTTCGAATATCCATGCATTGGTGAAGCTGGGAGCGGAGGTCCGCCTCGTAGGGCCACCGACGATGATGCCCTCTGGAGTGGACAGACTGGGCGTGCGCATCTACTACAATCTCGACGAGGCTCTGCAGGGTGTGCAGGTCATTATGATGTTGCGTCTGCAGCTCGAACGGCAGGGGATTGCGTTGTTTCCGACGATCCGTGAATATGCGCGGCTCTATGGGTTGACGGCTGAGAGGGTCAAGTCGGCCGATCCTGGGGCGATTGTGATGCATCCTGGTCCGATCAATCGCGGCGTCGAGATTGCGCCAGAGGTGGCCGATAGTTTGTCGTCAGTGATCTTGGATCAGGTCGCGAATGGCGTGGCGGTCCGTATGGGTATTCTCTATCTTTTATCAGGAGCAAACTGAATGGGCAGGTCGCAGGATGCAGGTCGATAGGCAGGAGGCCGGTAGAAATCTCTCACAGCCTGCATCAAACGATTCAACTAAACGCCTTCAGCCTATCAACCTGAGTTACAATGCGTATCGAATCATTGAAGGAAGCAGCGAACCTATGAAGCCATTGTCCAATCAGACTATTCTCATTACGGGCGGGCACGTGATCGATCCTGGGCGGTTCAATGACGTGGCCGATGTACTGATCGATGGGGGGCGAGTCGTCGCAGTGGGGCCTCACCTCACTGTTCCCGCGGACGCCAGAAAGATCGATGCCAAGGGGAAATTGGTTCTTCCCGGCTTCGTCGATCTCCACGTCCATTTCCGGGAACCGGGATTCGAGTATAAAGAGTCGATTCAGAGCGGTGCAGCGGCGGCGGTGGCCGGTGGCTTTACCTCGGTCTGTTGTATGCCCAATACGAATCCGGTGAATGACAATCAAGCGATTACGGAATTCATCATTGATCGTGCGCGAACGGCAGGTTTGGCAAATGTGTATCCGATCGGCGCGATTACCAAAGGCTCAGAAGGGAAGGAGCTGGCTGAAATCGGCGACTTGCGCCGTGCCGGTTGTGTCGCGATCTCGGACGATGGGAAACCGGTGATGAACAGTCTGGTCATGCGGCGAGCGATGGAGTATGCATTGGCCTTCGACGTGGCGGTGGTCGATCATTGTGAAGACCTACATCTTGCCGAGGGGGGCTGTATGAACGAAGGCGCCATTTCGACTGAATTGGGGCTTCCCGGGATGCCGGCTGCCGCAGAAGATGTCATGGTGGCTCGCAACGTCGCGCTGGCAGAGCTGACAGGGGCTCGGCTCCACCTGGCTCATATCAGCACAGAAGGGTCGGTCCGTATGGTGCGGGAGGCCAAGTCACGAGGACTCAAAGTCACGGCTGAAGCCTGTCCCCACCACTTTACCATCACCGAAGAGGTGGTCCGAGGCTATAATACCTATGCCAAAATGAACCCTCCCCTTCGGACTTGGAAGGACGTGCAGGCGATCAAAGAAGGTCTCTCCGACGGTACGATCGATGTCATTGCGACGGATCATGCGCCCCATGCTTCTCAGGAAAAACAACTGGGATTCACCGAAGCGCCCTTTGGGATTGTCGGGTTGGAGACGGCTTTGCCATTGACCCTTGCGCTGGTCGACGAGGGAGTTTTATCGTTGGAATCGGCGGTCGATAGGTTGAGTACGGCTCCGGCAAAAGTGTTTGGGTTGGCTAAAGGCACCTTGGCAGTCGGGGCCGATGCCGATGTGGCGATTGTCGATCAACAGGAACAGTGGGAGGTCGATCCATCCAAGTTTTTTTCGAAGAGCCGAAACACTCCGTTTGCCGGATGGAAGATGAAGGGACGAGTGACGACGACGATCGTGGGCGGTCGCGTCGTGTTTGAGACCAGTCCGGCGGAGCCTTAGGACCGTGCGGCACGCATCCCGTTGGGGGCTGGTTTGTTGCTCGACGCTTGAATGGCTGGCGCTTGGAGTATGGGTCGGTGGGTTGCTGGTACTGGTTGGAGCAGTCATTCCAGCCGTCTTTAACACGTTCGGCGGGCAGGATTCAGGCGGCTTGTTTCTGACACAAACGTTCGAGGGCTATAATCGCTTTGTCATCGGTGCGGTGGCGATTATGTGTGCCGCCGCATGGTACCGCTGGTGGAGTGGAGAGCAGGCGGTAGCGGTCAGTCGGGTCGAGCTGACAATATTGGCGGTGATGGTGGTGATCGCCGGCATAATTATTGTCTTTCTGCATCCCTATGCTGCGGCGCTTCAAGCCGAGGCCTTTGCAGTGAAAGAAGAAGTAGCAAGGAAGGCGGCCTTCGAAGCATTGTTTCGGGTCCTAATGCCGGTTCGGTCGATCTATATGGTCAATCTTGTACTGGGAATTGTATTGATGGGGCTCAAGGCGAAACGGTCTCTATCCCGTGACGGAGTACTCGCGTGAGAAAAGCCTTGTTGGCATTGGCAGATGGCACGCTTTTCGAAGGCCGTGCTCTCGGATACGAAGGGGAAACGGTGGGGGAAGTCGTGTTTAACACGGCAATGACCGGCTACCAGGAAGTCTTAACCGATCCTTCCTATAAGGGGCAGATCATCACGATGACGTCTCCCCACATTGGAAACTATGGCGTGACGCCGGAGGATGCCGAGTCTCGGCGAATTTGGGCTGAGGGATTCATCGTGAAGGAAGCCAGCCAGCTGGCCAGTAATTGGCGCAGTCGACAGCAGCTACAGGACTATTTGCACGAAGCGAAGATCGTGGCTATCGAGGGATTGGATACGAGAGCCCTTACCCGACACTTGCGCGAACATGGCTCACAGCAAGGCATCATTACCCATGTTGCCGAGGATTCAAATCATGCCGTCGAAAAGGCACGGGCAGCTCCGAGCATCGTGGGACGCGATCTGGCGGCAACCGTTACCTGTGGAATGTCCTATCGGTGGACAGAGGGATCAAGAGAATGGGCTCTTTCGCCGGGCGACAAGATCGGGGTCGCTTCGAAAAGGAGGTGGCATGTTGTCGCCTATGATTTCGGTGTGAAGCTGAATATTCTTCGCCGATTGGTGGATGTCGGCTGTGACGTGACAGTCGTGCCTGCTTCGACTACTGCGAGCCAGATTGAGACCCTCAACCCCGATGGGATCTTCCTGTCGAACGGTCCTGGTGATCCGGAGGGAGTGCCCTACGCAATCGAGGCAGTACGCCAATTGATCGGACAGCGTCCGATCTTCGGTATTTGTCTGGGGCATCAGATTCTCGGTCTCGCGTTGGGGCTGAAGACCTACAAGCTGAAGTTCGGTCATCATGGGGCGAATCACCCAGTCATGGATCTCCGTACAAGGAAAGTGGAAATCACATCTCAAAACCACAATTTCGCGGTACAGGTCGAGCATCGAATCGACGCGATTCCCGATCGACCGCCTATGGTAGGCACGGCATTCGGCCAAGTTGCCGTGACACATCTGAGCCTGAACGACAACTCAATTGAAGGATTGGGCTGTGTAGATCACCAGGTGTTTTCTGTGCAGTATCATCCCGAGGCGTCTCCCGGTCCCCATGACTCCGCCTACTTATTCACCGAATTCATTCAGTTGATGGAGAAACGGCATGTATAGAGTTTACTCAATGCTCGCGCTGCTCTGTATCTTGGTAGTGGGCAGTCTGCAGTCCGGGTGTGTGACGGTGAATCTCATCGAGCCATCCGGGCCGATCCAGGAAGTACAACTGAGCGGCACGGGCGCTGGAAAGGTGTTGTTGCTCGATCTGTCCGGGGTCATCAGCTCACAAGGTAAAGACGGGATCGTTCCGCAGCCCAACATGTTGGCCACGTTCAAGGAAGAGCTGATGCGGGCCTCGAAGGACGACAAGATCAAAGCTGTGGTCGTTCGCATCAACAGTCCCGGGGGAACCGTGACCGCATCGGACATCCTCTATCATGAGTTACGGGAATTCAAAGCCAAGAAAAAGATTCCCGTGGTTGCCTCGATGATGGATGTGGCGGCGTCGGGGGGCTACTACCTTGCCATGGCAGCGGACAGCATTTTGGTCCATCCCTCCACTGTGACGGGCAGTATCGGCGTCATCATGTTGACCGTCAATGCCAGAGGCCTGCTTGAAAAAGTAGGGGTCGAGGCCAGCGCCATTACGTCCGGGCCGCGCAAGGACATGGGCTCGCCCTTTCGAGTCATGACGGCTGAGGAGCGAGGGATCTTCCAAAGTGTGATCGATTCCTTCTATCAGCGGTTCCTCGCTGTGGTACAGGAGGGGCGTCCAAATTTGACGTCCGATCAAATTAAGAAACTTGCCGACGGGCGAATCTATTCCGGAGATCAGGCCAAGGCGGCAGGCCTCATCGACGAGATTGGATATCTGGATGACGCGATTGAAATTGCCAAGAAGAAGGCCGGTCTGACGGAGGCCCGGGTCGTGACCTATGGCCGCCGGGGTGAATATCACAACAATATCTATTCGCGCCTCTTTGGGGCGAGTGCTGGTATCCCAGGGCTGGCCGATTTCGATTTGCTGTCCATGGTACGGGGTGGGACGCCGCAATTCATGTACCTCTGGATGCCATGACCGAAACATCAGCATGGTGATCGATCGATGTATCCAATAATGTAATCCTGAAATGATGCAAACGCCGGATCGCACAATCGATGCATGTTTGGCGACGCCTGTCGGGCGTCGGGCGATGTTGGCTCTGGGTGCCCGGGGGGCGATGGGACTCTATATGGCCCTTGGGGTCGGAGCAGCCATGAGTCTGTTCGGCAGCTTGACCGGTTGCTATCGAGCGCCCGGCACAGCTCGCGATCAAGTGATCTTTTTTTCAGAAGAGAAAGAACTGCAATTCGGGTTGAGCGCATTCCGCCAGGTCTTACGGGCTGCTCCCCTCAGTGACAACGCGGAAGTGAATGATTTGGTGCATCGCGTGGGAC
Organism: Nitrospiraceae bacterium; assembly: GCA_013140715.1. Classification (GTDB taxonomy): domain Bacteria; phylum Nitrospirota; class Nitrospiria; order Nitrospirales; family Nitrospiraceae; genus Palsa-1315. The sequence continues at coordinate 11,501 of JABFSG010000021.1, forward strand.
AAAAGATCGCTGAGGCAGCCAACAAGCCGGAGTATCAGTGGGAGTTTGCGGTTATTCAAGACGACAAGATGGTCAATGCCTTCGCGCTTCCAGGCGGGAAGGTGGCGATCTTCACCGGGATTCTCAAACATACAAAAGACGATGCGGGATTGGCGACGGTGATGGGGCATGAGGTTGCGCACGCACTTCAGCGTCACGGGGTGGAGCGGATGAGCCGGAGTATTTTGGACCAAATCGCACAATTGGGCGCATTGGGGGCGGCGGCGACCGGAAACGTCAATGCCGGGGCGGTCCAAGGCCTGTTAGGGGCCTATGGGGTCAATGTATCGTTGCCGTTCAACCGGAAACAAGAATCGGAAGCCGACTACGTCGGACTCCGGTTGATGGCGCAGGCTGGATACGATCCACGCGCAGCCGTGCCGTTCTGGGAGCGCATGAGCGGCTGTCCCAGGCAGATGATCGGAAAACTCTGTTTTCGCTCGCAGCAGGCGGTGCCCGAGTTCCTTTCCACCCATCCATCCGATTTAACACGTATCAACCAGATCGAAGCCTGGTTGCCCGAGGCGCTCCAGCACTATCATGGCCCAGGGGGTGGGCCGGTTCCGCCGCCGCCAGCCCCCTACCGGCCTGAAATTGGGCCGATGCCGCAAACCAGCTAGCCGATCCTGAAACGAGGTTACTGTGCCCAGGCGAACAGACATTCAGTCCATCTTGTTGATCGGGTCCGGACCGATTGTGATCGGCCAGGCCTGTGAGTTCGACTATTCCGGCACGCAAGCCTGCAGAGCGCTCAAAGAAGAAGGCTACCGGGTCATTCTCATCAACAGCAATCCGGCGACGATCATGACCGATCCCGAGTTGGCGGATCGGACTTATGTGGAGCCGATTACGGTCGAGGTGGTGGAGAAAGTCATCGAGCGCGAACGTCCGGATGCCCTGCTCCCGACCATGGGGGGACAGACCGCGTTGAACACAACGATGGGGTTGGTCAAGCGAGGGACGCTCGAAAAATACGGAGTTAAGCTGATCGGCGCTTCCGCCGAAGCGATTCATAAGGCCGAGGATCGCGAAGCTTTCAAACATGCCATGCAGCGGATTGGGCTGCGAGTGCCGGCCAGCGGCACGGCTCATAATCGTGAAGAGGCCATCAAGATTCTCGAACAGATTGGATTTCCCTCGATCGTTCGACCGTCGTTTACCATGGGCGGGACCGGTGGGAATATTGCGTACAACCGGGAAGAATTCGAGAAGATTGTCGAATGGGGTCTTGCCATGAGTCCTGTGGGCCAACTCTTGATTGAAGAATCCTTGATCGGGTGGAAAGAGTACGAACTGGAGGTCATGCGGGACCTCAAAGACAATGTCGTCATTGTCTGTCCGATTGAAAATGTAGATCCCATGGGAGTGCACACGGGCGACAGCATCACAGTTGCGCCGGCCATGACTCTCTCGGACAAAGAATACCAGCGGATGCGGGATGCCGCGGTTCGGATCATGCGTGAGATCGGCGTCGATACCGGCGGATCGAACGTCCAATTCGGTCTGAACCCTCAGAATGGCGAAATGGTCGTCATAGAAATGAACCCCCGGGTGTCCAGGAGCTCTGCGCTCGCCTCGAAAGCGACGGGGTTTCCTATCGCTAAAATTGCCGCGAAACTAGCCGTGGGCTATACATTGGATGAAATCACCAACGACATTACCGGGGTGACGAAGGCCTCATTCGAACCGACAATCGACTATGTTGTGGTGAAGATTCCCCGGTTTGCCTTCCAGAAATTCCGAGGGGCGGATCCTACCCTGACGACCCAGATGAAGTCGGTGGGTGAAGTGATGGCGATTGGACGCACTTTTAAGGAGTCCCTGCAGAAGGCGATTCGTTCACTGGAGCTGAACATGAACGGGCTTTCGTCGCGTGAGGGGTTAGATCGTGGCATCCCCGAAGGGATCGATCGACAACTAGTGGTGGAACGGGTACGCCAACATCTGCGGACTCCGATTGCCGAACGACTCTGGCATGTCGCAGACGGCATACGTCTTGGCCTGTCGAATGACGACTTGTTTGCCCTCACCAAGATCGATCCTTGGTTCCTGGAGCAGATCCGGGAGTTGATACAATTTGAAGCCTTGCTGGCCGGGCAGGGGGGAAAGAAGCCGATTGTCCTTGAGATGTCCCTTCTATGGCAGGCCAAGGAGCTTGGTTTTTCAGACGACCGTATCGCACAACTCACCGGCGTGGCCTCAGCCTCTGTCCGGCTGCAGCGGACGGAGGCCGGCGATGGACGAAGAGGGGTGACCTATAAACGTGTCGATACCTGTGCGGCAGAGTTTGAAGCCCATACTCCCTATCTCTACTCGACGTACGGAAGCGAATGCGAGGCTCGCCCAACGGAAAGAAAGAAAGTGATCATTCTCGGTGGCGGGCCGAATCGGATCGGGCAGGGAATCGAATTCGACTACTGTTGTGTCCATGCGGCTATGGCGCTTCGTGAAGAGGGCATCGAATCGATCATGGTGAATTGCAACCCCGAAACGGTGAGCACAGACTACGACATTTCAGACCGACTCTATTTCGAGCCGTTGACTGAGGAAGACGTCCTGAATATTGTGGAGCGCGAACAGCCCTTGGGAGTTGTGTTGCAGTTCGGCGGGCAGACGCCTCTCAAGCTCGCGCTGCCTTTAGCGAAAGCCGGAGTCGAAATTCTGGGCACGAGTCCCGAGGCCATCGATCGCGCGGAAGATCGAGAACAATTTCGCGACCTCTTGAATAAGCTCGGTCTCCGCCAAGCGGAGAGCGGCATGGCCCGATCCGTGGAAGAGGCCCTGAAGATTGCCTCGCAGATTAGCTATCCGGTTATGGTGCGGCCTTCCTATGTGCTGGGCGGACGATCCATGCAGATTGTCTACGACGAATCGGGGCTGCTGGAGTATATGACGTCGGCGGTCAAGGCTTCGCCGAAACATCCGGTGCTGATCGATAAGTATCTGTCGGATGCAATCGAAGTGGATGCCGACGCCATTTCAGATGGGACGAATGTCGTGGTGGCCGGGATCATGGAACATATCGAAGAAGCCGGGGTCCATTCAGGAGACTCGGCCTGTTCATTGCCGCCCTATTCGCTCGGTCGTGAGGTGGTCGAAGAGATTCGTCGGCAAATGAAACTGTTGGCGTTGGAACTGGGTGTGATCGGTCTGATGAATGCCCAATTTGCCGTCAAAGACCGAACGATCTACGTCCTAGAGGTCAATCCTCGGGGTTCCCGCACCGTGCCGTTTGTCAGTAAAGCCATCGGTGTACCGCTTGCCAAGTTGGCCATGAAGACGATGGTCGGCAGGAGCCTGCCGGAGCTGGGGTTGATCGAAGCTCCTGCACCCACTCATTTGTCTGTCAAAGAATCCGTGTTCCCCTTCAATAAGTTCCCGGGTGTGGATGTGCTGCTGGGGCCTGAGATGAAGTCCACCGGGGAAGTGATGGGCATCGACCAGGATTTTGGATGGGCCTTTGCGAAAGCCCAAGCAGGAGCCGGTGCGTCGCTGCCGAAGGGAGGCACGGCATTCATCAGTGTAAAGGAGAGCGACCGTCCTGCAGCCCTGGAAGTCGCGCGACAGCTTCAGCGGCTTGGGTTTAACGCTCAAGCGACGAGTGGAACTGCGGCCTATTTGCGGAGCCACGGGGTACATGTGGAAACCGTGAACAAAGTCATGGAAGGCAGACCCCATATCGTGGACCATATTAAGAACGGGCAGGTGGCCTTGGTTGTGAACACTGTGAGTAACGCGTCGTCGCATGCCGACTCATTGTCGATCCGACGAGAGGCTCTGAACAAAGGCCTAGCCTATTATACGACCATACGGGGGGCGCGGGCGGCGGTCATGGGCATTGAAGCGATTCTCAAGAAAGAACTTACCATTCGTTCACTTCAGGAATATCACCACCATCCATAGAGGACGTTATAGACTATGCCGACACCGATCACGAGGAAGGGACACGAGGCGCTCATGGCAGAGCTCGATCGTCTGCGCAAGGTCGAACGTGCTAAAAACATCGAAGCGATCGCTGAAGCTCGTGCCCATGGAGATCTGAGTGAAAATGCGGAGTACGATGCGGCCAAAGAACGCCAAGGATTCATCGAATCGCGCATTGTAGAATTGCAGTCGAAGCTGGCCGACGCCAGAATTATCGACACCGCCGGGAGGATCTCAGAAACCGTCGTGTTTGGCGCCACCGTGCTTGTGATTGAACAGGAGTCGCAGTCGAAACGGGAATACACGCTGGTGGGACAAGATGAAGCTGATATGAAAGTGAATCGTATCTCGATCCAGTCTCCTGTCGGCAAGGCGCTGATCGGGAAGCGAGTCGGCGATTTCGTCGAGGTCAAGACACCGGTCAAAATGGTCGAATATGAAGTAGTGGAGATTCGCTTCGAGGAGCTCTAGCGTGCCGCAGCCTCTGGGGCTTATCACGCTGTTGACCGATTTCGGCGATCAGGACTCTTTCGTGGCGAGCATGAAGGGGGCGATCCTCACCATCAACCCCCACGCGAGCATCGTCGATATCTCTCATCATGTGCCGGCCCACTCGGTTGAAGCCGCCGCCTATCTCCTGAACTCCTGCTATCGGTATTTTCCTGAGGGCACAGTTCATGTGGCCGTCGTCGACCCTGGTGTCGGCAGCGCCCGTCGCCCACTTCTAGTTAAAACGGAAAGATGTTTCTTCGTTGGCCCTGACAATGGAATATTTTCAAGTATTTACAATCTTGAAGATGAAGTAGATATTCGTGTAATTGAGGGAGTGAAATATCGTCTTGAGTCTGTTGGCCATACGTTCGACGGGCGGGACCTCTTTGCGCCCTCCGCTGCCTGGCTGACGAAGGGTGAGCCGCTGTCATCGTTCGGACGAATCATTGACGATCCCATCGCATTGCCGATCCTTGAGCCAAGCAGGCAGGGCAATAGACTGGTGGGCCTGATCGAACATGTCGATCGATTCGGCAATCTCATTTCCAACCTGACCCTGCAGCACCTTGAAGAGGTGCATTCGATCATGAAACACCGGCAATTGTCCGTTCGGATCGGCGAACAGATCATCGAAGGCCTTGTCGTCAATTACAGCGAAGGAATGGCGGACCAGCCGTCCGCACTCATCAACAGCGACGGCAGACTTGAAATCTTTGTGAAGGAAGCACCCGCCGCCGATCTTCTCAAGGTAGGGAAAGGGGCGCGAATCGAAGTTTCGTGAGTGGGAATCGCGAAATAGAATGCCCCCGTTGTTTGGCCCGAGATGGTCTGACGATAGCTTAGCTGGCTTTTGCGGTCACGTGCAGTTTCACGTGGGCCTTCTTCTGGAGGGCACACACGATACTGAAAAAGTTTTCCGTGCTCGGGTTGCCGCGTGGAGCCAGCATCCGGTGCAGGCTCTTGCTCGGTTTTTTGAGCGTCGCAGCTAACTCTTCAAACCCAATGGTGGCGTTGACAAGATCCCGCAGAATTGTTTTGCCCACTGCGGTATCGCCCGAGAAATAGGCATTGAGCGCATCGGTGAAGAGGGCTTCGCGAAATCGAGGGTCTCGCTGTGCCCGTGCCGCGACCGTGTTCTTGAATTCCCGTGTGAGTGCCATGGTGTCTCCGTTCCGCGTTACGTCTTCTCTTTGACCTTGCGACGACGGTAGTCAGCCCAGCGCTTCTGCGCCGTTTCAATGGCTTGTTGCTGGCGTTGCTTGGTGCTGCCACCCAGAAGAATCACCAAACGATCACCATCCTTGCCGAAATAGATCCGGTACCCTGGTCCCACATCGATTTTCAGTTCGAATACGCCTGCCCCGATGCCTTTCACGTTCGACCAGTTGCCGGCGGCTAGTTGATAAAGTGCTACCGTACCACGTGGCGAACGGAGAGCGGGCTTGTAGATCGAGATATTCGAGCACCGGTATGTCAGGTATAGACGGTAACGTAAATATTACCATCGCTTATTAGAGGATGCAATTGTGTCGAGATAAGGCCAGGGGAGGGGCTGGCGTATGCGAATGATGAATGTTGAGCGATGAACGATACGAGGTGTCGGGTGGCAAGCCCCTTACTCTTAGTCTAAAATCGCCGCGCCCCTGTGTTTATTTGAGGTGCGGCGTAATGGCGTGGGGCTGGTGCTCATCCGCTCCCGCGCCTCCCGGAGCGACCCGTTCGGGGTCCGCTGAGCGGCAGCCTTCGGAAATTCCTTCGCAGACTCAGTCAGTTTCCGCGTTCCTTCTCAGCGGACCCTCGACGGGTCCCCGCTCCTCCGGCGACGTCCGCTCCGAGCCCCAGCCCCGCGCCTTATTAATTCGCTGACTTTTGAAAATTATTTTGGATAAGAGCGCTCCTGACCGCTTTTCTGCTCTCTCCTGTAACCCTTACCCCTCAGCTGCTGGAACCAGCTCTCGACAACGTCGCGTCACTGCTTCAGTAAAAGGCTGGGTCCGTATATTGTCCCGATCAAGATTGCCCTGCGCCATTTCGTCAATCACCTCAACAGCGCGAGCGAAAAGATGTTCGGCGGCAACTTGATCCCAGAACTTTTCGGCCAGCTCATCAGCAAATTTCGCTATCTCATTTGAGTTGGGTCGAGGAGGCTTTCCTCCTGAGGCCAGAAGGCGTGCTGCCATGAGGATGTGATAACGTGCTGGCTTATACTTCGCTTCAATTGAACCACTGCGAAATAAAGACTCTAAGCGATAGAGCGCTGACGCAGCAGCATAATACGGTTCCGACTTGTGGTCTGCGCCAAAAATCGTGGTGCCCACTTTATCTAGTAGGGCCTTGAAGTTACGTGTTGTGCGATGAGGTTCATTCAACACAAATGCAGCATAAGCCCTGATTAAATTCGTAAGGGTAATAATACGTGTTTTCTCGATACCAGCCATTGTATTGTACTGCCGAGAGCGACGTTCGTAATACAGACGACGTGGTTCGTCAAAGCTAGCGAAATAGGCCTCAAGTTTTTTTTGAACGTCATTTAGCGCCAGCAATTGCTCTTCTTTGACTTGCGTTTGCCGATTGGTAGCTTTCACAATCGAGGCAATAATTTCGTCGTCTTGAGTCGCGATGAGTCTCAGCGGAATTATCACCGAGTCATCGAGTGTTATGCCCTGGTCATACAAGACATGACTCGTCTGACAGCCATTGACAATCTGATAGTCTTCAATATGAAAGCGGTTCCCCGTTGCACGTAGCGTCTTCGCGATGATGGTGACGCCATTATTCATGAGGGCGAAACGTTTACGCTGAGCTTGAGCAGCCAAGGTTTGGCGAATCTCGCTGTTCACGGCATTGTAATCCTGCCAATCCCGAACGTTGTCGTAGAAGATGGTCTTAAGAAGAACACCACTTTCGTCTCTCAAGAGAGCAAGAAATTCCAGAGCTGGCAAAAACCCCAAATATGCTTCTGTTACACCTGGCATCTCAGGAATAAGCGTGCGGTTGGCAAAGGTGAAGTCTCTGGCAATTGCATTCTTTGATTGATTGTAAAGGCGCTGAACGGAGTCCGCGTCAAGAGGTATAAAGTCAACTTCACGAAAGAGTCGGGTACTATTTAGGTCATCCAATACGGTTTGCCTACGCGCAACAAGATTGGCATCTCCCACCCACTTACCTGTTGTTACATAGTAGAGTCTGCAGACAGGATTCCCACGTGTGAACTTCGAGGAGTGGGCATAGATCGCACTCATTATGGCGGCAGCCTCCTTAACCTCCTCATTTCGTGGCAGAGTTGGTGCTTCTTTGAAAAAGTCCATAATGCCATATCCGAATGTTCCAATCTTCGAACCCTCGAAACTGGACGAGCGCTCTGCTTGAACGAAAACGAAGGTTACATCCAGATAGCCGTTCGTCTCAGCCAGTTCTTTTACTAGCTCCTGATCAGTAACCAACGTCCCGTTAACAACAATAGCAATGGCATCTATCCCAGTGTCACCTCCAGAACCAGTAGCGATATCGGCTGTGTCAAAGGAGTCTGCAAGATGGGGAGATACAACGAGATACGAGGCAAAACGTTCAAAGCGTTTCGCCTCGGGTAAAGATTGGATGCCATTATCTTGTGAAAACTCCGTAAGCAATGCATTAGTAATGCGGTCCATAGCGCCTCCGGTCAAAGATCAGATAGTCACAGAAGAGGGCAAAGAAATAGAGACATTCTAAGTTTTCGTTATCGGCTGGTCCATGGCTATGTGAGGCTGTCTACCTATACCCCCTCTTTCTCAGTCTTGGGAGGCACCTGGCCACTCCCTCCTCCTGTTTCATGACCTCGGTCTGGAATCAGGGAGTATGGTAACGGCCTCAATGGCTTCCCTCAGAATCTCAACCATCCGTCTCAGTTTCAGAAGCGACGTGCTGAGCGGCGGCATGAGGATCATGACGTTGCCGATGGGGCGGAGCAAGAGCCCTCGGTTGCGTGCCTCCATCGATACTCGATGTCCGACCCGCATTTCGAGCGGATAGGGCTTCTTCGTCTGCTTGTCCTCCACCAACTCGATAGCCACGATGAATCCCTGCTGCCTGATCTCCCCCACATGGGGCAGTTGCCGGAGTGGCTGGAGTAGCCGCGCCATTGCCTTAATCTTAGGTTGCAGCCTGGCGAGCGTCTTCTCCTTTTGGAAGATGTCGATGTTGGCGAGCGCCACGGCGCAGCCGAGTGGGTTGCCTGTATAGCTATGGCCGTGGAAGAAGGTTTTGAAGTCTGCATATCTGCCGAGAAAGGCCTGGTAGATCTCGTCGGTGGTGAGCGTTGCGGCCAACGGCATGTAGCCGCCCGTCAACCCTTTGCTGATCGCCATCAAGTCTGGCGTGACTTTCTCATGCTGGCAGGCGAACATCTTGCCCGTGCGGCCGAATCCTGTGGCCACCTCGTCGGCTATGAGGAGGACATTGTATTTCGTGCAGAGTTCCCGTATTCGTTTCAGATAGCCGGGAGGGGATGTCAGCATGCCTGCTGCTGCCTGCACGAGCGGCTCGATGATGAACCCGGCCAACTCGCGGTGACGCTCTTTGAGGATCCGTTCAATTGGGTCGAGGCAGGCCATCTGGCAGGAAGGGTAGGTCAGACTGAGCGGACAACGATAGCAGTAGGGCGGGTCTGCTTCGGCGGTAGGAAATAGCAGCGACTTGAATCGTCCATGGAAGAGGTCGATGTTGCCCACGCTCACGGCGCCGACTGTATCGCCATGGTAGGCCAGCTTCAGATGCAGAAAGGTATTCTTGGGGCCTGCCTCTGGCCGTCGGAGCTGCCAGTACTGGACTGCCATCTTGAGCGCGATCTCGACCGCGGTCGATCCATCGTCGGAGTAAAACACCCTCGTGAGGCCTTTGGGAACGATCTTGATCAAGGCTCGTGCGAGTTCAATCGCCGGTGGATTGGAAAGTCCAAACAGCGATGAATGGGCGATCTTATCCAGTTGCCGTTTGATCGCTCGGTCGAGTGCCGGATGGCGATGACCATGGAGATTGACCCAGATGGAGGAGGTTCCGTCAAGATACCTCTTGCCTTCCGTGTCGATCAGATAGGCTCCTTTTCCTCTTTCGATAATGAGTGGCTCCTCCTGTTCCCATTCCTGCATTTGGGTAAAGGGGTGCCAGAGGTACGATCGATCCCAGTCGCGCAATTGTTTTGATGAAGGTGGTCGCGCCATAGCAGTTGGGTAGGGGCGTTATTGGTTAATCGTCAACCGCTAATCGTTGGGGCCAACAAGAGTCTTTCATTCGATGACGGATCACGAATAACGATTAACGGGCACAGGGAGTGCCGATGCGATGGGGAGTATACGAGGGGGCGATTGCTTTGACAACTTCGGGGGCAGTAACTATAATGAACCGATTTTATTGGGAAATGAGTTAGGATTTGCAAAGCCTTATACGCAATTTCTCGATTATTGCCCATATCGATCACGGCAAATCAACTCTCGCTGACCGGTTCCTCGAAGCCACGGGCGCTGTCACGGCCCGCGAATCGAAAGACCAGATTCTCGACGCGATGGACTTGGAGCGTGAACGGGGGATCACGATCAAGGCCCATTCGGTCGCGGTCAAGTATCGGGCGAAGGATGGGAAGACCTACGCCTTGCATTTGATCGATACGCCGGGCCACGTCGACTTTACCTATGAGGTCTCCCGTAGTTTGGCGGCATGTGAAGGAGCCCTCTTGCTCGTCGATGCGACCCAGGGGGTTCAGGCCCAGACCATCGCCAATGTGAATCTGGCAATGGCCAATAACCTGACGATCATTCCAGTCATCAACAAGGTCGATCTTGCAAGCGCCGATGTGGAAGGCACCAAACAGTCGATTTCCGACGTGTTGATGCTGGACTCCACGGAGGCATTGCTGATCAGCGCGAAAGAGGGGCGGGGTGTGCCGGAGGTGCTGGAGGCGGTTATTGCCAAAATCCCTCCGCCATCTGGCGATTCCCAGGCGCCGCTCAAGGCGCTCATTTTCGACTCCTGGTTCGACAATTATCAGGGAGTCATCGTGTTGACAAGAGTCGTAGACGGATCCCTACGGCCAGGGATGAAGATCAAAGTCATGTCGAATGAACGGACGTTCGAAGTGATGGAAGTCGGCCAATTCACCCCGAAACGGACTAAGAAGACCGAGTTGCTGACGGGCGAAGTCGGCTATCTCTGTGCGAACATGCGGGAAGTCGCAGACGTCAAGATCGGCGATACCCTGACGGATGCGGTATTGCCGACGACGGTTCCCTTCCCCGGGTACAAAGAAGTGAAACCGCTCGTCTTTTGCGGGCTTTATCCCACCGACACAGGCCGGTACGAAGATTTGCGGGATGCGCTGGTCAAGCTACGGTTGAACGATTCCTCCTTCGTGTACGAGCCGGAGACATCCCTCGCCCTTGGGTTCGGGTTTCGCTGCGGTTTCTTAGGCCTTCTGCACATGGAAATTATTCAGGAACGACTTGAGCGCGAATATAATCTGACGCTTCTTACCACCGCCCCGACGGTTGTCTACCGTGTGCTGACGACCAAGGGCGAGGTATTGGAGGTCAATAATCCGTCGCAGCTGCCTCCTCCAAGCAGTATCGACTCATTTGAGGAGCCATTCATCCTGGCCTCGGTTATTACGCCCGAGCGGTATATGGGGGCCATTCTCCAGCTTTGCCAGGAGCGCCGGGGTATTCAACGGAGCATGCATTTCCTCGATCCGACACGGGTGATGATCAGCTATGAGTTGCCGCTCAACGAAGTGATTCTCGATTTCTACGACAAACTCAAGTCGCGCACGCAGGGCTATGCGTCGCTCGACTATGAGGTGCTTGGTTATCGCGTGTCCGATCTTGTGAGACTCGATATTTTATTGAACGGCGAGGCGGTCGATGCCCTGTCGTTTATCACCCATAAGGACCGTTCGATTCAGCGCGGGCGTCAGCTTGCCGAGAAAATGAAGGAGCTGATTCCCAGGCAGATGTATGAGATCGCTATTCAGGCGGCGATTGGGAGCAAGATCATCGCGCGTGAGACGATCGGTGCGATGAAGAAGAACGTGCTTGCAAAATGCTACGGCGGCGATATTACGCGGAAACGCAAGCTCCTCGAAAAGCAGAAAGAAGGAAAGAAGCGTATGAAATCCGTGGGAAGCGTAGAAGTGCCGCAAGAGGCTTTTCTCGCCATCTTGAAAGTCGGTGAGGAATGAGCGGGGAGACGAAACTTCCTCCATCGGACGACCTCAGGCCCACGGTCCAACCGAGGCGGGCGGATGTTCCGGGAGCGCCGGCGGTCTTCGCCGAACCGTCGGCTGTGTCGCCTTCCGGCAGGAAGTCTCTCTTCCGCGAGTATGCAGAGGCCATTGTCGTAGCCATGCTCTTGGCCTTTGCCATTCGGGTATTCGTTGTCCAGGCCTTTAAGATTCCTTCCGGCTCGATGATTCCAACGTTATTGATCGGGGACCATATCCTAGTCAGCAAATTGTCCTACGGCATTCAATGGCCCAGCCAGTGTAAGTTCCAGGCGGTCTTCCCACCCATCAATTGCTTCGCCTCGCAGGCTCTCGTCGAATTCGGCAAGCCGCAGCGGGGAGACATCATTGTATTTCGGTTTCCCGAAGACGAAGAAAAGGATTTCATCAAACGGATTGTCGGGACTCCGGGCGATACGGTCCAGCTTCGTAATAAGGCCGTGTTGGTGAACGGGGTCGAGCTCAATGATAAACCCTTCACTCAGCGCATTGACCCTGGGGTCATCGACGGTACGATCAATCCACGCGACAATTTTGGACCGGTAACCGTGCCCGATGGCGCCTATTTTGTGATGGGTGACAATCGCGACCAAAGTCTGGACAGCCGGTTTTGGGGATTCGTGCGCGAGGAGAAGATCCGTGGGAAGGCTTTCCGTATTTACTGGTCATGGAATGGGCAGGGACAATTGACGGAGTGGGTCAGATGGGATCGATTCGGCAAAGCAATCCAATAGGGAAAGTCACGCGCCCGGCATCGGGTTCCGGTTCTCAGGTCGGGATTGTGGCGTCCCCTAAAGTGCTTCGGCAATATATCGCGAGGTTTTCGCAAGCCTCCGTGCTCGTGATCGGCGACCTGATTCTCGACCATTACATATGGGGCCGAGTGAGCCGCATTTCGCCGGAAGCCCCGGTGCCGGTGGTTCATGTCGATTCCGAGTCCTTCAAGCTCGGTGGCGCCGCGAACGTCTTCAATAACATCCTAGCTCTGGGGGGGAAGGCGGATCTCTGCGGCGTCATCGGTTCGGATGAAAGCGGCAGGATGCTCCTCAAAGAGTTGGGAACGACCCGTGCTGCGCGTGGAGGGGTCGTGATCGACCAAGACCGCCCGACCACCAGAAAGTCTCGTGTTATTGCGCATAATCAGCAAATTGTGCGGTACGACGTGGAGCGACGCGCGGAACTTAAACCGGCGATGCAACGGCGGATTCTCCGTTACGTGGAGTCGCGATTGCGCGAATTGTCCTGTCTCGTGGTCTCGGACTATGCCAAGGGAGTGGTAAGTGCCACGCTGATGTCGGAGATCATCAGGCTTGCGACAGCCCGTGGAATACCGGTGGTCGTCGATCCGAAAGTCGAACACTTCAGCTACTACAAAGGGGCGACGATTATTACGCCGAACCATCTTGAAGCGACACAGGCTGCCGGTGTGCATGGCGACGACGATCAGGCCAACAATGAAGCAGGCGCCATCATACGGCAGCGTTTAGGGTGCCAAGCGGTGCTCATCACACGTGGTGAAAAAGGGATGAGTCTATACGAGGGGGAAGGTGTCTCCTGGCACATTCCGACGCAGGCCCGCCAAGTATTCGATGTCACCGGCGCCGGCGATACGGTGATCGGGACATTGGCCCTCGCTCTGTCGACCGGCGCTTCGGTGAGAGATGCAGCGACATTAGCCAACCATGCAGCCGGCATCGTTGTCGGTATGGTCGGCACGGCAACCCTTTCGGCGCAACAGCTCTCGGAGGTTCTCGGCGATGTCTAAGGCTTCACCGTCCGTTACGGTGGTGATTCCGGCCCGCTACGGGTCTTCTCGCTTTCCGGGAAAGCCCCTTGTCATGCTCGACCGGAAACCTATGATCCAGCATGTGTATGAACAGGCGGCGGCCTGCCGCCTCGTGACGGATGTTATAGTCGCTACCGACGACGAGCGGATCAAACAGGCGGTGGAAGGATTCAAAGGGCGTGTTGTGATGGTAGCCGGAGACTATCGGACCGGCACCGATCGCGTAGCCGCTGTGGCGCGCATGTTCGAGGGGAACTATTTTGTAAACCTACAAGGGGACGAGATCCCGTTGCAGCCTGATTTGCTGGTGGATCTTATCGATCCGTTTATCGCAAGCGGCGTAGGAATGGGCACGTTAAGACGTACGATGGATGCAACCGAGGATGTCCAGAGTCCATCGGTGGTGAAAGTGGTGACAGATCATGCAGGCAATGCAATCTATTTCTCCCGCGCGCCGATTCCAATGGTGCGGGATGACGCCAGCCGTCGAGCCGTCGGAGGGTTGCATTATATTCACATCGGTCTTTATATGTTCCGGCGGGATATTTTGTTGAAGATGGCGTCCCTCCCTACCGGACGGTTGGAAGATGCGGAAAAGCTTGAGCAATTGCGCGCGTTGGAGCATGGCATTCCGATCAGAGTGTGGGAAACCCAACATGCCTCCTTGCGAGTGGATACGCCTGAAGATGTGGAGCCGGTAGCAGAAAAGATCCGGGAGTTCGAAGCCATCAAGCGAGAGTTAAGCGCGATGAAGTCAGTCCCTTCCAGGTAAGGGTGGCATGCGTGTCAGAATCGTACGATCCGATAAGATGGAGGCCACGATGAGCAAGTTCATATTCGTCACCGGTGGCGTCGTCTCATCCCTGGGGAAGGGGTTGGCTTCGGCGTCGATCGGCAATCTGCTGGAGAGCCGCAGCCTCAAGATCACCTTTCTGAAACTCGATCCCTATATCAACGTCGATCCCGGCACGATGAATCCCTACCAGCATGGGGAAGTCTACGTGACGAACGACGGTGCAGAAACAGATCTGGACTTGGGCCATTATGAACGGTACACCTCTCTGACTCTCACCAAGGAAAACAACTATACGACGGGCAGGATCTACCATTCGGTCATCACGAAAGAGCGCCGCGGCGATTATCTCGGCGGGACCGTGCAGGTGGTCCCGCATGTCACCGACGAGATTAAACAGTGCATCATGCGTATTTCTCAGGGAATGGACGTGACGATCGTGGAGATTGGCGGTACGGTCGGCGATATTGAGAGCTTACCCTTTCTCGAAGCGATTCGTCAGATGCCCTACGACGTGGGCCGTGAGAACGTGCTCTATGTTCATCTCACGCTGGTGCCCTACATTGGCACAGCCGGTGAGCTGAAGACTAAACCGACACAGCATTCTGTCAACAAGCTCCGGGAGATCGGTATTCAGCCTCACATCCTTCTCTGCCGGACCGACCGCTATCTGCCGCCGGAACTCAAAGGCAAGATCGCGATGTTTTGTAACGTCGAGAAAGATGCGGTCATCACGGCTAA
Organism: Nitrospiraceae bacterium; assembly: GCA_013140715.1. GTDB lineage: Bacteria > Nitrospirota > Nitrospiria > Nitrospirales > Nitrospiraceae > Palsa-1315. The sequence continues at coordinate 26,525 of JABFSG010000021.1, forward strand.
GGACGTGGAGACGATCTATGAAGTGCCGATCGTGTTCCGGAAGGAAGGGCTGGACGAGCTGATCGTGCGGCTGCTCCAGCTTAAGACCGGTCCACCGAATCTGCGCGAATGGGATGCGATGGTTCAGAAGATCAAGTATCCCAAGCATGAAGTCTCGGTCGCGCTGGTCGGCAAGTATGCGGGGTTGAAGGAATGTTACAAGAGTCTCTCTGAATCGTTGGTCCATGGCGGTATCGACCATGAAACGCGGGTGAACATCCAGTGGATCGAATCGGAGGAGATTGAGCGGGAGGGGACCGAGCGTATCCTACGCGAGGTCGATGGCATTCTGGTTCCCGGCGGGTTCGGCACGCGTGGGATCGAAGGGAAAATCGCCGCCATTCGCTACGCACGGGAACACCAGATTCCATTTCTTGGCCTCTGCCTGGGTATGCAGTGCGCCACGATCGAGTTTGCGCGGAATGTCGCAGGGCTGGCCGGCGCAAACAGCGCCGAATTCGATGAAGCTTCACCCTATCCGGTCATCCATTTGATGTCCGATCAACAGTCCGTCAGCGACAAGGGCGGGACGATGCGGCTGGGGTCCTATGTCTGTACGCTCGGAGAGGGAACGCTGGCCCAAAAGATGTATGGGGTCAGCGAAGTGCGAGAGCGTCATCGGCACCGGTACGAGTTCAACAACCAGTATCGCGAGGCATTACTCGCCAAGGGATTCGTGTTGAGCGGGCTTTCGCCGGACGGACGACTTGTCGAGATCATCGAATTGAAAGACCATCCCTGGTTCCTGGCGACACAGTTCCATCCGGAATACAATTCGCGGCCACACCATCCGCATCCCTTGTTCAGCGGATTTGTGGGTGCGGCTTTGCGGCGCAAGTGCGGCCACTGAGGTGAGATGCTGAAACCAGCTTTCAGCGTCGTTCTCGGTTCGTCGAAATCCTCAACGTACCCAGAGGGTACGCTTCCGGTTTCGACTCGCCTGCGGCCTTGTTGGATAGCCTGTTTGAGCATCTCACGGGGAGCTGAAAGTTAACTTTGAGTACCACGTATAGCGGAGAAGTGAGAAGATGACGCACGAGGTCCATATCGGCTCATTCATAGTCGGTGCAGGCAACCGGCCGTTTTTGATTGCTGGACCCTGTGTTATTGAGAGTGAGCAGCTTGTGCTGGAGACGGCAAGGGGTATTGCGGCAATTGCCAAGTCTCTGGGGATGCCCTATATCTTCAAATCGTCCTTCGATAAGGCGAACAGAACTTCCATCAATTCATATCGCGGACCGGGTCTTGAACAGGGTCTGACAGTTCTGAGGAAGGTGAAGGACCAGCTGGGCCTTCCTGTGTTAACCGATGTCCATACGGAAGAGCAGGCGACCGAGGCAGGGAAGGTGGTGGATATACTGCAGATCCCTGCGTTTCTGTGCCGGCAGACGGACTTGCTTATTGCCGCGGCAAAGACCGGCAAAGTGGTGAATGTGAAAAAGGGGCAGTTTCTCTCCCCGCAAGAAATGGGTAACGCGGTAAAGAAAGTCGAAGAGGCAGGTAGCAAACGGATTATCCTGACCGAACGAGGGTCCTCCTTCGGCTATAATAATCTCGTCGTCGATATGCGGTCGTTTCCTGTTCTGCGGAGTTTTGGCTACCCGGTCGTTTTTGACGCCACCCATAGTGTGCAGTTGCCGGGCGGCGGAGGAACAAAATCCAGCGGCCAGCGAGAATTTGTCGAGCCACTGGCTTGTGCGGCGGCCGGTGCGGGAGTGGATGGCTTCTTTATGGAGGTCCATCCCAATCCAGACGAAGCTCTGTCGGACGGGCCTAACATGGTGCCGCTCCATCAATTGCACGCTCTGCTAGAACGGGTCATACGGATATGCGACGCGGCTCAACCTCGAAACTAACCAAGTCGAAGAATGGCAGCAGCCTCGACGTAGGCCGGCGTGTGCTGGATATCGAAGCCCGCGCGGTTCAGGCCCTCGTTCAACGACTCGACGGCGAGTTTTCAGATGCTGTGGATTTGCTCTATCGTTGCAAGGGCAAGGTCGTTGTTTTGGGCATGGGTAAGTCCGGATTGATCGGGCAGAAGATTGCCGCCACACTGGCGAGCACCGGGACGCCGTCGTTTTTTCTCCATCCAGCCGAAGGGCTCCATGGCGATCTCGGTATGCTGGCGCGCCGCGATGTATCCATTGCCATTTCGAATAGCGGAGAGACACAGGAAATTTTACAGCTTCTGCCCTTCATGGATCGCATGGGCATTCCGGTTGTGTCGATCGTCGGCCGCATGAGCTCCACATTGGCTAAGAATAGCGCTGTTGCGCTGGATGTTTCCGTTGCAGAAGAGGCCTGCCCCATGGGTCTTGCGCCGACGGCGAGTACGACCGTGTCGTTGGCAATGGGCGACGCTTTGGCCGTCGCGTTGCTCGAAAAACGCGGATTCAAGGAGCAGGATTTTGCTCAGTTTCATCCAGGTGGATCCCTTGGGCGCCGATTGCTGGTGAAGGTGCGGGATCTTATGCACAAGGGGCAGGAGATGCCACAAGTAGCGGAGACGGTCTCAGCCACGGCGGCCATTCTCGAAATGTCGGCCAAGAAACTGGGTATGACGACGGTGGTCGATCGAGCCGGAGTGCTACTCGGGATCATTACCGACGGCGATCTTCGTCGCTTTGTCCAGGAAGGCGGGGATTTCTCCAAGGTCACCGCTGGGTCTTTGGCCTCGCGCCGTCCCAAGTTAATCGGGCCGGATGAACTAGCAGCCAAGGCGGTTGAAATGATGGAGCGCTATACGATCACCACACTCGTCGTTGCGGACAATACCAAGCGAATGATCGGGGTCGTGCATCTGCATGACTTGCTGAAACACGGAATCGTCTAATTGCAGAATGCTGAAAATGTTCGCTAGCTTCGTTCTCGGTTCATCGAAATCCTCAACGTACCCCAGAGGGTACGCCTCCGGTTTCGATTCGCCTGCGGCCTTGCGATCGAACATTTTGAGCATTCTGTGATGGAATACTCTTCCATGCTGCTAGGATAGAACTCTTTTTGTTGACCGGATAACGGAGTGGGTTACTGATGAATCGCGTAGTGGCGGCATGGAAATCGGTCGGGCAGGAATCGTTCAACCTGCCGAATGCTATTACGCTTACACGTATCCTTTTAATTCCTGTTTTCGTGGTGTTGTTTGTCGTACCGACTCCAGACCGGTCCCTTAGCGCAGCGCTTGTCTTTGTCGTGGCGGCTGTCACGGATTTATTGGACGGTTATCTGGCCCGCCGTAATGGACAAGTGACCACACTCGGGAAGTTGCTCGACCCTATCGCAGATAAGCTCTTGGTTCTCTCCGCCTTGATTCTGCTGGTCAATGTCGATCGCGTGAGTGCGTTAGTTGCGATCCTGATCATCGCGCGCGAAGTTGCGGTTACTGGCGTTCGCGCTATTGCGGCAGGCGAAGGGATGGTCATCTCGGCTGAGACGACAGGTAAATACAAAATGGCGCTGCAGGTCGTGGCAATCGTGCTGTTGATTCTTGAGGACACGTTCCTGTCCAACCTCGGGAATCTACACCTCGCCGGTATTGTGACGCTTTATCTCTCGCTGGTGCTTGGCTACGTCTCAGGCGGTCAATATGTCTGGAGCTTTTGGAAGCAAGTCGTGGCAAAGGGGCTCTGATAGTACGCGGACCTTTCATCATCTCCTGCTAGTGTGAATACCCTATAGTTCATTGGGTCTGACTTCCTCAGGCAATTTTTCATGGATCATCCAGGGTTGGTCGCAGTGTTCGCGGTCGTCGGCTATCTGCTGGGGGGCGTTCCCTTCGGCGTGGTCGTCTCGAAGGCGATGGGCCTGCCCGATCCACGAACAGTCGGGAGTAAGAACGTCGGTTTTACCAATGTGTTGCGTGTATCCGGCAAAACCGCAGGCATCCTCACCCTTCTCGGCGATCTGGGCAAGGGATGGGTGCTGGCCTGGGCTGCGATGCACTGGCTCACCGTTGAGTCCTTCATCATGGTTGTGGCGATTTCACCGATCCTCGGGCATGTCTTTTCGCCATTTCTGGGTTTTAAAGGAGGGAAGGGTGTGGCGACAGCTGTGGGAGCTGTGCTGGGTCTGTCTCCCTCCATTGGACTCCTCGTCTTATTAATCTGGCTGGGAACCGTCGCGATCTGGCGCTATTCATCCGGCGGCGCGTTGGCAGCCTTTGCATGCCTTCCAGTTGTGGCGATTGTGAATGAACAGCGACAGGAGTTTTTTATCTTTTCCCTGATCGTCAGCGCGCTGATCTGGATTAAGCATAAGGATAATATTGTCAGGCTCTGGAAGGGGACGGAAAGTAAGATCGGGCAGCGGAAGGACTGACAGCTATGCCGGTTCTTTGCTCCCGGAATGCGCACAATGAGAATGTGCTCGTTCGACGGCCGCAGTAGAACCAACACAGCCGCCAGTCCATCGCGCGCTATCTTATTGTGGAGGGTGTGGAGGGTAAGGGGAGATTAAGTAGCTTAGCCGTCCTTCTTGTTCGTGGAACAGGGAAGGGGATGGAGCCTAATGATCTCCTGTGCTCGCGCAACGCGCGGCTTCAGAAGGCGGTCGTGGGATGCGCGCAGTGGAAGATCAACATGCCCCATTCCTTGCTCTATTTCGGGCGCGGGATCTTCTTGGGTTTCGGTCCGGGTCCCTGCCATTGACACATCGCTTTGGACGGACTACCTTGCGACAAAACGCTTGGCGCTCTTGCGAACTCTGCGGATTATTTTGAGGAGGTAGGACGATGAACGGTACGGCATGTCATTCGTATCTGGTTCGGTTTGGATTTCCTGTATCCATTGTCGTCCTGGGTTTTTCCTTGCTTGGCTGTCCTCAGCCGATACCCAGGGTTTCGATTCCAGGTTCTGATGCCACTCCGCCGACCATGGTCTGGCAGACATACAACATGCTGACGAAGGAGAGTGGACAGATTATGAAAGACGGTCAGTCTCTTGATGTGCCGGCTGGTGAGCAGTACGTGTTGACGCTGGCGGTTGAAGATCTCAACAGTGGTGTGAAGGATGTCACTTTAAATGGCAACGTCCAATACACATGCGAGCAGGGTGGCCAAGTCGAAAATAAAAAGTTCCCTCTTGAAGCACAGGAAACGAAGCCGACTCCCGACCAGGAGAATAAAGTGCCTGTGACAGCCGCACTCGTTTATGCCGTGGAATTCGGCAAGATGGGTTGTAAGGAAAATTGGACATTTGGCGGAGGAAAACTATCGTTGGCGGGCAAGGCGCATAATTTCGTCGGCGGAGCTGAGCTGAGGACGTTGCATCTGAATTTGAAGAAACAACTCTCAAAATGAGTGCCCGAGGAGGGCTGCCCAGCTGAATGGTGGGTAAGCCGCCAACGTTTTCAGAAGGTGCAAGTTCAGGTTCAGGTTAAGATTGAGATAACAAGAGTCTGCCTGTTAATACAGCTTGACCGGGCTCTCCGTGGCCGTCTAGCATAGAGGCGTTGTATTGAGCCTCGCTGACTGTCCTATCCCTCGCGCTGCCGTTTCTTTCCTGCGCGTCTGATTCTCCAGTCTCCGCTGCTCCTGTGCCAGAGTATTTCTAATGTGTCTGGATCGATCAGCCAGTATCCTCAACCTATAAGGAGACACCCAGTGACGGAAGCAGAACAGATTGCAAAGATGAAGAAAGCGATGACGCAGGCCATCAAGGTAATGGGAGATCGGTTTGGATCGACGGAATTGGATGTGGAGAAGGCGATTGAGGATCTCAAGGCTTCCATGCAGACGACGCCTGCCGCTGTTGCCAAGCCTGCGCAGAGTGCTGTCGCCGTGACAGCTGGGGTATAGTGGCGGCAGGCTCGGTAGGACTGATCATTGCCGCAGCCTGCACGAGGCAAACGTATGCTGGTCGTATTCCATCAACCGTTCCCGGTAATGTGTCGTTCGCAGCGGGACATACTCACGGAGAAGGAGGATTGCCATCATGACGGACGCTGCAAAAGATAAGAAGGCTCATGCCGCAGCCAAGCCTGTTGGCAATCCGTCACGGATTCCAGCAAATAGCGAGCTCACGTGTAGCGAATCGCAGATGGAAGATATCCTCTCTCAGGGCGAGTCCAGCAGGCCAATGAGCAAGAGCGACAAGGGCCTGCATCCGAAACGCCAACCGAAATCATCGTCATAAGACGCTCAGGGTGGAGGTCGGTATATTCAGTCACGACCTGCCGAATTTGCGGTGATATTCGTTTCACTGCGGCCCATAGAAGCACACTCAAAGAGTTCCTGCCACAATCATTTGAGTGCTCAGCCGTCCTTCCATCCTGTCCTGTCAGCTGGTTCTCAGTAGCTGGCGGAATAAGATTTTCCGGGATCTCGAAAAGGAATAGCTGATGATCGAAGAACGAGGTAATAAGGGCCTTCATTGGCCTCTCCCGATCCACGATTATTGGTCTACTCCCTTTGCTGAATCGCTCCTGTTGCACCTGGATGTTTGTTCCGGGGCGTCCATTTTTGATATTGCCTCTGGTCATGGAATCCCGGCCTTCTATCTGGCGGAGCAGGTGGGGTCCACGGGGCAGGTTTTGGCCATCGATTTGAGTGAACGTCAAGTCGAGAACGCGCGAGCGATTCAAGGGGCGTTACTCCCGTGGTTGCGGTTCGAATGTCTGGATATGCGCGCTCTGCCTCAGGAACTGCCTTGTTTCGATCGTATAACCGGCAATCTTTCCGTTATGTTTCTCCGCCCCAACCGCTTCGACGCAGTCCTAGGGTTGGTAGGACATCTCAATCCTGGTGGCCAAATGGTGCTGACCTTTCCTTCGCTCGGTACGTTCGATTCGCTCTGGCGTCGGATCGATCGGGAAATGGCAGTGCATGGCCTCCTGGTGGAACGCCGCCGACTTGAGGCCTATCTCGCCGAACGGCCGTCGGCGGAAGAGGGGTACGGATGGCTGGACAAGCTTCGACTCACGCGCATTGTCGTGACCGAGTATCCGTTGACCGTGGCGACCGGCCCAGGCCAAGCGTTTCTCCACCATCCACTGCTCCGGGGTGGCTTTCTTGACGATGCTTATGAATGTTTCGATGATCAGGGGCTGGCAGATGAGATTATGACAAGGGTCTCGGAAGATGTGGAGAGCTTCACACCGCTGATTGCGCAGCGGTGTGTGTTGTCAGGGTGGAAACCATAACAGGTCCCGTGAAACGTGAATCGAGGATTCGACTTGGGGTTGCAGCGCTGATCGGAATAAGGCGTGTCTATGGGCAAAGAGACTGTCGTGAAAGACTCAGGGTGGGCAGGTGCGATGGCAGTTTTTTGAGTATCCTGCGTTAGAGAAGTAGGATGGCGTGCGATTCTTTGGCGCGAAGGGATAGCTCGTCTGGTCCGCCCAAGCTAGAATCGGTATCCGATTTCTACGATGTACATGTCCACGCCTAGGCTGGATGGCCCATACAGGCCTGCGTCGGAAAAGTGTTGGGCACGAAGTCCTGTATAGGCATGTGCGAATGGATTCAGGCGAATCCCCGCAGTCGCCACAATTTGAACCGGACCTCCGAAGTCTTGCACACCGAATTTATAATTGCTGAAAAACCCTGCTCCTGCTCCAGCATCGAAGGTGACGAGCTCTCCCCAGCCGTTTAGAGCAAGAACTGGCACGACTGTCACGATCAGACCGCTTTCATCGGCCGCCTGTAGTAGCCCGGCACTTGCGATCAATCTGCTCTCCAGTCCCCACGAATCTCCACCGAGAGGCCATGCCCAGGGGAGTCTGAAGACTGCTGCGACATCAGCCATGTGGAAAAAATACCGTTGCTCTTTTCCTAATATGGGGGTTTTCCCACTGAAGCCAATGCGAGGGCCGATACTCAGGAGGGTGATGTCTCCTGCGAGGCTGGGTGTGCAGAACAATATGGAACACCCCAGAGTGAGCAATACATAGGCGAAGCCTGTTTGTCGACGATAGCGCATGTGCAGTTTTCAGGTGGTAGGCCTATTGTGACGTGGTTCAATGGCTTCACCAAGTATTCTTGTCTATTCAGACCTCGTGGTTGCAGCATGTGAGGCTGTCGTGCGGTTCCACCGAGTGGGCAGGTCTTTGCTTTCATACAGATATGGCCGTAATAGAGTCAGGCGAGAGCATTTTGCAGAGCAGGGGTGTGGCAGTGTAATCCGGTTCGAGCTACGAGCAGTGGAAGCAGTAGGGGCTCGTAGTTATCTGTTACGATTGACTGAATGCGCGGTTGGGGAAGTCGGGACAATAAAAAGGGGCGCTTCGGTTGAAGCGCCCCCTCCTGCAGATATAGCTTGCTGGCGCTTGGTTTAGAAGCGACCGCGACCGCCGCGATCCCCGCCGCCACCACCGCCACCGAAACGACCGCCGCCACCGCCGCCGCCGCCCGTGCGAGGTTCTTGTGGCTTGGCCTCGTTGACAGTCAGTGGACGTCCGTCCATCTGTGAGCCGTTCAGCGCGGTAATCGCAGCCTTGGCTTCTTCCGGTGTGGCCATTTCAACGAAGCCGAAGCCTCGCGATTGGCCGGTGAACTTATCCGTGATCACACGCGCAGACTCGACGGTGCCGTGCGCGGCGAAGAGGGTGGTGAGCTGTGATTCAGTTGCCGCATAGGGCAACCCGCCGACATATAGTTTTGAACCCATGGGGGTTCCTCCTTCTGAAATTGATATTGTCTGAAACTCGAGAAGGACTCACGAGGGGAAGGAACGGGCCGAAGACGCGAACGATGGAGCGGCTTGGGTCGAGCTTCCGATCAGATTCTCGGTACCAGCAATATCGGTGATAGGCCGTTCTGTTTGCCGTTTCATGCGAGGCCCGCCGCGTGAAACGAGAATATGGTAACAGAGGCGTACATGAAAAGCTATAGCTCTAATTTTGTCGAGCATGCAGGGCAAGCGCTACTTGGACAGTCAGGTCCAGGATCGAGTCCATTTTCTGGCGGGAGACGGTCTGGTTTCCCCTACACATCTGCATTGCCAGTGGGGCCAGGGCCTGGCCAGATAAGGTAGGGCGGCTTTTTCATCGTTTCGGCTGAGCGAGGATAGAGACGTTGGGCATAGCTGTAGGCATCTTCTTGTGCGATCAAGCAGGTGGCTGCTGAGAGGTGGTTGGATACGACGCGGAAGGCCCCTTGATCGTCCGCTGCGATGGTTGCCGTGTAGAGGGCACAGGAAAAGCTGCCCTCTTTTGAGCAGGCGGTGCTAATCAAGAGGTGTGATCCATCCGGAAATGTCATGATTGGGTCCAAGTTGGTACGACTCATGTATTACTCCTTTTTCCTGATGCACGACTTATACAGCGTGGTTTGCGTAGGGAGTGACATAGAGTCTGAGGAGATGCCCTTCCCATTTGGTTCCTTCAAGGGTGTCCACCGCATGTAAGGCCTGTTCGCCGGAACCCATTTCGACGAACCCATATCCGGCTGACTTACCCGTATGTTTGAAGCGGACCACGTAGGCTCTGGCGACAAGGCCATAGGGAGTGAAGATACCGCGCAGCTCGCAGTCCAAGACATTGTCCGGAAGTCCCCCCACATATAGGATGCGTTTCCCCACGGCATTTCCTCCCGACTCGTCAGGTCATTGGAGCGGGTGAGGTTTCGACATATGTGCCTCTCCGCAATGATGTCGCGAGTCTTAGCCTATAGAGCCCGAGGATAAGCCATTTCGAGGGATCAAAGTGATACCAGTGAATCCCATTTCGAAAATCGGTTGGATACATGTGATGGTAATTATGGTAACCCTCTCCAAATGTCATGAGGGAAACCAGCCAACTATCTCGACTGGAATCTGAAGTTCCGTGTGGTTGTCGCCCCCACAGATGACAGACGGAGTTGATGCAAAAGGTTGAATTGAGCACGGCGAATGTGCGTCCCACACCGGCGAGCAGAAAACATCCCACTCCGCCCATCAGACCGTTGTGGATGAAACCGATGAGAAAAGTGCCGCCCAGGCCTGTGAGGACTAGGAGGGGGTAGTACTTTTGTTGCCAGACCGCGACGGGATCGTTTGCGATGCGCGTCGCATACTTTGGATCCTGGTGCTGATCGGGAGTAAAGAGCCATCCGCAGTGGCTATGCCAGAATCCCAATTGCGCATTGTAGGGATCTTTTTCCTCGTCACAGTGAGCGTGGTGGCGCAGATGGTCGGAGGCCCATTTGATGGCGGAGTTTTGCAGCGCCCAGGCGCCGGCGATCAAGAGTATGCCTTTAACCCAATTCGGACAGTCAAAGCTCCGGTGTGATGCCAATCGATGATACCCGACCGTGATGCCCAGCCCGCTGATGATATATAGCAGGCCAAACAGTGACCAGTCTAGCCACGTGTAGTGGTACAGATATCCATAGAGAGGGACTCCAATCATCACGCACAGACCGATGACGCAAAACAGCACGATATTCCAGATTGCGTGGCGTCGTTTTCCCATCGAGATCGGTATGTCTGCGGAGGAGTTAAAGACCGTCGGTGGTGGGGGAGCCATCCGCTGTTGCGCTGTTTGGGACATTGGGCCTCTCATCCAGGATAGGCGTCTAATAGCCGTACGCCGCTAATAACTACCAACTGCAATTCTGTATTGATCAATGCCCGCACCGTCATTTCATGTCTGCCGGTCGAACTGTTTGCACAGGGCCGAGCGAGGAGGGACAGGAGAGCTTCGGCGATCTTCCTGACAAAACTTGTGTTTATAGTAGGGCGGAAACTAGAGAATCGGTCGCGCAAAAATTAAAGGAGGGGAGGGAAGGCGCGAGGGATAGAGTAGTGACCGGACTTTGTTTAGAGATACTTTAGCACAGCCTGGCTGGGATAGCGAATGTGTCAGCTCTTTCATCTGAATATATGCCCATAATCTGAAGGCCGAAACCAACTTGCACCTTCGTTATACAGCTTCGGATGTCTTTCTACTTCAAAAGAGTTGACGCATAGGAGGGTATGCTGTAGAGTCACGCTACATCGTTGTCGCAGTAGTCCGGCGGTACGACTGTATACACCATAACGGACTTCGCGATCGCATCGCGACCAGGTCCTGTCGGAGTTGATGCCTTCTCGGTTTCTCCCCCCGCGGCTCTCTGATCCCGTCTTAATGCGATCACACTGAAAGGATAGTGTAGTGGATACGTCTGTTCACACGAATTTTCACACCCTTGGTTTGTCTGAACCGCTCGTGCGGGACTTGACGACAGCAGGCCTGCTGGTTCCCACTCCCATTCAAGCCCAGGCCATTCCGCCAGCTCTTGAGGGGCGAGATGTTATCGGTTGTGCGCAAACCGGTACGGGAAAGACTGCGGCATTTGTGATTCCTATGATCGAGCGCCTCGCGGCCTTACCAAAAGGCCAACCGCAGGCCTTGATCCTTTCGCCGACACGTGAGCTGGCCTTGCAGATTCTTGGTACGATCGAAAAACTCGGTCGAAGCCATGGTATTTCCGCCACGGTTATTGTTGGAGGGAGCGATATGCAGGCCCAGATCAGAGGATTACGCCAGCAGCCTAATATACTGGTTGCCACACCGGGGCGCTTGTTAGACCATATGTGGAACGGCACGGTCAATTTGGCCCCGATTAAGATCCTGGTTCTGGATGAGGCAGACCGCATGCTCGATATGGGGTTTGCTCCACAGATTAATCAAATTCTTGACGCATTGCCGATTGAGAGACAGACATTGCTGTTTTCCGCTACGATTCCGACGGATGTCACCCGCCTAGTTCAAGCAAGTCTGAATAGCGCCGTTCACGTGATGATTACGCCGGCTTCAACAACCGCTGAAGGTGTGTCCCAGGTGGTGTATCATACCACCTCCCATGAGAAGACCAATTTGTTGGTGTCGTTGCTGGCAGTGGAACGAGGGACAGTTCTCGTATTTGCCCGGACGAAGAGTCGGGTCGATCGACTCGGTCAGACGCTTGAGCAGGCCGGTCAGCGCGTCGCAGTTATCCACGGAGATCTCAGTTTACCTCAACGTCTCCGTGCTCTCAACGGATTTAAACGAGGGCAGGTCAGAATTCTTGTCGCAACAGATATCGCAGCTCGTGGGATCGATGTGGCGAATATCGGCCATGTGGTGAATTATGACTTACCGAACTGTCCGGAGGATTATATCCATCGTATCGGGCGGACTGCCCGGATGAAGATGACCGGGCGAGCCAGCAGTTTTGTGACGTTCGAGGACCATGATCAGTTGCGTGCGATTGAAACATTGCTGGGACATCCTGTGCCGTTGGCTGAGGGGAGCTCCCGTTCAAGTGATCGTCCCCATTCCAGGGCCGGGACTGAAGGATCTGGAAATGGTCGACAGCGGTGGGGGCGTCCAGGTGAGGGGCGGCGTCAGTATCAGCCGAGTCTTCCCGTACGGGAGAGAGTCTAGATTTCTCAGGCAAAGTTTATGGTTGGCAATGACGGCCAGAGGCGTCTTTGATACTGCTCAGGCTGTCAGTCCTGATGCTTGTGCTAAGCGGGGAATGATTTGAAACGTGAGTCGCCATGTACAGCATTCCCTAATACAGCGGTTCTTGTGGACCCCATTGAAGTCCTGCCAAATCAGGATCTTCTCCCTCAGGGCTTGAGGGGCGAGCGGGCTTCTCGGTTTTGCGCTGTTCTCGGCGGGTATCTTTTTCGCGCCGCTGCATTTGCTTTGCTTTTTCGCGGTCTCGTTTTGCAATAGTTGTTTTTCCTGCTCGTCCGATGATGCCCTCCTTTGCCGGCGACTCATAGGAGTCGCGAATCGCCTGCTATTTAAGGTTAGGTAGCCCTAGGATTTTGACGATTCCGTTGCTCCACGACGTCTCTTGCCGCCCGGCGCAGGAACGTAGCTGGTGGTCTTTGCTTCTCGTTCTGCTGTGCGCGCGCGGGTACCCTGGCCGAACCCGCGGCTTGCCATATTTGAGACCTGTTGGCGAATGTCTTCCATTGACGTTGTCAGACTGGTATCCAAAGGGCCTGGAAGTCCAAGCACTTCCCATCGGATTTTTGGCTTCCGTGTCGCCCGGGCTCGGTTCTTTCTCGTCTTGTCGGCACGCCACCCAGTGGATAGCTTCATGTGTGCTCCTTAATAGAACCTGGCATCTCCAAGCGTGTACATAGAACCGATGGAGATGTGGACATCAGATTAAAAGGCCAAAACCATTCCACCCATCTTCCTGCCATATACGCAGATGCAAGAAATAGAGGAACGTTGAGGAACATTTACTGCAAGATCGCGCTGAGACAGTCGAGTGAAACTAGAGGCGCGCGCGGGGTAATGCTAGCTCATTTAGCTCGTCACACTACCATGGGCTATGGTGATGAGTCAAATAGGGTAGTTAATTAAGTATATAAACTTTTATGGCGAATTTGCCGTTAACAGTATCGATCCTTGCGTTGTTCTTGGTTCCGTTGATGGTCCAAGCTGATTCAAACGTTAGAATACTTGCACGAAGGCTGGTAAGTAATATTTATGATTTCGTGGTTAGTGAATGGTAAGAGCGTAATTACCAAGGTAACGGGAGTTGAAACGATTGAGGAGGAGGAGCCCAGGAGCCAAATTTAGTGAAGGGGAATCCCTGTGAGTAGAGACTCGGAACGAGTGGCCTGCACAGGAGTTGATGACAATATGCCAATAATCGATTGTTTTATTTGAGATTTATTTTTGTGAATAGCGGCTCTTGATGTACGGTAAAAGCATGGTAGGGAACTCTTGATGGAACAGACCTCACAGCGATCTATTGCGTTGAATAGGTTTCGCAAGCATCCTCGTGTCCGTATCTCTGCTCCGTTTGTTTGTGCCCTGTCTCATTGCCAGCCTCGTCGTTGGTTAAGGAGGACTGGTATCGACTTGGGCGTGGTCTATGATCTTTCCATACGAGGCGCCCGGGTGAGTACGGAAGCCGAGATCAGACCAGGAGATGAAGTCACATTGAGCCTGCATCTTCCCAAGCAAATCAGGCCTGCGGATATCGCAGTTGCCACAGTGCGGTGGACAAAGGATCAGTTCTGCGGTCTGGCTTTTACGGAATTGTCCCCTGCCGCACACAACCGCCTGAAGAAGTACGTGGCCATCATTTCAACGGCTGCTGTGTAGCCTCCGTCCTTCTATTCCCGAATACATCGTGTTTTCCTGACAGGGTAGGCGGTACTGCGCTGGCGGGCTCTGAGGATCAGTGAGCAGAGAATCGATCAGGTCGCAACGTTATTTGATTGCCACGGCCTTCACTTCCTTGAACGTGGTCTGGCCGAGTAGGGCCTTCTGCACTCCATCTTGCATGAGAGTCGTCATGCCTTCCTGAATAGCGGCCTGCAGCATTTCTTCAGTCTTCGCTTTCGCCTGTATCATGCGTTTAACATTGTCAGATCCCAGGAGCAACTCGTGCAGGGCCACGCGTCCTTTGAAGCCGGTGCGATTGCAGGTTTCACATCCCTTGCCACGGGCCAGGCGGAATGTATTGTCTTGTGGGATGCCGAGCTTGTCCCAGTGTTCTGGCCCATAGCCCTGGCGGATTTCTTCATATTCTATTGCCGTCCCAACGTACTGTTCCTTGCAGTCTTTGCAAACCCTTCTGGTAAGGCGCTGGGCAAGGACTCCCAACATTGCATCGGCAAAACTAAATGAGTCGCAGCCCATATCCAACAGTCGAGTGACGGTCTCGACCGCGCTGTTTGTATGGAGGGTGCTCATGACAAGGTGTCCGGTCAATGAGGCCTCGATGCCGATCTCGGCGGTTTCTTTATCTCTCATTTCACCGACCATGATCACGTCAGGGTCGGCCCGGAGAAATGCGCGCATTGCTTTGGCAAAAGTGAAATCGATTTTCGGCTGAACTTGAACCTGCCGGAGTCCGTATTGCGTGATTTCGACGGGATCTTCCGCCGTCCAGATCTTAATGTCGGGTGTGTTGATGAACCCGAGTACGGAGTGCAGGGTGGTGGTTTTCCCTGACCCAGTTGGCCCGACGCAGAGAATGATACCGTAGGGTTTCGCGGCGATGACCTTGATTGCTGCGAGATTCCGGTCCGAGAACCCCATCTTGTCGAGGGGTAGAGGCTCGCTCGCCGCGAGGAGACGCATGACGACGTCCTCGTTATAGCCGGCGGTTGGAATCGTCGCGACGCGCAACTCGATTTCCTTGCTATCCGACAGTTTGAATTTGATCTTGCCGTCCTGGGGTTTACGCCGTTCTGCGATGTCGAGGCTGGCCATAATTTTCAGTCGCGACACGATGGCGCGCCGATAGCTTTGGGGAATCTTCATGTATTCGAAACAGTCGCCGTCTACACGGAAACGGACAAGCGTCTCACGCTTCTCGCCATAGGGTTCGACGTGAATATCGGAGGCGCCCTGTCGATAGGCATCGGCGATGATCTGATTGGCCAAGCGCACGATGGCATTGTCGTTTTCGTCAAGCCCGCCTCCTGACTCATCCGCAGCGGATGCTTCCTGGGCTTCGTTGACGAGTTCGCCCAGAATATCGGAGACATTCTCGTCTAACTTCCTTGTGTTGCTTGTATCACTCTGCCCTTGCCCTGTGGCGGAGCCGAGGAATTGGGAAATATCGCGGCGGAGGCTGATGGCAAAGCGAATGTTAAGGCCGGGGAAGGTTCGCTTAATATCCGCCACGCGATCGAGATCGCTTGGGTCGTCCGTCAAAATTTCAATGGCGGTTCGGTCCCGCTTGAGAGGCATCCAGTGATTTTTCTTGAGGTAGTCGACGTTCAGGTTTTTCAAGAGTTCGATATCGACTATGGTTCGATCGCTGTACTCAATGTACGGGCATCTGTGAAACTGAGCGAGCGACTTGCCGATTTCGAGTTTCGGCACCTTATATCGCTCAATCAGAATGCTTTCGAAATCCGACACGCCTTTCTTGGACTCGGCAATCGCCTGGTCCAAGTCGTTTTGCGTAATGCGGTTGCTCGTGACGAGAAGATCGAACTTGGTCGGGTTTTTCTTTGCGGCTTTTCGTAAATTGAAGAGGGCGATACCAAGCGCCTTGGAGATCTCCGCGACCGATTCTTCATCTTTGCGTGTGAATCGTGTGCCGCTCTTCTTGTTAAGAAGCTGAAACACACCCATTAAATACTTGTTATCCGCTACGATCGGGTAGGTCAGGACTTGTTTCGTCTTGAATCCTGTTCGTTTGTCGTAAGAACTGTCATGGATGAGAGAGGGATGGACTCCTTGGAGCTCAGCCATGTTATATGCGTCGGCAATACTCACAGGGCGGAGATACTTTGCACAGAACCCGGCTAGGCTTTGTTCGGTAATGGGAATGCGAAATTCTTCGACACTGTCGATATGTGTCACCTTTGAAAAAATCTCTTTTTTGTCAGGATCGAAGGCAAAGATGTTGACGGCTTCGGCATCGAATATGCTGAGAATTTCTTTGCGCATATCGAGAAGAATGTGGTCAAGATCGCTGGCCGCGAGGATTTGTTCCGTAATGCGTTTGACGTTTTCGGCGAATGCCACTTTCTGCTGAAGTTCTTGAAGGTTTTGCGGGATGGGATTGGCCTGCATTACATGGGCTCCTGACCATCGACAGGAAGGGCGACGCCTGATTCCGATGCCCAATGAGGATTGCGTGTGATCCACGCGACCGCATGGATCCTAAGGCACCGATCGAAATTCAGTCTAGCTGATCAGGGGTGGAAGGCAAGCAAAAGGCAGTTTCAGACTGGCAATATTATTGAATCGGCAGGATGGATAAATCCGCTCTGGCCAATGGGATTCTTATATCATCTGTGTTCGGGTGAGATGGGCTGCAACTTGAGCGGGAGGCAGCTTGAGCTTCATCCCGTCTTTACGGGTCTTGACCTCTACGACTCCGTCGACAAGGCCCTTATCTCCGACGACGACTTGGAAGGGAGCTCCCATAAGATCCGCATCGTTGAATTTCACCCCAGCTCGTTCGTCCCGATCGTCCCAAAGTACTTCGAGCCCTGCTGCCTGCAGTTCGGCATAGAGTTGCGCGGTGACTTGAGCCGTCTGGGCTGACTGAGTGAGAGGAAGGAGATGTACGTGGAACGGTGCAATTGGGAAGGGCCACATAATGCCTTTTGCGTCGTGATTTTGCTCGACTGCCGCTGCCGCAGTACGTCCGACACCGATGCCGTAGCAACCCATGACGGCGAGGCACTCCTTGCCGTGCAGATCCAGGAAAGAAGCGTTCATGCTTTCGCTGTACTTGGTTCCAAGCATAAAGACATGTCCGACTTCAATGCCTCTTGTTGCGCGTAATGTTCCGTCTTTTCTCGGAGACGGATCTCCGGCGCAAGCGCTACGGAGATCGGCAAACTGCTCTATCTGAAAATCGCGATCCCAATTCGCATCGGCATAGTGCGTATCGTTCCGATTACCGCCGATGACCACGTTGCGTAAGGCTTTGATCGCGTGGTCGGCAATAATTCGAATGTCTTTGAGGCCGATGGGCCCCGCAAACCCGGCTGGCGCGCCAGTGACCTGTTCGACGACGGTGGGAGTCGCGAGTTCAAGATCCGTCACTCGGAGGAGTCGTCGAATTTTCACCTCGTTTGCCTCGTGGTCCCCCCGTAGCAACAGGGCAATCGTGGTTTTCCCTGTTGAATAGAGAAGTGTTTTGACGAGGCGCGCAGGAGAGACGTTTAAAAACTTTGTGACTTCTTCGACCGTCCTGCAGCCGGGCGTCTGTACCGTGTGTAGGGGGCGAGGGGCTTCGGTGTCCATATCAGTGGGGGGTAGCACTTCAGCCTGTTCAACGTTAGCAGCATAGGTGCCGCCATCGCTGTAGACGATGGTGTTTTCGCCGGTATCGGCAAGCACCATGAACTCATGCGATGAACTGCCACCGATCAAACCAGTGTCGGCCTCCACTGCGCGAAACGTCAGGCCGCAGCGTGTAAAAATACGATGATAGGCGTCGTACATCTTCTGATAGCTGAGCTTGGCGCTCGCTTCGTTTTGGTCAAAGCTATAAGCATCCTTCATGATAAACTCGCGCCCCCGCATGAGACCGAAGCGAGGGCGTATTTCGTCACGAAATTTCGTTTGAATCTGATAGAAGTTCAGCGGCATCTGCCGATAGGAACGGACCTCACGACGAAACAGGTCCGTAATGACCTCTTCATGGGTCGGCCCTAAACAGAAGTCCCGATCATGGCGATCCTTAAAGCGCAGCAATTCTTTGCCATAGAAGTTCCATCGACCGGTCTCCTGCCACAGTTCTGCCGGAGAGGCAATGGGCATGAGGAGTTCCTGCGCGCCAGCCCGGTTCATCTCCTCTCGGATGATCTGTTCGACTTTTCTGATGACCCGGAGGCCAAGCGGAAGATAGGTATAGATGCCGGCTGCTACCTTACGAATGAGACCGGCTCTGAGCATGAGCTTATGGCTGGCGGTTTCCGCCTCACCCGGGTCTTCCCGCAATGTAGGGATTAACAGTTGAGAGGTTCGCATGGGCTATGGATGGAGTGATCTAGCGTGGGGTTGTGGCATCTGCTAACGGATGAAGATTCGCTCAAGGTCGTTCCAAAATGCAAAAATCATGACGCCCACTAAGAGCACGAGACCAGCTTGCTGGGCGAGTTCTCTCTGCCTTTCGCCGAGAGGTTTCCGGAGAATGCCCTCTATCAAGAAAAATAACAGATGCCCGCCGTCGAGAATAGGGATGGGGAGCAAGTTAAGGACGCCCAAATTGATACTCAGAATGGCAATGAGATAGATGACATTGGAGGCTCCTTGCGCCGCAGCTTCTCCGGATATATTGGCGATTGTCAGGGGGCCGCCGATGTTTTTGCTAGAGATGTCCCCCACGATCATCTTGTAGAGGCCGACGACGGTCAGTTCAGTCAGGCCCCATGTGGCTCTAAATCCGTCATAAAGCGACAGTAAAGGGGTGCTTGAGCGCATGATCGAGCGGCCGCCGGGTCCTGCAATTCCGATCTTGCCCACTTCGACCGACTGGCCATTGACCGTTGTCTTTTCAGCAGAGGGCGTCACCGTCAGAGAGATTCGATGCCCTTCCCGCAACACCTCTATCGGTAGCTCGCGGTTGGGACTTTCTTTCACAATACCGGTCATCTGGGACCAGGTATGGATCGTCTGGTCTCCGATCTTGACCACATGGTCTCCGGCTTCAAGCCCAGCTTTCGCTGCAGGAGAATTTTGTGCGACTGAGGTGACGAGAGGAGGTGTTTCTTCCACACCGAGATAGTATCCAGGCTCCTGTCCAGCGGCCTGTGGTCCGGGGGCGGCTGAGGGCGTAACTGTCAGCGTCTTGACCTGCTCGCCACGTTTGATCTCAAGGGTGAGCGCCTGCCCTTTGCTTTTTGCCACGGCGTCGAACAGCTCCCCCCGAGTTGAAATGTCCTGTCCGTTGATTCGACTGATTCGGTCTCCGACCTGGATGCCTGCGGTGTCGGCCGGAGAACCGGGGGCCATGGCTTCGATATCCGGGGTGAGATCCTGGAATGTCGGAATGGGAAGTGGCGCCCCTGTTGCGAGCCACCCAGCAAAAATAAGATAGGCCAGAATGAAGTTAAACCCTGGACCTGCGGCGACGATCAATACTTTGCCCCACAAGCCTTTGTGCGCAAACGATCGCGCCCGATCTTCCTGTGTGGTCGCCTCCGTTTCATCTTCGCCGAACAGTTTCACATACCCGCCGAGTGGAATGGCTGAGAGGAGATATTCGGTTTCCCCCATCTGGCGGCCAAATATTTTTGGTCCGAACCCCAGCGAAAACTTGAGAACCTTCACACCGACCCAGCGGGCGGCCAAGAAATGCCCGAGTTCATGGAATGCGACGAGCACGCCCAGAACGATCAGGAACCACCACGCCTTCTGTAACAACAACCAGATGGTATCGGGGGACCAGGTGAATGCCATGAACACGGTGTATGCTCCTTCGTGTAGACCTAGGGTGCTAACGATACGACCAATGATTCGGCTTTTTCTCTGGCCCAGCGATCTGCCTGCAGCGCGTCTTCCAACGTTTCGATCTCTCTGGGGCTGTGGTCGTCCATCGTACTGCGGATAATTTCTACAATGTTGGTAAACCGGATGCCGCCATTCAAGAAGGCCTCGACCGCGATTTCGTTCGCAGCATTCATTGTGGCAGGCATCGTACCACCGATGCGGAGTGACTCATATCCAAGGCTCAAACAGGGAAACCGTTCATGATCCGGTTTGCAGAAGGTCAATTTTGCGATTTCCGTGAGATCCAAGGAAGGGAGATCGAGCGGCAGTCGTCCCGGGTGGTGCATGGCGTAAGAAATAGGTGTTCTCATATCCGGCAATCCCAATTGTGCGATCATTGAACGGTCCTGATATTCTACCAGAGAGTGAATGATGCTTTCCCGGTGGATCATAACCTCGATCTGGGATTCAGGGATGTCGAAGAGCCACCGGGCCTCCACGACTTCAAGCCCCTTGTTCATCAGGGTAGCGGAATCGATCGTGATTTTGGCGCCCATTTTCCAGTTAGGATGTTGGAGCGCCCGCTCCGGCGTGACATCCTGCAACTCCTCCCGGCCCAGGGTCCAGAGAGCCCCTCCGGAAGCGGTCAAGATCAATCGGCGGACATCCTCCTTGCGATGACCCTCCAATGACTGGAAGATCGCGCTGTGTTCACTATCGACTGGGAAGATACGAACGCCATGCCGCCGCGCCTCGTCCTGCATCAGTTTTCCGGCCATGACCATCGGCTCTTTATTGGCCAAGGCGATTTGTTTCCCGCTTCTAATTGCCGCAAGGGTCGGCACAAGACCGGCTCCACCGACGATAGCGGAGATGACAAGTTCCGCTTCCGGCGCAGAAGCGACCTGAACCAAGCCCTCTTCTCCAGATAAGATTTCGACGGGCAGATCTGTACAACGTTTCCGGAGCCTGGCAGCAGCAGAAACATCCGATAGAGCGACTATGCGGGGTTTGAACAGACGGATCTGGTCCTCAAGTTTTTCATCGTTGCAGCCGGCAGTCAGCCCTGCGACGCAAAACTCTTCTGGAAACCGTTCTACAATATCGAGGGTGTTGGTTCCGATCGACCCGGTAGATCCGAGAATAACGATTGTTTTCATAGGCGCTCCTTCACTCACTGACACGTAGCCGGCTTGCCAAGGTTACATAGTAGTAGAAGGCAGGGGCGGCGAACAAGAGACTATCGAGACGATCGAGCATACCGCCATGGCCAGGCAAGATCCCGCCGGAGTCTTTCATGCCGACGCTGCGTTTCATGACTGACTCGGTCAGGTCGCCCCAGAGGCCTGTCACGGTCAATAGGATAGCCAAAATCAAACAGTCAAGACCTGATAGCTCGGGGAGAAACCACCAACGAGCGATATACCCGACGATTATGGCACCAATTAAGCCGCCGACCAAGCCCTCAACGGTTTTTTTTGGACTAATTCTGGGAGCCAAGCGATGCCGTCCGAAAAGTGTGCCGACATAGTATGCGCCGGTATCGGAAGCCCAGGTTACCAGTAGAAGGAAGAAGATCAGCCATTCTCCCTCTGGTAGGAGCCTCGTCATGGAGAGCGTACCGAGCGTGAGGCCCAAGTAGAGAACGCCAAACAGGGTCAGGGCTCCATCCTTCAGGCTCTGTTCGAGGGGCGAGCGGCTAAAGAGTGGGACCGAAACGATACAGACCAGCGTGGCCAGAAGGGCGGGGCCGATGATGTCCGGCCTGTGTGTTCCAAGAATCACAGCGGTGAATCCTGTCATGCCGATTCCTGTCAGCCATGCGTGACCTCGGTCGCCGAAGCATATTCGGTAGAACTCGAAGAGGGCGAGTGCTCCAGCCAGCACCACGACACCGGAAAATGCGAGGGGCGGGAGGTAGCGAATGACGGCATACACGAGCGGGGCCAGGACCAGAATGGTATAGATTCGACGTGGATCGAACCGAGGTGCGGTTACCGGAGTTGGGTCAGCCTGCTGTTGGCCGGTGGTTTTATATTCCTGCATGGAGAGGTTGAGGTCTACCACTATGTAGAAACGGTGCTGAGTACGCGACCGAATCGCCGTTCGCGTCGCTGGTATTCCAGCAAGGCCAGCAAGAGTTCACGGCGGCGGAAGTCGGGCCACAGGGTTGGCGTGAAATAGAGTTCGGTATAGGCGAGTTGCCAGAGGAGAAAGTTACTGATTCGCGTTTCGCCGCTGGTACGAATCAACAGGTCCGGGTCGGGCAGTTCATGGGTGTACAGATATTGTTGAATACGGGACTCGTCCACGTCGTCCGGTCGAAGATTTCCGTCTTGTGCTTCATGCAGGAGTTCGCGCACCGCGTCTACGATCTCAGCCCGGCCGCCATAGCTAAGGGCGACTGTGAGATGTAGTCTGTCGAGGTGGGAAGTTTCCTGTTCGGCAGTCCGAACCCATTGGAGAGCAGATGCTGGGAGGGAATCCAGCCGACCGATTGTGCGTAACCGGACGCCCTGCTCAATGAGTTTGGCTCGTTCCGTCGAGAGGTAGTACTCGAGCAAACCCATGAGCGAGGAAATTTCCTGAACGGGACGGTTCCAATTTTCCTGTGAAAACGCATAAATTGTGAGGGCGTTGATGCCGAGCTCCAAACAGACCGTGATCATCTCCCGGACAGACTTGATCCCTTCCTGATGGCCGGCAACGCGCGAGAGATGTTGCATTTCTGCCCAGCGTCCATTGCCATCCATGATAATAGCGATGTGCTTGGGTAAGAGGTCTGGTTCGAGTTTTGCGGTTAGCTCTTCGATGGATAGCTGATCTACGGACGGCAAGTCTTTTGTGTCCATAAAAGTACTGTCGGTAAAGATTCCCTTTCACAGGGGTCGTATGGTAGGTGGCCAAAGTCTACTGATGAGGAGAAGGAATGTCAAATTATTTTTCGTAAAACTCCTGTAAAAGCGAAGAGTTGGATGAATTCTCATTGCGCCTTTGGAAATCGATCAGCTATACTTCCTCGTCTATTTGTATGCCAGCCATCGCGAGGATCTATCGACCATGGGTGAACTTGTTCAGCTGACGTCCTTTGGTCTCACTGAAGGAGATGTGATTGGGGCGCTTGGGCGAGTCAAAGTTCGTGCTGTTGACTATGCAGATCTCTACTTCGAGTCCTGTGTGTCGGAATCGGTCTCGATGGAAGAATCTCTCGTTAAGCGGGCGACGAAAAATGTGTCGCAGGGGGTAGGAATACGAGCGACAGCGGGGGAGAAAACCGGTTTTGCCTATTCGGATGAATTGACAAAATCGGCGCTTGAACTCGCGGCCGATACAGCCAGATGTATCGCCAATTCACCGAGTGGGACAGATCCGGTTCCAGTACCGACCGGTCGACGCCCAACGAGAGATCTCTATCCGATTGAACGGGCTCAAGCGGAAGTCGCCACGGCGGATCGTGTGTCCTTACTGAACGCCATCGACGCCGAGGCGCGTCGATACGACTCACGCATCAAGAATGTCATGGCCTCGTTCAATACGGAATATAAGGTGATAGTGGTGGCCACGTCGGATGGAACGCTGATCGGGGATGTGCAGCCGCTTTCGAGACTGCAAGTGACCTGTATCGCCGAAGAGAATGGCCAGCGCCAGTCTGGCTCGTTCGGCGGGGGGGGACGTATTGGATTTGAGTTCTATCATGAGGGCGGTCGGTATCTGCGATTTGCTCGGGAAGCGGCACGTGAAGCGATTCTCAACCTCTCTGCCGTCGAAGCGCCGGCGGGTGTGATGCCGGTCGTGCTGGGTGGAGGTTGGCCGGGAATTTTACTACACGAAGCCATTGGCCATGGCTTGGAGGCGGACTTCAATCGCAAGAAAACTTCGGCCTTCTCTCACCTTCTCGGCAAACGGGTGGCGTCGGATGTCTGTACGATCGTCGATGATGGCACCTTGCCGGGCCGGCGTGGTTCCCTCAACATGGACGACGAAGGAACTCCGACTGCCCGCACGGTGCTCATTGAAAACGGAATTCTGCGTGGCTACATCACCGACAAGTTAAATGCGCGTCTCATGGGTATTCCTGTGACCGGCAACGGGAGGCGTGAAAGTTACCAAAGCGTGGTGCTGCCGCGAATGACGAATACATTTATGTTGGCTGGAACGTCGGATCCCGAGGAGATTATCCGTTCGGTCGATCGCGGGTTGTATGCCGTGTCGTTCGGTGGCGGGCAGGTGGATATTACCAACGGGAAATTTGTGTTTTCCGCCAGCGAAGCTTACTTGATCGAGGGAGGGAAGGTGACGAGGCCGGTCAAGGGAGCTACATTGATCGGTAGCGGTCCAGAGATTCTCACCAAAGTCTCGATGGTCGGGCGGGATCTCAAACTCGACGAAGGCATCGGTACCTGTGGCAAGGAAGGGCAGTCCGTTCCTGTGGGTGTCGGTCTGCCGACGATTCGAATCGACGAGATCACTGTAGGCGGGACGCAGCAATGAATCGACCGATACGACAAGGCGACGGGTATAGCCAGCTTGCTATAGATCTCTTGGCCAAGGCAAAGAGCAGTGGGGCAACAGAGGCAGACATCATTATTGCCGACGGCGAAACGTTATCGGTGCAAGTTCGGTTGGGTGCGGTCGATCGGCTTACCAAGGCGCGGGAAAAACATCTCGGCTTACGTGTGTTTGTCGGCAAACGTTCCGCCAGTACCTCCACTTCCGATTTCTCAGCTGATTCTTTGAATCGACTGGTTGCCGAGACCTGTATTTTGGCAAAGGCCGTAGTAGAGGATCAAGTATCCGGTTTGCCGGCGGGGGATCAGATGGCCGGAGAGAGGCCGGACTTGAATCTGTACGATCCCACCAAATTAGATACGGAGCAGCAGATCGAATTGGCAAAACGTGTAGAAGCTGCCGCCATGTCTACGGACGAGCGTGTCACAAATTCTGAGGGAGGGGACTTCGACTCTTCAGCGGGGCGTGTCGTACTGGGCAACAGCCATGGATTTCTAGGGGAGTACCAGAGTTCCAGCTTTTCGATGTCGGTGTCGCCCGTCGCAACCGATCCGGCGAGCGGGGCCATGCAGCGTGATCCGTGGTATGCGGTACAAAGGATATTTGCCAGGCTGGATTCTCCGGAAGCGGTAGGATTGGAAGCAGCGCGGCGGGTGGTCCGAAAGCTCGGAGCGAGAAAAGTCGCCACCCAACGAGTTCCTGTCGTGTTCGAATCCGAGGCGGCGGGAAGTCTCATGGGAAATCTCTGCAGCGCTGTGTCGGGTTACTCGCTTTACAAAGGAGCGTCGTTTCTGGCCGGCCAATTGAATAAACCACTGGCCCCTGAATTTGTGACAGTTTATGACGATGGACGAATGGCTGGAGGCTTGGGTTCCCGACCGTTCGATGGCGAAGGTCTGCCGACTAGAAAAACGACCGTCGTGGAACGAGGGGTGTTGAAGAGCTATCTTCTCGACACCTATTCAGGAAGGAAACTTGGGTTGGCATCGACCGGGAATGCTTCGCGTAGCGTCGGTGAGAATCCGTCAGTCGGTCCTACGAATTTCTATCTTGCACCTGGGACGAAGACGGCGCACGACATTATCAAGACGGTGAAGCAGGGGCTGTATGTTACGGACCTTATCGGCTTCGGCATCAACATGGTGACCGGGGATTACTCACGAGGGGCTGCGGGGTTT
>JABFSG010000074.1 GCA_013140715.1 Nitrospiraceae bacterium
CGACTACCCCCTCCCCTTTTACGCTTCACCCTTTAAGCCTGATGCCGTTGCAGCTCGCTCGTCCAACCAGACCTTCGGATACTGGACCTTGCCCAACAAGCGAAACCCGTCCAACGCTTCACGCAACAAGACCCTGCGCTTTTCGAACTCCGGCTCATTCGCCTTGGTTTGCTCCCGAAGTCGGCCGAGCCAATCTACAAACTCTGCAAACTCCCCACCGAAGATCTTCTCCATATCTTCCTTCATAAACCCCGACAAGGCCGGGGCGACCCCGCTCGTGCTGATAGCCACACGCAAGTGACCGCTTGCCACCACAGCCGGCATCATGACAGTCGACGCCTCAGGCTGATCGACCGACCACAATAAAATCTTTTTCTCGCGCGCCTTCGCGAAGAGTGCGCGAGAAAAGTCTCGGTCACCCCGAACCATATTCAGCACGAGGACCGCACTCTCTAAATCGGCATCCCGAAAATGGCGCCCACGGTGCAGAACTTTTGCCGAAGCAGCCAACTCCTTTAGTATGTCGTGCAGCGCCGGCGCCACGACAGTCACTTTGGCCCCTGCCTCCAACAACCGCTGAGTTTTTTCCGCGGCCTCCTCGTCTCCCCCAAGCACCAGGACCGGATACCCCTTCACATCCAGAGACAATGGAAAGCCGGAATTTGCAGCCATAACAATTCCTCCCTGTTCAATCGTGGGATGCATCATACAACACCCAGTTTTGCAGCGTAAACCGCGCAGCCTAACATTCGGTTGATCTGGTTTGTTTAGTTCATCTAGTTGGTGGTTTGCCGGATCGAGATAGATGAGCTGGCCGAGTTTAATCAGGCGATGCTGAAGGCCACCACGCAACACAAGGTTGAGCGTTTAATGATGAATGATTGATGAATGAGAGGGGCGGAGAGAAAACTGCGAGAGCCAAACCGAGAATGTACCATTCAACGTTGAAAGTCGAACATTACGTGTCTGCAGGGTCTGCGTCCAACTCCATATTCCAGTAGAAATAGTCTCGCCAGCTATCCGGGGTATTCCGGATCCCAATGGTTATGGTCACGATGGGATTCCAGCGCGGCTTCACCGGCTTCTTCAAGAGTCGCATCCCGGCTTCGTCGGGAGTACGACCGCTTTTCTTGTTGTTGCAACGCCAGCAGGCAGTGACGATATTTTCCCAGGTTTTTCGCCCACCCTTGGCTATGGGAACGACATGGTCGAACGTGAGATCCTCGGTCCGGAACTTATGCCGACAGTACTGGCAGGCATAGCCATCTCGAGTAAAGATATTGATGCGAGAGAATTTGACAGCCCGGTGAACATCCTTGAGCCGGACCAGTTTGAGGAGTCGCATGACCGAGGGAAGCTTGAAGGAGATCGACACTGCGTGGACCTCTCGGTCGTAGACCTCGAGGACTTCGACTTTACCCTGCCAGAGGAGCGCAATCGCCTTTTGCCAATGGACGACCCTCAAGGGTTCGTACGTCGCATTGAGCAGAAGGGTCATTTCCATAAAATAACCTCATCTCAACCGAGGCTCCTTGTGCGAGAGGGCCCAGGTATAGTATTCAATCGCGTAGCTTCTCTATGCCATAAGCCTCGGTCGAAA
Source organism: Nitrospiraceae bacterium (assembly GCA_013140715.1). GTDB lineage: Bacteria > Nitrospirota > Nitrospiria > Nitrospirales > Nitrospiraceae > Palsa-1315. Next base: position 1,601 of record JABFSG010000074.1, read on the forward strand.
TCAAGCCACAGACCGATCCTTGGAACGTACCTGCGCCCTCAAGCGTTCAAGAAGCCAGAAGGAATGGCCCCACATGTCTGAATATGTCACCGTCGCGCTCGTAGAGGACATTGCTCCTGGAACCGGACGAACTGTCGAAATAAAAGGTGTCTGGATCGCCCTATTCAATGTCGGTGGAACTTTCTATGCCGTCGATAACACCTGCCCGCATGCGGGAGGACCGCTTGGAGAAGGCCACCTCGACGGCTGCATCGTCCAATGTCCATGGCATGGATGGCGATTCAATGTACAAACCGGCGAACGACCGGAAAATCCGGAGATCACCGTCGCCCGCTGTCCTGTCAGAATCGAAGGAAACCATATTCAAGTGGCGTTGCCGGAACACTTCACCTAACCCAGTCCGTTTGGTTTGTTTTGTTTATCTGGTTGATTTGGTTCTTCTGATTAGTTTCGTTCAACCAAAAAACCAGACAAACTAGATAGACCAGACAAACCAATATAATGGCCTGCTATGGCGCCGCATCCGGCGCTTTGGGTGTCACCCCATCAGCCGCAAGCGATGCGGCGTTGACCTTTTTCAGCGAGAGATCTGCGTGCCAAATAAACTCTCGCTCGAACCATTGGCCTGTCACTCCCTGATCTCGCATCTGAACCCGTATCTCATACTGATCCCCTTCTAACTGCTTCACCCTCCATTCACCCAGTCTAGCGACTAGACTGCGTTTGCCCATAGAACTCACATGCTCTGTCATCGCCTGAAGAATGGTGGGGTAACCCACAGCCGGATGGGCCTGCACCAGTGCAAGAGCCTCTGTAGCCCGATGATCGGTCATCGGCTTCACCGACGGAGGCATCAACCAGACATAGTAGAGCGCGCCCAGCACCAGTACGATCACCACCGCAAGGCGAATAACCTTCACCATGGTTGAAGAGGCAGGCGAGGGATCGCCAGAAGAATGATTTTGTGGCATGGATATCCGATATACGGGGTTCGATAAGGAGAAATACAGCCGTGCATGATTGCGCTGCATCTTAGGAAGAGCGCCGGCGCGATGTCAATTCAATCCGATCGTTGATAGCCCGACGAAACGCCTTCGGTGCAGCTTGTGTGAGCGAAAGTGGTTGTGCTACAACTGGCTGTCCAGTCATTAGGCATGCCTCCGAGAGCGGCAACTCACCCATGAAATTCTTTCTCTACGGGGATCACCTCAACCCCACGCAACTCAAACGTCGCGCTCCGGAGCATCGGTTCCTCATGCTGGCTACTCTCCCTGAACACACGATCAAATTCTGCCGATGGTCCACTCAATGGCGATGCGGCCTCGCCAGCGTCATTCCGTCGCCGGGAGAGCAGGTCTGGGGAGCGGTATTCGAAGTGACCGACGAAGACCTCAAACTGATGGACCTTTTCGAAGAGGATGTGCCCCCAAGCGCCTTTCGGCAAGTTCAAGTCACCGTCCTGACAGAAGCCGGGGAGAAAAGCCTCGTGACCACCTATGCCGCCACCCCGATCGGCAAGTTCAAACCCAAAGCACATTACATCGATTGGGTCATGAAGGGCCTCAAACATTGGAAGCTTCCGGATGAATGCATCGAACAGTGGCAATCGTATCGACACGAATGAAGCAGGGAGGCGATCAGTATTCCCGAGATTCAGAAATTCTTCCATCTGAGCTGACAGCTGATAACTGAACGCTGATCGCTCACAATCAAGAAGGAGAACTCATGCCAAAGCCGAAACATCACATCGTGGTCTGCACGAACTCTCGCCCACCGGGTCACCCAAAACCCTCCTGCGGAAGCGCTGGAGCAGCCTCTCTCCTCATGGCCTTCAATATGGGCCTCATGCAGAAGGGTGTGACACCTGGCGAAGTCCTCGTGAGCGGCTCCTCCTGTCTCGGCCCTTGCGAGCAGGGACCGACCGTCGTCGTCTATCCGGACGCCACCTGGTACTCCAAAGTGACGGAAGCAGACGTGGCGACTATCATCGATGAACACATCAAGGGCGGAAAACCAGCCGAGAAACTGAATCCAGACGCGGTGTGGAAGTAGGCTAAGGTTGAGCGGGATTCAATTCGCCGACAAGGAACTCACGAATGAGGAAGAGCCCGACTTCTCACGCATCCAGCAAGACCCATGTAAATACATCAACCCATCACGAGCACAAATCCCATGCACCCGACTCCATCGGGTGCATGGTCATTACCTGCAGCGACACCCGCACACCGGAAACCGACGCAAGTGGCTGCCGCATCATGCACCTGCTCAAAAATGCCGGCCATGCGGTCGTGGCCTATCACCTCGTCAAAGACGAACCGTCCAAGATCAAAGCCAAGGTCAAAGCCGGCCTGACCGACAAGAAGATCCAGGCCATTATTATCAACGGCGGCACCGGCATCTCGAAACGTGATTCGACTTTTGAAGCGGTCGATGCGATGCTGGAAAAGCGGTTGGTGGGATTCGGCGAGATCTTCCGCTACTTGACCTATCAGGACATCGGCTCCCCTGCCATCATGAGCCGCGCTACAGCAGGCATCATCAAAGGCCGCGTGCTCTTCTCCACTCCAGGCTCAGAAAACGCTGTGCGACTGGCGATGGAAAAACTGATCCTTCCTGAACTGGGCCACTTAGTGAAAGAACTCACCAAGTAGGTCAGTACTGAAGGGCCTTCAGATTCGGTTGAACCTCACTCCGCCGTTCACCCTTACCAGTTTCTAGTCTTGTGAGATCTTCGGTTCCGAATATCCCTGCGCAGAGTCGATCTTCGATTGCGCAGATCGCTTATAAACCAACAGCAGATCCCGCACTGAAACTACCCCGACAATTTGGCCGGCTTTGGTCACAGCCAAATGGCGCACACCTAGGTCAGCCATCATATCCTGAGCATCGTCGACTGACTCGCTCCCCTCGATCGTGCAAATGGGCGCCGTCATAATCTTCTCGACGGTCAATTTGCCGAGAGGTTTACTGGTCGAGACAGCGCGTCGAACGATATCCGTATCGGTGACAATCCCAACCAGCTTCTTTCCCTTCTTGATAAACAGCGAGCCAATCTTCGCCGCCTTCATTTTCTTGGCCGCACTCACAACCGACACACTAGGCCCCACCATCTTGAGAGGCTTCTTCATGATCTTGTCTACTGTGGACATACTTTGGCCCTCCTCTTTCATCGATAGTTATCTAAATCGATCCCGCAGGATGTTCAAAACGGTCTTCATTCTCACCCACCCAACCCCAGCGCGCCGAGACGCGCTTTGTCCCAAGCAAGGCCGCAGGGAGACATGCGACTGAGAACGAAGCTGGAAGCCGCTTTCAACATCATGCTACTGTGAGCACAATCTTGCCAAAAAACTCTCGCCGCAACATCAAGTCATGCGCCGCGCGTGCCTCCTGCAGTGGGAAAGTACGGTCGATCACCGGGATCAACCGCCCCCGCCCCACCAGTTCCGCCGCCTTCACCAATTCAGCCCGTGTACCCATATAGGACCCCTTGATCGTCAACTGGCGAGAAAAGACAGCGCGAAGATTGAGCGTCACATCCCCCCCGGTCGTTGCGCCACAGGTAATCAAGCGCCCGCCCTTCGCAAGCGACTCCATACAGGTGTCCCAGACTTCAGGGCCGATATGTTCGATCACGACATCGACACCGCGACGCTCGGTCAGCTGCCTCACTCGTTCCGCCACTGTCTCTGTCGCGTGGTTGATCACCGCATCGGCGCCCAGAGCCGTGGCTTTGGGAATCTTGTCCTCAGACCCAACGGTCGTAATCACCCTGGCGCCGGCAAGCTTTGCCATCTGGACCGCCATCATCCCGACCCCGCTCCCCGCGCCCATGATGAGTACGGTTTCGCCATGCTGAAGTCCGGCCAGGGCAAACAGCATGTGGGATGCGGTCACCGACACAAGCGGGAAAGCTGCTGCCTGTTCAAACGACAGGTCTCCGGGAATCGGGAGCACATTACGAAAGGGCACCTTCACATATTCCGCATAGCCACCATGCGCCAGAGCGCCGAGTAGTCCATAGGAACGGCAGAAATTGTCCCGTCCGGCCAGGCAGGCTTCACAATGCCAGCAACTCATCCCTGGTGAGATAAAGACTCGTTGCCCGACCGTCACCCCTTCGCTGTGAGAACCGGCTTGCTCCACGATCCCAGCAACATCGGACCCCAATATATGAGGCAACGGCATAGGGTAGGCCGGATTCCCCTCACGGATCCAAATATCAAGATGGTTCAAAGCGCAGGCTTTCACCCGAACCAAAACCTCTTTCGGTCCGATCGTCGGGGTCGGGAATTCCTCATAGGAAAGTTTGTGCGTACCGCCATGTTCCCGAAAAATTACAGCATTCATAAATCTCCTAACTTTCAGCAGTCAGCCAACAGCATTATCCCGTAGGATCATCAAAACGGTCACCTTTCCTCACCCACCCAACCCTGGCGGTTACTGCACCCGCCCGCCCTGAGGCTGCCAAGACAGCCTCTTTGCCCATGGACACGCTTTGCCTCAAGCAAGGCCGTAGGGAGCATGGCGACTGAGAACGAAGTTCGAGACCGTTTCCTGAATCAATCTCGCAGGATGATCAAAACGCCATATAACAAGGCCGCAGGTGAGTCAAAACCGGAGGCGTACCCTCAGGGGTACGTTGAGGACTTTGACGAACCGAGAACGCGGTTAGATGGCGTTTTCATCATCCTGCTAAAAATTCAACGTGCCTTCGACCATCATCACACACTGCCCGCCCACCTTGACTGCTTGGATGATATCGTCATCCGACTCAACCTGCACGAAAATTTGCGATGGACGCTCGATTTCATAACCCTGCTCCACCACGATTTCAGTCGTCGGCGCGACATCCACTACGCCGTTCTGCACCAGATAGGCGCCCAATGCACCGCTCGCACTGCCGGTCGCAGGATCCTCAAGAATGCCGATCGAAGGGGCGAACATACGCGTATGGACCGTCGCGGAGGGCTCCACCGTCACCGTCGTAAAGACCAGGATACCGTTCGCCCCAAAGCGGCGGCAGAGATCCATGATGGCTGAGGCATCCGGCTGGATCGAACGAACAGCCGTCAGGGTCCGCACCGGCACAATCAATACCGGCAGTCCAGTGGACACCACCTCAATCGGCCACTTGGTGTCGGCAATCACATGTTTCGGCAAGCCCAGCACGAGCGCGATCTTATGCAGATCCTCCACGTCATCCACCGGCCCGAGGAACTCCGGCTTGGGCTGGGTCATCACCACCCGTTCCACTAACCCGCCTTCGACATGGAGTTCGACGGGAAACAATCCGATGTTGCACTCTTGCATGAATCGGGTCTTCGGTTCTTTGGCTGAAATAATTCCCAGCTCGGCAAGGATAAAAAATGTTCCCAGTACCGGATGGCCGGCGAATGGAATCTCCTGCGTCGGGGTAAAAATCCTGAGTCTGACAACCGCTTCCTTGTCCGTCGGTGGCAACACGAATACGGTCTCGGAGAGATTCATCTCTCGGGCAATCTGCTGCAATTGAACGTGGGTAAGACCTTGCGCATCGGGGAACACCGCCACCGGGTTCCCCCCAAAGGGCAGCCCAGTGAACACATCTGCTTGGTAGAACTTCAGGGATCGTCGATCAGACATGTCTACTCCCTGCAGGAATGTTCACACGATTCTCTGACCAGCATCGGGGAACGTTGTTCGTCGATTGACAGACTTATATGCGCTTTGGCAGACTCGACCCATGTCTGATGTAACCCAAGAAGACGTGAACCAGGCACTCGCCGTACTGGGACTGACACTCCCTGTCACCCCTGAACACCTCGATCGAGCCAAACGCGTGCAACTCTATACGTGGAACCCCGCCCGCTACTCCAATCTGACCAACAACCCCAAGCAATACATGCAGGCTTACAAGAAAGCCGAAGAAATGACCAAACTCATCGAAGCGTCGTATGCTCTTCTTTCCGTAGTTCTTGTGCCTGACGAATCAGAAACCGATTCTTCTAATTCCACCGGCTGAGCAAAACGTCATAGAACAAGGCCGCAGGGAGACATGCGACTGAGAACGAAGTTATATGACGTTTTCATCAGCCGGCCCCCACGTCGTGACTCGTCACCCTAGCCATCCCTTCATCTCCCTCCGTATGTGCAACCGGCCAGGTGATCAATCCTGACACGCCTTCCGGCGATCCGACAGGCTGTGTCTGCTGCGCATAAATCTGCGGCAACTGGTTCGTCCCGAACTTGGAGATATAGAGGAAGACATGCTCTCGCGAGTTCACGCGCACGGCCCAGGGATGAAAATCGTTCTTGTAGAACTCTTCGCAGAGTTGCATCGCGTCCAGGCATGAAAGCGTACTCGGGTCATTCAATGTGTAGTAATAGTCCAGCGGGAGATCGTACTCCGGTTGCTTGTGAATCGTAATGTTGAACTTCTCCGGATTGCGCACCATCGGCGTGTGGCGATAGGCCACAAAGTAGAACAGCTCCATCGAGTGAATCACCGGCTGGTTCTCGAGGACAAACTGGCGGGTCTCCAACGCTTCATCCAGCGTTTCACCGGGGAATCCATAGAAGGCCATCACATGGTTCCAAATCCCCGACTTCGCCGCCATATGCAGGTTGCGCTGGATCACGCTCTTCTTCGCATGCTTGTCCATGAGATTCAGCACCCGCTCGTTCGCCGACTCCATCCCATAATAGAGGGTGCAACAGCCGGCCTTCGCCGCAAGATCCCAGGTCTCTTGGTCTTGGAGCGTTTCTTCAAACCGGATCAACGTCGTCCACTTGATCCCGACGTTTTGATCGACCAAGAGCTGCGACACCTTCTTGAACAGGGCCGGCGGATAGGATTCGTCCGAAAAGAGAAAATGGCGGCACTGATACTTGTCCCGCAACGCCTTTATCTGTTCGACGACTTGTTGCACCGGCACGCCCCGATATTGATCGAAGTAGCCCTGGCCATGGTCGCAGAATGTGCAGCGGCCCCAATAGCAGCCGCGCGTCGCCAGATAGGGAATGATCAGCTCCGGCACGAAGTACTGGTCCAGCGGCATTCCATCGAAATCCGGCAAGGGCAGCGCGGTCGTCTTTTCGGTATAGACTTCCAGATTCCGGTGAATGCCTGAGGCATCCCGATAGATCAAGTTGGGCACGGAGGCAATCGCCCGCTCACCATTCAAGGCCTCGATGAGCCAGAGCAGCGCATGCTCGCCCTCGTAGAGGATCGCCGAGTCGAACACGTCGGTGAAGAACTCCTCGTGCTTTGCGAGATCCTCTTGAAGGCGCGTGATGACGTTCCCCCCCACCACCACATGAATGTGCGGGAAGGTCTCCTTGATCAGTTTGCAAAAGGTCAAGCCCGCGAGCAGCTGCATTTGCGTGCCGATAGAGACCCCGATGACGTCCGGCTTCTCCTTCGCCACCGCCGGCATGACCAGTTGATTGCAGAGGTCCCGATAGACGTTCACCTGCTCATCGTCCAAACAGGCCAGCACTTCCTTGGAGACGCCTGGGCGATAGCCCAGATTGCTTTCCATCGGATAGAAGACGAGCGACGCAGGATAATAGGCTGTCGAAATGTAGGCCATCGCTTCGCGGAAGGTGTTCAGCGCGCCTTCCAGTATCTCGGCCTGGTAGAAGCGCTCGCCACGCACGATCAGCTTCGCATCCTCAGCCCGATCAGCCAAATCGAATACATCGACCATATAGGCCTGCTCCACCACCACCTTACGATCCGCTTCCTGCTCCGTCAGCGTTCCCGCCTTCTCCTTATCTTGAAGCGGCTTGAGCTGCATCCCCAACCGGGCCTTCACCCATATCAGGAACTCCATGCTGAAAAAGTGATCCCACATGCCGATATTGATGTCGCGCTGGATGACTGCATGACCCGCTTGGCGAAGGACGGCAGTCAAAGAAGGCAGAGCCAGATAGGGAGCAGTTGGCACCCACTCAGGCGGAAAGAGCAACATGACCTTGCTGGTCTTTCTGGTTCCCTGAACGGGAGCCAGCGCATTGATCTGAATCAGTTCACTCATCGTCTTGCTTGTCTTTTTCCCGGCAATCCTAATATCCCGACTATCCCTCGTTACCCTTCTCTTTACCCCACTACCCCAATACCCCTACATTTTCCCCGCCAGCGATGGCGCCGCGCCTACTATTTTTGCCGCCTGATATTGCAACTCCGGCAATTTTTCCAACCCGAACCGCGCAATATAGAGAAAGATATATTCGCGGATGAACAGGCGCAGGTCCCAGCCAGGGTTGTGATTCCGTTCGAATTCCTGGAACACCCGCTCCGCCTCTTCGATGCTCATCCCGTTTTTGACCGTGTAGTAGTAGTCGAGCGCCAAATCCCACTCGGGATTCTTGTAGGCCGTCACGCCCCACTTCTCCGGATTCTTCGCCACCGGGTTATGCCGGCCAAGGTCGAACGTGCCGAAACCGAGCGAATGCACATGGTCCTTGTTCTGCTCCAAGAACTGCACGGACGACCAGGCTTCCTCTCTCGTCTCACCGGGAAAACCAAAGAAGCCCATACAATGGTTCCAGATGCCCACGTCAGCAGTGAGCTGCAAATGCTTCGTCATGATCTCCGTCGTCGTCGCCTTGTCCATCAGCTTCAGCACCCGCTCGTTCCCCGACTCGTAGCCGAAGTGGAGATAGCGGCAGCCCGAGTCGCGTGCATCCTGCCAGACTTGATCTTCCAGCAAGCTCTTCTCGAACCGCATATGGGTCGTCCAGACGATGCCCATCTGGCTGTCGAGCAGCCCGCGCGACAGCTTTCGAAAGAGCGCAGGCGGGTACGACTCGTCGGTGAAATGGAAATGCCGCGCCCCGTACTTGTCACGGAGATAGGTGATGTCGGCCAGAATATCCTGAATCTTCTTTGTCCTGTAGCCGGCTGTATAACCCTCGCCATGGTCACAAAACTCGCAACGGCCCCAATAACAACCTCTCGTCGCCAAATATGGCAAGATCTTCGTCGGCACGAAGTACTTTTCCAGCGGCAGGCCGTCAAAGTCCGGCGGTGGCAGAGTAGCCATGTCCTCAGAAAAGCTGGTGGGCGACACGTGCACGCCAGCGGCATCCCTATATATGGTGTTGGGCACGTCCACGAGGCTCCGCTTCGCCCCTACCGCCGACACCAGCTGCACAAAGGCCGTCTCCCCTTCATACACCACGGCACTGTCGAAGTATTGAAACAGCGGGGACTGAGGCAGCACATCGCGCAAGCGCGTGACCGTGTTGCCGCCGATCGTCACATGAATGTGGGGGAAATACTGTTTGATGAGGGCGCAGAAGGTCATGGAGGAAAACATCTGCTGCTGCAACACGATCGAGATGCCGATTATCTCCGGCTGCTCCTGTTCGATCACCGGTTTCACCAGATGCTCGAACACGTCGCGGTAGACATTCACCTGGGTGTCGTTCACCGCGTCCATCACTTCGGATGAGACGAAGACCTTGTACGACAGATCCGTCTCCATCGGCGGCATACAGATTCGCGCCGGGGCATAGACCATCGAGATGACCGACGTAACTTCGCGAAATACATTGATTGCCCACTCCAACTGATCGATTTCGTAGAATATTTCTCCGCGAATGATCGCCTTGGCCTTCTCCGCCTTCTTGCTCAGCTCGTCGATCTTCTGGCGGGTGACATCGCACAGCGCCATCTGTAGATCCATCTCCTCGGCACTCAGATCGCGCTTTTTGGACAGCTTACGAAGCCGGTCGAGCTGCCTCGGCACCCGGTACAGGACTTTTTTCAGGAAGTCCTCACTGAAGTACCAGTCGTACATTTCAAGGTTGATGTCTTTTTGGATGACGGTATGGCCGGCCTGACGGAGGACGGCGGTGAGGGAGGGAAGGCTCAAATAGGGTTCGGAAGGGAACCAGTCCGGCGGGTAGATGAGCAACACCTTCATCTTCCGGCCGCTGGTGGCTTCGAAACTTTGGCGATTGAGGAGGATCAGTTCTTTGGAGGCCCGTTCGCCCTTCGTGTACTCAACTTTCATAAGAGATCTGGTCCCTCTTTCGCACCTATGCGCAATCGCAGAATGACCTGAAAGAGTCAGAAAGCCAAGGGGTTAGCCTAGGGAAATGACATTGTACGGGGGGCGGAGATTCAGAAGCAAGAGTGGGACAGGGACTGGCCAGGTGCCCTCCTTGCTCGTAGAACAGAGGAGTGATGGCGGCTGATGATCTTCTGTGCTCGCGCAACGCGCGGTCGCGGACTCCCCTCGTTGGACGCGCGCACGCAGGGAAACCGCTAGACCGCCGATCAAATACTGGGGAAGAGGAGATAGAAGAGCGTCGATTCTAACCCAATGGCGCCGCGATCGTCGCTGCTAGTCTGTCGTCTCGAACGTTACTGCCGGTTGACATACCTAAGCAGCATAATGTCTACATGTGCGAACAGTGCATGCTGCATGAATCAAGGCACAAGAAAAAGTAGCCTGTCCCCTTTTCCAGCGGTCGGCTTGACGGAGGACGGCGGTGAGGGAGGGAAGACTGAGATAGGGTTCGGAGGGGAACCAGTCCGGCGGATAGATGAGCAGGACCTTCATCTTCCGGCCGCTGACGGCGTCGGAGGCTTCCCGATGGAGCATGATCAGCTCCTTTGAAGCCCGCTCGCCCTTTGTGTACTCGATCCGCATTCCGCCTGATCCTTTGCACTACCCCGAATGACAAGAAACAGTCACAAAGCCAAGGGGTTACGGGGGCATTGTACGGGGCTGGGAGAAGGAGATGCAAGAGTGGGAGAGGGGGCCAGGCAGAGGGGCCTCCGTGCTCGCTGAGCCCCACGATGAAACAGTGGTCCCTCAATGCGCGCA
>JABFSG010000079.1 GCA_013140715.1 Nitrospiraceae bacterium
AGCACGCCGGCCATGGCCCAGACACTCAATTGAAATGGCCTGGCGAGCTTCCCCATCTCGCTCATGTCGGACGGATTGCCGGACAGAACACGGCCCATCGTCGGCAACCGCAACCTGAAAGAATCGTTCGCCTGCACGAATTCAAAAATTTCGCTGCCGACTGCGGTAAATCCTCTCAGACGCATAGAGTTCGGACGACGATAGTACAAGACCCCCTCCACCCTCGACGCGATAGGAATGATCCCTCCTCGCACCTTTGCGCTGAAGAGGCCCTTCATCGTCTGAATCGCAGCCTCCCGTTGGCTCAGTAACGCCGTCAACTCCTTCGCCGTCGCCTGCTTGAGCTGCCCCTCCTCGCGCGGAGTCACGATACCGCAGTTGGACAGCAGTGGGACGAAGACGCAACACACTAACAAGATGCTCAAAAAGTTCGTCCGGCAAGGCCGCAGTGAGTGAAGGCCCTCAGCGTACCCTCTGCGGTACGCTGAGGGCCTGAACGATGCGAGAACGCAGCCGGCGGACTTTTCCAGCATCTTGCTAAGCCAGTACCACATCCAACGCCTCCCCCACCTCTCGAATCCCGATCAATTCAATCCCATCGATCGGCTCCAGCTTGGCCAAATTCCGTTCCGGCAATAGACAGCGTTTGAATCCCATCTTTGCCGCTTCGCGAATTCGCATCTCGGCCTGACTGATCGCGCGCACTTCACCGCCGAGCCCCACCTCGCCCAACACCAGCAGTCCCGGCTCAATCGGCACTTCCCGCAGACTTGAAGTGACCGCTGCAACAATACCCAAATCGATGGCCGGCTCATCGATATGCATCCCTCCCACCACATTCACGTAGACATCTTGTCCGGACAGATGCATGCCCAGTCGCTTCTCCATGACCGCGAGCAATAGCGAGACCCGGTTCTGCTCCACGCCGTTCGCCATTCGTTTCGGCATTGCATAGCTCGTGGAAGACACCAACGCTTGTAGTTCGACTAGAATCGGCCGCGATCCTTCGAGACTGGATACCACCACCGATCCCGTCGTGCGCTGGGACCGTTCTGCCAAAAATAGCTCTGAGGGGTTGCTGACCTCCTCTAACCCGGAATCTTTCATTTCAAACACGCCGATCTCGTTGGTCGAACCAAAGCGATTCTTTACCGCGCGAAGAATACGAAAACTATGGCCCTTGTCTCCCTCGAAATAGAGCACCGTATCGACGATATGTTCCAACAGACGCGGTCCGGCAATTGCGCCTTCTTTCGTGACATGCCCAATAATGAAGACCGGCACGCTGCTGCGCTTCGCGTACCACATCAATTGGCCCGCCACTTCCTGCACCTGGCTGATGCTCCCGGGCGCGGACGTGATCTGTTCCGTATAGACGGTTTGAATCGAGTCGACAACCACAGCGGCCGGCTGAATTTCCTGCACCGCTTTGAGAATTTGTTCGAGAGAAGTTTCGGCCAGAATTAAGAGGTTCGGATGCTCGATGCCGAGCCGCTGCCCCCGCATCTTGATCTGCCTCGGGGATTCCTCACCGGAGACATACAACACCGGCTCTTCTTTGGAAGATAAACGCGGGAGCGCCTGGAGCAACAGGGTTGTCTTGCCAATGCCGGGATCGCCGCCAATTAGAATAACCGAGCCGGGAATGACTCCACCCCCAAGCACCCGATCGAATTCACTGATCCGTGTCAGTCGCCGATCTTCACCGACCACCTCGATCTCGGCAATCGGCGTGGCCTTTGCCGCCCCCATCTTCATTGCAGCAGGCCGTCCCTTACCGGTCGGCGCCTGCCGTTCCTCTTTCATCGTGTTCCAGCCGCTGCAATCCGGACAGCGGCCAAGCCACCGTGGCGACTCGTGCCCACAAGCCTGGCAGGAAAAACTCGTTTTGGCTTTCAACGGAGGAGCCTCACAGGGAAGAACGCTGAGAGGCCTATCTTAATGGATGCACGGAGGGAATGAAAGGAGCGACCGATGCACAAAGCCTAGGGACTGACACCCTTCCCCCATCCGCATGGACAAGACTTCAATCCTCGCCTGCCCTTTCAAGCAGGCGCTACGACCGCCCTTGTCTCTAGTCTTGTCACAATTCAGGAATCGCGCGGCGGCCAGGTTGCTGCTTCACTGTGCGTGTCGAACGAGGCCCTTTTAAGGGCGCGCGTTTCGAGAGCACAGAAGATCATCAGGCTCCATCCCCTCCCTTTCATCGTGCGCGTTCCATGAGCAAGAGGAGCTATCCGGTTGCCCTCTATATCTTTCCGCGCACGTCCTTCCACTCCTTCGGTCTGCGCAGCCTCTCGCCCGTGGCTCGCCCCCTACAATTACTCAGTTCGATCTAAGTTCAGGAGATCGGTCCATTCAGCCAGCAGCCCCACAGCCTCCGCCATTTCGGCAATCCCCTTGAGATCATCGCGACGTGTGTGTCTGACCTTCAGTATCTGTCGAGCATCGAGCCTATCCTGAGGACCCCCAGCATATAGTTTCAACAAAATCAGAACCTGCCACGACACAACCGGAACGATTCGCCCAAAAACCGACAACGGCTCCACATGTCCAAAAACAAGTTCCGTGAAGACGGTGGGAAAGACTACCAATTGGAGCGGAATCGACTGACCTTCGGCTTCGATCGCCCCATGCACCACACCTTCTAATGGATCCTCAGATCCACCGACGTCATACTGTGCACCCAAAAACGTGGTGAGCCCCTGTGCACTGCCCCGATTGATCGCAATAGCAAAATCGAAATCTTGCGTCGCTCGTGGCACTCCCCACGCTGAGACGGCAAATCCACCGATGAGCGCATAACTTGTGAGAAGCCCCCGACGCTGGGCCGTTTCAAGACGTGAGAGGATTTCGATTAAGGCTTCTTGAAACACGCGCGTTGGAGAGCGACAACGGCATCGGACAGTTCAAGCGCAACCATCAGCCGCTGTTCTGGGGTAAGTCGACGGGCTTCATCGATCTTGCTCTGCGCCAGCATGTCGCCAAGCTTACTGGGACGTCGCGAAACATTCATACCGGAAAGCGAGGATGTGGACTTCGATTTCATCGCGCTATCTTACCTGAAAATCTCATGCCCGTCACCACTCAGGCATCCTTCTTGTTACTTTCTAGATTCACGTTCTTCCCAACCAGGGAGTGCCTAGTGCGCAAATTATTCAGAAATAAGCGAGCGACTGGGTCATCCCTCACTATACGCATCGAACGGCCACAGCTTTTTCTGTCTTCTACTTTTCCCCTTGACTCAGAGTGGAAAATATTCCCGCAAGAAGGCAGCCAGGTAGCTCCTCCACTGCACGTGTCGAACGAGCACCGTTTCATCGTGCGGGTTCCATGAGCAAGGGGAGGTCAGCTATTCTTCATCTTCTATCCTCCTTCCTATTCCTCTAGTGGAAGGAGGTGGATGGCTGTGGTGGTCCTGACCGCGCGCGTCGGAAAAGATCTTGAACTGTCACTCTTCAAGGGGAGCAGCCGGGCTATTCTTCACTGCGCGCATTGAGGACCACCGTTTCATCGTGGGGCCTCAACGAGCAAGAAGAATGGTCCGACTGCTCCCCTTCATATTTTCCCGGGGCCGAACGTTCTGCGAGCAAGAAGGATGGTCCAGTCACCCACTACATTTTTTTGCGCACCTCTTTCCACTCCCTTGCCACCTTCGCTTTCCGCGGCGCATCGCCCTTTGCCGGCTCCGGCACCATCACGGCTTCGAGGCGCCGCTGAAGAAACGTTTCGGCAAACGCTTTCGTACGCCCTACCCCTATTTTGAGCTGCTTCCACCCGGAGGCATGGAGTTCATCGAGCCTTCTCCCCAACGCCTCTGGATCGGACGGCAACACCAGGATATGCCCGACCGGAAACTTCCGATCTTTGAGCCATCGTCTCGTTTGCCCATTCGCCTGGTCTCTGTCGTCGACTCCCTTCTCCAGGACTACCACATAAAGCAGGTTGTAATAGAACTGCGTGAGCTTGCCTAGTTCCTCTGCAGCATCAGGCATCGGGTGCCTCCCCTCTGCCTCATTTCCTGGTACCGTCACGGTCGGTCCTGCTCCGACGGCATCTTGCATAAGCGCCGCCATTTCAATTGCCATGATCGGACTGCGGCGCTCCCACACAGCTAGGTTTGCACCGACTTCAGCCGAGTCAAATTTCGAAACGGCTCCCACTCGCACGGTAAAAGGAACCACCCCTCTGGCCTTTGGAGTATACGACAAGACAGCCCTCCCATCGGCGCCTGTCATCGCTGTCGCGACGACGTTACCGGCAATGAGCAGTTCCATCGATTCGCCTCCCAGCCCAGCCTCCGTTGGAAGACCGGCCCTTGTAAGCGTCGCTTCAATGGCAACAGACTGGTTGGGGGCAGTGAGGCTGTCGTGAACCGTCAAGGTTGCGGGAACTTTTTCCGCCGCAGAAAGGACTGTCGTCGCAGTCCAGAAGAAGAGGATCGTGAAGAAGAAGGCTTTGCGGAAGGACACCGTCATAAGGCCGCATCGCCACATTAAGAGTCTCGGGAACGTTATTATGGCACAACGGAAATTCAATCGTCCGCAGGTCTATAACAAGAAAAGCCCACCTTGCAGGATGCTCAAAAAATCCAGCTTTCTCACCCGCCCAACCCTGGCGCGCCGAGACGCGCCTTGTCCCGATCAAAGCCGCAGCAGGAGGCCGTCCGATTCCATGTACCGCTTTTAAGGGAAGTGGCCTAGGCTGCCCTTTACTGCGTGCATCGAGCGACTACAGTTTCGTCGGGGGGCTCTGCGAGCAAGAAGGGCACCTGGGCCATTCCTCGCCGCTTTTTCAGCATCCTGCGTTATGCCTTCAATGCCGTCAACACTTCATCCACGTGGCTGCCGACCTTGACCTTGCGAAAGATCGCCTTCAACTTACCGGCCTGATCGATGACAAAGGTGCTGCGTTCGATACCCCAATACTTTCTGCCGTACATGCTTTTCTCTTTGTAGACTCCGTAGGCCTTCGCAGCAACCTTCTTTTCATCGCTCAGCAACGTAAAGGGCAAGGTGAATTTCTCGATGAATTTCTGGTGGGATTCCTGGCCATCGAAGCTGACACCAAGAATCACCGCTCCGGCTTTCCTAACAGCGGCTTCGGCATCGCGGAAATCGCACGATTCCTTAGTACAGCCTGGGGTATCGTCTTTCGGGTAAAAATACAGAACCACCTGCTTGCCCTTAAAATCTTTTAAGCTGACGGGCTCACCCGATTGATCGGGAAGCGACAGACTGGGAGCCTTGTCGCCAACTTCCAGTTCCTTTGCCATTTCAGTTCATCCCTTTCTAGACTCGCTATGACTATCGCTGCATGCCGCCGACGCTTGAGGGACGTGTGCCAGGAAGTGGGGTGAACGCCTTTTTGGGAGCCTCGACGTTACCGTATGGACTAAGCGCCGGCGAATCCCAAATCACCTTGTCGCCGGGAGCCAGATTGGCCGCTTCCATAAACTGTTGACGCGCTTGCGTCGTATCGCCCAGAGCATTCAGTGCCAAGGCATAGTTATAGTGCGCCGGCCCCGATTGAGGAGCCTCGGCGATCGCTCGAAAAAAATAATTCTTCGCATCGTCGAACCGCATTCCTTGATAAGCCTGGGTTCCCTGTTCGGTCAAGACCACAGCCTGTGGCTTGACTCCCGACTCGAGCACCAGCGGAACCAAGGGCTTCGCCTTGCTCTTGGTACAGGCAGCGAATCCAACGAGCAACAGAATCACACCAAGTATCGAAAGATATTTCATCGTCCCCTCATGCGCCATTGGTCCCTCATGCCTTCATATGTTTTCGCATCTCTTCCTCGAACGTTTTGCGGTAGAGCACGTCCCACTCCGCGCTGCCTTCGACGAGCCCGCGCGAATAGGAGGCCAGCTTTGCCTTCACCTTCCGGTCGATATCTTCTTCTTGCGCCAATTCGGATGCGAGCACCCGCTTGATCTCTTTCAGAACCCGCCCCTCGTCGGCCTGCATAGTCGCCAGAGCGCTCTTCTTCACCACTTGGAGAATAATATGGGAGAGATGGCTGACTTTATCTTCGCTCAACATACGACACTCGTTAGGGGTGAGGGGTTAGGCGTAAGGGGTAAAACTAGCCCTTTTTTTCACCTCATCCTTTACCCCTCACTCCTCACCGCATTATAAGATGATGCCGCGCTCCTTCGCGAGCTTACTCTTCACCATCGTGAACATCCGTTGAAAATCCACCTGCCCCCGCTCAATGTCTCGCTCATAGGCTTTTAGCAATTGCCGCACTTCTGCATTCAGGCGGTCTTCAACCGACAGCTCCTCAAGAATGGCATGATCGATCTGCTCAATGAATGCCTTACGATCTCCGACGATCGCTACCTGCCCCTCCTCCTGGAATCTGGCAACGAGCGACTCCGAGATGTGGCGAACTCGTTCTTTGGACAGTCTCATAACTAGCAATAATCCATGAAAAACTACGTCGGTACGTAGCGGGTAAATATTCTCGCAGCATAATCAAAAAGTCGTCCAGCAAGGCCGCAGCGAGTGAAGGCCCGAGGCGTACCCTCTGGGTACGTTGAGGGTCTGAACGATGCGAGAATGAAGCTGGGGAACTTTTTCACCATGCTGTTAGATCCGTTCGATGCGAATGGTCGATACATCCATCACACGGCGCAGCACAGAGGCATCCCCGAGAATGCGGCCAATCACATTCACGCGGTCGGCCGGAACCGGATCCTGTCCCATACTCATCGGCGTACGTCCAAAGAAAATGGCCAGGACTTGTCCCGCCCCCCAGAAAGCCACATCGCCGACCTTGACGTGATTTGTCGCCGTTTCTCGATGGTCCTTCACCCCGGCTAATTTACAATAGAACTCTTCGCCCCATGTATTGACCTGACTTTCAACCGGTAATGCGGCATAGACCTCTTGGGCCGTTCTTGTCGACTTGAGTTCCGCCTCGAGTTGCACTGATCCGACCGTGATGCGAATTTTGTTGGGGAGATCAGCCATTCATTCCCATCGGCGCCTCCGGGAGGCCATAAGAAGAAAACCCGCTCAGGCCGCGGACTTTAGCTTGTTTATTGGATGAAATCAAGGCTACAATCCGGCAGCCACATGCTCACGTCATCCTTCGTGCTTCTCAACGGCATAGGCCAAAGTTCCGAACGCCGTCTCTGGCAGGAATGCATTCTGGATTGGGCCTCATTCCTCCGATCTCCGACTCTGCCCGGCATTTCTTCCGCGAGAAAAGAAGGGTACGACCGTGAACTCGCCATCGCCCAATCGCGCCTGGAGGAAGGCGATGCGAAGTTCTTCGGCGACTGCCTGAAAAGCCGGGAACACTGGCGCCTCTTCGAAACGTTTCGCCATCGTGCCCTCTATCTGGACATTGAGACGACAGGGATGTCGGCACGCGAAGGGCATGTCACGGTGGTCGGGCTCTATCGTAACGGACAGATGACAAGCCTCGTCCGAGGGGAAACGTTGACGGAAGACCGATTGCATGAGGAACTGGAGCAGACAGACCTCTTTATTACATTTTTCGGCAGCGGGTTCGACATCCCCTACTTACAAGCGAAGTTTCCCCGGCTAAATTTCAAAAAACCTCACTTCGATCTCTGTTTCGCCGCGCGCAGACTTGGAATGCAGGGCGGGCTCAAACGCATTGAACAAGAAGTCCAAATTGTGAGGGAGACCGATGTGATGGGACTAGACGGATGGGAAGC
Organism: Nitrospiraceae bacterium; assembly: GCA_013140715.1. Lineage (GTDB taxonomy): Bacteria > Nitrospirota > Nitrospiria > Nitrospirales > Nitrospiraceae > Palsa-1315. The sequence goes on from JABFSG010000079.1 coordinate 7,695, forward strand.
TGTCCGCCTCTGGCACCAGTGGTGTGCCGGAGACGAAGCTGCGCGCGACCTGTTGCTGCGATACAACGAAGCCGACACCCAAAATCTTGAACCTCTCGCCATAATGCTTTACGACCAGATGGTCGCACGATTCGGCCCCTCTTCTGTCGGATATCCACCAACTCGTTACCAGGCGAGGACCGAGGTCATTCCATGACACAACCCCTATCCTGGGCCGGTATCGGCCGCACCGAAAGGGGCCATGTCCGCTCATCGAACCAGGATGCGATGGCCATCCTGAACGACTGCAGCGTCTGGATCGTGGCCGATGGCATGGGGGGACATCCGGCAGGCGATGTGGCAGCTCAAACGGCTGTGGCAACAGCCACAGAACGGGCGCGTGAACGAGCGGCCTGGCTCCAGGAACATCCCGGTGCAGTGGATGAATTTGTGGTAGACCTCGTAACCAGCGCCAATCGGCGAATCCATGACCTCATTCTGGCCAAACCCTCTTTGAAAGGGATGGGTACGACCATCGTCGCTTTGGCACTGACACCGGCATCGATGCCGGTCGCCCATATCGCCCACTTGGGCGATAGCCGCGCCTATCTCTATCGAGCAGGAGAGCTCATGCAATTGACGCGCGACCATACCCTCGTGCAAAAGTTTGTGCAGCGCGGCCTGATCGATGCCGCCACGGCTCTCGTACATCCCGAGCGTCACATCCTAACCAAAGGCCTGGGGATGGACGTCGACATGAAACCGGAGCGGACCTCAACTCTGGTTACGCCGAGCGACCTGATTATGCTCTGTAGCGACGGGCTCACAAAAATGCTGGACGATTCAGCCATTGCATCGGTACTCTCCGGCGCACAAGCCGATCCCCAACGAGCCTGCCATGAACTGGTCGAACAGGCCCTGACCAGAGGAGGAGAGGATAATGTGACGGTGATTGTCGTGGCCTCTCAGCATGACTAGCGAAGCCATCATACTTCTCCGTTGACAAGAACGATCGGCCCATGTAGGTTGCAACTGAGTCGCCCCAGAGCTAGTTATTCCGCTCGCGAATCACACAGAGTCTGTCCATGATCGGAATTATAAAAATCGTTTTAACGGGCGCCTTCATCCTGGCTCTCAGCCTGACACAGGCGATTGAGAGCCGCGCGCTTGATTCGAGCGGCCCAGAAGCAACGATCCGTACGCTCGTTCGCGCCAATGCTGAAAAAGATCTCTCCACTCTTTCCCGCCTGATGGCCCATGACTCAGACATTGTCAGCTACACGATCGCGGGACGCAAATACGTCGGATGGCCGGAATTTGAGCGTGAAATGCGGGAGGAGTTCGACTCGGTCCAGAAACTTGAGATCCCGATCCACGAGCTCAGGGTTTGGAGCAAAGGCGATCTTGCTTGGTTTACGATGGAACTGGATTACATCCGTTTTGTCGGAGAATCGACCAATCCGAAGCGAACCGTCCTTCCGCTCAGAGAGACCGGAGTACTCGAACGCCGTCAGGGAGAATGGATGCTCCTTTCCTGGCACGAGTCGTTCCGGACGATCCAGCTTGGGGGTCCACTGGCTCAGCAACCGACGCAAGCGGCTTCTCAACATTTGGTCAGCAATGCGGCAAGTTCTATCCCAGACCTCAGCGGGGAGTGGGACATTCTTGAAGTGGAAGACGACAAACGCTACAAGGCCACTCTCGATAAGGCCGGTAACGGTCCCTATACCCAGCATGGCGGACGGTTTATCACGACAAAGTTTGCAGACCGTCTCTGGCAAGGTACCTGGCAGCAACCAGGGAACGATCGAGAAGGGGGCTTTGAGGTCCTACTCTCAGAAGACGGCACTCAAGCCAAAGGGGTCTGGTGGTATTCGCGGGTCGGCACTCAAAAGAATATTCCCCCGCGCGAACATGGTGGAACCTATACATGGAAACGGTTGACGCAGCCACCGGCTCCACAGTGATATCTGCTCCTCACAAGCCTACACCAACATCAAACCCGATAATCGTGTGATTACTTTTTCTTCTTAGGAGGTTGTATGCGTTCTGCCATTTGCACTCTGCTCATGAGCCTCTGTCTGGCAGCGCCGGCCCTGGCCGACGGCGGACACGATCACCATGCCGTGCCCACCCTGATGAATCAAACGACCACCACCGTCACGATGAAGGACAATACCGTGACCCTCACGTTCGGGCCGATCGACCTGCCGGCCGGTCACGACGGCGATCTCGCCGCGTCCATGCCCAAACATGCCTTTCAGCTCCCCAAGGATATGTATATGGTGGGGTACAAAACCGCCGTCTTCACCAAAGAGGGGACGCCGCTCCCCAAGAACTATCTCCACCACATCCTGATGCTGAATAACAGCAAGCCGAGCGTCTCCTGCGCCGGCGAACCCCTGTTCTTTGCCGGAGCCGGACTTGAGATGACCGAGACACGGTTTCCGGCCGGCTATGGCGTGAAGCTCGCCAAAGAGGATCACCTCATGTCGATTGTCGCCTTTTATCACGGGGCGCCAGTCACCAAAGACGTCATGGCCACCTTCACCATGTATATGGCGCCCGAAGGGACGCCGGTCAAGGAAATGGATGTCTATCAGGTGGGGGTCAATATCGTCTGCTTCAGCAAGTTCGCCCAGCGCGGCCCCGACCAGACGGATGAAGGGATCGAGATCAATACCGGCGTCCAGGTCCACAAGGCCCCGCTTAAGTTCTCGATGGATGGCTGTGTGAAGTTTGCCTATCCCCATGGGCATGACGAACTCCTCATGGTCGGGCTGGACAACCTCACCACAAAACAGACCCTACTGCGGACCGTGCCGGATGTCGCCCTGGATGGCACCTTCCTCGAATTTCAACCCCATCAAGTCTACAAAGATAGTCAGGGATTTCCCGTGACGAAAGCGGATGACTACGAGATGGTGATGGTGCATCACCATCCCCTACAAAAACAGGAGGCCCAACATGGGATGGGCAATTACTTGCTCTACATGACTCCGGGCGCCTGTCCGACGAAAGCCGCTGCACCAATCGCTAAATATTAACGCTAGCCCATTCCAACTGTTCGATACCCGTCGCACAATCTGCGACGGGTATCGAACAATTCATGTCGCAGCCTCCCCACGCTCTCTTCATTTCCGTTCAATTTTGTTCGGTACCCGACATCCCCTACCAAAGTAGGGCCCGACTCACCGCCTGTAGACTGGGTTTATCACCTCAGCCTATGTTATTCACATCCTTACCCTTAGAAGTGTTACAGACTCGTGGCCCAGAAATCTGTGGGTTCGAATGTCTCAGACCGCCGGAGGGCAAACCTTGTGAGGTCGCTCTGGAAATGGGTTTGCTCTGAATCCCCAGAAGTGCAGGGATATCTCGATGCCGCAGAGTGAGCCGATTGCCATCCTGATTATCAGCGATCACGCTGAATCCATTAAACTCGTCACCATCAGTCTTCGAGGATTCTTTCCTGGCTGCCTCGTGGACGTCGCCTATTCCTCAGAGGAAGCCCGCACATGGTCGCCGAGGCGCGAATGGACCATCATCCTCCTCGATGAACAGTGCCTCGGGGAGGGCCACAGTTCTCTCCACGGTGAGATCAAGAGTCATGCGCCCTACGCGTCAAGCATCCTGCTCAGCGACCGTACCGAGTCAGCCTCGGCCCTTCAGGCGCTTCAAGCCGATGTCGACTATTTTCTCTCGAAGAAATCTCCGGCTTTTCTCACCGAACTCCTGTTCTGTGCAAGGGAAGCCATCGAGAAGCATCATCTGAGAGTGACCCTAGACTACGCGCAGGAGCGCCATCGTCGGCTCATCGAATCGCTCAGCGACACCGCGTACGAGCTGGACGCAAAGGGCTGCTTTATAATGGTTGGCCCTGGCATCGTCGCACTCTTGGGTTACTCGCCGGACGAACTCATCGGATTGCCCTATAGCACTCTCGTACCTCCCGGCCAGGAGTTGTCGGCTCGATATCGCCTCAATGAACGCCGCTCCGGCGCGCGGGGTACCAGCCTTGTCGAATTGATCCTTCAGGGAAAATCGATGAAACACAACAGACCTCACACCATTACGGCAGAGGTCACAGCCAGAGGACTCTACGACCCCCTGCGTCGATTTGTCGGTACGGTGGGACTGATCCGAGACCTCGCTCAATCAAAACAGCAAGCGATCACGATTCAGGATCTTCGTCAGCAGCTCCAACATGCAGATGGACTGCTTGCCCAGGCCCAGAGGGTTACCCTCTTATCTCAGCAGCTACACGATCCACTCACCTCGCTACTGGCACAGTCGCAACATCTCCTCTCCACCATCCGCGATGCGCGCCTGGAAAACCACGTCGAAGCTCTCGCCGGACAGGCCGCAGAAGCGGCAACACTCGGAGCCGCGTTGGCACAGGCTCTTCAGGAGAGAGCTAATCCATCGGGAAGTACGATCGACGATGTTTTTGATGAGATTGTCAGCTCTACCACTCAAACAGCCGTCGATAGCGCAGGCATCATCAAGCAATTCAGCGCTCAACTCCCTTCTTTTGCCGGCGACCGCGAACAGGTCAGGACGCTTGTGCAGCATTTACTGAGTTATGCTCAGACCTACTTGCGAACAATCGGCCGCGAGCATCAACTCATCGTGAGCGCAGGCACAGCTGGCCCCTCCTCTATTTCAACAGACACGCCGACACTCTTTCCCCTCAGCCCGCCTACCAAGATCGAAATTGAATTGCTCGAATCTGACAGAGTGTGGCTGGCCGCATCACCGGCCACGGCACCCTCCCCCACCGATCTCCTCGACTCGTACCAGCTGGTTCGCCAACTCGACGGCACATTGGATGTGTCGGCGCCGATGCAGGGGCCGCTTCGTATGACCCTCCGTCTACCGGCCGCTACCCGCCTTCCCCTCGAAAACCCTCAACAACCGATTGCCCTGGCGACCGCCTCGCCGACAGTCCCTCACGAAGCCACAACCGCCGCAGCGACATCCGTTCCGGCCGCCGATTCAGGCAGGCCGCAACAAGAACGTCGCCATACACCTCGAATTCCGACCACCTTGCCTGCCACGATCACCCTCGCAGCGACAACATGGAAGGGTACCATTTCTAACATCAGCCTCGGCGGCACCAGCATTATCCTTCCCAGCAATTTTCCCACTACTCCACCGCAAGATGCCTATGTCGTGCTTAAAACCGCTGTGGGCATACTCGAACTCCACGGTCAGACACAGGAACGGGCTGTCTGGCCCCCTTCCGGAACACCGGCCTCCCATCTCGTCGTCATATTTGATTCGCCTCGGCAAGAAGAAGCTGCCGTTCTGACCTCGTTGATCCAAGCTGCTAAAGAAGGGACTTTGCCCTTCTCACTTGAGGTGCTGCTTTCGACAGCGCCGCAACTGGAATTACCGAGTGACACTCGCTCCATGCAGGGCGAACGAGAACATTTTGATCAGCGCGAATCGGTTCGCATCGTGCTGACGACCCCGGTCAGACTGGAAGTGATCGATCTTACCGGTCACTTGCATCGCCTGGCAGCGTTGACCGTGAACTTCAGCAGGGACGGCGCCTGCCTGCATCTCAACACTCGACCTGAATTTATGAACGGTCTTGCCACGATTCACTTCACCGCCGCACAGTCCCAAAGCCACCCCGGAACCCATGAACCAGGCACGCCGGACTCCCCACTCTCTGCACGGATCATCTGGACGATTCCGGACCCGACAGCCGTCAATCAATTTCGTCACCAAGGCTCCGACCCTGCCATGCTGGTCGGCATCCGTTTTCATGGCCTTAGCCCGTATGCCGAACGAGAAGTGAGCCGTGTGATCCGACAACATCTGATGTTCCCAAGCAAATCGGAAGCCTCTTCGCAACAAGGATCGGTCATCAGTATTCTACGAGAATGTCGAAACCCACGTGGCCAAGCGATTATGATCACCGACGACCACCTTCAGCAATCTCTCTCAGAGAACACCCCGGTCGTGATCATCGCTCCGGGCTATGGCCAGACCGCGCTGGATACCGTAGCCTTGTCCTACTACTTGGCGTACCACCGGCTCCGCATTTTGCGATACGACCACACCAACCACATGGGACTGAGCGACGGTGAGCTTCAACAGACAACGTTGCGAAGCATGCAAGCCGATCTTCTTAAGGTTGTCGAGTTTGTGCAACATACATGGCCGACCGCCCCTTTGATCGTCATGGCAAGCGACATGACCGCACGTGTCGCGATCAAAATGGCGGTGCAATCACGGCCTCTCGACTTGCTCTTGCTGATCAATCCGGTCATCGACATACAGGCCATGCTCATGACGGTCCATGGCCATGACCTTGTGGCCGACCACCGTTATGGACTCCGACGCGGCATCACCAATCTGCTCGGGCTCAACATCGATGTCGATCGCTTTGTGAGCGACATCGTGACGGGCCACTTCACAGATCTGGCTTCTACGATCGGGGATCTGCGCCTCCTCCGATCTCCCGCAGCCATTTTGACGATTCCCAGCAGCCCCCTCGGGCAATTGCCTCCCGCTGATCTCCCGCAGGATTTTCTCACCGCCCTGGGAACCCATACCAGGCTGGCCACAATCCCAGCGTTACTGATGAGTCAGGCTCTCCCGCTCAATGAACCGCACCCCGTAGCCTTTCGGCAAATTCTAGAACAGGTAGCCGCAACCGTCCCGCTACCGCCCGTTTCGACCGAATATCGCGCACGGACCCATCACATGCTGGCCTATCAACAGCGCATTGAACTGGAACGGACCCGTCTGCGTCACAATCTCTCGCAGATCACCCGTCAAACTCTGCGGATCGCGCATATACAACAGAGTTCTCAGCTCGGCAATCTCCATGAGCACTGGAAACTGTTGGACGATCTCTATCGACTGCTCAGCCCGATCGAGCCTGGTTCCATGCTCCTGGACGTGGGAGTCGGCTACGGCGACTTAGTCCGAGCGACGATGGTCAATCAGACCTACCGATCGCGGCAACGTGGATGGAACCAGGAGCAGCCTGCTCACGTGATCGGACTGGAATATGCTCAAGACTCGCTGATGCAGGCTCGAGCAAATCTCCGCGCCTTACACCAGGAACTCGACAGCGACTTTGCGGGAACCCTCACCATTGCCCCACCCTTTACGACAGACTGGATCCACACCGATTGGACCGAATGCCTCCCCTTCAAGGACCGCTCTATCCATCGCATCGTCTGCAATCTGGCGATCCCATTCGTCGCCTCACCTCTGGCCACGATTCGCGAGCTGTATCGTGTGCTCCGCCCACAAGGGCGCTTAGTGTTCACGGTTTTCCACACCGATAGCGACTTGTCAGTGCTCTATCGCCGGCATCTACACAGAGGAAACCAAGATGAATTCGGCCCACAAGCCCAGATCCTTCTGCAATATCTGGGACGCCTCCGAGAAGCCATTCGCCATGGGTTGCTTCATACCTTTGACCGCTCCTCATTGACCTCATTTCTACAGAAAGCCGGCATCCAGAAACCCCGCATCCTGCCTGTGCTCGATGGTCACGCCCTACTCGCTATTATTGAAAAAGATAAATCCGCTGGCTGAACATATACTGGCCATGTATACTCTCCCCTGTACATCTTTGAACATATAACCATTGCATGCCCAATCTGCATTTCCGCAGGCTGGCCGGATGGTATCCTACGCTCCAAGTTCGTTATGAACTTACGCCTGCAGAATATCGATATGACGGCACCCTCTTCCAGCGAACGTTTGAACATGGTCGCGCGATTTTCGGCAGATCTGGGTTCGATGACCGATCTGACGACAATGGCGAATCGCATTATCCAAGAACTCTGTCGTGCAGGCGCCACGACCCATGGAGCGCTGTTCCTGCTGGATCACGAACAGACCTGCTATCGTCGCGCTAGCATGGTCGGCTCGATCGCTCCCGGAGTGACTCCATCGACGCTGGCCGCAAGCCATCCGCTGCCTCGCCATCTCCTTGCAACCAATCAGATTATGACGCAAGGCGCCTCAGTTGTAGACCTTCAGGCTCATCACCTAGCAGCAGGTGCACGCGGATTCATGGAGGCCCTGCAGGCTGCACGCATTCTGCCGCATCTCAATAAAGACCGGCTCATTGCCTTCTCGATCCTCGGTGCGGCGCAACCTCTGGCTGAAGAAAGTGCGCTGGCAGAATCCCTGCTGGCCGCCCTGACACAAACCGCCACGAATGCGTTAGATACCATGATGCTATACGAGGATCTCCATCGCTCCCACACACTCATCAAACGCACGGATCGGCTCAAATCTCTTGAAACCATCGCCGGTGGCTTCGCCCATGAAATCAGAAACCCCCTCACATCGATAAAAACATTTATCCAATTGGCCCCTGAACGAAAAGACGACCCTCAATTTATTCAAGAGTTCAGCAAAGTGGTGCTCGACGATGTGTATCGTATCGAACGGCTGATCCAAGAAATCCTCGACTATGCCCGATACATGGAACCTCAACTCACAGACGAGGACTTTAACGACATCGTCGCTTCCTGTTTATATTTCATCGATGTCAAAGCAGACAGCCAGGGGATCAAGATTGAAAAAGAGTTGGCACCGGACCTGCCCCGTGTCATGCTGGACCGACAGCAAATCAAGCAGGTTCTGCTCAATCTTTTCCTCAATGCCATGGCTGCGATGTCAAAATCCGGCGGAAAGCTCCGCGTGCAAACGCGCAAGTTGATGAAGCCGGAAGGGAAAGTGTGGGCCCACATCGAAATCGAGGATACCGGTGAAGGAATTCAAGATGCGAATCTCGATCATATCTTCGACCCATTTTTTACGACGAAACATAAGAGCGGAGAAAACGAAGGGACGGGACTGGGCTTGACCATCGTTCATCAAATAATTCAAGAACATCACGGCGAAATTCTGGTGAAGAGCTCCGTCGGTGTCGGCACCACGTTTTTCGTGAGCCTACCCGCGTTACCCGCATAGCAACCAACATTCTATGGATACGACTATAAAAAAGCGCGTGCTGCTGATCGATGATGAGGCCCGTGTCAGGGCCTCATTGAAAGCGGTGCTGGAGCCGGCTTACGAAACCATCCAAGCCGCCGATGCCCAGGAGGGCCTTGAGCTCTTTCACAAAGAAGCGCCGCACTTGGTTCTTTTGGACGTCATTCTGCCCGGCACCGACGGACTATCGATTCTTCAAACCATCCGTGCCGAAAGCCGTACAGCACCAGTCATCATGCTGACGGGAACGAAATCGGTCAAAACAGCTGTCGATGCGATGAAGTTCGGCGCAGTGGACTACCTGTCGAAGCCCTTCGATGTGGAAGAACTCCGCCTGGTTGTCGAACGTGCGCTCAACGACCAGGAACTCCAACAGGAGGTCAAACAACTCCGGGCACATGTCGTTCGGCGCTACGCCTTTCACAATCTCATCGGCAAGAGTCCTGCCATGCAGGATATTTACACTAAGATCGAACAAGTCGCCGATAGCCGCACGACCGTCCTGATTGCCGGCGAGAGCGGCACGGGAAAGGAACTCGTTGCCAAGGCACTCCACTTTAATAGCGGTAGGCGTGAACGACCCTTCATTGCGCTGAACTGTGCCGCCATTCCTGAAACGCTCATCGAGAGTGAACTATTTGGCCATGAGAAGGGCTCCTTTACGGATGCCACGGCCCGCCGGGTCGGGCAATTCGAGCTCGCCAATACCGGCACACTCTTCCTGGACGAGATCGGCGACCTCAGCGCCATGACACAGGCCAAGCTGTTGCGCATCTTACAAGAACGAGAGTTCACCAGAGTCGGTGGAGTACAATCCATCAAGGTGGACGTGCGCATCGTAGCGGCGACGAACAAAAACCTGGAAGATCTCGTTCGTAAAGGACAGTTCCGCGAAGATCTCTACTACCGCATCAACGTCATTGCACTGTACTTACCTCCGCTCCGGGAACGCGGCGAAGACGTGGCCCTCCTCGCTAAACATTTTCTGGCCAAGCGGATCGAAGAAGAGAATCGGACGCCGCAGGAGTTTGCCAAAGATGCCGTTGACCTTCTGTCACGCTATCCCTGGCCAGGCAATGTGCGAGAGATGGAGAACATCATTGAACAGGCATTTATTTGGTCCAAGGGATCGGATACCATTACGACCGAACATCTCCCAACCATTCTCAAAAATGACTCTCGATCCTCCTCACTCCGAGACGACACTCTGGCAGGTCGACTCTCCCTCGAAAAAGCTGTCATGGAATTCGAGCGTGAAATTATCTTAGATGCGCTCAAACGAACGGACTATGTCCAAACCCGTGCCGCCAACCTTTTGGGGATAAGCCGCCGCATGCTCAAGTACCGTATGGACACATTGGGGATAGGCCGACCAGAGCAGGAAGTGAGCACGGAACCTCAGGCCGTCGTGCACGAATAGCCCCATTCCCTCAACCGCATCTTCATTCCCATCGATAGAGCATTGCTGATGACGCGACAGAGCATTTGCTCAGAGATCTACATATGGGCGCCCAGCAGACGTCACCACACTATATTGAAACAGGAATAGTAACTCGCTGAAGTGGAACAAGAAATGCTTTACAACGTAAGTAGTTAGTGGTAGAAAAATTTACATGAGCACAACACTGCCCCAAGAATTACCCAAGAAAAAACCGACCCTGCTGGTCATCGACGATGAAGCAGGTCCTCGTGACGCGCTACGAGTGATCCTCCGTCCATTTTTCAATGTCGAGACTGCGGAGTCGGCCAGCGCCGCAATCGACGTCCTGAAATCTCACCCGATCGACATCATTACACTCGATCAGAAGCTTCCTGATCGCCAGGGCATAGAACTCCTTCAGGACATCAAGCAGCTCCACGCCGGCATCGAGATCATTATCATCACTGGGTACGGAAGCTTAAAGTCCGCCATGGAAGGGATACGTCATGGCGCAGCCGGCTACCTGCTCAAACCTTTTAACGTCACCGAATTGCTCTCCCTGGTCAACCAGACACTCGAAAAGAAACAGCGGCTCGACTTTCTCAGAAATTTCATCGGGACATCGACCAGCCTCTGGGGATCGGAGACAGAATGCGCGCAGGCCTGGAAGGAATTATGTGCCGGATACCAGGCAATCGGAAAACTGACATCGGATCATGCATCCCAGGCTGAAGACATGCCCGATCTTCTCCCTCTGCTCTCCGATTTGCTCGAAGCAAAGGATCGCCAGCTGCTCAACCACTGTAGCCGAGTCAGTTTCTACGCTACCCTTTTGGCCAATCGCATGAATCTGACCGTCGCTGAGCAGAAATCGTTGGCCCTGGGGGCCTTCCTCCACGACATCGGCAAGATCGGATCCGCCCCCTATCAATTTGCCGGCGATGAAATCACAATGACTGGAACATCCGGCGACAATCCTCGCCACCCGGAGCAGGGTGCGAAACTCGTATTGCCGCTAGGACTACCTGCCGAGGTGGGACAGATTATCGCCTATCATCATGAACGGTGGGATGGCTCTGGCTATCCATTCGGACTTCAGAAAGAAGGAATTCCTCAATTAGCCCGTATTGTATGCCTTGCCAAAACTTTCGATCATCTGACCGCGGAACTTCCTGGCCGGACACCGCTTTCGATCGATAAGGCCTGCCAACGGATGCTTTCATACGCCGGCACTCACTTCGAACCGAAGTTAACCGAGCTCTTTGCCCAGGTCGTTCAGGAATGCAAGGCATCCCTTCCTGCCATGGCCATGGCGACCACCCCTGCAGAGTGACCAGACTCTTTCCGGCTGCCCGCTTTTTTAATCAGACCGCCGCCCTTTTGTCTCAGCGATAAGCTCTGCCGCCGTTTCCCGCACTTTTTTCGTCACGACCAAACCGCCTAACATCCGGGCAATTTCCTCTTCTCGCCCCATCCCCTTGAGAGCCCTGACCGAGGTGGATGTCCGTTGCCCTCCCAGCTCCTTCTCCACCAGCAGATGATGTTCTGCCTGAGATGCGACCTGAGGAAGATGGGTGATGCAAAACACTTGATGGAACGATCCGAGCTTGCGCAGTCTTGTTCCCATCGCTGCAGCAACCGCCCCGCCCACTCCCGTATCGATCTCGTCAAACACCAGAACAGGAACTTGGTCCATCTCGGCCAACACAGTCTTGAGTGCCAGCATGATACGCGAAAGTTCCCCGCCGGACGCCACCCGACCCAAGGGTCTCGGTGGTTCACCAGTGTTACTGGAGAGTAGAAACTCCACTCGATCGTGCCCAGCCGGTCCAAGCCCATCCGCTGATTCATCACTGGCGATCGAAACCTGGAAAATTGCCTGACCCATTTTCAATGCAGCCAGCTCAGCTTCCATAAGCGTCGTCATTCGCTTGGCTGCGTCAATTCGCTTCTTGGACAGTTGCTGTGCCAACGCGCCCAGGCAGAGAGCCTCTTCACCGTGCCGGGCGATCAACTCGGCGATTTTGGCTTCACGATTGTCCAATAACTGAAGCTCTCCCTGAGCCTCTCTACCAGCCGCAAGTATCGCCTCAACCGACCCTCCATACTTTTTCTTTAACCGTTGAATCAGATCGAGCCGGTCTTCTGCCGTAGCCTGTCGGTCAGGGTCTGCCTCCAACTGTTGGGCATAATCGCGCAACCGTCCGGCCAATTCTTTCAGTTGTATCGCCGCCTCCGTGGCAGACCGTTCACAATCGCTCATGGCCTGGTCGGTCTGGGCCAACTCCGCAAGGGCTCGCCCAACCCGCCCTAACCTGGTCAGGACAGCCTGTTGCTCATCCGCTTGCAGCTCGATATAAGCCTGGTCGGCTAATTCCCTGAGCCGATAGACATGCGCCAACCGTTGCCGCTCCTGCCGAAGCTTCGCTTCTTCATCGGGAAACAGACCTGCCTGTTCAATCTCACGGGCCTGGAACCGTAAAATCTCCTCACGCCTTGTACGATCCGCAAGGTCACGCTGCAAGGCATCCAGCTGCGTGCGAAGTTCCTTCCATGCTCGATAGGCCTGTTCATATCTCCCTCGTAACTCAAGGAGACGTCCGAACGCATCGAGTGCATCCAACTGTTCGACTGTAGCCAGCAACGATTGCTGCTCATGCTGACCGTGGATATCGACGAGGGTCCCGCCAAGATCTTCAAGGACACGCAGGGGACACAGGCTGCCATTGACATACACACGGTGGCGACCAGATCGAGATAGTACGCGCCGAAGAATCAGCTCAGATTCATTCTGGCCGATAATGTCCTGTAGCCGGAGTCGCTGAATGAGTGGGTGGGTATCTGGAAGGTGAAAAGCTGCTTCGATTTGGGCCTCATCTTCTCCAGAACGTATCTGGTCTGTCGAGGCCCGTCCGCCGACCAGCAGAGCAATGGCATCGATGAGGAGAGATTTACCGGCCCCGGTCTCCCCAGTGAGGACCGTAAAGCCAGACTGGAATTGAAGGCTAAGCTGCTCAATGAGCGCGAAGTTGACAATGCGCAACTCGGTGAGCATTGCGGCGGGTGGCTACAATCCTTAGGCTGAACCGGCTGGTTGTGCCAGCAGTGAATCGATCATCTCTTTGAACTGTCGTTTCGGTCGTGCCCCGATGAGTTTTTCCACGACTTGGCCGTTTTTAAAAAAAAGAATTGTCGGGATACTCATGACCTGATAGCGGCCTGCAACTTCTGGATTTTCATCGGTATTGAGTTTGCGTACCTTCATTTTTCCCGCATACTCTTTGCCTAACTCTTCAATGATCGGAGCAACCATCTGGCAAGGGCCACACCACACAGCCCAGAAATCCACCATCACGAGCTCAGAAGCCTTCATAACCTCTATATCCCACGTCGCATCTTCAACTTTCAGCGCATCAGCTGCCACGTCTCATTCCTCCTTCGCTGAGTACATAATAAAATCCGTTCCGGACGACATCGTATACCAGCCTTCTTCGAGGAGTCAAATCCCTAACAATCTATCGACCGCTCCCATCCATACCAGGTACGGGCATGGCAGATTGAGGATTTCCATAAGGTCCTCCTGGCGACGCCCAGGGTAGCCCCTTCTCCCCGATCAGCAACGGGCTGAGGATATTTCGAACCATCGCCGTACCGAAGTTTTCCGTCCAGCCGATTCCAGTCAGACTCAACATGAAATTGTACTGAGCCCGATCGGGAAACTGCAGATAGTACAGTCCCAGAGACCAACACTTGCATGGATTCTGGTAAAGTCCGACGACGTCGTATTCCGGGCTCCTGCCGTTCTTCACATCGTAGTAGGCCTTCGCGCCGACCGTCCAACCCCACGGAGTACGGAATGCTCCTCCGGCTGTGACAAATTGAACCTCCGCTGTCGGGGCATAGACTTCATTGAACGAAATCGGATTCCACAGGTCTCCGCGGCGCACACGATTACCATCGTGCGTAAAACGGTGCCCCACTTGGAGATACCAATAGTTAGACTGTTGGACCCGAAGATCGGTATTGAATTGACTCAGCGAGGATCTGTAGGGGTCGAAAAATGCGTCGACCGTCAGATATTGATTGATCGTAGACGACTGAACGGAAACAGCGCCAGGACCCTGGCCAAGCGAGGCTTCAGATAACTGCGCCGCAGTATATTGAGGAGCCGTATTACCGATGACGACCCGCATCCAGAGATCTGAAAATTTCTTCCCCTCTATCGCCACAGTCGCCGGCTGTAACGGTTGCGTAATCGACCCAAGCAATGGAGAAACGCCCGGCGTGAAATCCCGAGCTCTCGTTTGCACAGCACCAATATGAAAACTCTGGGCCATCGTGAAGTCCAGCCAATTGAAACTGCTGCCGCCTGCTTGCTCTAAAAGCCGGCTACGAAGCGCATAGGTCAGCAAATTTTTCTTGGGCAAATCGTCCACCTGATCGATCAGAGTCAATTTGGACTGATCGGTCGGAGGGACATATTCATACATCACGCTGGGCTCGATGGTATGCAGCAACGTATTCCCCTCGCTCGTTCCAAAGCGGCGACTCAGCTTCGACCTCGCCTCAAGCCCTAACCAAAAGGTCTCACGATGTTGACTTTCGGTACTCTGCGCCCCTCGTGTGTAATAGACCTCTCGCACCTTCACTTGAGGTGTCAGGCCTACGATGTGGCCGAAATCCAGAACGTCGGTCGACAGTCCAGGCACGACATCGATCCGATTCTGAGAGAATCCCTGTTCGCGATAGAAATTTACAAAACTCGTATCCGCGCCCAGCAAGATCGGTGAAGTGAACAAGGAGACATTTGGGAGGCTGTAGCCAATCTCCGGCAGGCGCTGAAATGTATCTCCTCCTCCCGATTGCAAGGGCTGCAAGTATTGGCCAAGCACATAGGTCTGTCCATAGGCCAGACGTTGGGATGCCAAGAGACTCGACTCGCTACTGGGAAGCGCCCGTTGGACTCCGGAGTTACTCAACTGTTGCAGATAGTTCGGATCGGTCACCAAGTTGGCTCGCGCACGAAGCAGTAAGTCGGGCGTAAATTGCTGGGTATGGGTCCCCCTGATCAGAACCCGAGTCTGCTCTGCATCTTGTCCTGTCTGGCTTACACCGGACACATTCGGCAATTCTGTCTGACGCAAGGCGCTGACGAGCCACTGCCCCTTCGACATTCGGTCCAACACATAGCGATATTGCAGATCGCTCCCATAGCCGAGACTGCTGTAATAATTGGGAGAGACGGTCAGGTCCTGGCTGGGATTGATGGCCCAAAAAAAACTTTCTTTGAGATGCATGCCGAATCGATTATCGTAGCTGATAAGGGGAATGAGGAACCCGCTACGCCGCTTCGAAAGTGGATAGGTCAAGGTGGGAACAGGAATCACCGGAACATCGTTCACACAGAGCCATGCGCCGGTGAACCCCACGTTATCGCCGGCATTGAGATCGAGGTCCTTGAATGTAAACCGCCAGGCCGGGGTCTCACCTTTCTGCGCATCGCAATTCGTAAAACGCCCCTCTTTCACCCGATAATGCTCCTCTGAAAACCGCTGCAACAGACGCCCCTCCACCGAGGTATTCGTAGACTTGAGATAGACCCGTCCATGAGTGATCACCCCAGCCTCGGTATTCACGTTGAGTTCCAACCGATCGGTTTCGAGATCGGCTTTAGGATCGGTGAGACGTACGTGGCCCGTGGCAAGCAAAATACCGGGCAAGGCCTGAATCGTCATATGATCCGCCGCCAAATGTACGGCGCCCTGGTTCACCACCACAGAGCCGTCAGCTTCGTAGATTTCCTGATCTTGGAGATAATCGATACGATCAGCAGTGATATCGAGCGGAAGCGCACCGGAAGAGGTGGTCGTCGCTACGGAGCCGCTTCTCTGTTCTACCGCACCCCCTGCAATTGGAAGGAGCATTGCCAGTAACAGCCAGCCGACCAGGCACATCCACAGCCGTGCGATGCCTGCCATGTCAGCCCCTAAGCGGCGAAAACCCACAGCCACGGAACCATGCCATGCATTCTCCCACGAGCATGAGCGACCCGGAGACGCAAACCAGACCCTGCGGCGTGGCCAACTGTCCGGCCAATGCCATTGCATCGTTGAGTGACGGCACGATATGCGGCAGAGGCAACAGACCATCAAGCGATGCTCGAAGTTCCTGGGGGCTTGCAGCACGCGAGAGATCCGCCTGCGTCAATACCACTTCATCCACAAGACCCGTGAGCGGCTCGACAAAGCCTCGATGGTTCTTGTCGCGCATCATGCCTAGGACCAACACGATCGGGCGATGCTGACGGAACCGGTCAGAATACCTGAGGTAGTCGGCCAGAACTGTTCCGGCAGCAGGATTATGCGCGCCGTCCAGTAGAATCGTCGGACGGCGATCGAGCACTTGCAGCCGTCCAGCCCAATTGACCGCACCCAAACCCATTCGGACTGCCTCGCGCGTGACAGTAATTCCTTGAGGGGCTGCCGCCTCTAACAACGCCAACGAGCAGGCGACATTATCAAGTTGATGGCGGCCTTCCAGAACGCACATCAGTCCATCATGGCTCATACCCAGGCCACGATAAGAAAACTCCCGAACAGTCTCTCCCTCTGTGGAGAAATTTCGATTCAGGGAAAACACTGGGGCCTGTCTTTCCCTGGCCACCTGTTCGATCGTCCGCCAGGCCTCATCTTCGAGCCGCCCCACCACCAGCGGCACCCCTGGCTTGATAATGCCTGCCTTTTCGAATGCGATCGATGAGAGGCTGTTTCCCAAATATTCCTGGTGATCGAGAGAAATCGTCGTCACCGCACAGGCCATCGGCGTAACCACGTTGGTCGCGTCAAACCTCCCGCCCAATCCGACCTCCAACACCGCCACATCGATCCCCGAATCGGCAAAGTGCTGAAATGCTATCGCCGTCGTATATTCGAAGAAGGTCGGCGAGAGATCCGACCGGCAGAGGGTTTGGAGCTGTTCTGTCAGTTCTGCCACCTGAAACTCGGCGATCATTTCACCGTTTACGCGAATCCGTTCCCGGAATTCCACCAGATGGGGCGAGGTATAGAGCCCCACTCGATAGCCTGCCGCCTGTAATATTGCGGCCGTCATGGCTGCAGTGGATCCCTTCCCGTTCGTACCGGCAATGTGTAATGTACGGTACCGGTTCTGCGGCATTCCGAGTCGAGCGAGCAGTTCTGCCATCGTCGACAGACCCAGTTTGATGCCGTGCTTTTGCAGGCTATATAAGTAGGTCACGGCAGAGGAATAGGTCATGGTATACCGGGCAGGATGGAAGCTAACCGGAATTCCTTATGGAGGCCCATGCTAAAAATGGGCAACGAGGGTGCTCAGGGTTTCTTTCAGCTGTCTGCGCTCTACAATCATGTCGATCATGCCGTGCTCCAAAAGAAACTCCGCTCGCTGAAACTGATCAGGCAATTGCTGCTTAATAGTCTGCTCGATCACGCGAGGGCCGGCAAAGCCAATCAGCGCTTTTGGTTCTGCCAGAATCACATCGCCCAACATGGCGACACTGGCGGTAACGCCCCCGAAGGTCGGATCGGCTAATAGACAAATAAACGGAAGCTTGGCTTCGCCCAGTTTGGCAACAGCGGCAGAAGTCTTTGCCATCTGCATGAGAGAGAGAATCCCCTCTTGCATCCTGGCTCCTCCGGACGTCGTAACCAAAATGACCGGTAAGCGGGTCTCCAGTGCGCGATCGATCGCCCTGCAGATTTTCTCCCCGACAACCGACCCCATGCTGCCGCCCATAAAACTGAAGTCGAACACACACAGCACCGCACGCCGGCCGTTCATCATACCCTCGCCGATCACCATGGCATCTTTGCGACCGGTCTTTTCCTGATGGGTCTTCACACGATCCTTGTACGATTTCGTGTCTTGAAAATTCAGGGGGTCCTGGGGACTGAGCTCGACATCCCACTCTTTGAACGTCCCTAGGTCGACCAGAAGCGCAATGCGTTCCAGGACGGAAATGGGAAAATGGTAGTCGCACTTGGGACAGACCTTATTATTACGCTCAACTTCTTTACGATAGACGATCTCGCGGCAGTGATTACACTTCAGCCACATCCCTTCTGAAATCTTGGATCGCTTGGGCGGTTCAGGCTCGGTCGTTTTCTGTTTTTTAAACCAGGCCATGGTGCACTCCTTCTATTTGCGCAGGCTCGCGAGACCAGGCTTGTTTATCTGGTTTGTTTGGTTCATTTGGTTTGTTCTGTTTTACGGCAGACTACCATAGCCGCTTGAATGACGCACGTAGATTTCCTATCGAGGAAAGGGCCTGTGGACATCAGAACTGCTGGCTGCTGAACGCAATATGAAACATCATCAAGAGTCCGACGGCAACGCTCCCGAGACTCGCCAACCCCTGGACCGCCAGAAAGACAGGACGTCCGAGGCTCAGCGACCATAATACCGGGAGGCTCATAAGAACCCCAACCAGCATCATCCCCACAATTGAGCCAAGCCCGAACACTGCGATATATACCAGCCCCTCCGATACAGATCTTGCCGACGACAACACGATCAATAGCAACGCCGCCGACCCGGCCAACCCGTGGGCCATGCCGATGCAGAAGGGCCGAACGGATTCACGCCACCAATGTCTATGCCCATGATCCTCAGCCAGCGCATGACTATGCAAATGCAGGTGCTCTTCGCCATCATGGTCGTGCTTATGCACATGCCAACGTTCCCGGACCAATCGTACGCCGAGTATCCCGCCCAGCAGCACGAGCATGGCGCCGACAGCGAATTCCGCCGCCACTGCGAAGGGTTCAGGAATCTGCACACGGAGCACCAGGACTACCGCCCCGACCAGGAGCAACACCACCGTATGCCCGAGGCCCCAGCTGAATCCGATCATGCTGGAGGCACGGAGCGAGGGCCGTTGCGCGAGCACCGTGGAGACGGCAGCCAGATGGTCCGTATCCAACGCGTGCCGGAGCCCCAGGACCAACCCAAGTCCTAACACTGTGAGAAATTCAGTATCCTGCATGTGGCATCAAGGGGAATGGGCCAAGGGAAACAGATGTCGCGTCAAACTGGAATGTCAGCCGCCTCGCGCATGCATTTCAAGATGTGGATTTTCACGGAGTTTCTCGATACCAATGAGCCTTCCGACACGCAAACCCTCCCGTTCAAGCTCCTTGCGCTCTTCCGCACCTCGATCGCGGCGACCTTCCCAGCCGGCACGAAGCAACGCCCGCATCTCGTCTGCCGATGTGCCGGCACGAAGAGCCTTCCGCAGGTCCGTCCCAGCCGTCGCGTAGAGACAGCGGTACCACATACCGTCGGCGGTTACCCGGCTACGGTCGCAGGTGGCACAGAACGGCGTGGTCGTGGAAGGAATAATCCCGAAGGTTGTCCCATCCGACAACAGATAGCGCTGAGCCGGTGCAGCGCCCCGCTCAGGCATCGGCTCGATCACTCCATAGTATTTGTTCAGCACGGTGAGCATCTCGACTCGCGAAAATACCTGTTCCTGAGACCAGTCGTTCGCACCGCCGACGTCCATATACTCAATAAACCGAACTTCTGCCTGTATCTGCTTGCCGAACTCGATCAGCGACACCAATTCATCGTCGTTGAAGCCACGAATCGCCACCGTATCGAGTTTTAAGCCGGTGAACCCGGCCCGAGCCACCGACTCAATCCCTTCCAAGACGCGTTCATACTCATCACGACGGGTCAGTTGGCGAAATCGCTCCGGTCTCAGCGTATCGAGGCTGACCGTAATACGGTCAAGCCCTGCTTCATACAGAGCTTCAGCCTGGTCCGCCAGAAGAATGCCGTTTGTTGTGAGCGCGATATCCGTCACCCGCCGGTTTTGGAGCAATAGCCGAATCAACCGAGGCAAATTTCTCCGAAGCAACGGCTCTCCACCAGTCAGTCTCACGCGATCGACACCGAGATCGGTAAAATAGCCGGTCAAGCCTGCCATTTCTTCATGGGTCAGCACATCTTCACGCGGCAACCAGACATAGTCCTGCTCCGGCATACAATACTTGCAACGGAGATTACATCGATCAGTCACGGACAATCGTAGGCTGCGAAGCGGCCGTCCGAAAACATCGGCCACGTTATTATTTGATAATTCGCTCATAATCAGTAGTTTGCCTTTTACACCTTACCCCTAACCCTTTACCCCTCACGTCCTTAAGGATGTTCCTCTACCCAAACTTCGCCTCCCGGCGTGTATTCGAGTTTCCATATTGGCGTAATGCGTTTCAATTCATCGATCGCCCACTGACAAGCACGGAAGGCTTCTGCCCGGTGCTCAGCCCCCACGACAATCAACACAATATTTTCTCCGATGGCAATTGGGCCATGCCGGTGAAGGATCGCGACTTCGATGATATCGAAATCCTTTAACGCACGCTCGCGGATCTCCCGGAGTTTCTTCTGCGCCATCCCTTCATAATGTTCGAAGGTGATGCCTGTAACATCGCGCCCTTTAGAACGATCTCGCGCCGTCCCAAGAAATATCGAAATGCCGCCGATCCGCTTCGACTTGCCTTGTACTCGATCGATCTCCGCATCGACGGAGAAATCTTCCCGTTGCACACGGACAAACTGGGCATCGTCACTCGCCTGTTCTATGGGGCTACCACCGGCAAACGGCGGTAACAACGCAATTTCATCGCCCACTCGAACTTCCATATCTCCGTGGGCAATCTCCTGATTGACCGACACCAGGACTTTCTTCTTATAGATCAACTCTCCAATCATCGGATATTCTGAATTTAAAAGCTCAACTAAGTCTTTCACTTGTCGCCCATTAGGCAATGCCAGAGAGAGGGAATCTTGATTCCCTGCTAAGGACTTCGTCATGCCAAATAGTCTGATAGTAACCATTTCCCCTCAACCTTAACCTCAGCCTCAACCTTCTCTCGTATAGGTCCCCGATTTACCGCCTGACTTTGAGAGTAAACAGACATCGCTGAAACTCATTCCACGATCGACTGCTTTACACATATCATAGATCGTAAGCGCCGCCACCGAGGCCGCAGTCATCGCTTCCATCTCCACCCCGGTCGGCCCGGTCGTCTTGGCCGTAGCCAGAATGGTGATCGAGCAGCGGCCTTCGCGATCGGGTTGAGGCTCTTCTTTAAAGGAGATATCGATGCTGGTAAGGAGAATCGGATGGCACATGGGGATGAGGTCCGGGGTCTTCTTGGCTCCCATCACACCGGCAACCTGCGCGACGGACAAGACATCCCCCTTGGCGATCTTGCCCCGCTGAATCTTTTCAAGAGTTTCCGGCTGGAGAAAGACTATCGCTTGAGCGGTCGCGGCCCGTTCGGTCATGCCCTTAGCGCTGACATCGACCATTCGAGCTCGTCCCGACTCATTGAAGTGTGTAAATTCTGCCATTTTATGAGCTGAATCAGCCGGTTGCAGGGGAAAGTTGGATGATTATAGGAGCCGGGGGAAAGGGCAGTCAAGGGAGGGAAGTGAGCGGCCAGGTGCCATTCTTACTCGCAGAACGCGCACGATCAGAATGTGCTCGTTCGATGCGCGCATTAAAGGGCAACCTGCCCCTCCCTTTAGAGAGACAAAAAACGGTCCTCATTGGACGCCCACAATTGGAGCCCACATTCTTGATTCGAGCTTTATCTAATGGGGGGGGGCCTTTGAGGTATGAACCCTCTCCAATTAAGATACCGCTTCTGAAGGATATCTATTAATTCACCGTGCCTGCACCATAGGCCCTGGAGTCATTGTTAGAAAGAGCCTTCCAAACGAAGCCCGCCTCAAATGAGCAATAGGAGATTCAAGCATGAAATTCACAAAGCTGTTGAATTTCACGATACGTCACCATCGGGAGTCGCGCCCCAATGCCTTTGTGTTGGAATCGCTGGAACCCCGCGTGCTGTTGTCGGCCACACCCATGATTGCTGCGGTGGTAACCACCGACCATCTGGACTATGCGCCGGGCGAAACGGCGGTGATTACCACAGCGAACCAGACCGGCGAAGGCCCGCAATTCGCCGCCGGTGAAATGGTGCGCTTTCAAGTAGCCCGCACCGACGACATGGCTGATAGCTCCAGTACGACGGCAAATGTCGGGCCGGCCGGCAACGGCGCCTGGTATGTCATCGACGGCATCGGCGGGTTTACTACTCATCAACAATTCGATGCGATGGGTCAGGCCATCGACCGGGACGGGAACGGCATAGCCGACTGGATCGCGCCGGACAACGACAATACTGTTAATGGCAGCATCAGCACCACCTGGTTCGTGGAGGAGCAGTACCGGAACTCGTCCCTGATAGTGACGGCCGCCGACCAAAAGTCGGGAGCCATAGCCAACCAAGCGTTCACAGATGCCGCGATCAACACGACCACCACAGTTACCTCCAGCTCCGCCACGTCCACGTATGGAAATGGTGTGACTTTCACCGCCACCGTCACCGCCGCGATTGGGACCACCGCGCCAACCGGCATGGTGGAATTCTTTGACGGAGAGACATCACTTGGTCCCGTCAGTATCCCCGCCAACACAGGAACCGGAATATCAACCTGGACCATTGCCACCGCGAGTCTCACGGGTGGCACGCATCTGATCCACGCCATCTTCACCGGCAACGTCCTTGGTGGCAACAGCTACAATAACAGCACCTCCTTAAACATCACACAGACGGTGAACAAGGCGACGGTGACGATCACGGGGGCCGGGCTGAACGGGACCGGCTTCTTCGTGACCTATGACGGCGCGGCCCATGTAGCCACAGGCACGGTGAAGGGGATTGGCGGGGTGGTGATTGGGCAAGCCACCAGCAGCACGCCCCATACGAACGCGACCCCTGGTCTCTACGGCGATACGCTGACATACGCCGGCGATGCGAACTACAAAGCGGCGAGCAAGGTCGTGCAGAGCTATATCTTGAAAGCGACGCCCACGATCATCGGGAACGGGTTGAACGGGAGTGGCTACTTCGGGACCTATGATGGCACGGCGCATGTGGCGACGGGCACGGTGAGGGGTGTGGGCGGGGTGGTGGTCGGGCAGGCCACGAGTAGTACGCCCCACACGAACGCCGGTCTCTACAGCGATACGCTGATATTCGTTGATAGAACGGGGAACTACAATGATGCCAGCAAGGTCGTGAAGAGCTATATCCTGAAGGCGACGCCAACGATTACCGGGGACGGACCGAATGGGAGCGGCTACTTCGGGATCTATGCGGGAGCGGCGCAGGTAGCCATGGGCACGGCGAGGGGTGTGGGCGAGGTGTTCCTCGGGCATGTCATCAGCACTACGCCCCGCACAAATGCCGGGGTATACAACGATACGCTGACGTACGTTGATGGAACGGGGAACTACAACAGTGCCAGCAAGGTCGTGAAGAGCTATATCCTGAAGGCGACGGTCACGATTACTGGGGATGGGCTGAATGGGACCGGCTACTTCGGCACCTACGACGGGCAGGCGCATGCGGCCACGGCCACGGTGAGGAGTCTGGGCGGGGTGGTGGTCGGGCAGGTCACGAGCAGTACGCCCCACACGAACACCGGTCTCTACAGCGATACGCTGACATACGCCGGCGATGCGAACTACAAGGCGGCGAGCAAGGTCGTGCAGAGCTATATCTTGAAAGCGACGCCCACGATCATCGGGAACGGGCTGAACGGGAGCGGCTACTATGCGCCCTACGATGGGCAGGCCTATGCAGCCATGGCCACGGTCTGGGGTGCGGCTGGTGAGAGCCTCGGACAATTTGTGAGTAGTACGACCTATACGAATGCCGGGGTATACAGCGACACGGTAACGTACGTTGATGGAACGGGGAATTATTTGAACGCCAGCAAGGTGGTGAAGAGCTACATTCTGAAGGCGACGCCGACGATCACCGGGAACGGATTGAACGGGAGCGGCTACTTCGGGACCTACGACGGATGGTACCATGCGGCAACGGCTACAGTGACGGGCGTGGATGGTGAGAACCTTGGGACGGTCACCAGCGCCACGACACATTTCAAGGCGGGCACATACAACGATACTGTAACGTTCCTCGGCAACGCCAATTACAAGGAAACTAACACACTGATGAAGAGCTACATCCTGCAGGCGACGGCCATGATCACAGTAAGTACCTACAATGTAGTCTTCGATGGACGAAACCATGTGGCGACGGGCACGGCGATTGGTGTGAACGGCGAGGATTTGTCGTGGCACTTGAACTTGGATGCCACGGCACATGGCACTGCCGGCTCGTATACCGATACATATACGTTCGCCGGTGACCCCAACTACAAGGAAGTGCGCAACAAGCTAGTGACGAACACCATCCTGAAGGCGACGGTAACGATTATGGGGGACGGGCTGAACGGGGCCGGCTACTATGGGATCTATGACGGACGGTCTCATCAGGCGATGGCCACGGTTTGGGGTACAGCTGGCGAGAGCCTCGGGCACGTTGAGAGCACCACGACACATACCAATGCCGGCGAGTATATTGATACATTTTCGTTCTCCGGTGACGCCAACTATAAGGAAGCGAGCCAGGTGGTGAACAGCTACATCCTGAAGGCGACGGCCGTGATCACAGTGACTGGGTACATCGTGCTCTATGATGGGAAGGCGCACACAGCGACAGGCACGGCGATTGGTGTGAACGGCGAGGACGTGAGTGGCCGCTTGAACTTCGATGCCACGACGCATATTAACGTCGGGAATTACCTGAACGATCCCGTGACATTCATGGATGATAACTACGAAACCGCCATCAAGTTCGTCAGCAGCGTAATCATTCCCTTCTAGGGGACAAGAAAAAGAGGGGGTCGTTGCTTGACCTTGTACTGGCCAACTCTGTAGCATCCTGAGCGAGCACGGTCTGTTCAGGCAACCAACCGATCCTTCCCTACCCTAAGCCCTCTACATTGAACAATCCCAGTGTCTGTATTGTAAGCAGTTCCTTTCCGGCGCGAGGAGGGAGCGGGTCAGCACCCGTTGTCGGAGGGGCGGGGATCCACCGAGGCGTGACCGAAGTGGAAAGCCTGAACTGACCAAGGCACCGAGATCACTTGATCGCGGCTGCGGGAATTCCGGAAGGATTCCACGAGGTCACGCCCGGAAGGGTCGCCCCGGGAGACACGAGGGCTACCCGCTCCCCCCTCGCGCCCTCTACCACATAGAAACGCCAAAAGTTGGGGTTGGGGTTGCAATCCAACACTTCTTGGCGCGGGGTAAAGCTTGCTTGCCGGTTCGCCATTCGGCTCTCTACTACGGGGCTAGGCAAACACTCTCCCCCCTTACTTTTATGGGGTGCTCAGATGGTTTTTCACCGCGCACGTCAAGCGACCAGCATCCATCTAATTGATCCTTCCAAGCTCGCTCGTTATTCTTAGGGAGGGGGGCTGATTGATCTTCTACTGCGCGCGTCCAACGAGGGGAATCCGCGACCGCGCGTTGCGCGAGCACAGGAGATCAATAGACCACCCTCCTTTTCCCCTGCAAGCTCGCTCGTTTCTCTTTGGTGAGGAGTAGCCCAACTGCCCTTCATTGCGCGCGTCGAGGGAGCACATTCTGATCGTGCGGCCTCCGCGAGCACAAAGGGCTGTGGGCTACTCCCCACCCCTTCCCTCTTCCCCCCATACGTAGGATTGCGGTTCTTAGTAGATGCCCGTAGTCTGCGCAGTATGATGGAAAGGAAACAACCCCTTCAGTGGCGAGCGATCATGCAGGGAGTAGCGATCGTATATGGCGTCACCTTTGTCTCTGGACTGCTGTTGGCCTTCAGCGGGATTACCCCGCAGACCAATCATGTCGCCTATCCAATCCTCGCATTGGTCACTGGCGGGGTGGGAGTGGCGATCGCACTTCGAGTGGCTGAAACGACAAGGCTCTCGTATCTTGCAGCACTTGGCTTAGGGGTCTGGCTCCTCAGCTCGACCAGCGTGTTGCTTGGAGCGCAGACGGTGACTGCCTGGTTAGATAGTAGTCTATTCATCGTAACCACGGTCATTCTTGGGCGGCTTCTGTTGGGAAAAGACCTCGAGTCATTGCCTACATCCGACCTCTCTCATTCACGAACGATCTCCAAGGACAACTCACATCTACCGGCGCATCAGAACATGAGATCGACTCTCTAGCCAAACAACGCCTGATCCCCCGTTCGAAACTGTCTCAGTTCATGTCTCAATTCTAGGGTCTGCGCCGTGACATACCACGGGCCGACGGCTGGATAGACTGCAGATCGGGTCATTCGGATAGGTCAGAAAATGCGAGGAATCGATCAGGCCTGGACTGAGACAAAATGAGGTGGGGCCAGACACAACTTGACTAACAAGACTGTGCCTGGCCCCACCTGGTAAAACCCACTTCGATCAGGGATTATTTCCCTGCAACCATGCCCATGCCCATCGCCAAGACTCCGACCAACATGGCGATCGAGACTCCCGCGTATAACATGCCGTTGATCAATGTCATCGTTGTCATCTGTTTCTCCTCCCTGAGGACCTATTCATCCAAACTCACCAGAAAGATGAGTTGAAGCGTCCTTGCTGTCATGCCTCACTAAGGCACAAGCCATGCCATTCAATGTTTCTTCAAATATAATTTGCAACATATTGAAATACAAAGACAATAATTTAATACTTTAACAATTCATCACGGATGTCTAAGTTATTCCACGATAGTTCGTGGGTGTTCGTGGGCGCACCCACGAACTATCGTGGGTAGCCTATTCTGGCTGAGAGGATATTGGAAAAAGTATTAGATGGTACGGAAGGAGGTTCTATTTTTCAGTCGATAGCCGGTCGCTTCATTCCAAACTGCTTCATTCGGCTGCGCAAAGTGCTAGGAGGAATTCCCAAGCGAGCAGCTGCTCCATCGACACCTTCGATATGCCAATCGGTAAGCGTGAGGGTCTGCAGAATATGCCTCCGTTCAAGTTCTTTAAGGTCTGCCGGCAGCGAGGCGCCGTTGGAGGAGGAGGCCTGCGAGCCTAAAATCTGCTCATCGACCCGCAATAGAGATCCACGAGAAAGAATGAGCGCCCGCTCGATTACATTTTCCAGCTCACGGACATTGCCGGGCCAAGTATAACGCATCAACCTCTCCAGGGACTCCTGTTCGATATCCTTACAAGAACGGTTGAACTTCACACAGTATTGTCTGATGAAGTGTCGGGCCAATTCTGGGATATCCTCAGGACGATCCCTGAGAGGAGGCAGGACAAGGGGAAACACGTTCAGACGATAAAAGAGATCGGCACGAAAGGTTCCTTCTTTCACAGCAACAGGTAAATCGCTATTGGTCGCGGCAATCACACGCACATCGACACGAATGGGCTGTTTTCCACCGAGACGATCTACCATGCCGTCTTGTAAGACGCGAAGCAACTTGGCCTGTGTCTCCAACGGCATCTCTCCGATTTCATCCAAAAAGAGGCTGCCTCCGTGGGCCAATTCAAACCGGCCTTCGCGGGTACGGTCGGCTCCGGTGAATGCGCCCCGTTCATGCCCGAACAATTCGCTTTCGACCAATCCTGCCGGAAAAGCGGCACAGTTGACCCTCACCAGGGGCTTCCGATGCCGCGGGCTCCAATCATGGATCGCTTGCGCAATCAGTTCCTTGCCGGTGCCAGTCTCACCCAGTATCAGCACGGTTGTAGGAGTCGGCGCCGCCTCCCGGGCAAGGGCTATCACATTCTGAAAGGCCGGGCTTTTGCCCACCAAGGAATCGCTGTTCTTCTTGAGTTTCAGTTCTTCGATCAAATATACGTTTTCTTTGTCCAGTTGGGCGCGCAGCTGATCGATCTGTTCGTAGGCCTGAACATGATCGATCGCATAGGCAATTTGCATCGCCACTTGCGTCAGAAACTCAAGATCCCCTGGATCGGGCACGCCCGATTCGATACTGCCGATATTGAGTATCCCCAGACACCTGTCACCCACTAGGAGAGGAAGATTGATGATTCTTCCGAGGCCTTCCCGCACATACATTTTGTCTTCAGGAAAGACTTGCACCCGTTCCAGCTCAGGACGGCAGTGAACTGTTTTGTGATCGTAGGCCCACCCCATCCCGCTTCCGACGCGTGGGATCACGGCATCGCGTTGGAGTACCACCTGCGTCATTGTCGTGGCAAAAACATAAAACCTGAACCCATCGACCTCGGGATCGTACAGAGTGACCGTCGCCCTTGCCCAAGGAATCACCTTGGTGATCTCGGCGGTAATCGCTTCCCACAGGCTATGCATCACGCGCTGGGAATTGAGCACGACAGCGACAGCCAAGAGGGCCCGATAGTTTACTTCAATCCGGTCCATAGGATTTCCTTGCATTCTCTTACTCAATAAATTGAATCACAGCCACCTATTTATGTCTATCACTTCCTGGGAGGAAACTCGATCAGCCAATAGACCATGCGCGAGCGTCCATTCGACTCAGCCCAGAATCAGCCGAACGGGCTCTTGCCGGGATAGGGCTGAATAGCTCCTAAACCGGGAAGCGGGAGCAACCAATTTTTCCTCTTACTCGTAGAACGCGCAGGGCAGTGAAAATCAATCGGGCTATTCCCTCCGGGGGCAGAAGCCGACCGGAATAGGCTGCGGATTCACGGACAATTCCAAGAGCTAGAAGAGGACAAAAGATTGAACAGGCAACGGAGATTCAAGTAGACTGACTTCCCAGTAAATGTTCAGACAACCGTACAGGATTACTCAACGATCCACGGCCAACCGACTACTGGAATCGACGAGGTGCAGATGTCCGGCATGAGTAGTGATGACCAGATTTTGAGAGCCTACGCCGCGATCACCTCGATCCGAGCCAACGTCCCGGAGCGCCACGAAGTGGAAGAACGGTGGGTCAAGGAGTTCAACGCCGCGATCGAAAAACTTGAGCGGTCGCTGAACATCGATCTGCAGGAATTCAAGGTTCCTCAAGATGCGCTCAAGCGATTTGTCGCTTCATGTAACAGCCTGACGAATGACGTGACCTACCTCGAAGGTCTATGGTGCGAGAGGGCTATTCTGATGCAGAAACTCGACTCGGTACTGGTCTACTTCACGGGCTTGCAGGACCGGGAAGAAAATCCGATCGGTTTTCGGCCATTCAAATAGCCTCTATACCCCCAGGCCGCCTATCGCGCTGTTTCGCCTCGTTCATTTTCTTCTCCTTCCGTACCCCGTGAACTATGAGTTGACAGCTTGAAATCCAATCCTTGAGAATGCCCCCATGACAGGGAAGATCATTATCGAGCGGTTGGAATTTCAGGGAAATTGCGGCGTGAGCTTAGGAGAGCGGCAGAAGCATCAGCCCTTGGCGGTAGACTTGGAGCTGGAGTGCCAAACCGAGCCTGCGGCAATGTCGGACGATATCCGCCAGGCGGTCGACTATGCCCAAGTAGCGGATCGCGTAATCGAGGTCGGAACAGCGCAGGATTGCGCGCTCCTTGAAACATTTGCAGAACGACTCCTCACCATGCTGTTTTCAGAGTTTCCCATCGAACGGGCCAAGATCTGGGTGCGTAAACTTACACCTCCACTGAAACATGCCACCGGCTCGGTAGGCGTACAACTCGAACGATCACGGTCGTCACACCGGATTAAGGCTGCGGGGCCGGGGCCAACTCCGGCTCGGTTTCTGACTCAGCAACTCCACCGCCTACCTAAAGGCAAGGCGCTCGATATCGCAGCCGGATCTGGACGCCATTCGCTCTATCTTGCCTCGCATGGCTATCACGTCGATGCGATTGACCGAGATGAACAGGCCATGGTCCAGCTCGCGGTGACAGCCAAGCGGCAAAATTTCCCCAATCTGCATGTCCGGACGATAGACCTCGAGCGCGCGACCGACGAACGGCCTGAATTTCCGAAACACGAATACGATGTGATCATCGTATTTTTCTATCTTCACCGTGCACTCTTTCCCTCGCTCATCGAATCCCTGAAGCCCAACGGAGTCTTGATCTATGAAACTTTCACTATCGACAACTATCTGCGGCATCACCATCCCCGCCGATGGGAATTTTGCCTGGCGCAGAATGAATTGCTCCGGCTCACATCGACACTCAACGTATTGTCCTACGACGAAGGCGAACACAATGGCAGTCATGAACCAGGGTCTGCCTATACTGCACAACTCGTTGCCCAACAGGCGGGCGCCGGCAGCCTCTCGCATGAGTCGACATGAGCCGTCTTGACCTCCATCTTCATACAACCCATTCCGATGGAAGCCTCACGCCGACTGAGGTGCTCAGACTCGCCCACAAGGCAGGGGTTACAGCCTTGGCCATTACGGACCACGACATTGTGTCCGGTATTCCCGAGGCCTTATCTGCCGGTGCGGAGCTAGGCATTGAAATCATTCCCGGCGTGGAAATCAGTTCCCATATCGGCAACAGTGAGCTGCATATCCTCGGCTACTGCATACAGTGGCAAGACCCGGAGCTGAATCAACGCTTGGCTACCTTGCGCGAGAGCCGGCACAGCCGCAATCCCCAAATCGTCGAACGATTGCGCTCATTGGGGCTGGACGTGACTTACGAAGAAGTGCGGGCTCTGGCCGGCACGGATTCGGTCGGCCGACCGCATATTGCGCGGCTCTTGATGGACAAAAAGTATGTGACCTCTGCCAAGGATGCCTTTGACCGATATCTGGCAGAAGGGCGCCCGGCCTATGTGGCGCGTGAACTGCCTAAGCCGGCGGATGCTATCGCCTGGATCAGAGCCGCAGGCGGAGTCGCTGTGTTGGCCCATCCAACTTGGGCCAAGGTATCCGGCGAAGGACTGAACGGCCTCCTGACGACATTGAAAGCCGAAGGCCTTGGCGGCATCGAAGTCCACTACAGTACCCATACAAAACGACAGACGACGGAATACCTCGACTTGGCCAAGCGGTTAAGTTTGCTGGTAACCGGGGGCAGCGATTTTCACGGCGTCACCAAGCCGGACATTGAAGTCGGTAGAGGCCGGGGTGATTTGAAAGTTTCCACAAAACTGCTCGATCCACTCAAGAAGGCAGCCCTCTCCGGCACTCATTCATAGCTCGTTTCTGGTTGCGGGTTTCGAATTTCACGTTGCTGAATCGATCTGTAACCTGAAACTAGAAATGCGAAGCTCAAAACTTTCACACGAATACGCTTCACCGCCTTCAATCTCTCTGATCATTATCTCCCAATTCGTTGACTCTCCTACCCCATCCGCTACACTTTGAGATATTCGCAAACACCCCTAAAGATCCTTATGCCAAAATCCTGGTCGTGGGTCGCCCCCTATACCTTTGCCATACTGGCTATGCTTCTAGCCGGTCCCTTGCTGAGCAGCCTGGCATTGGTCCAATCTATCGCGATCCCCTATCTCCAGCTCAGCGGGCCTCAGGCCGTCCGATTGAGTACACAGCTGCTCGCCCTGACCATCTTCTGGGTCCTGGCCTTCGCAATCACTCGGTACATCCCAAATAACAGCCGTGGATCGAGCTTTCTCCGCAACCTCATCCTTCCAATCGCGACTCTCATCGTGGTCCTTTTCGCCAATAAATCGTTCAGGACAGTGGGCTTGCCATTGATTGAACAGGTCGGTCCTTCTCGATTTACCTTGGGTTATGCGATCTGCCTTCTCGGTTCCGGTCTCTGGCTTACGGCGGCCTGGATTCTTAACCGGAGTTCGCTGCGAGAAGCCCTCGCTCCTCCCAGCCAACCACGGAGACAGGGATCCCAAGCTCTCGCTCAGGACAAGGATGGAGAGCAGGGAGAAGAGGCCACCCTTCCATCTGAGCCAAAGAACCCACAAACTGCCTCGGCAATCATCAGTTACACGCCGAACATGCTCGGACGCTATAGGGTGTTGAAAGAACTCGGGCGTGGAGCCATGGGGCTTGTCTACTTGGGAAAAGATCCAACGATCCAGCGTTTTGTGGCCATCAAGACCATGCAACTCGACCCCGCCGATCAGGATGACAAGTTGCAAGACGTTAAGGCACGGTTTTTCCGCGAGGCGGAATCGACCGGACGTCTCTCCCACCCCAACATCGTGACGATCTACGATGCCGGAGAAGAAAACGATTTAGGCTACATCGCAATGGAACTGATCGAAGGCACCCCCTTGAAACAGTGGGCCAGGAGGCCCAACTTGCTGCCGGTCAGCGAAGTCCTCCTGACTGTGGCGACTGTCGCAGATGCCCTCGACTATGCCCATCAGCAAGGTGTCGTCCATCGGGACATCAAGCCGGCGAACATCATGCTCACGAAAGACCGCCTCGTGAAAGTCATGGATTTCGGCATTGCGAAGATCGCGTCGAGCAGCAAGACACAAACCAATATCGTGATGGGTACGCCGACATACATGTCACCGGAACAAATCGCAGGCAAGAAAGTGGACGGACGCTCGGACATTTTTTCGCTCGGCATCGTGCTCTTCGAACTCCTCACAGGACAGTTGCCGTTCACGGCGGACAACGTGTCGGCTGTGCTGTTCAGCATCGCCCATCACCCACATCCCCCCATTCAGACCTTGCGCCAGGACCTTCCCCCCATGGTGCAGGAGATCGTCGATCGTGCGCTACAGAAAGAAGTGCCCCATCGATATCGGCGAGCGGAAGATTTTGCTTCTGAACTCCGTGCTTGTCTGCAAAGCCTCGCGGCCTGAGGGAGGTGTCGTCTGCCCCTCGAACGATCGCATAGCGCCAAATCCGATACCGGCCTCAAACGACCGCATAATGAGGATCGTTTCGTGGCCGATCCGTCACTCGGACTCTACGTCGTCTGCGACGGCATGGGAGGCGGGAACGCCGGAGAAATCGCCAGTACCCTCGCAGTCGAAGCGATACACGCACATCTGGTCGAAGCAGCCCGAGATATAGATCTCCCGTTAATCGGCCCCTTCGATCCCAGGGTGTCACCTTCCGCCAATCGTCTCGCCAGTGCGATCCGTGTGGCAAACCACGTCATTTATCGCGACTCACGGAGCAGGCCAGACTATGCAGGGATGGGCACGACCGTGGTCGCAGCGCTGCTCAATGAGGAGGCTCTGGCCATCGCTCATGTCGGCGACAGCCGGCTCTATCTGGTTCGCAATGGAACCATCCAACCCATCACCACAGACCATTCATGGGTCGCCGAACAGATCCTGAAGGGGTTCATGACCGAAGAAGAAGCCGAGCGCTCCCCCAGCAAACACATCGTAACGAGAGCCCTCGGCGTTGAAAATAGCGTCGAAGTAGAGCTGACGGAGATTCAGATCGCGAACGGAGACCTGCTGTTACTCTGCTCAGACGGACTCACCAGGATGACCCATACGAACGATATTCTTCATATCCTCCGTGGATCGGAGGACCTCTCCGGTATGTCGGAGCGCCTCATCTCCATGGCCAATGAAGCAGGCGGCGACGACAACACGACCGTCATCATCATTGCCCTGCGCGATGAACTCCAAACGGGTCTGTGGGATCGGCTCAAAAAGCGATTCGCCGCGTAATGAGTTAGAGGAGCTCAGGCATCGGAGCCGAATAGGCCAAGATCTTGCGCTGGTCGGATTTTCAACATCCTGCCACAGAGCCCTGCACCTACGTCCACAGGACTATTTCACGAAGAATGTGCCCTTTGGAAAGGTCTGGTAGCATCTGTCGGAGACTTCCTGCCCATGCGATTGGAGGCATTGGAGAATCTCTGCGCTTCCAGGTTTTAACGCACTGCAGAACCGCTTGATATCCTCATCGCAGGCTGCGACCATGCGGCTCCGATCTTCCTTCCACTTCACAAATCGCTCCTGCAACTGGCCTTGACATAGAGGCGGAAGTTGTTTGGCACGCTGCTCCTGACAGCGCCTACGGGCAGAACCGTCCGGAGACTCAGGACATAATTGTTCGATCTCCGCTTCACACTTCAACCTGGTAGCCTGTGGTGTGGAAGAACCCAACCCTGTCGCGACCGAAGCCTCAACGCCTGAAGCGCGCGACCGCTCATCGTTGGGCCTCTGCATGGCTACATCTGACGGTAGCGGAGGAGAGGTGGGAATGGTTAAGTCCAATGTCGGTGGCGAAGACAGGGACACCGCCCGGCCTGCAGCTTCACGAGCCTGAGCCGGCACCTCGTCAGAGGTTAACTCTTCCTGTGACGGAAAATTGGCGACCACAGTCATCCATACGAGCCCAAGTCCCAGGATAGTGACTATACTGGAGAAAATCCCGCTTGAGGATTTCTGCTGTGGCATGGTCGCTCCTTACCCTGACCAGGCACAGCATAGGATACGCGATCAAAAAAATCGACGAATTGTCCGATTTCTACCCGCAGGATGCTGAAAAATCCTGCCAGCGTTATCGGGAAGTCGGGCAGCAGAGGAAAGTCAAGCTTGAGCGAAGAAGACTCAGGGCGGCACGAACTCTTTGTCACGACCTCAACCTGAGCCTTAACCTCAACCTTCTTGTGGTTAGTTCTCTGGAGTTTCGACGATATGGTTTTCAAACCTGGTGCAGCCCTCGGCAAGCAACCGATTGGTGAGCATTTCTCCAGGCCATTCGATGGGTAAATCCGCCGTGAAGATCCACACATCGGGGGAAGTCCACACAGGGCCGTGGCCTTCAGGCAATTCGGGATCGAACAGATCGGTCCAGACAGGCATGTACACACCGTTCCCACATTGTGTATGGAGATGCACAATCGTACGGGCACGGACGAGCGGGTCCAGATCGCGCCAGACCGCCGCGGTCTCATCCGCCAGTCGATGGAGACGCACTGCATTTTGCGCATCAAACATGGCATAGGCGGCATAGACCGGCGGTTCGATCATATCGGGAGCCAGCGCCAACTCAGGACATTGCCCCACGAGGCCTTCAAGAAGAGCCCGACGATGCCGGTCTTCCAGCGAATCGGGCAACCCAGAGTCCGGCACACCGATCAATTCAAAAAAAAGAAAGGCGGTGCTCTCGACAGGCGGATACAACCGCGCGGCTATGGAGGTGGCCCGTTGGGAGTCCGCCACCGTGCTCAAATGATCGTTCAAGCTCTGCAGGCTGAGCGGTTCCAGCGTCGAATCGGTCAAGAGACGCGACTCCACACGCACTACGGTCCCGGCGGAAAGCTGGAGATGGCGGTGTAACAGATCGGCTGTCGCAATCGGGTCGATTTTCAACTTAAGTGGATGGGCCAGATTCGCTTGGAGAGGAAGTTCCAATGCCGCCATGACGGCATAGGACAATTTGTCATCGGCCGGACCATCGATGAGCACGGAGCAGGATGCCTCAGCGAGAAGATCGAAGAGCCATTCCGCCATATCCTCATCCAACGCTGCCAGCACCGTAAGGAGGTCGTACTCGCGCCCCTGTTCCAAGAAGGCCTGCAGCGTATCGATTGCCGCGTCGGTATCGCCATGGTCATGGCGCCGGGCATTGATCAAATGAACGAGATCTCTTGTGAGGGGATCAGGGCGAGACCAACTCAACATACAGAGGACTCCTGGCGCGTAACCATGAACGACACCTGCCCATGTTGTCAAACTTTCGCGATGGTATCAAGCGCTCGATCATTTTTCCCGCAGGGTCTGCAACCTCGACCGGACGACAAGATGATCACGATCCAATCACTTTCACTAACACGCGCTTTCGTCTCATCCCGTCGAACTCCCCATAGAAAATTTGCTCCCAGGGACCGAAATCCAACCGGCCTTCAGTAATCGCAACGACGACTTCTCGCCCCATCAGTTGCCGCTTGATATGGGCGTCGCCGTTATCCTCTCCCGTCTCATTGTGCCGGTATGTCGCATCCTGAGGAACGAGCGTCTCCAAAAACCGGTCATAATCTTTAAGCAGGCCCGGCTCGTCGTCATTAATGTAGACACTGGCCGTAATATGCATGGCATTCACCAGCACAAGCCCCTCTTGGACGCCGCTCTTCTCGACTACCTCCCCGACCTGTTTCGTGATGTTGAGGTAGGCACGCCGTGTTTTTGTTTCGAACCAGAGTTCTTCACGATAGGACTTCATAATTGCCAGCCAGTGGGCGCTCATTTTGCCGAACTGGGCACTCAAGATGCAAGCCGCTCCGGGCTGTCCCATACCATCCATCGATTTCGAAACCATGCATGAGCAACCACGCGAGCGAGACTGAAGGGGCGGAGCGCCCTTACTCGCAGCGCAATTCTTCAACAAAATTGACACCACCGGATGATGGTGATAAGTATTTTCACAGATTCTTCTAAGTAGGATTCAATCGTCCAGTTAGGGAGGTGCTCGATGGCTGCGCTTGCTGGGAACCTGACATCGGTCGGGAGTCCATTTAATTGGAATCTCCTCTTCGCCCGCCTGCCAGAACCGGATTTGGAGTTTACCGAAGAGGAGCTCGATCAAACAACCTCCATGCGCTCAAGCGGCCCACTGAACCCACGCAAACGATCCGGTGGGGGGCGCCCAATTCTCTGGATAATTCTCTTAGCCCTCATCGGAGGCGTAGCCTATGTCTCCACCATGGAACCGGAAATGTTGGCTGAATGGCTGGCCCCCTATCTGGGCGAGAGCGCAGCGCCTCCAGTGACCATGAAACCGAAACCCATACCCCCGGCGCCCGTGGCTCCGCCGGCGTCAGTACCACAAGCTGCCCCAATTCCAAGTAGCGAGGCTTCAGCTCCCATGGCTCCGGCAACTTCTCCCGCTGCTGCCTCAGCCCCAGTGGATCCAGTCGTCGCTCCACCGCTCCAGACGGCAACAAAACCCGTTACTCCAGGCGTACCTCCCCTCGACCCGATGTTCAGCGAAGGGCAGAAAGTGACCGTTACGGCAGACGAAATGGCTCCCGGCGGAACTATTCCGTTGTTTGCAGATTCAGCAAGCAGCAGGCCAGGACCAACCGTGCGTCCCGGAGTCTCGCTGACAATCGTCGATGGAGACTTACAACCAGGCGGCTGGATGTATTTCGTCCGCACCGAAGACGGTGTTAATGGGTGGGTGACGGAAAAACGTCTTCGCCTGAAGTTCTGACCGTCGCACGTCTTGTCACCGGTAGTCGATCCCAACCATATTCTCGCCTGTTCAGGCGAGTCGCTGTGCTATCATCCGCCCGTTTTCTGTCCTATAATCACACTCTCACTCTCGAGACGACTCGATGGCCGCACTGACTGCGATTATTTTCGATTTTGATGGCGTGATCGCGGACACGGAACCGCTCCATTTCGCTGGCCTTCGCCAGACGCTGGCTGAAATCGGCATCGACCTGACTGAATCAGACTACTACGCCAACTACTTGGGGTACGACGACCGTGGCTGCTTTATCGAAGCGCTCAAGACACACCAACGTCCTACCGACTCTTCCGCCCTTACACAGCTCATGCAACGCAAAGCCCATGCGTATTTGGAGTCGGTGAACAGTCATCTGGTCATTTTCCCAGGCGTACGCGAGTTTGTGCGTGAGGCGGCTGCTTCCTACCCCTTGGCCATCGCATCCGGCGCCCTCCGCCATGAAATCGAGATAATTCTTGAACAAGTAGGGCTTCGAAAAGAATTTCTTCACATCACCAGCGCCGAAGACGTGACCAGAGGAAAGCCCGATCCGCAACCGTTTCTTCACGCCCTCGACTCATTGAATCGACAACGGCTGGAGCAGATCATCGTCGCGGAATCATGTCTGGTAATCGAGGACTCACTCCCTGGTATTCGCAGCGCAAGAACCGCCGGGATGAAAGTCCTCGCTGTGACAAATACTCACACTGCTCAAGATCTTCATGAAGCCCATGCGGTCACCCAAAGTCTGTCACAGATTCGCCTGAACGAACTCCGAGAACGATTATGGCCAGGCGATTAAGGATCGAGTAGTATGAGAATCTGCTCACTGCTTCCCAGCGCGACCGAAGTGATCGCCTTGCTAGGCCTGAGCGAGAGGCTGGTCGGAATCAGTCACGAATGCGACTATCCGCCATCCATCAGGACTGTGCCCATCATGGTCGAACCGATGGTTTCTCCCCATGGACTGGCCAGCGCCGACATCGACAGCCAAGTAAACCGATTGGTGGCATCAGGACAACGCCTCTATCGGCTGAAAGACCGTCTGTTAGAGCAGGCGCAACCGGATCTGATTGTATCCCAAGACCTTTGCCATGTCTGCGCCATTACACCGAGCCAACTGCATGGCGCAATCGGCTCCATGTCTCGACAGCCGACCGTCCTGACGTTGAACCCCAGCACCGTCCAGGATATGATCGACGACATCGTTCGAATCGGCGATGCCGCCGATCGGTCGGTGGAGGCGCATCTCCTTGCCAAACGATTGCGCGACCGACTCGACGCTCTCCATAGCCGCATCCAAGGCATTATGCATCGCCCCCGCGTGGTCTGTATCGAATGGCTCTCACCATTCTATGTCGCAGGACACTGGGTTCCAGAAATGGTCCAGCTCGCCGGGGGCCAAGATGTCCTCGCGCAGTCCGGCAGGCCGTCTCGGGTCGTACTGTGGGACGAGGTTCTGGCCGCAGATCCAGATATTCTCATCATGATGCCCTGCGGTTTTTCCATTGAACGAACGCACACAGAATTGCAGGAGATGATAGGGCAATCGGGCCAGTGGCAGCTATCCGACGATCTGGCGCAGCGCACATTTCTGGTGGACGCCTCCTCCTATTTCAGCCGGCCAGGCCCTCGATTGATCGACGGCATCGAGCTCTTGGCAACTATCCTGCACCCATCGGATCATGATCAGATTGACGAATCCAAGGTCCGCCGCCTTGGACCGATACCGACTCGCTGACATCCATGACGTCACGCTCTATTACTGACGCACAAGCATACTGCACAGCCCTTACCAAGAAGAGCGGGAGCAATTTCTATTACTCCTTTCTCTTTCTCCCTAAAAAAAGACGCGCAGCGATGTACACCGTCTATGC
The DNA here is from genome assembly GCA_013140715.1 of Nitrospiraceae bacterium. Lineage (GTDB taxonomy): Bacteria > Nitrospirota > Nitrospiria > Nitrospirales > Nitrospiraceae > Palsa-1315. Next base: position 46,906 of record JABFSG010000079.1, read on the forward strand.
ATTTTGTAAAGAAGTCGACAATGCGGTCGATGAACCCCCGGCAGGAAGCAATCCCCATGAAGAACTGCTGCGGTGGCAGAACGAGTTGGACGCTGCTTACCGTGGCACACCGACATTCCCGGTCACCATCAGTCTGGCGGACCATATAAAGGAACTGTCGATTCCTCGAGCCTATTTCGTCGAGCTGATCAAGGGAGTGGAAATGGATCTCGTGGCCTCACGGTACCCCTCGTTTCAAGACCTCTCCCTCTACTGCTATCGTGTCGCATCGGTCGTGGGGCTGATTTGCCTCCATGTCTTCGGACCGACATCAGCCAGGGCGCAAGACTACGCCGTCAATCTCGGAATGGCATTCCAGCTCACGAATATTCTACGGGACATCGGAACTGACGCAGCCCAAGGCCGCGTCTATCTGCCGCAAGACGATCTCGAAAAGTTCGGCTGCACCGATCAGGCAATCCTCCAGCGGCAGGAGAGCACGGAACTCCGCAAGCTTCTCCACTTCGAAACTGCAAGGGCTCATGAGTACTACGCAAAGGCACAAGCGTCGTTCGATGCCCTGCCGGCACAAGACCAGCGGGCGCTGACTGTCGCTGAAATCATGCGTGCCGTATATTTCCGTATTCTGAAAAAAATCGAAGAGCCGGGACATCGAATATTCGGCCAACGGGCTCGGATTGGAACGATTCGTCGCCTGGCCGTAGCCCTCGGAGTCTGGCTCCGTTCCCGATCCTCGTGACACCTACTGCCGCACAGTCCGTCTTGATTATCGGTGGAGGCCCGTCCGGTCTCACCACCGCCTACCGTCTCTCCCGTCTTGGCTATCGAGTGACCATCATCGAAGAGAGCCCCCTGCTTGGAGACAATGTCACCACCGGATACCATAGCCACGCTTCAAGACCCTTCACCATCTTAGGGTGCCATCGCGCAACGCAGGCGTTACTGCACTCGCTGCATCCCGATACTCGGCAACCGCCATCTAGCGAAATTCCGCTAGAATTCCATCTCTATGACAACTCCCTCGTTCACTATCCACGCACCAACTTCCCAGCTCCTCTCCATTCATGGGTGAATCTCCTGAAATTTTCTGGCATCCCCTGGAACGAACGATGGCGACTGGCATCATGGGTGGAGCAGCTATGGGAAGGCGATGCAGCGCTGCCTGCCGACCTGGAACACCGCACCGCCGACGAATGGCTTGCATCAATCAGACAAACCCCGCAAACCTGCCGCGTCGTTTGGAATCCTCTCGCCCGATGGTTGACCGGTAATGACCTCTCCACCATGTCAGCCGATGCTTTCGTCACATCGGTAAGGCCGTTCTTTCTGAAAACTCCCTCAGACAGCCGTATCTCGGTTGTGCAAGACTCACTCAATGCCTGCTTTGTGCAACCGATCACCGACGCTCTGACCCAGGTCGGCACGACCATTTTATTCAATACGGAAGCTGTGCAGCTCCGATATGAGCGAGAACGCATTTCAGGCATTCTTCTGCGGGATGGCTCTCTGCTGCAAGCCGATTGGTACGTGGCAGCGCTACCCCTCCAACAATTCACACCCTTGTTGCCGGAACGATGGCTGACCCGCTATGCCTATTTTCAACAACTCGGGGAATTGCGATCAAGCGACTGCACCATCTTTCACCTCCAGGCTGGGCAACCCTGTGCTACCCCTCGCCTTATCCTCTTGAATGACACAGCATTTCACTCTGTATTCGCCACAGCGACAACACCAGACCGCACACACTTCTCTCTTCTCACGACCGACGATCGATTCTCGCAGGCTCCACCGGACTCAACCCCCGATATCGCAATCCTTGATCTGCTCAGATCCTTAAGGCTCCTCATGCCTGGAAGCAAGATCCTATCGACCAACCGTCAAACAATTCCCAACTCCATTCTTTCACTGAAACCTGGAACAAAATTGCATCGGCCCATCCAGCGCAGTCCGATTCACAACTTGTTGTTGGCCGGCAATTGGACCGATACAGGCTGGCCCCCCAACCTCGAAAGCGCCATTGTCAGTGGCAACCATTGCGCCGATGCCATAGCACTCCGCTAGCAAGATGCTTAAAATGGCCGTCCTTCCAACCTTCCAACCTTCCAACCTTCCAACCTTCCAACCTTCCAACCTTCCAACCTTCCAACCTTCCAACCTTCCAACCTTCCAACCTTCCAACCTTCCAACCTTCCAACC
>JABFSG010000088.1 GCA_013140715.1 Nitrospiraceae bacterium
GCGGCCAACATACGACTGAGTTCTTCACGCTCCATCAGGGTTAACCGTTGATATTGTCCCATGTGCAACTCCTTCGCTCCTGGAATTCCCAGGATACAGGTGTTGCACTAGGACCTTGAACCCACACTGACTCAAAATCTCTGGACCGCGGACGGTATCTCGTCAGGATAGCCGGCTGTAACGACTGTCACACGCCAGGTTATGCTGAGGCGGCGGGAAATGTCCCGGAGACTCAGTGGTTGACAAGTGACAAGCTCGGTTGGCGCGGGGCATGGGGAACAACCTATCCGGTCAATTTGCGCTTGTATATGCAGAACCTCGCAGAAGAGCAGTGGGTGAAGATTGCGAAGATCGCGCAATTCAGACCGCCGATGCCTTGATTCAATCTCCACGCAATGAACGAGGAAGACCTGCGCGCCATTTATAGACTCATTCGGTACCTCGGGCCTGCTGGTGAGCCTGCGCCTGCTTTCGTTCCACCAGGTCAGGAGCCAAAGGGGCCATATGCCCTATTCCCATAACCGGCGTTGCGCCTGGCCGGTGCAAATGCCGCTTGCGCGATGCTCCCACGGGCCGGTAAATTGGCACGGCACGCCTTATCCCGTGAGGATGGAGGTTCCCGATGTCTGAGAACAAGAAGCCCGACGCTGGTCTCACGGCGACAGGTAAGCCATTCGGCCTGACCCGCAAAGAACTTGCCAGGGTCGGCGACCGTGCGATGACGTCGGAAAGCGTGCGCAAATATATTGGCTGTGCCACTGTGCGGCGGCTGAACGTCGAGGTGCTCGACGACGAAAAGGGAACGGTGAAGCCAAGCCGGTTTCGCGTCACCCTGCACGACGACGCAAACCATCGTGCGATCTTCCTCTATGGCAGCCTGCGCGATCCTCGGCTGGTGGAGATCACCGAGTCGGCCCTGTCGCCGACCATTCGTCCGAAGAGAGTTTGAGTTGATAAATATTTCGATCAGCGCGACTAGTGGCTCCTGTGTCGGCGCGTTGTCTGTCTCTCATGTCGAATGTTCGGTAGGTGAATGAAGAAACCTGAAGAACCGACCCTTGCTGAGCAACTGCCCATCTACATGGTGGCCTGGTCGTTGCCTCCGGCTTTCGTGATCCTGGCAATCGTTGTCTTGGCGTTGGATTCTTTCAATGAGGCTGGTGTAGCGGTACTCAAAGGAGAGTATATGTTCCTCCTTGTGGTGGGCGGCACGCTCTTGAACCTTTGGCTGTATTTCGTACGCCAATTCAAGCTGAAGCGCAACCTCAGCCCGCTCCATATCATTGCGAGCCTACTCCTACCGACTGCCTACGCAAGTTTTTACTATGGAGCAACGGCAGTTCTTGTCGTCGCGATATGTTTGGTGGGGGTTTCTGTCAGTGTTCTATCAGCTCGGCGAGCCATCACCACGGTGTGAGGTTGCCTGGTAGCGGACAACGGATTTGCATGCCTCAGTATTCGTCCAATTCTTCCGTCTCATCGACCAACTCGGCGGCGATCTCGGTATTCTCGATGTCCCACTGAGCCAAGGGGATCCCTCCGGCTTTCAAGATGGCTTCCTGTTCTGTGCCCGCAGCGAGCATCAGATCGTAATGAATGGTTTGTCGCACCTGAAACATTTTCATACGGTCATCCTTTGACGCCGAGTCCTATGATCTCCCCGCCGTTACACTGATCGACGGCTGACCGAATTATTTTGCCTGCCAGTTCCCATACGTCTGTTCAACGCTTCGGGTGGCTGGCGGATACTAGCATTGAACCAGTACGACCGGCTACTAGGATATAAGTGGTCTGGAAGGCACAAGATAGTGCTGAAGTGCTTCGGGCTGGGGTTCAGTGGTGCGCCAGTAGCAATACTCGATAATATGATCGTTGGGGGCAGTGAAAGCATCGAAGCGCGGAGAGCCGAAAAAGGCTCCTTGGAGCCATTTTCCTCTTCCCATTCCCCGAGGATTGCGCATGAATCCTATGTGAGAAATCGCACGCTATGAGACAGTTTTTGCCCCTGCTCGCTGAAGTTCGATCCTGCACCCTCTGCAGAGAGTACTTGCCGCTCGGTCCTCGACCGGTTCTTCAGCTGTACCCAAAGGCACGGGTTCTGATTGCGGGGCAAACGCCTGGTAAGATGGTTCATGAGTCCGGCGTGCCATTCGATGATACCAGCGGCAACCGATTGCGCGATGGCTGGGGGTCACACGGGAAGAATTCTACGATCCGAAACTAATGGCCATTCTGCCGATGGGTTTCTGCTTTCCTGGCTCTGGAAGGTCGGGAGACCTTCCGCCGCGACCAGAATGTGCGCCTGCTTGGCGTGAGCGGCTTCTTGGGCAGCTTCGACATCTGAAAGTCACTTTGGTGAAGGAGTCCCGTCCTTGACCGAACTGGTTAAATCATGGCGCTTCCATTGGCCACAGACGATTCCGCTTCCACATCCCAGTCCGAGGAACAACCTGTGGCTGCGCAGGAATCCCTGGTTCGAGCGAGAGCTTCTCCCGGCGTTTAGGGAAAGGGTATCAGAGGTTTTACACGGTGAGCTGGGCAAACAACAGCATAAGCGAAAATAACGGGACTCTGTTGGTTTGTTGTGTGGGTGAAGAATTCAACAAACAGTGCCCTCACCATACTCGGCGGTTTTTATCATTCGGGCACGTACTTACTGCTGACTCATCACCCTCTGCCTTGCACAATTGCTTGTCCTGGCGTAGGGTTTCAATCGTTACACAGAAACGGGCTTCTCACCAACCGTTAGGAGGAAGCTATGTCGAAGTCTTTCCAATTTCGTCCGCATGGCGCCGTTCGTGGCGCACAGCTATCCAGAAGCTCCCGCTTGTTCGAGGGTCCCTTCGGCAGAATCTTTCGCGCGCTGCCGCCGGCTGACTTTGGACCGGACGACCATAGTTCGCTAAAAGCGTTGGATGTGCTTGCCACGAAGATGACGGCCGATTTTGACCCACCGAAGGATGGCCCTGACGCGGAAGAAAGCGGCATTCCGGCTGCCTATACCTATCTGGGGCAATTCATCGATCACGATTTGACATTTGATCCGTCCAGTAGTTTGCAGAAACAGAACGATCCTGAAGCACTTGTAGATTTTCGGACGCCACGTTTTGATTTAGACAGTGTCTATGGGCGTGGCCCCGACGATCAGCCCTATTTGTATGAAGATGGGCGCGCTTTTCTCCTTGGTCGTGCACTGATCGGGGCCACAGCCAATCCCAAAGCTCGCGACTTGCCGCGTAGTCAGCCGAACAGCGCATCGGATCCCAAGCGCGCGATCATCGGAGATCCACGCAACGACGAGAACGTCATCGTGTCACAAATGCAGGGCCTGTTCCTCCGTTTTCATAACAGGATTGCATCCGACAATCCCGGTTGGTCGTTCGCGCAAGTGCAGCGTGAAGTCCGGTTCCACTATCAATGGGTTGTGCTGAATGATTTTCTGCCGACCATCGTGTCGGCAAAAGTCATGCACAAAGTTGCGCCGCATGTGCATAAGAAAACCACCATAGTGGAGGACAGACCGACTCTGGAGTTTTTTCACTGCAGGGATGAAGCCTTCATGCCGCTGGAGTTTTCGGCGGCCGCATACCGCTTTGGACATTCCATGGTTCGTCCCGGCTATCGTCTGAGTGAAACGATCGGACCATTGGCGATTTTTGACGGTGATCCGTTGAAGGCGTTAACAGGATTCCGGGAGTTTCCAAACAACTGGGCCATGGATTGGAATCTGTTCCAAGATCTGGAGCCAAGGGATCCCGACAACGCAACGCGGACGCAACTGGCCTATCGGATAGACACGTCGCTGGTGAATCCGCTGGGGAGTCTTCCTCCCTCGATCGCCATCAACCCCAATAGTTTGGCCTTGCGAAACCTCCAACGAGGATGGCGGATGCGGTTACCGACGGGGCAAGATATTGCACGAGCCATGGGGGTAAAACCTGTGAATGACAAGGACCTCCTCATCGGGAAGTTTACGGGAGATCCCGCCGACATTATCGGATCGATTGACAAGGTCGATCCGGTGTTCAAGGACAATTGCCCGTTGTGGACCTATGTGTTGGCGGAGACCGAAGAAACGGATCTGACCATCAAGACGACCAAGGGAGGTAGAAAGATCAAGACCAGAAAGCTTGGTCCGGTGGGTGGACGCATCGTGGCAGAAACCTTTGTCGGAATCCTCCTGATGGACAGCAGTTCCTTTCTTTCTCAGCATCCACTGTGGACACCGAAGTATGCGAAGAGGGGTATATTCGGCCTTCGGGAGTTGATTGCTAAAGCGCTTGAGGGCTAGATGTCCCGAATCTGGCAAGATTATTATTGGGCTGCTGAAAATACGTCGTGGGGCTGAACGTATGCGAGGCCGCTGCTTGGCAACAGGGGCGTTTCCGCACGCTGAGGCTGGGCGAGTGAGCCGAGCGGTTTTTTCGACATCTTGATACAGTTGGGACTATGAATCCGATACTTTCTGTGGCCATACCTGCACACAATGAGGAGCTGCACATCGCGCGATGCGTCGAAAGTATAGTCATGTCCGCCCGCCAGGTCTCCCAGCCGGTAGAAGTGGTTGTTGCATTGAATCGTTGTACGGATAGAACGCGCGATATTGCCGAATCCCTTGGCGCTCGTTGTGTCGTCGAAGATACGAGATGTATCTCTGCCGTTCGGAATGCTGCCGTCCGTGCGACGACTGCGCCAGCGGTGGTTACCCTCGATGCCGATAGCTGGATGTCACAGAATACGATTTCCGAGATCCTCGCGCGAGTTTACGAAGGTCGCTATGTCGGGGGCGGATGCATGGTGAGCTTGGAACGGTATTCGGTAGGAATTATCTGTAGCATTCTTGCTATCGCCCCCTATCTTGTCAGGCAACGTGTCTCCATTGGGATGTTCTGGTTTCTACGCGAGTCGTTCGATGCGATTGGCGGCTTCGACGAAACCCTGGTCAGCGTTGAAGACCTGGACTTTGCTGTGCGCCTGAAGTCTTATGGGCAAAGTCGTGGGCAGCGATATGGCACGATTTGGCGCAACGGCATCACGACATCCTGTCGTAAGTGCGATCAGTTTGGTGATTGGTATATTTTCCGCAATCCTCGCCTTGTGAAGGCGCTCTTTTCCGGCAGGAACCGACGGGCCGCAGACCATTTCTGGTACGACGCTAGACGATGAGGCGCAATACCCCCATCGAGCGAACCTGGCGCACGTTTTACACAATTGAAGGTGTAGTGCGTTGAGTCTCAGCTTTCCCATCGAGGCGAAGCTTAAGGATGGTTCGCCAGTTCAAGTGGTGCTGGCCGACCATCAAGATATTGAGCCCCTACGAGACCTTTACCGGATCATTGTCGAAGAGGGAATGTCATACCCGCATGACCGGTTTCCGAATCAGGATGATTTCATAGACTATTGGTTTCGCGGCAAGAGCACCGTGGCGGCCTATGTGCCGGATCACGCCGGTGCCGTGACCATGGCTGGGGCCTTTTACCTCAAGTCGAACTGGCCTGGGCGCGCAAGACAAGTAGCGAATGCGGGATTTATTGTCGCACCGGACTGGCGTAACAAGGGCTTGGGTTGGTTGCTAGGTGCTACCATGCTGGCCTATGCCAAGCAACTTGGCTACCGCAGCGTGATCTTCAACCTGGTATTTGCTGAAAATGTGGCTGCGCGCCATCTTTGGGAAAAACTTGGCTTCAAAGCATTGAGTGCGATCCCAGGCGCGGTGCGGAAAAACGATGGGACCTATCAGGACGCAATGATCATGTTTCGATCGCTGCTCGACCAATAGATTGCCTTGCGATGGAGGGGAGAAAAGAATCAGGCGCCTGTTTTCAATCCAAATGAAGCAGGTCGGCCAGTACGAAAGCGTTCTCGGACTAAGGTCTCCACCGAGCGGAAGTGACGATCCGGCAGATTCTTGAATCGCCTCTTGCAGTCGAGCAGGGCTTCCTCCGCAGTTGCGAACGGCTGGATCGTGGCTATGAGGTGATCGTAGTAGTCCATCAATTTGAGTTCAACCGTTCTCGTGAGAGAGGGATCGCCCGCCAACATCGCCGCCGCACGGACTTTGTCGCCCTGTGTCTCGACAAGCGCCTGGAAACAGAGTCCCTTGAGCCGCTGTGTGACTGTGCTTCTGTCCCACCCAAGGGTCTGTGCGGTTGCCTGCATGTCGAAGCCCCGTTGTCTCAGACAATTGAGTACCGCCGCATCGCTGGCCGGGTCGGGTAGAATCTGCGGCTGCTTAGTTTGGACAGCGGGAGGTATGGACTCGCTGCCGAGTCGCAATGACTCTTTGTTGAGGAGAAGTCCGTCATTGAGGGCGACAGCCTGTTCCAGGCAATGCCGAAACTCCCGGACGTTGCCTTTCCATTCATGTTCGACCAGTCCGCGAAGAGCCTCATTTGACAGTTTCGGAGCCGGCCTGCCCATCTGATCGGCGATCTCGGGGAGAAAGATCTCCGCAAGGATCGGCACATCGCCGGGCCGTTCGCGCAACGGTGGCAACCGGAAGACGAGACCAGTCAGCCGGAAATAGAGATCCTCGCGGAACCAGCCTTCGGAAACCCCTCGCTGTAGATCGCGATTCGTGGCAGCCACGATACGCACATCCACTGTCGTTGGGGTCGTTGCACCGACGCGATAGAAGGATCGTTCTTGTAACACCCGCAGTAGCTTGCTCTGGTGATCCAGGCGGAGATCGCCGATTTCATCCAAGAAGATCGTACCGTAGTTTGCCAGTTCGAAATAGCCGCGCCGATCTGTTGTTGCCCCGGTAAAGCTGCCTTTCGTATGGCCGAAGAGTTCACTTTCGAAAAGCTCAGAAGAAATCGCCGCCATATTGACGGCAATGAAGGTCTTGCCGGCCCGTGAGCTGAGCCGATGGACCGCCCTGGCAAAGAGTTCTTTTCCAGTCCCCGGTTCGCCGAGCACAAGGATAGTCAGTGGCGACTTGGCTCCTTTCTTGAGATCCCTGTAGAGACGCAACAGGCTGGCGTCCTGGGTGACGATGCCTAGCTGCCGGCATTCGCCCTGGAGGCGATCTAGTTCCACATTGCCTATTGCGACGGGTTTGCTCGTGGCAGCCTGTAGACTGTGGAGCTGATGCTCAAGTCCTTCTAACTTTCTGCGCGCCTCTTCTTCCTGTGTTTGTGCATCAGCGAGTTGGGAACGAAGGACGTCGGCAGATTGAGTGAGTGCTTCCTGCTGGCCTGCCGATTGTGCGATGGCGACCCGCGCAGCGGTTAGGTCTTCCTGCAACGTGTCCGCTCTGGTTTCACGCAGTACCAGCGCTTCCCGCACGGCAGCTGCTTCCTGCTGCACCCGAAGCATGTCCTGTTCTAAGAGCTGAAGCCGCTGATGAGAAGTAAGGTGACTCCAAATGGTTGTACCGACGAGGACCAACAGGGCAGCCGTCAGTGGCAAGGCGAGGGGCAGTACCACGTGGGCCAGCGCGAGCGAGAGAAGAACGAGGACTCCGTAGGTGGCCATGGCCTTCCCGGCAAAGAGCAGGCTGATCGTGCTTTGGAAATGCAGAAGGAGCCAAGAAACCAACCAGGCTACAAACAGTGTAATCACAGTGCGTCCAGCTGCGTCTGGCTGCCAGAGGCGGTTGTCGGTCAGCAGCATGTTTAAGGCATGGAGATGGACCACCGGGTTTGTGACCTTCTGTCCCGTTGGCAAGAGCGTATTTCCGCCAGCGATTGGGTTTGGGAGAAAAACGACGATCTTGCCCGTGAACCACTCGGTGAGCCGATCGTTTTCGTGATGCTCAATGGCGTTCCAGAGGGTAGACATAGGGAGCGTTGGGAAGGCACTGATTGTTCCATCGCCGACATAATTAACCAAGAGCTGGGTCAGGTCTCGTTCTGAACGTGACGGCTTCGCCGGTGAGGTTTGTCGTTGAAAGGCTTCATACAGAGCAATCCCGAAGGCTGGGATAGATTTGCTGTCACTGATTGCTTCCACTGGCATTCTTCGTGCGATGTGGTCTGAGTCGGTTGTGGCCGACAGATGGCCCGTGATCGTTGTGTCGGAGGTAAGTGTCGCGTCAAGGCCCTCTACCACGACGATGGGACCGGCGCTGCTCATGGTTTCCAGCAGCAGGGCATCGCTTGCAGCTCCGCCTCGTTGTGCCTGGCTGGCATGGTCGATACGATCATCGAGGCCGATTGCCAGCGCTCCTGCTTCATGTGCGCTGGCCAGGAGCCGTGCAAGTATGGCTCGGTCCCACGGTCCGGCGCCGAATTCTTTTTCGCTGGCCGGATCTCGCGTGACGATGAGGAGGGAAGGGCTTATTGGGATAGCTGCGCGATCGGTCAACCAGAAATCGTAGAGGGCCCAGTCCAGAGCTGTGAAGGTGGTTGAGGCTGGAGCCCACAGACCTGACGCGAGGGCAGTCGCCAGTAACCCCATCGTGCCGGCTTGGAGCCAAGAGGAGCCGAGAAATCGTCGCCACAGGCGTGAGGCATCGAGCATGACTATTCTCTATTGTGCTGCAATCTCATCCAGGACTTCCTGCATCTCCTGTTTGGAGAGTCCCTTCAGCATCGCTGTGGCTTTCTGCCTATCCTGCGTAACACCGATGCCCTTACCATAGATACGGGCCAGGGCTTTCTTTGACGGGATAAAACCATCGGCAGCAGTGGTTGTAAAGCATCGCAGGATGCGTGTGTCGAATTGAGCGAGGCTGGTATCGAGGCCTGTTTCATAGAGCTGCGCCAGTTCATCGTGCGCAGCCTCGCCGAGCGCAAGGGCTTCGACAAATAGAGCGGTGATTCCGTCGGAGACCTGGCTGCCTTTGAGCAGGGCGACGCCCACTGACTCGTTCGAATTGTGTCTGCCTGCATCCGGGTAGTCGCCCCAGAGCTCGCGGCGATACTGCCTGAAGGCAGTGATCGCGTCCGTTCGGCGCTGCTCGGGCTGGTCGGGCGATAGCGCTTGCCGGCGCAGCAGTGAGAGAGACTCTGCTGCGCGCGGCTGTCCGAACTCCATCGCTTTGGTCCACCAGCGGATCGCCACCGTCAGATTCCGCTCGACTCCCTGTCCGTTGCGGTAGGCGTTTCCCATGAAATACTGGGCCTGCGCAATCCCGCTGCCGGCCGCGCTCTCCATAAATTGCACCGCTTCTTGATGCCGGTTCGTCAGCTTCAAGACCAGGGCAAGACGATAGCGGGCGTCGGGAAAATCCGGTTGCAGATCCAATGCTCTGCGATAGGATTGGATCGCGGCTGGTAAATTGCCCAATGAATACTGGACGGTGCCCAAACTGTAATGTGCCTGGGTTAACTTGGGGTCGAGCTGGAGGGCTTCCATCAAGGCGATGGAAGCCGCTTGCCCATCTTGTTTGGCCATCAAGGTGATGCCGAGTTGCAGATAGGCGCGGGCATTTCGTGAGTCGAGCTTGATTGCCACGCGGCATTCGTCGAGCGCGGCATCGAGATCGCCGATACGATAGAGTGCTTGTGACAACTTCAGCCGGGTGTCCGTGTTGTTTGGCGACACGAGGACTGAGTTGCGCAATTCACCCAACAGGACCAAGTCGTCCGCTCGTTCCTGCGGCCTGGTTTCGGGGAGTTGAGGTTCAGCCGTAGGCGGAGCCGATGAAGTTTCAGAAAATGGAGTCGGGGACTCGATCGCTGGCGACAGTTCGTTTTCTGGCGTTTGCGCGGACGATACATGGAGGGAGGGCCCTGAGAGGAAAAACGCAAGCCAGAAGGTCGCGAGCAGCAATCGAGAAGGCATCGGAAACGTATGACCCCCTGATCTTTTGTCGGAAACGGTTTGTATTATATCACCGAATCGATGCTGATGGGCCAGGTAGACTTTGTCGAAGGGAACGGCGATTCGTGAGTCAGCGGCTGCTCTGAATGGCTTGCTGCAAGCGCTGGACCCTGCTCTGGAGATCAATCCCTGAAGCGAGCTTTGGCTCATGCTGTACCAGCCACACTGGTTCGAGGGGGGCCGGGTCGTTGGCCAATCGAGGAATGATGTGCCAGTGGATGTGGGGGAGTTGGTTTCCGAGGAGTTCGTAGTTGATCTTTCTGGCCCCATAGACTTGGGCAAGGGTTTTGGCCACGAGGCTCACTTCCTCCATCAGCTGAGTCCGTTCCGTGGGAGCCAGATGAAACAGCTCTGTCGCATGATGTTTGAACACCACGACGGTCCAGCCGGGAAAGAATTGATCCTCGTGGAGATAGGCGCGCGACAGTCCGAGGTCGGCGATGAAATGGTCGGCCTTGGGCCAGGTGCCTGAACAGGTTTTGCATCTTGGATCTGTCATGGTTGGTAGGCCTTGTGCTGTTCTGCTTTGGTGAAGGCACCCTTCTTGAATAGTTTTATTTGTTCTACTCGGGCGAGCATAGCAGAGATCACGGCCTCTATCGAGGGCCGCAGGCCGGCTCGTCTTGACACCTCGTTTCACCGAACGATATTCTGGAAAACCGTCTGTACCCGTCACCCATGCGCCTGCGCATGTTCAAATCCATGATACGACCCATCCACAGGCCTGCTCCGCTTCTGATTCCCCGCGCGCTTCTGTCTCGATTGATGAGGCTCTACGATTATCCGCACCCTGTCCACCATGGGCGCCTCATTCGAGGATACGATCGTCCGCACGCAATACGGACAGCGCGCATGTGCGCGGCGGTTGCAACTTCATTGAGGCACGGTACAGAACGGGTCCGCCAGTATCAGATTGCCTGTCTGCTGCATGACTTGGGTCGGGCCGGGCTTGACCGTAGACTGTTCGGGAAGATTTGGTCTTGGGCCAAGGAACGGGGAATTCCCACGAGGCCACGAGAGTGGAGGGCGTTACACAAAGACACTCCCTACGGACGGGAAACGGAAGCGTTCCTCCGGTGTTATCGAAAGGGTCTTGAGGCTGATGGTCTTGCAATGACCGGCTGGGCGAAGGAGCAGGTTGAGATGCGTCTTGGTTATGCGAGGCGGCTTGCCCGTCAGCTTCGAACAGCTCAACCGGCTATAAAAGAGATGGGAGTGACCTGGGCGCCTTGGATGCAGCAGGTGATGCTCTATTATTACTATCCTGAAAAGCTGGCTTCGGCGAAGCTCTGGATCAAGGAATTGGCCGAAATTCTTGTCGCCTGCGAGCAGTTTGAGGCCTATAGCAATCGGCGTCGTGGGCGAGATTATTATGTACGGAAGAAGGAAACATTAGTCGATGCATTTGTCTATTTGGAAAAACTACGACAGGAGGGTATTGTAAGCGGCAGGGTTATGGGGGCCTTGCGCCGGTTGACAGCGAAGGGCGAGTTTGATGCAATTCTGGAGGAGGCGCGAGGCCATGCTTTCACGCAAGGCGAACGGCGAGCCCTCCGAGCGATGGAGTCATAACGATGGCGGTCAAGACTGTGTCGTTGCGTTTGACTATGCAGGGGAATACCCAGATCGAAAATGTGACGAAATCCGTAGCTGAAGCTCTGGCAGGGACTAGGCTGTCGGCCGGAATTGTCACGGTATTTGTGAAACATACAACTGCCTCGGTGATGATCATCGAAGATGAGCCTGGTATCAGAGCCGATACCAAGACCTTCTGGGATCGGGCTGTTCCGTCCGATCCTGGCTGGCAGCATAATACGAGAAATGCCGGTGAAGACAATGGCCACAGCCACTTGCGGGGTCAGCTACAAGGGCCGTCAGTGACCATTCCTTTCCTGGAGGGAGCGATGCTATTGGGGACTTGGCAACAGGTTGTCGTCGTCGATTTCGATACCAGATCCAGAACCAGGGAACTGATTATACAAATTATGGGGGAATGATGGGGATGACGAGGCCTATTGTTTCTGCGGGGATTTTGCTCATCAGCCTCTGCCCTGCTTTGGCGACGGCGGAGTGGGGGAAGCCCTTAGGCGGGGCCTATGGGGGGCCTGAAGGGAAACCGCGCATCGTGGCACCCTCACCCCCTGAATTGGGCGCGGATGAGCGGGCTACGATGGCTGTGTTCGAGCAGGCGACGAAATCCGTGGTCTTCATCGCCAATACGGCCATTCGCCGTGATCCCTGGTCGTTCGACCTGTTCGAGGCTCCGCAGGGGTCCGGCTCCGGCTTTGTGTGGAACAAGCAGGGCCATATCGTCACCAACTTCCAC
>JABFSG010000027.1 GCA_013140715.1 Nitrospiraceae bacterium
GCATGAAGGGATAGAGGGGTAAGCGGATATATATATGGTGATAAGGGCACAAAGGAATAGTCGGGACAACGGGGTAGTTCGTTTCGGCCCTTACCCCATTATCCCGTTACCCCGCTACCCCCTGAAACCATGCGGATACTGATCATAACCGGTGAAGCTTCGGGCGATCTCCACGGAGCCCATTTGGCCAAAGCAATCATGGCACTTGACCCGACGGCTCAGCTGGTTGGAATTGGAGGGCATGGGATGCGCGCCGCTGGTGTGGAACTTGTCCCGGGTGTCCCGCAGCTGGACGTGATGGGATTGATAGGACTGTCCGCTATTCGCGCCATGGTTCAGCGTGTGCGCGCCATTCGGCGGATCTTGAAGGCCGAGGCCTGGGACCTTGTCGTGCTGATCGACAATCCCGGGCTGAATTTTCATTTTGCCCGAGTGGCAAAAGCAGCCGGGCGTCGTGTCCTCTATTATATTGCGCCGCAAGTGTGGGCCTGGAGGCCCGGGCGTATGAAGTGGATTCAGCGTCGGGTCGATCATGTCGTCGTCATTCTTCCATTCGAACCGGAACTCTATCGTAAGGCAGGGGTCCGCTGTACGTTCGTCGGTCATCCATTGCTTGATATGGTGGCGCCACATTATGATCGTGCCAAGCTTCGCAGTGAATTCGGGCTCGACGAGTCTGCCCGCATTGTCGGATTGTTGCCGGGGAGTCGGGTGGCTGAAGTCGAAATGCTCCTGCCGGTGCTCCTTAAGGCGGCGGCTCAACTGGTTGTGGCCGAGCCGGGAACGCAGTTTATCCTGGCGCAGGCGTCCTCAATTAACGATAATCTGATCCAGGCCCTGCTGCGACAGAGCCCTGTGCCGGTTCGAGTGGCCTACGATAAAGCCAACGAGGTGATGGCCCTGTCCGATATGTTGTTCATCGCGTCGGGGACCGCGACCTTGCAGGCCGCAGTCGTGGGGACTCCTATGGTGCTGCTGTACAAGACATCGCCGTTGACCTATCGGCTCGCTCGTTGGCTGATCAATGTGAAATGGATCGGGCTTGTGAATTTAGTGGCAGGTCGATCGGTCGTGCCGGAGCTGATTCAGGAAGAGGCGACGGATGAGCGGTTATGTCGTGAAGCTCTGTTCCTCTTACGCGATCCCTCGGCATATAATGGTATGAAAGAAGGGCTGCTGCAAGTTCGGCAATCGTTGGGGGAGCCCGGCGCCTCCAACCGGGCTGCACAGGTAGTATTGTCAGAATGTCGACGCTAGATCGTTTGATACGACTGTTCCGTTATCTGAAGCCCTACCGGATTCGCCTGGGTGCGGCCTTTGTGTGTTCAGGGTTGGTGGCGGGATTTTCCGGCGCCTATGCCTGGCTCGTCAAGCCGGTCCTCGATGAGATTTTTATCAACAAAAACGAAAGTCTCCTGCTGGTGCTTCCACTCGCGCTCTTCACCGTGGCGGTACTCAAGAGCATCTTCAACTATGGACAAAATTATCTCATGAGTTATGTCGGGAATCGGGTGATTACCGATATTCGACAGGAGTTGTTTGGAAAACTCATTCGGCTGCCGGTCTCCTATCACGATGCGAACACGTCTGGGCGGCTGGTGTCGCGTGTGGTAAACGACGTCACGGTGATGGCCAACGCGGTGGCGGGAGTGCTGAAAGATATCTTTCAGCAGGGGCTCACGTTTCTGGCTATGATGGGTGTGATCTTCTATCAGAATGCGCGGTTGGCCGGTCTCTCGGTGATTGTCATCCCCCTGGCCGTGTTTACGATGGTGCGGATGGGAAAGCGGTTGCGGGCGTTAGCGGCCAGCGGCCAAGAGCGAATGGGGGACATGGCCTCCACACTTCAGGAAACGTTATCCGGCATTCGCATGGTGAAGGCCTATGGACGTGAAGATTCGGAGGCGGAGAGATTTCAACAGAGCAACCGTTCATTTCTTAGTACGACGATGAAGGCGATTCAGGTTTCTTCCATCGGGTCGTCGCATATGGAAGTGATCGGTGTCGTGGGGGTCGCGGCGATTATTTGGTATGGCGGCTTCCTGGTGATCAACGGCTCGATGACGCCTGGGGAATTCTTCTCATTTTTGACGGCGATGTTCATGGCCTATACCCCGATTCGAAAACTGTCCGGTTCCAATAATCAGATTCAGCAGGCTCTAGCCGCGGCGGAACGAGTCTTCGGTGTGTTGGACCTCAAGACCGAGCAGGATGCGGAACGGGGCAAATTGGAGTTGCCGAGGATCGCTCAGTGGGTGACATTCGAGGATGTCACCTTTCATTATGAGAGCCAGGCAGTGCCGGCCCTCAACGACATCAACCTGACGATTCGCGCCGGAGAGATGATAGCCCTCGTTGGGAGCAGCGGCAGTGGAAAGACGACGCTGGTCAATCTTCTTCCCCGTTTCTATGAACCGACTGCCGGACGTATTCTCATCGATGGGGTGGATATTCAGTCGTACACCCTTCACTCGCTTCGCTCGCAAATCGGTATGGTGTCGCAAGATGTTGTCTTGTTCGACGATAGTATTCGCAACAACATCGCATTCGGACGGAAAGACGCCACCGACGAAGATATTATGCAGGCGGCACGTTTGGCCTATGCCCACAATTTTGTCGAGGGCCTTCCCCAGGGATATCAGACGGTCGTGGGTGAGAAGGGCGTGAAGCTGTCCGGCGGGGAGCGCCAGCGTTTGGCCATAGCCCGTGCGATTTTATGCGATCCTCCCTTACTTATTCTCGATGAAGCGACGTCGGCGTTGGATACCGAGTCCGAACGTGTCGTCCAGTTGGCGCTTGTCAATTTAATGAAGAATCGGACGACCATCGTCATTGCCCATCGATTGTCTACGATTCAACAGGCCGATCGGATCATGGTCCTGGCTCGCGGCTCGATCATCGAAGTGGGGACGCACGACGAGCTGCTTCGCCGCGGGGGACAGTACAAGCGGCTCCATGCGATGCAGTTTCAGGATGTCGCGGATGCGTAACCCGGCCCTGAAGCGAGTAGAGACGTGGGTGAAACTCTCAGTGCTTCCTCCCATCGGGGCAGCGGTGATTCGAGGGTTGGGGCGGTCGATGCGGATCGATTCGCAAGGTCACGAGCAGCTCGATGCGTTGCATCGCCAGGGTCAGCATATCATCCTCGCATTTTGGCATGCCCAGCAACTCATGGTTGCGTTAGAACTGGAAGGTCGTGGTATAGGGGTCGACGTGTTGATCAGCCAGCATGAGGACGGTGAGATTATTGCGCGCATCATCTCTCGATTCGGGCATCGCGCGGTCCGTGGATCGAGCACCAGAGGCGGGGCATTGGCGTTGAGGGAATTGATCCGCCGTGGGCGAGCCGGCGCCGATCTTGTCGTAACTCCCGATGGACCCAAAGGGCCTCGCCAGGTTGCGAAGCTTGGAGTGATTCAGCTGGCGAAGGCGACCAGGCTTCCGATTGTCCCCCTGGCCTTTAGCTGCTCAAAAAAAAACTCTTTGCCAGCTGGGACCGGTTCATGGTCCCATATCCATGGTCGCGAGGTCTCTATCTGTGGGGGGCGCCCATCTGGGTTCCGCCGGATTCCGATGAGCAGGCATTGGAGGCGGCATGTATGGAGCTTGAGGCGACCCTGAATCGATTGACTGATCAGGCGGATGAGGCCGTGAAGCGTTAGCCGTGAAACGTAAAACGTTAGACGTTGGAGGTGAAGGGCTGACACGTTGGTTCACGGTTTGCGATTCACGCGTAACGGTTCACGAATTACGTCTCCCGCTTCCCGCCTAACGCACAAAGACATGTGGCGTCTCTTCTACAATGTTCTGTTGCTGGCCGTTTCGCCGGTCATCGTGGCGATCCTGCTGGCCAAACAGCGGTGCCGTCGTGGGTTACCCCAAAGACTCGGGTTGGCAGAGGGTTCATTTGGTTTGTCTGGTTTGTTTGGTGCTTTCGAACAAAATAAACTAAATCAACCAAACCAACCAAACAAACCAGTCATCTGGGTCCACGCGGTCTCTCTCGGTGAAGTGGTGGCGGTGACACCGCTTGTCATTGAACTGCATCGCCGTCATCCGGAATGCCGTTTGGTGGTTTCGACAGTAACCGAGACCGGACGGGAGGCCGTGGAGCAACGGTTGCCCGGTGTGGCAGATCACTGTTATGCGCCGCTCGATTTTCCCTGTGTCGTGTCCCGTTTCATCGAACGATTGCAACCCCGCCTCTATCTTTTCATTGAAACCGAGCTCTGGCCCAATCTCTTGTGGCACCTGCGTCGGCAGGGAGTGCCGACTGTGCTCGTGAACGGTCGGCTCTCAAGCAGGTCTTTTGCTCGGCAGCAGTGGGGGCCTGTGCGATCGTTCTATCGAACGATGTTGCAGACGCTCAGCCTTTGTTTGATGCAGTCGGATCGGGACGTAGACCGGATCGTTGCTCTCGGAGCAGAGGCCTCGCGGGTCAAGCGTACAGGAAATATTAAGTTCGACCAGCCGATGCCGGTCATTGTAGGGGAGAGAACGACGAGAGCCCATCTTGGGCTTCAGGAATCGGAACAGCTGTTTGTGGCTGGCAGCACCCATCCTGGTGAAGAAGAAATGCTCGTGGGGTGTTATCGGGCATTGGTTAAGCAGTGTCCCGCAGCGGTCTTGCTGCTGGCGCCTCGGCACATTGAACGGGTGGAATCGGTAGAGGCGATGATTCGAGGACAGGGGTTGGCTGTGCAGAGGCGGAGCGCCATTGGGCAGACCGGCACGTTACGATTTGCCGGCCCCCGTGTGTTGTTGCTCGATTCCCGAGGCGAATTGGCGACGATTTACAAGGAAGCTGTGGTTTCGTTCGTCGGAGGCACGCTGGTTCCAATCGGTGGACATAACTTGTTGGAGCCGGCTCAGTGGGCCAAGCCTGTGTTGTTCGGCCCTCACACCGACCATTGCGCAGAGATTGCCGATCTCTTGATGCAAGCTGGAGGCGGCCGGCGAGTTCTTCAGGCGGAGGATCTTACCAGGCAGGTGTTGGCTCTGTTTGCTGATAGCGAGGACCGGGAGCGGATGGGCCGGTCGGCTCGTCAAGTGGTCGAACAGAATCAGGGGGCCATGCAACAGACGCTGGAGGCCATCGATAGATTGCTGATGCGGCGAGGTCTTAAGGCTGAAGGTTTGAAGGCCGGCACTCATGTGGGTAGGCTGAAGGTTGGAAGGCCGAAGGCGTGAAACCTGGCTTCAGGTAGGTAGGCTGAGCGTTTGAACCCAGGTCAATAGACTGAAGGTTTGAGAGATTTGCGCCCTTTAAATTTACCTTATAGCCTTCAGCCTAATATCCTTCAGCCTGTACGAAGAATGCTCAATCCTGGAACAACCGTTAGGTGGTGGCTGATCTGGGCCGCAATCCCCTATGGGGTGGTTGCACGGTTGCGCGCATTACTGTACGACTGGGGTTGGATCGCGCAACGGCGATTGCCTGTCCCTGTGCTGAGTGTTGGGAATCTCACACTGGGTGGGACAGGGAAAACGCCGGTGGTGATTGCGCTGACCGGTTGGCTTCTCGCAGAGGGAAAGCGAGTGGCGATTCTTAGCCGGGGCTATCGAAGGACCAGTACGGATCCATATCTATTGGTATCGGATGGGGAGCGCTTACTGGTCGGTCCGAGCGAGGCAGGCGATGAGCCGTTCTTGATGGCTCAACGATGTCCCAAGGCGATCGTGGCGGTCGGCGCCGATCGTTATCGACTCGGCGCCTGGGTCTTGGATCGATTTCCGATCGATTGCGTGGTGCTGGACGATGGATTCCAACACCTGGGTCTCTATCGCGACGTCAATCTCTTGCTGGTCGATGCCACGGATGTCGAAGGGCTTGCAGCGCTGGTGCCGGCCGGCCGACTCAGGGAACCGCTCCAAGCTGCGGCGCGCGCGACGGCGATCGTCATCACGAGAGCGGAGATCCCTGCTCAGGTGGCAGAGGTTGGTCGTAGGCTCCAAGCGTCGCTTGGCACGATGCCGGATCCGATTCAAGCGGTCTTTCGTCCGGAGAATCTTGTGTCGGTGGTGACCGGAGCAGTGCAGCCGCTCTCCTGGTCCAAGGGAAAGACGGCGATGCTCTGCAGCGGTGTGGGACATGCCGGGTCGTTTCGCTCCCTCATGGAGGGCATAGGAATCAAAATTCTCGATGAAGTGGTGTACGTCGATCACTATGCCTACACGAGCCAGGACGTCGAGCGATTGAGCGCCAGGGCGACGGAACTTCATGCCGACCTAGTCGTGACGACGGAGAAAGATGCTTGCAAGTTGGCGGCGCTGCTTCAACCTACCGCTAACTGGTGGGCAGTCCGGCTAGCCACCGATGTGGCCGTGGGAGAAGATCGGCTGCGGGGGCTGGTGCTGGGGATGAGGCTGAAGGCTGGCCCCCGGATGACTGGTTGATCTGGTCTATTTAGTTTATTTGGTTTGTCTGGTGCGAAATAACCAAACATACCAAACAAACGAAATAAACCAAACGAACCGAACCTACTCGGTTGCGGAGGGATGTGAATAAGGGCGCTGTCAAAAGAATCCTTGTGCGTGGACCCAACTGGCTTGGCGATGCAGTGATGTGCGAGCCTGCGCTAGGAGGATTACAGCGACTATTTCCAGAGGCCAAGATCACCCTGCTGGTCAAACCGGCCGTGGCCGATTTGTTTGCCGGACATCCGGCATTGACGCGCGTGCTGACCTACGACAGCAAGGGGCGGCACATGGGCCTTTCCGGCAAGTGGGCCTTGGCTGGGGAGTTGCGGCAGCAAGGTTTCGATCTCGCAATTTTGTTTCAGAATGCGTTCGAGGCGGCGTTTTTGACGTTCCTGGCCTCGGTCCCCCGGCGCTATGGGTATGCGACCGACGGGCGAAGTCTGCTGTTATCGGATCCAGTCGCTCCGCCGGATCGCCGCACGCTCGTCCATCAAGTCCATTACTATTGGGATCTGCTGAAACCGTTGGGCCTCACCGGCGATCCCGCTGAGCCAACACTCGTCGTGTCCCCTGAGGAGGAACAGGCGATGGCCGGTCGATTTGCCAAGGGCGGATTGACGGAATCGGATATTGTCGTCGGAATCAATCCGGGTTCGACCTACGGGGCGGCCAAACGCTGGCTGCCGGAACGGTTTGCCGAGGCCACGGAACGACTGTGCCGTACGGTTTGCGAATCGGGCGATCGACAAGTCTGCGTGGTTATTTTCGGAGCCAAGGGAGAAGAACGTCTGGGCCGTGAAATTGCCGCCCGTCTGACGTCACGATCCTTGGTTTTATCCGGGGCAACGACGATTCGAGAACTTATGGCGGCGGTAAAACGCTGTGCCCTGCTTCTTACGAACGATACAGGTCCCATGCACATTGCCGCTGCTTTCAAGGTGCCGGTTGTGGCGATTTTCGGACCGACCGATTGGCGGACCACGTCGCCTTTTGGCGACGCCCATGCCGTTGTGCGGCAGCCGGTCGATTGCGCCCCCTGCCTATTACGGGAATGCCCCATCGACCATCGATGCATGACGGGGGTCTCGGTCGACCAGGTTTATGAAGCAGCGGCCAAACGGTTATCTGGTTCATCTGGTTTGTTTGGTTCATTTGGTTCGAACCAAACAAATCCGACCAACCAAATAAACCAACCAAACATCCTCGACGGAGTCACCGTCTTTCTGGATCGCGATGGAACATTGAATTACGATCCAGGCTATCTGAAAATCGCTGCCGATCTGAAGTTGTTGACCGGAGTCGGGCCTGCTCTGGCGCGATTGAGAAGAGCCGGCGCGAGGTTAGTGGTGGTCACGAACCAATCCGGTGTCGGTCGTGGAATCATTACTCTCAAGGATCTGGAAGCGATTCATGCCAGATTACAAGGTCTGTTAGAACAGCAGGATGCGGCGCTGGATGCCATCTATTTTTGCCCGCACCATCCCAACGATGGATGCCACTGCCGCAAACCGAATATCGGTATGGTGGAGCGGGCTGTGTCGGAGTTGCAAGTGGATCTCCGCCGCTCCTATTTGATCGGCGATCACGCTCGCGACATACAATTGGCCCATAGAGTGGGCGCCAAGGCCATTCTTATTACCAGCGAGCCGGTGGACTCACAGACGTTAGGTAGGCTCGAGGCTGAGCAGGCTCTGCCGAATATTGTGG
This sequence comes from Nitrospiraceae bacterium, assembly GCA_013140715.1. Taxonomy (GTDB): domain Bacteria; phylum Nitrospirota; class Nitrospiria; order Nitrospirales; family Nitrospiraceae; genus Palsa-1315. The sequence continues at coordinate 8,128 of JABFSG010000027.1, forward strand.
CCAAGTCGATGACCGAGGCAGTCGACTGGATCTTGGCCGATGCAGCGAAGAGCGCGAGCGAGCGGGAAAGGCGAGAAAGGCAAGAGTCATGAAATTCGTGGATCTTGCGCGTCACGCCTGTCTCGCATTTCTCGCCAGTCTCGCGCGGCATATATGATGGAAGCCTATCGCCACATCCTGCTGATCAAACCGAGTTCACTCGGCGATATCGTACATGCGATGCCGACCTGTGTAGCTATTCGCCGGGCCTATCCCGAGGCTCAACTGACCTGGCTGGTCAAGCGTGAGTGGGCCGGTCTCGTCGAACGCATCGATGGGGTGGATCGGGTCTGGCAGGTGGAGTCGACGCTTACGGGGTGGCTCTCCCAGGTATCTCTTCTACGAGCAGAGCAGTTCGATCTCGTGGTGGATCTTCAAGGTCTCTTTCGGAGCGCTGCGATCGGTTCTCTCAGCGGGGCTCCGCTACGTGTGGGGTTTGCCAATGGGCGGGAGGGGAGTCCCTGGTTCTATTCGAAGCGCGTGCCGGTTCCACAATCGGAGATGCACGCGGTCGATCGCTACCTGCTCGTGGCCAAAGCTTTGGGGGCGCTGGAGTCTGGTGCCCCGGAGTTTCGTTTCCGCATCCCGCAAACCGATCATGAGGAGGTCGACCGCCTGTTGAGCCAATCCGGTGTCACGCCTGGAATGAGTTGGGTGGCGATGAATGTGTCTGCCCGGTGGCCGACTAAACGGTGGCCTGCTGAGGCCTTTGCCGAAGTCGCAGATCGGCTGCAACAAGAAAGATTCGGCGCAGTGGTGATGATTGGCGGTCCTGCTGAACGGGCAGATGTTGCCGCGGTAATTTCCATGATGAAAAGCCCTGCTGTCGATCTGACTGGAGCGACGGCGGTGGGGTTGTTGCCGGCGCTCCTGAGCAAGGCATCGATGCTGATCACGAACGATTCAGGTCCGATGCATATCGCGGCCGCGGTTGGTACGCCGGTTGTGGCGCTGTTCGGCCCGACGAGTGCGGTGCGGACCGGCCCCTATGGGGCGGGTCATACTGTTTTGTCGGGGAAGGTGCCCTGCAGTCCCTGTTTCAGCCGAGCTTGCCACAATACGACGCCGCTTGAATGTTTGCGAACGGTGTCGGCTGAGCAAGTATTGGCCGTGGTTCGCGAGCAAAGGACCCTTCGGATGGCTCCCCGATGAATGTCCTCTTAGTTCGGCCAGACGGGATCGGCGATGAAATCCTCTGTCTGCCGGTCGCTTCTGAGCTGCGCCGGCTCCTGCCGGATGCGCGAATCTCATTCCTGTCCAGCGAGTATGCGGCCCCGCTCCTGGCTCATCATCCGGATATTGATGAGGTTCGGACGGTCACAGGCCGGGAATCTCTGAGTGAGCTGATATCGTTGTTTCGCCGGACTGTCGACGCCGTGGTGTTTCTCAAGCCGTTCAAGCGATTGATGTGGGCCGCGTTTTTAGCCCGAGTACCGATTCGAGTGGCGACAGGCTACCGTTGGTACAGTCTGTTGGCGAATCGGCGGATCTATGAACATCGGAAAGATTTTTCCAAGCATGAAACTTCGTATAACGTCGGCATGCTCGCGGGGCTTGGATTGCAGCCAAGTACCGTGGTTCCACCGAGTCTCGTGCTGACCGATGCAGAGCGAGCGTGGGGGGAGGAACGCTTGCGTGGCTTGCCGACACCCAGGGTCGTGCTCCATCCTGGCGGCTTTGCTGCCAGGCGCTGGCGAGTTGAGCACTATCGTTCGCTTGCGCATGAGTTGCACCGTAAGGGAGTGGGGGTCGTTCTGACTGGCAGCCAGGCCGAAGCAGACATGTTCAATCAACAAGCGATGAGTGACGCGCCCCTTCCTGCTTCAGTTTTGAATCTCATGGGACAATTATCGGTGCGAGAGCTGATGGCCATCATCGCGGGGAGTCATACCGTGGTCTCCGGAGCCACCGGCCCGGCTCATATTGCGGCAGCTTGTGCTGTACCGAATGTCAGCCTGTTCGATCCACGGCGCAACAATCTTCCGACCCGTTGGCAGCCGCTCGGCAAGGGAGTGGTTTTGCGCCCTGACGTGCCGACTTGCGAAAAATGTATTTATGAGGCCTGCCCCTATTGGGATTGCCTCGATCGGCTGACGGTGGAGTCGGTTGCGCAGCAGGTTCTTCAGGTTGCTGGGCATCCGTCACCGCTCAAGGTGGTCCATGTCTAGAGCAGCTTGTTATTTGGTCTATTTCGTTTATTTGGTTATTTGGTTGGGCTGAGTTTTTGGTTAACAAAATGAACAAGACAAACCAAATGAACCAAATAAGCCACAGGGTCGTGCATGTCTAAGCTCTCGGTCTACGTGATCGCCTACAATGATGAACCGAACATGCGGGCCTGTCTTGAGTCTGTGGCTGGTTGGGGCGATGAGTTGATCGTTGTGGATTCACACAGCAGTGACCGCACAGCAGCGATCAGCAGAGAATTTACCGACAAGGTTTATCAAGCCGACTTTCACGGATTTGGCCAACTGCGCAACGAAGCAGTTGCGCTCACAACCCATGACTGGGTTTTCAGTCTGGACAGCGATGAGAGGATGACGCCCGAGTTGCGGAAAGAAATTCAGCTGCTGCTCGACCGCGAGCCGGACGCGGATGCCTACTTTGTGCCGCGGAAAAACTACTTTTTGGGCCGCTGGATCGAACATTGCGGTTGGTATCCCGATTATCGGCAACCGCAACTTTTTCGCAAGGGTCGATTTCGCTACCGTCAAGAATTGGTCCATGAAGGTTTCGATTGCGATGGACCGGTCGGGCACCTCAAGAGTCCCGCATTGCAGTATCCCTTTCGGGATATCGATCACTACATTACAAAGCAGGACCGTTACTCGGATCTGATGGCTAAACGCATGGTGGACCAGGGCCGCCGGTTCTCCTCTCATCAATTGGTCACTCACCCGCTTGGCGCTTTTTTCAAGATGTATGTACAACGGGCCGGTTTTCTGGACGGCATGCCGGGGTTGATTCTTTCCGGCCTCTATGGCTATTACACCTTCATGAAGTATGCAAAATTCTGGGAACTCACAAAACGGTGAACAGGTTTGTTTTGTTTATTTGGTTTGTTCGGTTTATCTCGTTAGTGACCGGAGCAACTAAACAAACCAATTAACCAAATAAACCATTCAATTATGAGAGTCAGCGGGTTCACGTTCATTCGTAATGCGGTGAAGTACGACTATCCAGCGATAGAGTCGATCCGTTCCATTTTGCCGATCGTCGATGAGTTCATCGTGAATGTCGGGCGATGCGACGATGGCACGCTCGAAGTGATTCGATCGATCGGCGATCCGAAGATCAGAATTGTGGAGTCGGTCTGGGATGAGACGCTGCGAAAAGATGGTTTGATCTATGCCCAGCAGACCAATATCGCCTTGTCTCACTGTACCGGGGATTGGGCTTTCTATATTCAAGCAGACGAGGTCGTGCACGAAGACGATTTGCCGATCATTCAGGCGGCGATGCGGAGGAATCTCGGCAACCCTGAGGTAAAAGGGCTACTGTTCCGGTACCTGCATTTTATCGCGGACTATTGGTCCACGAATCCTTGGTTTTATCACAAAGCCGTGCGGATCATTCGAAACAACGGTGAAGTCGAGTCCTGCGGCGATGCAGTGGGGTTTCATCTGAAGGCGACGCAGCAGTATCTCCAGAGCGGACCGAAGGAATGGATTGCTCCATCCGATGGGCGTGTCTTTCACTACGGGTGGGTGAAGGATCCGAAAACGATGCTGGAAAAAAAACGGGAGCAAGTAACGGTCTATCATGGAGGCCATGTTCCTGCCGCCGAGGCCAAACAACTGGCTCACGACAGCTTTCAATTCGACGACTATGCTGTGCTGAAAGAATTCAGCGGGTCTCATCCGAAGGTCATGCAGGCGCGACTCGGGTCAGCGAAACGCTGGGCATCACGGCGGAACCGGTGGCTTAACTGGAACTTCTATTGTGAAATCGCTCGCCGAGGATTTCGTGGGTGAGCCGGCCTATAAGTTCACAGTAGCCTGCCTTGTCATCACGAAAAATGAGGAGCGGAATATTGCCGATTGTCTTGGGTCGGCTCAGTGGGCCGACGAGTTGATCGTGGTCGATGCGGAGAGCCGTGACAAGACGGTGGAGTTGGCCCGCACCTATGGGGCCAAGGTGTTTGTCCGTCCTTGGCCCGGGTTCGGCTTGCAGAAGAACTTCGGGATGGCACAGGCGTCGTCCGACTGGATTCTGATCCTCGATGCAGACGAACGAGTAACCGAGGAACTTCGTGGAGAAGTGCGGACCTGTCTTGAGCAGTGGAGACCTGGCGCTCCCGTGGCCTATCGGATTCCCAGGCGGAACTTTTTTTATGGTGCCTGGGTGCGGGGGGGCGGCGTCTACCCCGATTATCAAGTGCGCTTGTTTCGGCGGGGACTTGCTCAGTACAACGATGTCGCGGTGCATGAAAATCTCATCGTCGATGGTGAGATCGGGACATTGGTCGAGCATCTCGATCATTACACCGAGCGGCGCATTCAGGATCACTTCAAAAAGTTTGGGCTCTATACCACGCTGGCGGCAGAAGAGAAGGCTAAGAAAGTCCGGGCGGTTAGCTGGAGCGACTTGGCTTTCCGTCCGTTGGTGATCGGGGTCAAGACCTATCTATTGAAAGGGGGGTATCGGGACGGAGTGCGCGGCCTCATTGTCTGCGTCTTTGCCAGCATGTACACCTTCGTGAAGTATGCCAAGCTGTGGGATACAACGAAGCCGGTTCCCTCGCAATTGGACCGCAGGTAGTGGGCACGCGAATATAGTATGTGCAGGGGATATGCACCAGTTGACGTACCGGATCATATACCAGATCGGATTAACAGGCCTCTGCCGGTTCAGAGCCAGAGATTATGAAGATTGTGATTGCGGCCTGGCACCTTCGGGATTTCAATGTCGGGCTCGGCCGGTATGCACGCGGGCTGATTGAGGCGCTTGGTCGAGTGGATACGGAAAATCAGTACGAAATTTTAATGCCAGACGATTCCTGCAATTTCCCAGTCAGGCCGAACATCCATTACCATCGTATTCGTATTCCGTTCTTTCGTAGACGGCTGTGGGAGCAAGTCGCACCGAATCTGGTCGGGAAATATGATGTCGTGCATTTCCCCTACGATTCATGCGTGGCATGGAAACGAGGAAAGTTCATTGTGACGATTCATGATGTCAAGCCACTCTTGTTTGGGTCATACCGCCCGAGACGAAACCTCAATGCTTTCATTGAACGTATGGTAATTCCGAACCAAAGCACGCAAGTGGATCACGTAGTGACTGTGTCCCAGTGGTCAAAAAATGATATTGCCCGGCATCTTAGTCTTTCTCAGGACCAGATAACCGTGGTGCCGCCCGGAGTCGATCCGGTCCATTTTCGGCCATCCCTCTCTTTGGAGCAGGATCGAACGAGGCGGCCGTATGTGCTGAGTGTAGCCGGTTCTGACCCGACGAAGAATGTGGAAACTCTGGTCGAGGCATTTGGCAGGCTACCTGCGCATCTTCGAGAGAGCCATGATCTGATACTTGTCGGTGACCTGAGGAATCGGCCCGAGGTACATGCGCGTGTACATCAGCTTCGCCTTGATTCGCAGACTACATTTCCAGGTATCGTGACGGAAGAGCAGTTGATCTCCTTGTATCAGCATGCAACTGCATTCGTATTTCCTTCTCGGTATGAGGGATTTGGATTGCCGGTCTTGGAAGCAATGGCCTGCGGGTGCCCTGTGATTTCTTCCAATGCCTCATCGTTGCCGGAAGTATTCGGTGATGCAGCGCTTTCTGCGGACCCGACTGATACCGCAGGGTTTGCCCGTCATATGGAGCAAGTACTCTCGGATACCGGATTTCAACAAGATCTCCGTCAAAAGGGGCTCGACCGCGCCGCTTGCTTTTCCTGGGAACAAACTGCCCGTGAAATGATCAAAGTGTATGGCAAGGTTGGGAGAGCGTAGATGAGGTCATGCGGGGAGCAGATCCTGGTTGGATTGGGCCGAGTCCGCCGAGAGCAGATGGGCAGCTGCGGAAGGGCGCGTGCACAGGAGCGATTTAGCCTCGATGCATCCGTCAGGCATGTGAAAGAACTTTATGGTGAGGTACTGGGGCGACCATGATAATCGGTTTTGATGCCAATCCTATGGTAGGCGACATGGGTGGAGTGGGATGGCATAGCTATCACCTGCTTCGTACGATGTTGGCGCAGAAGGAAGACATCGACTTTGTCGCCTATGCGAGGCCTGGCGCTGAGCGACCTGACTCTGTGAAGGCCTGGCCTGGCATTGAGCGACTCCAGTGGGTGAACTCAAGCAAATGGGGAATGGGGAAGCGAGGCTCGTCCGATCGGTTGGACCTATACCATGGGACTAACTTTAAGATGCAGGCAGTCGGGCGCTATGGCGGAGTTGTGACTATTCACGATCTTTGGCTGGATCGCCATCCCGAGTATTCGAAGAAGATGTTGGGCCAATGGCCCTCATCATTCAAGACGAGACAGACTGCGCTACGAGCCAGAAAGGCCATTACTGTGTCAGAGTTTTCCGCTAAAGAACTCGTGGAACTCTATGGGTTGAAACGCGAGCACATCAGGGTGATTCCCAATGGGGTATCTGAAGACTTTGTGCCACGGCAGGACGATCAGGCGATGGCGGAGTTGCGGAAACGAATCGGTCTGAAGGCCGAGCACTATGTCCTATTTATTGGAGGCGCAGACCCGCGCAAGAATCACCAGATCTTTCTTGAAGGGGCAGAGATGGTGCGGAAGAAGCTGGGATCTCGTATGTTAGTCCTGGTCGGTTCGCCAATCCATCCCTTCGGAAACTATGAGGAGTCGGCTCGAAGGCGCAGCTTGTCTGAGAAGGTACTCTGTCCTGGAAGATTGTCCACGAACGATTTGCAGCTGTTGTATTCTTCTGCCGATCTCTTTGTCTTTCCCTCGTTGTACGAAGGATTTGGGATGCCCGTGTTGGAAGCGATGGCTTGTGGAGCGCCGGTGCTCACGTCCAACTCGACTGCCCTGGCGGAAGTGGCAGGCGATGCAGCGGTGTTGGCGGATCCTCAAAATGCGCGGGCACTTGGCGAGGCGATGATTCATGCGCTGGAGGATGAGCCGCTTCGAGCTTCTTTGAAGATCAAAGGATTCGCTCGTGCCAAGCAGTTCTCCTGGGAACACGCCGCGATTAAGACCGTCGCGTTGTACCGCGAATTGTGCGGTGAAAAACCGTAAGTGGTAAGTAGTGAGTAGTAAGTGGTGATGGGTTCGCGGGTATAAGACCACGATATGAAAAATGTCCTCGTGATCAAGCTCCGCTATATCGGTGACGTCTTATTGGCGACGCCGACCATACGTGCGATTAAAGCTGCACGATCGGATGTCCGGGTCACCATGATGGTGAATCGTGGGACGGAAGACGTGTTGTTTGGAAACCCGAACTTGGACGAGGTTATGGTTCTCGATAAAGGGTCTCTGGCGGCACAATCGCGGCTTATTGCCGGACTGCGTAGTCGGCAGTTCGATACAGTAATCGATTTGACGGACGGAGACCGGTCTGCATTTCTAACCCGGGTCAGCGGAGCACCGGTACGGATTGGGTTCAATGACGAACATCGTTGGCGAGGGAGATACTACACAGAGGTGGTCCAGCCTGCGTCTAATGTGCGGCATAGGATTGACCGTGATCTGGAATCCCTCAAGCCTTTGCGCATCCAGGCCGACTCACGAGACCCGCAATTGTGGCTGACACCAGAAGAGAAACACGGTGCAGATCGACTGTTGGATCAACTCGGCGTTCAGCGGTCACAGTCGATCGTCATATTGCAACCCGGCGCCCGGTACTGGTTTAAAGCCTGGCCTCCTGAGCGGTTTGCAGAGCTGGCAGGTCATCTTATCTCTCAGTATGGTTGCCAGGTGTTGATTGGAGGCAGCGATCAAGACGTCGATCTTGCGCAAGAGATTCGACGGATGGCCAAGAGTGAGCCCATCATTATGGCGGGCCGTACAACTATTAAACAGTTCGCGGCCATCGCCAAAAGATCAGCGCTCTTTGTGGGAAGCGATAGTGGCGCGATGCACATTGCTTCCGCAGTGGGCACTCCTGTGGTGGCCTTGTTCGGCCCGTCGAATCCTCGCGAGTGGGGCCCTCGGGGAGGTCCTGTGGAGCTGCTGTATAAGGAGATCGATTGCCGCAGTTGCTTTCACCCGACTTGCACTAGAGGCGAGGAAAATTGCATGAAGTTGATTACGGTCCAGGAGGTCTGTGCAGCTGCCGAACGGCTTCTTCTTGTCGAAAAACCCGACCCTGTGGCATCCACTCGAGACAAGTAACCCTAGTGGGGCAGGGCTGATCTGGTTTAACCAAGCAAACCAAATAAACTAGAAGAACCAGTCTACTTCGCTTTTCCCGCTAGCCTCGCTCATTGAATACCTGCTGTTCACGTTAAACCTTAGGCAGCTAATTATTTCCTTGACAGATTAGACTCGTCCGTTCATGTTATGAACGGCAGTGCAATTTATCTGTATAATTCATGGACTTACAAGGGCAACGCGACCTTCTCCTCCTCAGCGAGCTCGAACGAGATGGTGGAGCCACTCAGCGCACCCTTGCGATCAAACTCGGCGTCGCACTCGGGCTGACCAATCTCTACCTCAAGCGTCTAGCCCATAAGGGTTTTATCAAGATAACCACCATCCCTCGTAGTCGAATTAAGTACCTCCTGACGCCGCAGGGTTTCGCAGAAAAATCACGTTTGACCTATCTCTACATGCAGTACTCCCTCTCGTATTATCGAGACATGCGTGTTCGGCTAAAAGAGATGATGTCGGCGTTCGATGCCTCTCATGGCCAGCGGATTGTGATCTATGGGACGACCGAATTAGCAGAACTAGCCTACCTATCGCTTCGAGAAATGAATATCGACTGTGTAGGATTTATCGATGGGGATTCGCGTGAGTCGTTTCTTTCTTGCCCGGTTTCTTCGCCCGAGCAGCTGAATCGATGGCACTTTGATCGGGTATTGATAGCGGATATCGAGCATGCCGCTGCCTGTGAAGAGCAGTTGGTGCAGTCGGGAGTGCCGCGGGAAAAAATGTTGAGGCTCAGCCTACCCGAATAAGGCAAGCCGCTTCCGCGCGTGGCAGACATAGTGTGTGGTGCCGCAGTCCGGATCTGTAAGTGAAAGGGCGGAGCTGTCTCCGCAGCTGGTTTGTTTGGGCGAAGAGGTTTGTTTGGTTTATCTGGTTGGAAGAACCGCTAACCAAATAAACGAGATTGACCAAACAAACCAAACAAACCGTTTCTGTTATGAAGATTACTCGTTTTGAAGATCTAGACTGTTGGAAAGAAGCAAGGCAACTAACACAGCTGGTTTATGATGCGATCCATCAGAATTCCAGATGGCAAAAGGATATTCGGCTTTGTAGCCAAATCCAGAGCGCAGCGGGATCTGTGATGGCAAACATAGCTGAAGGATTTGTTCGTCGCTCGAGCAAGGAGTTTACACAGTTCTTGTTCATCGCTATGTCTTCCACAGCTGAGGTGCAGAGTCACATGTACATTGCAGTGGATCAGGGCTATGTGACCAAAGACACATTTGAGTCAATCTACGAGCAAGCCAACAAGACAGCGAGAATAACGTCCGGTCTCATTAAATACCTCCGCACCAAACAAACCAAATGAACCAAACAAACGATCTTCACTGGTACGCCCTGCGAACCAAGTCGCGGCACGAAAAGATCGTGCGCGACCAGCTCGTGAATCAAGGCATTGAGCCTCTATTGCCGACAGTCAAGCGTCTGAGCCAATGGAAGGATCGGAAGAAAGAAATTGAAGTTCCGCTCTTCTCAGGATACTGCTTTGTCCGGTTTGCGCCGGACCACAAGCTGCCGGTGTTGAAGACGATCGGAGTGGTGGACATCGTCGGTAGCGGCCATAGACCGGAGGCGATCTCGGATCAGGAAATTGCGGCGATCAAGACCCTCATGACCACGGTGCTGCCTTATGATCCGCATCCCTATCTGCATGAAGGCATGCAGGTGGAAGTGATCCGAGGTCCGCTGCAAGGAGTGCAGGGGATTCTCTTGCGCAAAGAGAAGCGGCATCGCTTGCTGTTGGGAGTCCGGCTCATTCAGCAGGCTGCGGCCGTCGAAATCGATGTGAATGACGTAGTGCCGGCATAGCCGGAAGAACCGCAGAGTTAATCCGTTTATTTTGTATATTTAGTTTGTTTGGTTGAATTTTTACCAGATAGACAAAAAAGTCCAGACAGACCAGATGCAAGGCGAGAATCTCACACGAGCGATCCTGGTGACTATTGAAATATGTTCAGGGGGCGTTCGAACTCCCCTGCTATTATCATGACCAGGCAAGAGCTGATCAACCGATCCGAGGCCTATATTCGCCGGCTGCTCAAAGAGCACATTCCATCGCAGGTCAGAGTCTATCTGTATGGATCCCGGGCCCGCCGCGATCACCGCTGGAACTCTGACTATGATATATGGATCGATGCTGACATTTCTCGGCAAGTGATTGCCGAAATGACTGACAAGTTAGGCGAATCTTTTGTGCCCTTTCGAGTGGATATTGTCACGACGCCTCAATTTGAGGGGCGTTTTGCTGAACGAGTGAAGGGGGAGGCAATCCCATGGATGTAAGAATCAAAACATTTCAAGAGGCAACGGAAACCTTCACCTATCTTGCACGGCTTGACTTGGCAGGACTCAAGAAAAAACTTGGGGATGAACGACTCGTGGATGGCATGCAAAATGGCCGCGCGCAAAAGTTCGAGTACACCACTGAGCTGTGCTGGAAGGCGATCAAGTCCCTTCTCAAAGAAAAAGAGGGGGTGGATGAAGCGGCCCCCAAAAAGATTATCAAAGCCTACTACCTTGGGGGGTATACCACGGAGGATGACTACTTGCGGCTACTTGAAGCAGTGGAGGACCGAAATCGTCTCAGTCATATTTACGATGCAGCAACGTTCAACAGCATACTTGCGCGCCTTCCCGATTATGCCGCGCTTTTTGAGCGGGTCAGCGCGCAATTAATCAAAGGCGCCGAATAAGTTGTGGGATCGCCATCGCCATTGGTGTCCAAAACCTCAGCAAATGCCACCAGGTCTGCTCTTGGCCTATCATAACTGCTCAGGTTGATAGGTTGAAGGGGTTCAGGCTGAAGTGTTCCGAACTTTGACCTTCGGCTTTCAGTCTGAACACCTAAGTAGTAATGAAGAAGAACCAGACAGACCAGATAGATCAAATAGACCAGACGCACAAAGCAAACGAAATAAACCAGACAAACCAGATGGACCAAGCTGGGAGTTCGACTCATTCAGCAGGCTGCGGCTGTGGAGATCGATGTCAGGGATGTTGTCCCGATCTCATGACATTCCCGACGTGTTTACAACTCCGGTTCTGGTCGTAAAGGAGAGGGTACTCAGTCGATCATGAAACTTCTTATTACCGGAGCTGATGGGTTCATCGGTTCGCACCTCACTGAATTGTCTGTGCGGGCCGGATGTGATGTTCGCGCCTTCGTGCTCTACAACTCGTTTAATTCCTGGGGATGGCTGGACAGTTGCGGCGAGGATGTGAAGGGAAAATTTGAAGTCTTTGCCGGGGACATCCGCGATCCCAACGGTGTGCGTACAGCGATGAAAGGTTGCGATGCCGTGATGCATCTGGCAGCCCTGATTGCCATTCCGTACTCGTATCATTCCCCGGACACCTACATTGAAACCAATATCAAGGGCACGCTCAATGTCGTCCAGGCGGCCAGAGATCTGGGGGTAGCCAAGGTTGTGCATACCTCTACCAGCGAAGTGTATGGCACTGCGCGGTTTGTGCCGATCACCGAAGACCATCCGCTCCAAGGCCAATCTCCCTATTCAGCGAGTAAGATCGGTGCAGATCAAATTGCGATGTCTTTTTACTCCTCATTTGGAACTCCGGTGACAGTCTTGCGTCCGTTTAATACATACGGCCCGCGTCAGTCAGCTCGGGCGGTGATCCCCACCATCATTGCTCAAATTGCCACAGGCAAACGGCAGATCAAGTTGGGTGCAGTTCATCCCACGCGAGATTTCAGCTATGTGGCGGATACAGTGACCGGCTTCATGGCGGCGCTGCAGTCTGATAAGGGGATTGGTCAGGTCATCAATCTCGGCAGCAATTTTGAGATTTCGATCGGCGATACCGCCAGGACCATTGCAGAGGTTATGGGAGTACAGATCGAGATCATCACAGACGAGCAGCGACTTCGTCCGGAAAAGAGTGAAGTAGAACGGCTGTGGGCTGCCAACGACAAAGCACGCAAGCTACTTGGCTGGGAGCCACGGTATAGCGGCATCGAAGGGTTCCGGCGCGGTCTGGTCGAAACCGTCACATGGTTTAACAATCCCGCACGGTTGGGGTTGTATAAGTCTGACATCTACAATCTGTGAATCCTGCAATTGCCCAATCCACCCTCACCGAGCAGATCTGTGCTGCCATTCGATCGGTAGTCGGCTCCGGCCCGGTGCCTCTGCATGAACCCAGATTTGCCGGTAACGAATGGGTCTATCTAAAGGAGTGTCTCGACTCGAGCTACGTCTCCTCCGTAGGGAAATTCGTCGATCGTTTCGAGGCGGATCTTGCCGCGTTCACCGGCGCCAAGCATGTGGTCGCGGTTGTGAACGGTACGGCAGCCCTACAGGTCGCCTTAGGACTGGCCGGCGTACAACGGCAAGACGAAGTGCTCATTCCTGCGTTGACATTTGTGGCCACGGCTAATGCGGTCGTCTATTGCGGGGCCATTCCGCATTTTGTGGATAGCGAAGAGCGCACGTTGGGATTGGATCCGCACGTCTTACGGGATTATCTACGGAGCAGTACAGACATACGTGGCGGGCAATGCATCAATCGTCAAAGTGGTCGTGTGATCCGGGCGTTGGTTCCCATGCACACATTTGGCCATCCCGTGGATATAGAGGGAGTGCTTGGAGTGGCCCGAGATTTTCATCTGAACCTGGTTGAAGATGCGGCTGAATCTCTAGGCAGTACCATCCAGGGTCGCCATACAGGAACGTTCGGCTTGATGGGCACGCTGAGCTTTAACGGCAACAAGACGATCACCACCGGCGGTGGGGGTGCCCTATTGACCGGCAATTCAGAACTCGCCAGACATGCGAAGCACCTCACGACCACCGCCAAGGTGCCGCACCGCTGGGAGTATGTGCACGATGAGATCGGGTACAACTACCGCCTGCCGAATATCAATGCTGCGCTCGGGTGCGCCCAACTTGAACAACTGTCCGGCCTTCTCGAAGCGAAGAGGAGAATTTTCGGATCGTATCAGACGGCATTTGCCCGCGTGCCGCACGTGCATATGGTTGAAGAACCGTACGGTTGCCGCAGCAACTACTGGTTGCAGACACTATTGCTGGATGAGTCCGTTGAGGGGCAACGCGATGCCGTTCTGACTGCGACGAACGATCAAGGGTTAATGACTCGTCCGGCCTGGACCCTGCTGCATCGATTGACGGCCTATCGGACATGTCCGAAGATGGCCTTGCCGGTGGCCGAATCGCTGGAACGGCGGCTGATCAATTTGCCCAGCAGCGCTCACCTCGGTGCCGAACAGAGCAGGCCATCGTGAGGACGCTGATTATCGCGGAAGCCGGCGTGAACCATAATGGCGATCTGACCCTGGCACGTCAATTAATCGATGCTGCCGCCGAAGCCGGCGCCGACCTCGTGAAGTTCCAGACGTTCAACGCGGACCGCCTTGTGACGACCAGTGCGAACAAGGCGGAATATCAGGCGCAGGCGACCGATCCGGTCGAAACGCAACATGCCATGCTCAGGCGGTTGGAATTGAGCCGTGATATGCATGAATCGCTGATTGCACATTGCAAGAACCGCGGGATCAAATTTTTTTCGACTGGCTTTGACCCGGAGAGCATCGATCTGCTGGCTGGGCTTGGGGTGGATTGTTTTAAAGTTCCCTCCGGCGAAATTACCAATCTGCCGTATTTGCGTCATGTCGGCCGCTACGGCAAGCCGGTGATTCTCTCCACCGGCATGGCCACCCTGGCCGAGATTGAGGCAGCGCTTGCGGTGCTCGAACAAGCCGGTGTCTCGCGCGATCGTGTCACCGTGCTCCATTGCCACACCGAATATCCCACGGCCATGGTCGATGTGAATTTGCGCGCCATGCGCACCATCAGCGAGACATTCCACGTGGCTGTCGGTTACTCCGATCACACGCTAGGGATTGAAGTGCCCATTGCCGCAGTGGCTCTCGGGGCCACGGTGATCGAGAAGCACTTTACCCTTGACCGTACGTTGCCGGGACCGGATCACAAGGCCAGCCTTGAGCCCCATGAGCTCAAAGCCATGGTTGCGGCCATTCGCAATATCGAGCAAGCCTTGGGTGATGGCATCAAGCGCGTAAGCCCAAGTGAAGTGAAAAACAAGGCGATGGCTCGCAAGTCGCTGGTTGCAGCGTGCGACATCCGCACCGGCGAGATCTTCAGTGACGCCAATCTCACGGTGAAACGTCCCGGCACCGGCCTGTCGCCCATGCGCTGGGATGATGTTGTGGGTCGCAAGGCCCCGCACGACTTTGCACCGGATGAGTTGATTGAATTATGAGCCGTAAAATTTGTGTGGTCACTGGCACCCGTGCCGAATATGGGCTCCTGCGTTGGGTCATGGAGGGTATTCGTGAGACGCCCGGTCTTGAACTTCAAGTGATTGCGACCGGCATGCATCTCTCGCCGAAATTCGGTTTGACCTATCGTGAGATCGAACAGGATGGCTTCACTGTCGATCGCAAAGTCGAGATGCTGCTCAGTTCCGATACCCCGGCAGGCCTGGCCAAGTCCATGGGATTGGGGATGATCGGGTGTGGCGAGGTCTTGCAGGAACTTCGACCCGATGTGATGCTCGTCCTGGGGGACCGATTCGAGATGTTTTCTGCTGTTGCCGCGGCTATGGTTGCGCGCATTCCAGTCGCGCATTTGCATGGCGGTGAGTCTACGGAAGGTGTGTTCGACGAATCGATTCGCCACTCGATCACGAAGATGTCGCACTTGCACTTTGTGGCGACGGAAGACTATCGGAAACGAGTGATTCAGCTTGGAGAGCAGCCGGATCGAGTGTTCCTGGTCGGAGGATTGGGTATCGATAGTATGAAGAAATTGACGCTCCTCGATCGCTTGGATTTAGAAGCGGCCCTGAAGTTTAAATTGGGCCGGCGGAATCTCCTCATCACATTTCATCCGGTCACGCTGGAAAGCGCCCCACCCTCCCTGCAGATGGCAGAATTGTTTGCAGCACTAGAGACGCTGGAAGATACACATCTGATTTTCACCATGCCCAATGCCGACACTGGCGGTCATGCGTTGTTTGGCATGATTGAACAGTACGTGGCGACTCACGCCAACGCCCGGGCCTTCACGTCATTGGGTCAGTTGCGGTACCTCTCATGTATCCGTCACGTCGATGGAGTGATCGGTAACTCTTCCAGTGGCCTCACTGAAGTGCCGAGTTTTCGTAAAGGCACGGTGAATATCGGCGACCGCCAGCGTGGTCGCCTTAAATCTAAGAGTGTCATCGATTGCAGTCCGGACCGGCATGCCATTGCCCTGGCACTCAAGCATCTGTACTCGCCGGATTTTCAGTCGACGCTGGAAACTGTTTGTAACCCCTATGGCGAAGGGGGAGCCAGTGAGAAGGTTGTTCAAGTGATCCAGGACTATCCGCTCGAAGGGATCTTAAAAAAGACATTTCATGATTGTGTCTTCTAGGCAGGACCCCCGTTCTTGTCGACAATGATTACACAAGACCGATAAAAGGAATCCACAGACCAATGTCGGAAGAACCCTGGCGAAAAATACTCCTTTCTCCTGGTGCAACCTTGCAGGACGCTATTCGTTGTCTCAATGATGGAGGCCTGCAAATTGCTCTGGTGGTCTCTTCCGACGGCACATTGGTCGGGACGATGACCGATGGGGATATCAGACGAGGACTTTTGCGAGGGTTGGATTTGAACAGTCACATCGACACGATCATCCATCGTGATTCCTTGGTAGTCCCAGCACAATTGGGACGCGATACGGTGCTTCAACTCATGCAAGCCAACAAAATTCACCAGTTGCCAATTGTGGATGAAGGCCGACACGTGGTGGGATTGCATCTGTGGGATGAACTACTGGATCCGAGGCAGCGCCCTAATTTGATGGTCATCATGTCTGGTGGTCAAGGCACCCGATTGCGGCCTCATACCGAACATTGCCCCAAGTCGATGTTGCCGGTTGGCGGCAAGCCGATGCTGGAACATATTATCGAGCGGGCCAAGGCAGAGGGGTTTCATCGTTTTGTGCTGGCCATCCACTACCTCGGGAACATGATCGAAGAACATTTCGGCGATGGCAGTCGCTGGCAGGTTCAGATCGATTACCTTCGTGAAGATTCGCCGCTTGGAACAGCGGGGGCTATCGGCTTGCTGACCCCACGGCCTCAGGCGCCCTTCGTCGTCTCCAACGGCGATGTGTTGACCGACATCCGCTACGGTGAATTGCTCGATTTCCACTGCCGGCATGGGGCGGTCGCTACCATGGCCGTGCGTCTGCATGAATGGCAGCATCCATTCGGTGTGGTCCGCACTAAAGGGGTTGATATCATCGGCTTTGAAGAAAAACCCATCTCGCGGAGCCATATCAATGCCGGTATCTATGTATTGGCTCCTAGCGCACTCGATGTCATGAAGGCCGGCGAACATTGCGATATGCCGACGCTGTTCAGCCGTTTGCAAGAGCATGCTGCAAGAACCATTGTCTATCCGATGCACGAGCCTTGGCTGGACGTAGGGCGGATTGACGATCTGGCGCGGGCACACACGCTTAAATCCAAGGGGAATGAGAATGATGGCTCAACACAACAAGCTTGATCTTCGTTGGTGCAGTCATTGCCTCAGCATGTCCACGAGGCCACGTATCAAATTCGACGAGCGCGGGTGGTGTAATGCGTGCCAGTGGGCAGAAAAGAAGCGGACGCTGGATTGGGGTAGCCGCCAGAAAGAACTGCATCGTCTTCTGGACAAGCATCGGAGAATAGATGGGCGATTCGACTGCCTCGTTCCCGTAAGTGGCGGCAAGGATGGGTCGTACGTTGCCTACAATCTACAACACAAGTATGGCATGAACCCGCTGACCGTTACTGTGGCGCCAGCACTGCCGCTGGCCTTGGGAGAAGAGAACCTGAAGGCATTCGTCGGCAGCGGCTACAACCATGTCTCCATCAACCCAGACCCCAATGCAATGCGAACCTTGAACCGAACGGGGTTCATCGAGATGGGTTTTCCCTACTATGGGTGGTTGATTGCAATTCAGGCGGCGGTGCTGCGCTTGGCCGTGAATTTCGGAATCGCGCTGATCTTTTATGGCGAAGATGGTGAGGTTGAGTACGGTGGTTCGACCGAAACGGATGAGAATCCGATTTACGACGTCACATACATGAAGAAGGTCTATCTCGAAGGCGGGTATGACAAGGTTCTCCGAGAGTCCGGGGTGCCAGCAAACAAGCTCGGTTTCTTCAAGTTTCCGAGTGATACGGAGCTTGTAGACAGTAAGATCGAGATCACGCACTGGTCGTACTTTGAAAATTGGGATCCGTATCGGAGCTACCTTATTGCCAAAGAACACTGTGGTTTGAAGGAAGCTGAGGGAGCGAATGCTGGAACCTTCACGAATTTTGCGCAGAATGATCAGGCATTGTACGCGCTCCATACCTATTTGATGTACCTGAAGTTTGGATTTGGGAGAGCGAATCAGGATGCGAGTATCGAGGTGCGGCGAGGGGCCATGGACAGACAGCAGGCCGTCAACCTTGTCCGGCTATACGATGGACAATTTCCCCAGGAATTTTTGGAACTATACCTAGACTACTACCAGATAACGCGTGACCCCTTCGACGCTGTGCTTGATCGATGGGCCAACCGGGAGCTGTTCGCAAAATCGAATGGCATCTGGAAACCCCTCTTTACTGTCCAGTAAACATGAAGATCTTGGTAATTGATCTGAGCACGTCTAATATTCGATCTCTCACGTCCGCGCTGATATACCTTGGAGTACAGCCTGTCGTTACATCCGACCCGTCGGTCATTGAGTCTGCCTCGCATGTTATCCTCCCTGGGGTGGGAGCATTTGATACCGGAATGAAAAGAATTGCTGAACTGTCCCTAGGCATCCCCTTGCGCACCTACGCCCTGGAGCAACAGCGACCTTTGCTCGGCGTTTGTCTCGGAATGCAACTGCTGTTCAATGAAAGCGAAGAAGGGCGCCTCTCGGGGTTGGGATTGGTCTCCGGGCAATTTCGAAAGTTGAAGTCCACCTACCAATCAATGCATAAGGTCCCACACGTTGGCTTTTCCCCAGTTTATGGCTATCGGGAGACTGACCTTTTCAAGGGGATCGGCCCCAAAGGGTGTTTCTACTTTACACATTCCTATGCACTGCAGGGGATCGAGGAAGATTGGAATGTCGCTCTTTGTGATCATGTGCAGCCGTTCGTGGCGGCGTTTCAGAAGCGCAAAATCTGCGGAGTACAGTTCCATCCCGAGAAAAGTCAATCGACCGGCTTGAGGCTCCTCAGCAATTTCCTAGAACTCGTCTAGCCAGACCCTGAATGCGAAGATTGATTTTTGCGCTTCTTTATGATCGAGGACGATTCATGTTGAGCCGAAATTTCAGGCTGCAGGCGGTCGGGACGATTGACTGGCTGTTTAACAACTATGACTTTCTCAACGTTTCTCATGGGCTGGATGAACTCATAGTGCTTGATGTGTCGAAGGGCGTCCGGAACCCGGAGGCATTCGGTGCGGTCGTCTCTCACATTGCCAGCCGCTGTTTTATCCCTGTTACCGTTGGCGGGGGCATCACGTCGTTCGACATTGCCCAGGGATTCATGCGGAGCGGGGCCGACAAGTTGCTGGTCAACTCGGCCTTCGCAAACGATGCCGGGCTCTGTCGCGCGCTCGCTGAACATTTTGGGCGTCAGTGCGTTGTTGGGGGGATTGATTATAAGGCCACGCCGCAGAGTTCCCAGGCCATCATGATCGACAATGGAACAAGGGAGGTATCGACTGATCTGTCGGGTTGGGTGGAGTTTCTTCAGGAGAATGGCGCCGGTGAGATTCTATTTCAGTCTGTGGATCAGGACGGCACCGGCATGGGTCTTGATCTGTCGGTGGTTGATGGACTGCGTCATCGCCCCGAAGTGCCGTGCATTCTTATGGGCGGTATAGGGAAAGCCGATCATATCATTGCCGGACTCCAGCATCCGACCATTGACGCAGTTGCGACGGCGAATCTCTATAACTTCATTGGTTCCGCTTTTCTTGATGTGCGCAAGTCGATTGCCGAGACGGGAATGGAAATGGCGCGATGGAACAGCTGTGAGTATGTTGCTCTACATAATAAGTTTGCAACGAGTGCCTGAAGTACGCGTCAATAATCTTCATATCTAGGAACTGAGTCTCTCCTCGGTGCTGCATAGTTATGCTGAAACGTGTACTGATCGTGGGTCTTGGGAGTATTGGGACCCGGCATGCACGGCTCGTGCGGAAGGTAGCGCCCGGTGTGGAGGTGATTGCGCTGAGACATCAGGATTATCAAGGCCAATTGCCAGTCGGAATCGATCATAACGTATCGAGCTTGGCCGACGCTTTGAAGTTCAGCCCACAGGCAGCGGTCGTTGCCACGCCAGCGAGCTATCATTTAGATGTCGCGCTCCCGCTGGCCAGTGCCGGGGTACACCTGCTCGTGGAGAAACCTATTTCTAGTACTTCGCAGGGAGTGTCTGAGCTGATCGACGTGTGTCGGACGCGTGGTATTACGCTGATGACGGGCTACAACCTGCGATTCTCCCCCTCGGTACAACGATTCCGCGAGTTACTTCAAGCGAAACGGGTCGGGCCGGTACGTTCTGTCCGGGCCGAGGTGGGACAGTTTTTGCCATCCTGGCGGCCAGGTTCCGATTATCGTGAGACGGTTTCCGCGAAGGCCGCGCTTGGCGGTGGAGTATTGTTGGAACTGAGCCACGAAATTGATTATCTCCGGTGGCTGTTTGGCGAAATAGAGTGGGTGAGTGCAATCCAGCGCAAGCAGAGCGGTCTCGAAATAGATGTTGAGGATACGGCCCATCTGATTCTTGGTTTTGCGCATGAACCAGCAGCCGGGCCTGTAATTGCCGCTTTAAGCATGGACTTTATCCGCCACGACACCACTAGAACGTGCACGGTTATTGGTGAGACGGGATCGCTCCGTTGGAATGCCTTGACGGGCATTGTTGAGATTTTTGAACAGGGTGGAAGTTCCTGGAAAACTCTATTTGCAGATGCGAGTCAACGAGACAATAGCTATTTAGCCGAATGGCGCCATTTCCTGGCCTGCATGGCTGACGGTGGCCCTCCCATTGTCTCTGGCCATGATGGGTTGGCGGTGCTTCGAGTAGTCGAAGCCGCACGACATTCGTCGACCACCGGCTCCGTAGTGCACATAACTCGTCAGAATGAGGGGTGTAAAGGACTCCGCACTCTTCCATGAGAATCGTTGCACTGATTTGCGCCCGTGGAGGCTCCAAGGGACTGCCCGGTAAGAATGTTCGTCTCTTAGCCGGGCGTCCTTTGATTGCATGGGCCATCGATCAGGCCAGGGCGGTGAAACAGATTGGTAGGACCATTGTTTCAACCGATTTTGAGGACATTGCTCGGGTGGCTCGTGATGCCGGCGCAGAAGTTCCCTTTTTGCGACCCGCTGAACTGGCTCAGGATAACAGCCCCGAGTGGTTGGTCTGGCGCCATGCGTTGACCTATCTGAAGCAATCGGAAGGAACGTACCCGGATGCCCTAATTGTGGTTCCGACCACGGCTCCATTGCGAGCGGTGACAGACTTGGAGCGTTGCCTGGCCGAATATGAAAAGGGTGAGGTCGACATGGTCATCACGGTCACGGATGCGCATCGGAGTCCCTACTTCAATATGGTACGGACACATGACGATGGAACGGTCGGCCTAGTCATACCCCCCACGAGTACCGTCGTGCGGCGTCAGGATGCACCTATTGTTTTTGACATGACGACGGTGGCGTATGTGGCTAAACCGGAGTTCGTCATGACTCGAAACGGCATCTTTGAAGGCAAGGTACGTTCGGTATACGTGCCGGTGCAGCGTGCCCTCGATATCGATAGCCCGTTAGATTTCAGCGTGGCGGAATGCCTCATTCAGAATCCGCATGATCAACGGTGAGGAGGGGGACTACATATGAGTGATCGTCTCATGCTGGCAATCAGTGTCGGTCACAATGCTTCTGCGGCGCTCATGCGGAACGGCGTCATTGTTTTCGCAGCTTTGAAGGGATCTTTCTCACGGAAAAAGAACTGCGTTGGGTGTCCCAAGCAGTCGAGGAATAGTTAGACGAATGAAGTGGTCCGAAGTGCGTAGCCGTATTCATTTCTGGCAAACAGCCGACCGATTAGGGCCAGACATTCCGTTTACGCACTGGCGATTGCATTTCAAATCCACCATGCTCGATTTGTGCAAGAGCAAATTCAAGTACTTTGGTGACCGCGCTGAGTTTCGTCCAGGTGCCTATGCAATGTGCTGTTCACAAATCAGTTTGGGCAAGCGGGTCATTATTCGTCCCGAATGCATGCTGTTTGCCAATATGGCGGGCGGTGAAATTGTGATCGAGGATGATGTCATGCTGGGATGTGGCGTACACATCTATGTTAACAATCATCGATTTGATGACCTGAAAGAATCAATCATTGACCAAGGCTACTACCCATCAAAATCGGTCGTATTGAAAAAGGGCAGCTGGATAGGGGGTAACGCGATTATTCTACCAGGCGTCACCATCGGGGAAAATTCTGTGATCGGCGCAGGAAGTGTAGTAACGAAAAGTGTTCCTGACGGGGTTGTCGCGGTTGGTAACCCGGCGAGAGTTATTCGAGAAATCGACGGTGCTATCGACGGTTCGTAGCCAGTACAGGCATATCCTGATCCTGGAGTCCAGGAGTTGGTGGGGAAGCTGCCGCGATCGATTTGATCCTGCACGAGATCTCGTATTGACCTACGATCTTGGTCTTCGGCGGGAGGTCAGCCGAATGGGTGGACAGGCATTCTATGTGGACTACCTCGTCGACAGTGCCACCATGGAGAAAAACAACTTCCTCATCTATGAGTTTTTCCGGACATGGCATAGGGACACAGCGGGCCAAGATATTTTTGTTCATCGTGGGATTCCGTTCGGCTTTGCCTTCCGCATCGATATCTGGACCGACTTCGTATTTCATCTGCAGTCGAGAATCTGCCTGGAGACGCTTCGCGGCCTGAAGTTTGAATCTGTTTTTGTGGGGACTCAGCTCGGGATTGTCGAGGCAATTCTCAAAGACATGGCTATTCCTTTCAGTCCAGTACCTATCGCCGAAAATCCGGGCCAGGCGACATACTACTTCCCAGCTTTCCGATGGATGGATGAACGAATTCGAAACAGAACCCTCAAGCATCGTTTTAGGGATTTGATCACAGCTGTTCAGGGGTTCGTGATGTCTCGGTTGGATCGATTATTGCGATCTCGCAATGGGAAACCGGCGATTTTTATTCACGAATATTATCCCACCCGCACGCTGGTACAGCGCCTACTGCACAATTCAAAGGTGCGCGTGGTACTGGCGCACTTTTCATGGGCGTCGGGATGGGGCAAGTATCTCTCCGAGCGGCCCATACCTGTGTGGGGAACGGTGGAACGATTTCAACTTGACGCAGACAGATTGATGCGAATGTTTCGAGAGCGGCGCGGGGCACGATTGCTGTTGACCAATGGAGTTGATGTGACGGAGGGCGCTTATCGCGTGATCGAAAAACGAATCTCTGCGCAGATTGCGGAGACCATTCGCACGTTGGATTGTGTGATTGAATATGTGAAGGAAATCCCGATCAGCTTAGTCGTACTGGTCGCAAATATCGGGCGGGTTGCAACCCTGGTCGATTGCGTAGCAAAAGCACGAGGGGTTCCCAGCTATCTCATTGTCAACGGGATGTTGACTAGTGCCTTCTTGGACGAAGCAAAGTACGCCACCGTCATCAATGCATACTCCACGAGTATGAAAGAGCATTATTTCAGAGGCATGGACAACGTGGTGTGTCTTGGCGATCCGAGGATGGATGCCTATGTGCAGAATGTGCCGCGTCGACTGATCAACCGAAAGGCTCCGACCGTCACGATCGGGGCATCCGGCCATAATAATACCAGCCTGAATTCATACCTTGCGGTGGAGTTTGAATTCATGTTCGACGTCTTGGAGGCCTTGCGCCGTATAAAGCATGAGTCTCCGGAGCTTCGGATCGTGATTAAGGTTCGATCGAATGGGTATCGCGAGCAATATGAGCAATTCAGCAATGAGTATTTCCCCGGGCTGGTGAATGAAATCATGGACAACGTGTCGATAAAGGACGTTCTCGACCGGACAGACTTCTTCATTACGATCTATTCACAGACACTATTTGAAGCCTCCTGCATGGGCATCCCTTGCCTGTACTATAAAAAGGACGACGAGATCATGTATCCACCGTTCGACGGGTACTCCGAATTGGTCACCGTTGACACCGTTGATGATCTTGTGGAGGCTTTTCATGATTTTCAATCCGGCGATAAGCGGTTTGACGCATTTTTGGACAAGGCCGTCATGGAAAAATATGTTGGGCCTCTTGACGGAAGAAATCTCGAACGGAACCTGTCCTTCATTGATGACCTTCTTGCGAAGGGCGACAAGGTGATGGCTCAGTGATTCTAGGACTGGAATGGGCAAGGCAGATTCTCTATACCAACCGTCTGCGCCGCCGTTTCCCTTGTAGTGTGATCTACCATGGCGCAGTCGCAGACCAAGGTTGTGTGTTGGGAGAACACTCGGTCTTGTTCCGTGGTGCGGTTCTGACGGAGTCAAAACTAGGTGCATACAGTTACGTGCAATCTGGATCTGCTGTATACAATGCAGAAATCGGTTCGTTCTGTTCCATCGCGAGTGCCGTAACCATCGGCCTTGGCTCGCATCCGACCTCCATGGTCAGCACGAGCCCGGTGTTCTATGACAAGGATCAGCCCTTACCGAAGTTCTTTGTCAAAGAGTGCGTGTACACAAAAATGTTTCCTCGAACAGTCATTGGTGCTGATGTGTGGATTGGTCAAGGAGCGATGGTCAAGGCTGGCGTTCGGATAGGTGTGGGTGCCGTGATTGGATCAGCCTCGATGGTGACGAAGGATGTTCCTCCATATACCATTGCAGCGGGTAACCCGTGTCGCCCGATCCGATTGCGCTTCCCTGAAGACATCTGTCGGAGATTGATCGAGTCACGTTGGTGGGATTTACACGAGTCGAAATTGAACGAGCTGGCTCGTTTATTTGCAGATCCAGAAACGTTCCTTGCCGCACTGAACTATGTCCATGAGTAGATTCGTCGCCCGTCTTTTCTCCAAGACGTCCAGGGTGTGGTTTTCCTTCAAGTACTCCTCGATCTTTCGAATGCTTGGGCAAGGGGCATTCCTGAACCGGCCCTTTCGAATCGATGGTGCCGATCGAATTGAACTCGGATCAAGGACAGTATTTCAATCGGGAAGCTGGCTGTATTGCTCGGGAGGTGACGATCTATCCCCATCTTTAAGGATTGGGGAGGGTTGCGTGTTTGGATATAACAACCACATTGCGGCCGTGCGAGAGGTGCAAATCGGGGATCAGGTTCTTACGGCCAACAATGTCTATATTTCTGACAATGTGCATAGCTATGAGGATGTTTCCAGGCCGATTATGCATCAGCCTGTCCTGTTTAAACGAGCAGTCGTCATTGGCGACGGGTGTTGGATCGGTGAGAACGCATGCATTATAGGAGCGCGAGTAGGAAATAACTGTGTGGTTGGCGCAAATGCCGTGGTAACAAGCGATATACCGAATTATTCCGTGGCGGTTGGTGTCCCGGCTGTCGTCATCAAACAATATGATCCACAGTTGCAGGTGTGGGTCTCGAAAAGTCGATCTCTATAGGTTTTCCCTACGACGATGATACGAAATATTCTTATCACTGGTGGAGCCGGTTTCATCGGGTCGCAGCTATCCCTTCATCTGGTCGCAAAGGGCCATCGTGTGAGGGTTATCGACAACCTCTCGCCCCAAATCCATGGAGCGAACGAGGAGTCCTCACCGTTGTTTCGTTCGATTCGTGGCAAAGTGGAGTTCTTCCGAGGCAGTGTCACCAGTCGAAACGATCTACTGCATGTGTTGCCAGGGATTGATACGGTTGTCCATCTGGCTGCAGAAACCGGGACCGGCCAATCCATGTACGCCATTCAGCACTACTCCGATGTAAATATCGGAGGAACGGCATTGCTGTTGGATTTGATCGCAAATACACCGTTCCCTGTTCGTAAAATTGTGGTGGCTTCTTCGCGGGCAGTCTATGGGGAGGGGAAGTACGTCTGTGCACAGCATGGCAATGTCTTTCCACCGTCACGTGCTTCCGAGGACATGGCCCGTGGTGATTTTGGTGTCCATTGTCCCCGATGTGGCATTCCGGCTCGGATGGCACCTACAGATGAGGACACGCCTGTTCGCCCGGCCTCCGTGTACGGGATTACCAAGCTCACTCAGGAACAGATGGTGCTTACAGTTGCCAAAGCGCTGGGGATCTCAGCTGTGGCGTTTCGTTACCAGAATGTGTATGGACCAGGCCAATCGCTTTCCAATCCCTATACCGGCATTCTTTCGATTTTCTCCAGCAGGATACGCAATGGGGGCAGTATCAACATCTTCGAGGACGGCGAGGAAAGTAGGGATTTCGTATTCCTCGACGATGTGGTTGCCGCGACGGTGAAAGGCATTGAGTATGAGATGCCGCTGACGGATGTGTTCAATGTCGGTTCTGGTATAGCGACCGACGTATTGACGATTGCCAATACTTTGCAACGGGTGTTGGGGCAAACCGTGCCGGTGAAGATTTCGGGACAGTTCCGCCTGGGAGATATCCGCCACAACGTGGCCGACCTTACGAAAGTGGGAGCCGCTCTTGGGTTCAAGCCGTCCATCTCCGTCGAAGAAGGCCTTCGCCGGTTTGTTGCGTGGGTTAATGGTGAACAGATTCAGTCAGACCACTATGAAGAGAGCCTCGAAGAGCTCGGTGTGAAAGGGCTGCTCAAGCGAGCATCACTGTGACGCCTGGTTTGGTCACGATCGTGGTGGCCAGCTACAACCATGCCGAGTTTCTCACGCAACGGATGGACAGCTTGATGGCCCAGACCTATCAGGATCTGGAAATACTGGTCATAGACGATTGCTCCACAGATCGCAGCATCGAGGTGCTGCGCGGGTATCAGCATCGTCCCAAAGTCACTTTGCTTGTGCGTGAGAAGAATGGCGGCTGGGTGGTCGTCAGCAATCAGGGCCTTGAAATGGCGTCAGGGGAGTTTGTCATTTTTGCCAATTGCGATGATGACTGCGACCCGCGCATGATCCGGCGGTTGGTCGATGCGATGAACAACAACCCTATGGCTGGTATCGTGTTTTGCCGCAGCTTGCTTGTGGATGAGCACGACAATCTGCTGGGTGATGACTTTACGGTCAGGGAATCGTCATTCCGTGCCAGGTGTGCAACGGACACGCTGCTCAGTGGGGCGGAGATGTCACGATTTTTGCTGCATTCGTGTGTAATCCCCAACCTGAGTGCCGCACTCATTCGAAAGAAATGTTTTGACCTGGTGGGAAATCTCTCGTCCTCCTATCGTGTCTGCTGCGATTGGGACCTCTTCTTCAGGATAGTGGCACGGTACGATGTGGCCTATATTGCCGAACCGTTGAATAGATTCCGGCAGCACCAGACCACTATCCGCAACGTGACCAAGGAGCGCGTGGTGTACGAGGAGTACTTTCGCCTGCTGCTTGGGCAGATCCGGTTATTGGACCTCACGTTGATCGAACGAGGTCGTTTCCGGTTGCACGTGATGTATTTGTGGGCGATGCATTTGCTCGCGCCCTCAAGGAATGGGTGGAGCAATTTTCCCTATCACTTCGAGCGGGTGCTGGATCTGGATCCGCTGGCCCTATTGTTCCTGGTTCCTGGCATGATATTGCGGGCGGTCAGAATGCTGGGTAAATCCGTGGTGAGCCCGCTTGTATCGAAAGGCGCCGTGAGTAAAAGTCGATAGTATCGTCTCGTCGTGCGAGTAAAGAATATGAGGAATGAGGGACCGAGTGTTAACGAATAAAGTCGTTGTCGTGACCGGGGGGGCAGGTCTTCTTGGAAGGCGATTTTGTTCCGCAGTAGCGGAGCAGGGTGGAATCGCCGTGGTTGCCGACGCCGATGGCGCCGGTGCAACGCGCATTGCGGAGCAATTGGCGAGTCAGTATCAGGGGCGCGCCGAGGCGGCCACGCTGGATATCACCGACAAAGAATCCATCGCCAGGCTGATTACGAAACTTCAGAAACAGTATGGACGCATGGATGCCGTGGTGAACAGCGCCTATCCGCGCAATCGAAACTACGGGCGCAAATTGGAAGATGTGACGTATGAGGACTTTTGCGAAAATGTAGGGCTGCACGCGGGGGGCTATTTTCTCGTGGCGCAACAGTTCGGCCTATTGTTCAGGAAGCAGGGTGGCGGCAATGTCGTCAACATCGCCTCCATCTACGGGACAATGGTCCCGCGATTCGACATCTATAAAGGAACGTCGATGACCATGCCTGTCGAATATGCCGCGATCAAGGCCGCGATCGTTCACCTGACCCGCTATTTTGCGCAGTACTTTAAGGCCGACGGGATTCGTGTGAACTGTATAAGCCCGGGGGGGATTCTTGATAAGCAAGATGAAAAGTTCCTTCGGGAGTATAAATCCCAATGCGGAGAGAAGGGGATGTTAGACCCCCAGGATGTCACCGGCAGCCTGTTATTTCTCCTGTCGGATGCATCGAAGTATATGACCGGCCAAAATCTGATCGTGGACGATGGCTTCTCCCTCTGAAGACGTGTCAGCAGTCCCCATGTGCGCCCCATCTGATGTTTAACGCCTCGCTGTCACAGACCAATCCGATGAAGTCCTCAGTGTGGCGTCTGCTGCATCGCCTCTGGTGTCATCTCAGTCGGCGACGACAGCAGCAGTTTACGCTGCTCCTGGGCCTGATTCTGGTCAGTGCCTGTGCGGAGATCGTGAGCCTCGGTGCGGTATTGCCTTTTATCGGTGTGCTGACAGCTCCCGATCGGGTGTTTGGCATTCCTCTTGTGAAGAGCATTGCAGAGTCTGTGGGAATCACCACAGTCGAGGGCTTGCTGTGGCCTATCACAATCGGTTTTATCGTGGCTGCCATTCTTGCAGGAGGCATCCGCATACTCTTGTCCTGGTGTAGTACACGGTTTGCTTTTGGAAGTATTACAGAAATTGGGCTTGAGGTGTATCGACGCACTCTGTATCAGCCCTATCGAGTACAAGTCACTCGCAACAGTAGTGAGGTAATCAGTGCGATCACGATTAAGGTGAACCATACGGCCAATGTGCTCCACCAGTTGCTGGTGTTTGTGAGTTCGGTGGTGGTGTTGACCGCAATCACCCTGATGTTGCTCGCGATTAATTCAACGATCGCCTTGCTGGCCGTTGCCGGTTTTGGCGCGATCTACGGGATCATTACATTGATGTTTCGCAGCAGGCTTCAGTACAACGCACAACGCGTAGCCAAGGAATCGAACAAGATGGTTCAGGCGCTGCAAGAGGGACTCGGCGCCATCCGGGATGTCCTGCTGGACGGTACCCAACCATCCTATTGCGAAATCTACCGTCGGACGGACCACCAGCTGAGGCAGGCTCAGGGAAATAGTATCTTCGTTGGTGTGAGTCCCCGATATGGTATTGAGGCATTGGGGATGGTTGTCATCGCTCTCTTGGCTTTTGGATTGAGCCAGCAGGCCGGTGGTCTCACCTCGGCCTTGCCGGTGCTGGCAGCATTAGCATTAGGAGCCCAACGGTTGCTACCGGTACTCCAGCAAGGTTATGCCGCATGGGCCGGTATTGCTGGAGGTCAAGAATCTTTGGCCGATACGCTTGAGTTTCTCGATCAGCCCTTGCCACCGGAGGCGTTTGAGCCCCCTCCGGTCCCGTTGCGCTTTGAGAATACCATCAGCTTCGAATCCGTGCGTTTTCGCTATAGTAGCGATCATCCATGGGTGTTGGATCACGTCAGTCTGAGGATTGTGAAGGGCATGCGGGTGGGCCTTGTCGGAAGTACTGGAAGCGGCAAGAGTACCCTGCTTGACTTACTGATGGGGCTGATCGATCCAACTGAAGGATGCATTCTCGTCGATGAGTTTCCGGTCGGCGGGGGCCGAAGGCGTCAGTGGCAACGAGCGATCGCTCATGTTCCACAACATATCTACTTGGCAGACACCTCATTTGCTGCAAACATCGCGTTCGGCGTTCCGAGCGCAGAAATCGATCTTGATCGGGTTCGGCAGATTGCCGTACAAGCCAAGATTGCGGGTTTCATCGAAAGTCAACCGATGGGGTATCAGACATTGGTGGGAGAGCGAGGTGTCTTTCTTTCCGGAGGGCAACGCCAGCGTCTTGGCATCGCCAGGGCATTGTATCGACAGGCCGCGGTTCTTGTATTTGACGAAGCCACGAGTGCGCTTGACAGCGTGACCGAACAAGAGGTGATGGATTCGATTGAGGCGCTCGATCGTGGCCTGACGATCGTCATGGTAGCCCATCGGCTCACGACCGTAAAACGCTGCGATATCATTTTTGAATTGGGGCAGGGCCGAGTGGTGGCGGAAGGCACGTATGAATACCTGCTCGAGCATAGTCCGAGTTTCCGCGGTATGGCGAACGTCACGCCATAGGGTTGGCGTCGTGGAATGCAGGAACAGATGACTCCATTCGGTCCGGGAAATCCGTCGAACAGCGGGATTATTCCTTGACCTGCCCGGCATGCTGGATCGCTCGGTGAGCAAACGGATTGAACATCCGAAAGTGTCCGTCATCGTTCCAACCTACAACCGCGTCAATGAATTGCGACGATGCCTGGACTCACTCGTTGTACAAACGGTCGAGGACTTTGAAGTTATCGTTTGCGATGATGGATCAACGGACAATACCTCCGAAGCCATTAAGAGCTACGTCTCGAAGCTTGACCTCACGTACGACTATGCCGAAAACTTTGGCGGGCCGGCACGACCGCGCAATCGAGGCATTAAATTGGCGCGAGCAGCCTATATTGCATTTTTAGACTCGGATGATTGGTGGACGCCGGATAAATTGGAGCGAAGCCTCTCTGTTCTGAATGCCGGCGCCGACGTCGTGTACCATGATCTGTGGAGTGTCCTGCGCGTAGATCACCAGCCATCTAGACACCGTATTAGGTCGGGCCAACCTGTATCGCCGATGTTTGAGAGTTTGCTTTGTTCTGCCTATTCAATACCGAACTCGAGCATCGTTGTGCGGGGGAGCGCTCTCCAGACGATAGGGGAGATCTGTGAAGACAAAGACCTCATTGCCGTCGAGGATTTCGATATGCTGCTTCGCTTGTCGAAGGTGACGGAAAAGTTTGTCAAGATCCCAGACTGCTTGGGCTATTACTGGAATGGCGGGTCGAACATTTCCGGAGCGTCATCGGAGCAGATTCGTCGAACTGAGGCCGTGTATAGGCGTCATGTGCTTAGCTTGGACGAATCCAAACGAAGCCGGGCAGAGGCGTTGCTGTCCTACCGGATAGGTCGCATTGCCCAGCTTCAAGGGGATTGGAATGTGGCGGTTCCAAATTTATTATCTGCGATCCGGGGTCGTCTGGACCTGACCTATAAACTGAAAGCCGTGTGGTTACTTTCGGTGCGACGTTTACTGGCATCGATGTGATGACTTGAGTATATATATTGATGCGTAGGCGATTCCGCAGGCCAGATCAGTATAGTGCTTGGTGGATGTCAGTCGCTGAATCATCGACATGAAAATAAACTGGATCCACAAGCAAACCGAGATCAACATCTCGCAATTTGATAAAGCGATGGAAGACTCTTCTCCTGAATCGCAGATGTATATCCACAATTCGAAGGAGTACCTTGCAAGGATTTCCGAGCAGTGTAACTATCTGGATGCCGTCAAATTGGTGGATTGGAAATCGTGTTTGAAAATGGGCTGTTCCGTTCTGGATTTGGGATGTGGAGGGGGGTGGCTGACCGGATATCTGTCCAAGTTCGAGTGTGTGCGTACAGTCTACGCATTGGATTCGAGCAAATATTTTCTGTGGGAGATGATGCCAGAAATTATCAAGCTCATGGAGGGGCGGCAGGAAAAGATTGTGCCGATAGAGGGTTTGTTTACTCCTTTGATGTTCGAAGATGGAGCATTAGACGTTGTCGTTGCATCGTCAGTCCTTCACCATGCCGAGAGCTTGGAGACGGTGCTAAGAGAAATAAAGCGAGTGCTGAAACGTAACGGGCTGTTGCTCGTGTTGAATGAGACTCCTTCTTCAGGCATCCGCCATACACTCTCGCTGAGCAAAGCGTTCATGAAAATATTTCTGAACGCTGCTCTTCATAATTATCGATCGATTTCGGTGTCCATTTCTTCTTGCGGATATCTCTATGATCCAAAGCTCGGGGATAGGGATTACCCTCTATGGTATTGGAGAGAGGCCCTGGCGCGCGCCGGTTTTTCCATGGTTGACACTGTGGATTCAGGGGTGCCGACTCTGAAAGATAAGAAGGGACGAAATCTCATACATTTTCTCTGCCGATGCACGTGAGTTGTTGCCTCTGTCTTGCATCTGGTTGGAACGAATGTGCGCCTTGGAAGCCCTCCGGCAGGAAGCATGAACGGTTTGAATACCTATCGTGTCGCTGCATGAGAACAGTTGTGGATGCTCAAAAGGATTTGCTCATTCTTCTACCTCGAATTTCCCCGTGGTCTATCTGAATGCGGGTTTCTGTGGTCATTCCCGCGCTGAACGAAGAACAGGACTTGCCGGGCCTGCTGGAAGTATTATTGGCCCAAACCTGCCGGCCCGATGAGATCCTCGTGGTCGACGCTGAGTCTACTGACCGGACATCGGAGGTTGTGGCTCAATGGGCTCAGAGCGGTTCTCCAGTCCGCTGCATCAAGGGACGTCGGGGAGGGTGCGGAATCGGGCGCAATATCGGTATCAAGGCCGCGAAGAACGGTTGGATTGCTCTTCTGGACTGTGGAATGCTTCCTCCTCCTTCCTGGCTTGCTTCACTTGAAGCGATGCATCATCAAACGGGAGCGCCGGCGGTCTTTGGGACGTGCC
Organism: Nitrospiraceae bacterium; assembly: GCA_013140715.1. Taxonomy (GTDB): domain Bacteria; phylum Nitrospirota; class Nitrospiria; order Nitrospirales; family Nitrospiraceae; genus Palsa-1315. Next base: position 40,497 of record JABFSG010000027.1, read on the forward strand.
AGTATATTCCGAAGACCGTCTTCCAGCGGGCACTTTGCGCGGTGGCCTGGGGCAGCCGCCCGGTCCCGGTCGTTCCGTGTTCATTGATTGATCGATCCGTGTTCGAAACCATTGGCTACTTTCGTGAAGATCTCGAGGCGGTGGAGGATCAAGAGTGGACGCAACGATTTTTAGGGCATTTCGGAAATCGATGTGTGATGTCGGAGCCAGTCACACCGCACCATGATGTTCCCTCTCAGGTATCGGTGGTGCGGCGGAAGTGGCTGCTCTATCACCAGTGTGCCGTCCGTGCCGGAGCGTTGAGGCGTGATCAGATTCTGTATCTAGGGGGAGCGGCGGGCGTCGTCGTTCTGGCGGCCACATTTTGGCAGGCCCTGATTCCTTTGGTATTCATGTATGGCGCGCTTCGTGGGGTGTACCTGCCGATTGTACGAGGAACGGCGCTCAATTGGCTGATCCGCCCGAGTCATTTTCTTCGCATGATTGGGCTGGCCGCACTGATGGATACGATGAAAGTGCTCGGTTTTCTGAAGGGGCGCTATCAATTGGCCTGCGGATCTTTCCCGCGGAAGGGCTGATAGTCGATGGACATCATGGTGCGGGCTTTGCGAAACGTGTCTTGTCTTGTGTCGGGAGCATGTTGCCGGATGCCTGCAGCGCGTTTTGCGTCATGAAGGCTCGTACGCCCCGGGCGGAGTGAGTAACGATGTTGAGGCCAGCAAAATCTCTGAGTCCACAATGAAGATCGTAGTTTATGGTGCCGGTGGGCATGCCAAAGTTGTGCTGGATGTGCTTGAAAAAGTCGGAGCCTGCACAATTGTTGGTCTGTTGGATGAAAGTGTGGAGCTTGCCGGTGACACTCGTTCGGGATACCGAGTCTTGGGCGGGAGTGCCATTTTTCGGGGCCTGATCGATGAGGGTGTGAAGGGCATGATCGTAGCACTTGGTGATAACGTCCGCCGTCGGGCGGTATTTGAGGCAGCCCGCGTCGCAGGGTTTGAGCTGGTTTCGGCCATTCACCCGTCAGTGATTTTGGGGAGAGGCGTCACAATTGGGGCTGGGAGTGTCCTTGTCGCGGGAGTTGTTGTGAACGTTGATGCGGAGATCGGTGAAAATGTCATTGTGAATACGAGTGCATCGGTGGACCACGATTGTCGGATAGGGGGCCACGTCCATCTCTCGCCAGGCGTACGTCTCGCGGGGCGAGTGACCGTGGGGGCATTTACGCATATTGGGATTGGGGCCGTCGTGCTGCCGAATCTCACAATCGGGACGCGCTGTATTGTCGGAGCCGGTTCAGTCGTACGAGAAAATGTGCCGGACGGGATGGTCGTAGCCGGGAACCCCGCGAGGATTATTAAACCGAATGAGACGGCACTCGATCTCTGATGGGCTGAGGATGTCGCTGACTCAGCCGGAACGGCATGGCGTTGTGTCACATCCGATGAAGTCGCCGCCGGCTAATCTGTCTCCATAATGTGTGGCGACTGTTTTCTTTGGGATAGGGAAGAACAAGATTTTACGATTGTGTTTGTCTCGCGTGTGAAGGCACTGGAGGAAGTGATCGTTTCACCACAGTTCACATCAGGCGGACAGGAACCGCTTGCATGAACATTCTCGAACTATCCACAGAGTCGAGCGTTCAGATGGCCTTCATCCAGCCGCTGGCGCAGCATCTGCGGAAACAGGGGCATCACGTAACCTTGGCCTGTTCAGACGACCCGGGAGAGTACGGCCAATCTCTTGTAGAACCGCTTCGCCGTAAGGGGTTCGAAGTTTTGGTGATTCCCATGCGGCGCACCATGTCGCCATGGCGGAACTTACTTGCCGGAATTCAGCTCTATAGAATATTGCGCCGACGTCACTTTGATGTGGTTCATGCACAAACTGCTATCGCAGGGATGATTGGTCGAGTCGCGGGATCGTTGGCCCGAGTGCCTGTGGTCATCTATACGGCTCATGCATTCCCGTTTCACGAATTTCTCAAATTCTGGCGGGTCGGATTCTATTTAGCACTGGAGCGATTTGCGGCTCGTCTGTGCGACGTCATTGTTGTGGACAGCGAATGTGTACGATCGAGAGGATTGACGTTCAAAGTGGCTCAGCCAGACAAGATCCGTGTGATTCCAATGGGAGTTGACACTGAACGATTTGATCCGGAGAAGTATCGAGTCGCACGGCATTCCATCCGTGCCGAGTTGGGTTTAATGCCTGACGCGGTTGTTATCGGTGCCGTCGGAAGGTTTGTAAGAGATAAAGGCTGGGACACGTTCCTGCATGCCGTGAGTCTCCTGACGAAACGGTTTCCAGATGTGGAGGTACAATGTCTCCTCGTCGGTGGTGGGCCGCTCCATACAGAGCTGCAGAGTCTTTCGCAGGTCTTGAGTCTGAATGGACGGGCCGTGTTCGCGGAGTACCAACGGGATATTCCGAAAGTCATGGCAGCCCTGGATATCTATATGCTCCCAACGCGCCGAGAAGGATTCGGGGTGACGTTCATTGAGGCCATGAGTATGGAAATTCCTGTCATCGCCAGCCGCATCCAACCGCTTGATGAGATCGTGATGGACGGACGGACCGGTGTGCTCGCCGATGTCGGCGATTCCAACGCGTTTGCCGATGCTGCCGGGCCTTTGCTGGCAGATCCGGAGCTTCGTCGGCGAATGGGGAAAGAGGGACGTCGCTTCGTGATCGAGCGGTTCGAGGAGACCCTTATGTGCAAAGCTCACGAGCAACTGTTTCAGCAATACCTAGGGCGATGAACGCGTTGGTGACAGGCGCAGGCGGATTTATCGGGTCTCACCTCGTCGCGTATCTTGTTCAGCGAGGGCATTCCGTCAGAGCGCTTGTGCATGACGCCAAGCGGCATGATACATGGACGTCCAGTGTGGAGGTCGTGGTCGGTGATGTGCTGGATCGGCACACCATGAAAGCGGCGGCCTTCGGATGCGAGACGATCTATCATCTGGCCGGCAAGGCCCATATGTTGTCGGAAGTACAGGGTAGTGAGGATGTCTACCGTGGAATCAACACGGAAGGCACGCGTCATGTTCTGGAGGGAGCCATCGCGGGCGGTGCGCGCGCGTTTGTATTATTCAGCAGCGTCAAGGCGATGGGAGAGGGCGGCAGCCGATGTCTGGATGAATCCTTCGACGGTGTGCCGGAAACGCCCTACGGGCGATCCAAGCGGGAAGCCGAGCGTCTCGTGTTGGAGGTCGGCCGGCACGCGAGGCTCCATGTGACCTGCTTGCGCCTTCCACTTGTCTACGGCCCCGGGAACAAGGGAAATCTCTATCGCATGATTGCCGCAATTGACCGTGGCATGTTCCCGCCGCTACAAGAGGTTGGTAACCGTCGCAGCTTGGTTCACGTTGCAGATGTCGTGCGGGCAGCTGTGCTTGCCGCGGAGACTCCGGTCGCAAATGGCCGATGCTACATCATCACGAGTGGCCCGCCCTATTCCACACGCGAGCTTTATGTGCTCATCAACCGATGTTTGGGAAGGCAGATGTCTTCGTGGCAGACCCCTCTCTGGATGCTCAAAGCATTGGCGATTGCGGGCGATGCGATTGGACGACTGAGGGGAAAGCGGTGCATTTTCGATTCTGACGCACTGAATAAATTGGTCGAGTCAGCATGGTACAGTTCCGATGCGATCGCACGGGATTTGGGCTATCACCCGCTTATGACCTTCGAGAATGCGATGCCGGAGATCATTCAGGACTATAGGTCTGGCTTAAGACAATGCTCTTAGCTGTGATGATCGGTGTCGGATTATTGTCCTGGTGGCTGGCCAATCGTTTGTCCAGCGGCAACTTCCTCTTGTTCCATGTGGATCATCCGAATGAGCGATCCCTTCATGAGGCGCCAGTCCCACGGACCGGCGGCATCGCGGTACTAATGAGCGTGCTGATTGGATTGATCATTGTCAGCGCTATGGGAACGTCGATGGTCATGGGGGACGCAACGATTTCGTGGTGGTCCGAAACAACCGGATTGATTGTTGGCCTGACGGTGTTTCTCGGATTCATATCGTTCCTTGATGATCGACGAAAAGTCCCGATTGTGGTTCGACTCGGGTGTCAGCTTGCCGCGGCCTCCATTCTGGTCGTCGTGGGTGGTCTCCAGTTTCCCTCGTTCACGGTCCCCTTCATCGGGAGAATCGATTTTTGGTTTGGAGGGGGGCTCATCACGATTCTTTTCTTAGTCTGGATGACGAATCTCTATAACTTTATGGACGGGATGGACGGGTTTGCCAGTGGGATCACGGTGATCGGTTGTGGATTGCTCGGGTATCTGGGTTGGCAAGCACAGCATCCTGTGATCACCGTTATCGCAACCTTGCAATCTGCTGCAGCGTCTGGATTTCTTGTCCGCAACTTCCCCCCGGCGAAGATCTTCATGGGCGATGTCGGAAGTGTGCCCATTGGCTTTCTTGTGGCTGCGCTGATTGTGCTCGGCTGTCGCGACGGAGTCTTTGATTTATGGGTTCCAGTGATCATATTTTCACCCTTTATTCTCGATGCCACAGTAACGTTGGTACAGAGGGCCTATCGTCATGAAAAGGTGTGGGAAGCTCATCGCAATCATTTTTATCAGCGACTGGTGTTGAGCGGGTGGGGCCACCGGCGGACTGTTTTGGCGGAATATGGGGTGATGGTTTTGTGTGGAGGCTTTGCGCTCTTCTATCAGTATGCATCGGAGGGGTGGCAGCTCGCCATCCTGGGGTTCTGGGGGATGCTGTTTCTTATCCTTGCCCTTGCGGTGAGGGGAATTGAGCGACGGATACAACCGGTCAGTTTTTGAAAGGATAGCGGTGTTGACGACCTCATCGATTGCCATGCCATCATCCGAGCGGGTGCCCTATTTTGGCTTCCTCATTCGCGTGGTATTGGTCATTTATATTGCGGTGCTCCCCTTCAAATCGCTTTTAGTTGTGGAAAGAAACGGATTTATTCTTCTGCTTACGTTGCTGGTTGGGTGGTGTGCCATCAATCGGCGTCTGTTCTATTCCCGGACGCCGTACGATATGGTCCTGCTGGCCTTTGTCATCTGGGTTGGACTCACGATCCCATTTTCTGTGACTCCGTCCTATAGCGCGAAAGAGTATGGAAAATTACTTCAGCAGATGGTGGTCTTCTACGCGGTGATCTATTTTTTCAAGGGGTTCTTCTATCGGCAGGTCCTTTTGGGGTTGGTTGGGATTATGGCGGCTCTTGTCGCCATCTACGGACTTTCCCAGTTCAACCTCACGAATCCACAATCGATCATCTCGTTTCTTCCAGCTGAGGTATGGCTGACAACGTTTCTGGTCATGGTCATACCGTTTGGATTGGCTGTGGCGTTAGGGGAGGGACGTCCAGAAATACGAGCAGGCAGTGCCTTCATCGTAGGGATGATGACGATCTGCTTGATTACGACGCAGTCGCGCGCGGGTCTTGTTGCCTTTGTTGCGGAGCTTTGGGTCATGGCTTGGTTCATTCGTTCGGTTTCTGCCAAGGTTGTCGCCATGCTTGCAACGGTTTGTGTCATTGCTGCTATCGTTTTAGTATTCAACAGCAGCACAACGCCGACAGCGGGATTGAATAACGATATTACGAGCGTACTTCCGATTAAGAAAGGCATAAAGTCAGTGATTCATCGCTTCGATATTTGGTGGTTTAGCCTGTCCGAGATCGCCAACCACTGGTTGGTTGGCATCGGATATGGAAGCCAGAGCTTTTTCCATCTTTATGGCCAGGGCGAAGAAGTTGTCGCGCCAGGACATGCTGGTGTTAGGCAGGCAGGGACACATAATATTTTTCTCTATCTGGCGCTCCATGTCGGGCTTCCCGGGGTGATTCTGTTTGGATGGTTTGTTATTCAAGTTATTCTGAGGACTTCGAAAGAATACCGACAGACTCACGATTGGCTCTCAAAAGCCGTACTTGTCGGATCAGTTGTCAGCGTCGTCGGGTTGATTCTGCGACTCCAGTTCGATCAAATGTTGGTCGGATCCTTAGCGGTGTTCTTCTGGGTGCTTCTGGCAATGGCGATCTTGAGCTATCCGTCATATAATCGGGCAGCGACTCAGGTAGATAGACTGAAGACGGAAGGCTTTTAGTCTTCAGCCTGAACACCTGAGTATTTACTACTGGAGCGGCCACGGGAATCTCATGCGAGAAGTCGTAATCTTACTGTTTCATGGTCTCGCCAGCCGCTATGGACACATAGCGCTTCGATACAGGTCAGTCCTTGTCATCTGCACACAACTTGGGCTGATTGCTGCGGCGAATGCGACAGCCTTTGCTCTCCGTTTCGAAGGGGATATTCCCTCCGATTATGTACGACTGTTCCTATGGGGCCTTCCCATCGTGGTAACGATTTATGGGATAGGCCTTGTCATGTTCGGTATTCAGCGCGGACTCTGGCGGTATGTCGGTCTCCATGATTTAGGCCGCATCCTCTGGGCCTCCGTCATCAGTTCCGTGGTGTTCTATGGCGTGGTGCATGGTCTTCTTGGGTGGGTCGCCTATCCCCGTTCGGTCATTATTCTCACTGGTGTGCTGAGCGGGCTCTTTCTCGCCGGTATCCGGTTGATGGTTCGGTGGTTCCGTGAATGGCTTCATGTGTTGAGCCCTACGGCTCGAAGAGTCTTGGTGGTTGGAGCGGGCAATGCGGGTGAGTTACTGATCAGGGACATGCTGAGCGCCGCAGACTCTCACTACCGGCCGGTCGGATTGGTGGACGACGATCCGATCAAGCGGAAGATGAAGATCCACGGAATTCCCGTTGTGGGGGCGATCGAAGATATTCCTGGTGTGGCGCGAGGCCTCGTCGCGCACGAGATCATCGTAGCAATTCCCTCGGCTTCGACAGCTCTGAAGCAGCGAATCCTTGCCGCGTCGGAGGGGTGCAAGGTTCCGATCAAGACCTTGCCGAGCGTGAAACAACTGCTATCGAACCCTGAAGCATTGAGACAGGTCAGGCCGATGAGCCTGGAGGATCTTCTCCAACGTGAACCCATTCAGATGGATCGGCAGGAGTTGCATCCATTGCTCGAAGGAAAGCGAGTGCTCGTAACCGGCGCCGGGGGATCGATCGGGTCTGAACTCTGCAGACAAATCGCCCGCTATAATCCGGCTACCTTGATCCTCTTTGAACGTTATGAGAACGGCCTGTTTGCTCTCGACCTTGAACTGCGGGCGCAGTATCCAAGGCTTACGATTATCCCGGCCATCGGTGATGTGACCGTTCCTGAGCGGGTGGCGGAAGTGCTACAGCAGACGGAGCCGGAGCTTGTGTTTCATGCCGCCGCGCACAAACATGTACCGCTCATGGAGTTGAATCCCAAGGAGGCTGTTCGTAATAACGTTTTGGGAACGAAGACTGTGGCGGAGGCGTCGTTGGCGAGCGGCGTCGATCGCTTTGTCCTGATTTCCACCGACAAGGCAGTGAATCCGACGAGTGTCATGGGCGCCACAAAACGGGTGGCCGAAGATCTCCTGCAGAGCCTGAACCAGAGAGGGCAGACGAAATTTACGGTGGTTCGGTTTGGGAATGTGCTGGGCAGTAACGGCAGTGTGGTCCCTTTGTTTGCGGACCAGATTCGGAAGGGAGGCCCGGTTACGGTAACCCATCCCGAGATCAAGCGGTTTTTCATGACAATTCCTGAGGCGGTGCAATTGGTGTTGCAGGCCAGTCTGCTGGGGCAGGGTGGCGAGGTGTTTGTGTTGGATATGGGGGAGCAGGTCAAAGTGGTCGATCTGGCCAGGAATATGATTGTTCTGTCCGGACTCGTCCCGGACCAGGATATTCAAATCGTCTACAGCGGCTTGCGCCCTGGAGAAAAGCTGTACGAAGAACTCTTTGAAGAGTCTGAACAAGTCGAGCCTACGGCTCACGCGAAGATTCGGCGCGCCATCAGTGCCTCAGCGATTGAGTCGGATCGTCTCGATCGAGCGATCGCTCATCTTGAGACTGCCGTGAGTCACGGCGATGACGAGGAACTAATTCGCCGGCTCAGTGAGGCTGTTCCATCCTATACGCCGATGTCCTCTCGCAACATTGAACACATCCATTAACGTGCAGGGGGTAGCGGAAGGGGTAAGGGGTAGGAGATACAAG
>JABFSG010000014.1 GCA_013140715.1 Nitrospiraceae bacterium
GCCGGTATCCTGCACCTCAAACCGGATCGTGCAGGCATCATCGGTCTGGGCAACCAGGGTGACGGAAACTGCGACCTCGCCCTGCTCGGTAAACTTGAGGGCGTTCCCGATCAAGTTGAGGAGGATCAGGCGGAGCCGTCCGGGATCCCCCCGGAGCGTATTCGGCACATCGGCGTGAAAGAGACAGGCGAGGTTCAGCCCTTTGCTGAAAGCGCGTTCGGCCAACAGATTCATCACTTCGCCCACTGTGGAGCGGATGTCGAAGTCAAAAGTCTCCAAGGTCATCTTGCCAGCCTCGATCTTGGAAAAATCGAGGATATCGTTGAGGACCATGAGCAAGTGCTCGCCGCTGCTGCGAACTGTCTCGGCGTACCCTCGCTGTTCAGGAGTCAACTCGGTGTCGAGCAGGAGCCCGGTCATGCCGATCACACCATTCATGGGGGTCCGGATCTCATGGCTCATGGTTGCTAGAAATTGGCTCTTGATTCGCGTTGCTTCGAGTGCGTCAGCATGCGCCACCTCCAGCATCAGATTTTGGTTTTCCATCTCCAGCAAGGCCTTCCCTAAGTTGTCTTCGGCGATCTTTCGCTCCGTTTCCGCCCGCTTGCGTTCGGTGATGTTCTGAGCCATCCCCAAAAACCCCACAATAGTTCCGCTGGAAATCCTGAGCGCCGTGACCGAGAGCAGTACAAAGAACCGACCTCCATCTTTTTTGATGTAGGTCCACTCATGTTCGTTAGGCAAGTTTTTCCGCGCTTTCGCCACAAACACTTCAAAGCCTGGTTCTATCTGCTCGCCCAACTCCTCGGAGAAAATCTTGGCTCGATCCGCTACTTCCTCTGGATCATGAATGACGGCAGGCGTGATCTTACCGATAACTTCTTCGGCCGTATAGCCCAACATCTGTTCGGCAGCGGGATTGAACGTCTGGATGATGCCATCAGGTGTAGTGGCGATAATCGCGTAGCCGGCACAATCCAACACCGCCTTTTGCCAGACATCTCTAAGCTTAAGCTCCTCTTCAGCTCGCTTCTGTTCAGTGATGTCATAGTTGATGCCCGTCATCCGCAACGGGCCACCGTTCTGATCCCATTTCACCTCCGCATGGGCTTTTAGAAAGTGCAGGCTTCCATCAGGCCAATTGACGCGAAAGCTGAGGTTGTACGGCTCCTCTCTATTCAAGGCTTTCTGGATTGCCCTATCGAATATGGCCTTATCATCGGGAAACACCGAGGATAGCCAGGCATCGTAGTTATTGCAGAAGTCTTCTTTCTGGATACCGTACAGCTCGAACATCTGCTCGTTCCACTCCAAACAGTTTTTCTGAATGTTCCAGTCCCACACTCCAATCTTGGCTGCCCTGCTCGCCAGATCTAGACGTTCCGCTACCTGAAAATTCTTCTGAAACGATACTTTGCGCTCGGTGATATCGATGATCTGGGCAATTACGTACAGTGGCGTGGCCTTGGCATCACGCATCAGCGACATGGATAGCAGTCCCCAGACGATTTGTCCCTGCTTATGGACATGTCGAATCTCAGTCTGTACATGATCGAGCTCGCCGGTAAGCAGTCGGCGAAATTCCTGTACATTAACGTCGAGATCGTCTGAGTAGGTGACGGCGTGATAGGAGAGGGCCAATAACTCCCGCTCAGAATAGCCGATGAGTTGGCATAGGGCGTGATTGACTCGCAAGAACTGCGTATCCGTCCCGATCAAGGCCATGCCAATGGAGGCATTGGTGAACGCATTCCGAAACTTCTCTTCACTGACGTAAAGCTCCGATGCTTGCGCAGACAGTCGTCGGTCAATCAAGGATGTGACCAACGTCAAGGCCAAGATCAGAAGGGGGCTGATCACTGCTACGTAAGCGCCAAGGACAGAGATCTTGGTGGTCCAGCTCCAATCCCCTTCAGCGTTCGCGGTCTGCGTGAATGTCACGGCGGCCATGCCGATGTAATGCATGCTCGGAATCGCGCAACCCATCAGCACCGCAGCGCAGATCTTTCGCCAATCCCAGATCGAGCTGCCCTCGTCGCGCAGATGGTAGACGATCGTCAAGGCGACAAACGAAAGGCCAATTGCCACGGCCGCAGACAGGATCCAGAGCCACAGATCGTAGTGTGTGGTCGCATTCAGCCGCATGGCTGCCATTCCAGTGTAGTGCATGGCCACGATACCGGAACCCATCAGCACACTTCCGACCATCAATCGAGAAAAAGAGAGTGATCCATCACTGACGATCATCAGAGCAGTGAGCGCAGCCAGCACAGCTGCAAGCAGCGAGAGGGCGACCAGCGGGATGTGGTACGCGATGGGAATCGGCAAGGAAAACGCGAGCATGCCGATAAAGTGCATGGACCAAATGCCGATCCCCATGGAGCAAGCTCCACCGGTCAGCCACAAATAGCGTGTGCGCCCGCGCGACGCAGTCACGCGGGCCGCCAGGTCCAACGCGATATAGGAAGAGGCGATGGCGATTACAACGGAAATCACGACATAGCGAAAGTCGTAATGTCCGGCCATGGTTACCGCGTCGTGAATCATTGGAGAGTCTTTCGGAACCCCCTACACAAGGTCTTCTAAAACATCGCAAATGGAGAGTAAAATACCTAGTGACATTCACTAGAATATTTCGAACTCCCCGCCCCTATTGCTGAGACCCTTGCCGGTGGATGCACCGACGCCTAACGGCTCCCTCTTTTCTACTAACAGGCTGTTGGCAAAGTCCGCCAGCGGCGTTCTCGCGGCGCTCAGAAGCTCAAAGTACGGCAAAAAGTACGGCTTTGCCTCTTCGCTTGCTGCGGTCTTGCTGGACGGTCTTTCTGAACAGCCCGCGATGGCTTCTGAATGAGTCTGTGGGTATCCAGGCCTTGCATTTCTGTCATGCTTCAGTAGTGTGTCAACACCCTGCTAATTCTCTAACCGCCCGTGTCGGCCCATTGCCGTACGCCGTTGGTTTTACCGCGAAAAGCTGTGTTTCAGACAAAACAACAGGGGCAGTGCGAGAAGCTCCGACCCGAGTGGCCTTGAAGACTTCCACATGGCGTATCAGCACACAGGCCTATCCTTTATCGACTGACTGGCACTGGTGGTTTCTTCGACCATGCCGCGTTCTACTGCGTGGTCCGGTCCATCTGCATGATTGCCTTGTTGACTTGATCGATCCCGTTCGCTTGCTCACGCAAGGCTTCGGTAATCCCGACGATGATGTCGCTGGCACATGTGGCCGCGTTCACAATCTCCTCCAACGTCTTGCCCGATCGACTGATGAGACTGTGACACTCACTGACCTTCGCAGTCGAATCGTTGATCAAGCCCTAGGTGCCCTTTCCGGCAGAAACAGGCTGTTGGGCGAAATCACGGATCTCCGTCACGACAACGGCAAAGGAATTGCTGTACGCCTCGGCGCCGGTCGCTTCGACGATAGCGTTGATGGCCAACATATTGGCCTGTAGCGTTATTTCATGATGACTCCGATGATGCCTGCGATCTTCTTCACGGAGCCCACGATAGCTTCCAACATCGGATCAGCCTGCTTTCCCCGACTATCCCTGGTCCCAACCTTCTGGAAAAACTCGGCAGTCAGGTTTTTAGAACCTTGGAACTCGAAACTTGCGACTCGGAATGCTTCCCGCTTCTCATCCCATCCCCGCTCCTCACGTTTCACGCCTCACACCTCATTATGGTGTCTGCATAATCACCGCATACCAGCCGAGGCCGTCATACTCCTGGTAGCCATGCGTCTGCGCAAACGCGATCAACTCATGGTCGGCATTGAAATAATGGCCTTTGCGTTGGCCTTGGTGTTCCAGCACGAAGGGCGCTAGGATTCCGTTGGTGTCGGATGAGGCAATCACGCGCAGTCTGTTATCCAGCAAGAGCACGCGGCAACGCGCCCATTCATCTTCTGTTAACGTAGGTTCTGTCTGGACAATCGTTTTCGCCTGCCCTTCCCAATCAAAGATGACGCCCAGAACACCGACTACCTTTCCGTCTCTTCTCCCCCCTTTCCGAACGGCGGCAGCATACACCGCCGCCAATTTATCGCCATGGAGCGAATCGTGGTAAATATCATCGGCTACGTACTGATCGCCGCTCGTCGTCGCCATGGCCTTCTGGAACCACGGTACCTTGGACATATCAGCGCCGGTGACCCTGGGGAATTTCGCCGGCTGTGAGCAGGCCACAATGGTTCCATCACTCCCAACCAAAACAAGGTTTAGGTACACAGAATAAAACCGATTGATCAGACCAAGCCGTTCCACAGCATGATCGATAGAGGCGCGATCCAGCGACTCCAAACAGCCGAATAGCGCAGCATCCGTTGCCCACCACCGAACGTCCGCAGTACGTTCGTACAAATTGCGTACGATGAGCTGCACTAATGTCTGCGCCATTTCCGAAAGACGGTCACTCTCTTTATCAGCGAACCGCCTCTGCAATTCACTTGTGTCCGACAGTATCGCGCCCAGTTCTTTAGAGGCAATCGAGGCTTGGGAAGCAAGGTTCTTTACCTCGGTGGCCACCACAGCGAATCCTCTGCCGGCATCGCCGGCTCTTGCCGCTTCTATGGTGGCATTGAGCGCGAGAATGTTGACTTGACTTGTGATTCTGTCATTCACGAACCTATGGTCTTCGATCCGTTTCTCCACGGTACCGATGATGTCTTTGATGTCAGGACCGCTCATGCAGGCACCTTTTCGGCGCAACGCGTGAAACGTGAAGCGTCGTTCGTGAAGCGTATTTCGTCCCGGATTCTGACGCTTCTCGTTTCACGCTCCCCATCCCCTGCGCTTCACGCTTCACGTCCCCTAGAATTCCTCGAACTCGCCGGCCTGCTGGCGACGCCCCTGGCCATTCCCAGACGCGACCACAACCGGTTCCGGCGCAGCAGTCGTGTACGGCGCCGACGATTTCTTGAACAGCGGTTTCTTCGTCGACCCGGACGACATCAGGCTGGGCTTATGCGTGGCTGGAGCCTCGCTGGACTGCACCTGGCTCACCTGCCGGCCTCCCGCCATCTTGAAGGCCCCAACCTGCCGCATCAGCGCTCGGGCTTGCTCCTTCATCGATTGGCTCGCGCTGGTGGCCTCTTCCACGAGGGCGGCGTTCTGCTGCGTCGTCTCGTCCATCTGCATGATCGCCTTATTCACCTGATCGATCCCGCTGGCCTGCTCCTGCGAAGCCGCCGTGATCTCGGCAATAATGTCGGTAACCCGCTTCACCGAGCCCACAATCTCCGCCAGTGTTTTCCCGGACTGATCCACCAGCTCGCTCCCGTCCGTCACCCGCTGGATGGACTCGTTGATCAACCCCTTGATCTCCTTGGCAGCGGTCGCCGACCGCTGCGCCAGATTCCGCACCTCCGACGCCACCACCGCGAATCCACGCCCATGCTCCCCGGCTCGCGCCGCCTCCACCGCCGCATTCAAGGCCAAGAGATTCGTCTGGAAGGCAATCTCGTCGATCACCGTGATGATGTCGGCGATCTTCTTACTACTCTGGTTGATCGCCCCCATCGCCTCGACGGCCTTCGTGGTCACCGCGCCGCCTTTGTTGGCCACGTCGCGGGCCGCAATCGCCAGCTGGTTCGCCTGCTTGGCATTGTCGGCATTCTGCTTCACCGTAGAGGTCATCTCCTCCATCGCGCTGGAGGTCTCCTCCAGCGAAGAGGCCTGCTCGCTGGTCCGCTGCGAGAGGTCTTCGTTGCCCTTGGTGATTTCTTCTGCCCCGGTCGTCACGCTCTCTGCAGCTTCGCTCACGGTCGTGAGGGTCGTCGTCAGATTGGTGATCGCACTGTTGAGGCTGATCTTGATCTGCTCCAGATCCCCGTCGCAGACACTCGTCATCTGGTCCGTCAGGTCCCCCTGGGCCATAGCGCCGAGTACGCGCTTGGCTTCGCCCATAAACTCTTCCATCTTCGCCGCTTGTGCCCGCTCCGCCGTCACCTTTTCCTGAAGCTGCGCCCCCATCTCGTTGAAGGCCTGCGCCAACTGTCCGACCTCGTCCTTTGTCGTCATTGAGACACGCGTGTCGAAGGCGCCGCCGGCCAACTTTGTCGCAGCCTCGCTAACCAGGCTAATTCCTCGGACTCCGATTCGCCCGATGAGCATGCCGATCAGCAGCAGAATCACCAAACATACGACGATCGCGATCAACACGTTTCGATTGATCGCATGTGCATCCGCGGTCGCACGTGCTTGATCGACCGCCATAAGGACCGACCAATTCATGCCCGGATAACCTAACGCGCCCTTAAGATGGGTATAGCCGATCGTCTGAAGAACTCCGGTAAGGCGGTGGGGATCGTTTGCGAAACCGGTCTTCCCGGCAACGGCCCCTTGGGCGGACGAAAGGCCTCGATCAGCCAGGTTGTCGGTCATCAACACCGCAAAGTCGTGACGGATCTGGTCTGAGCCCGCATTAACAGGATCGTAGTCCGCAAGAGTCTTTCCGTCCTTGTCCAGCAGGATCACTTCCGAGTCGAGAAAACCGGCGCTCTTCATTTCCTGCTGGGTTGTCCGTAGAATATCTTCCACCAGCGAGAACTTGGTTCGATTGGTCCAGTAGGCCACGATTTTTCCGTCACGATAGACCGGAGCTGAAAATCCCAGCGTGAGACCATCATCGCCTGGATAGGCAGCCTTCACATCCGGATCGACATGGAGGTCTTCGATGTAGGTGCCTGTCTGAGCTGTGTTTCCTGACGCAGAGAACGCCATCGAAGTCGTAAACTGCTGTGCCTTCAGAGCACGGAACCAGGACGTCTCGCTGTAATTTTTTTTGTAGACGTCTTGAGACTGGATGGATTTCCCGTCCGAATCTTTGGAATTGACGGCGATCACACGACCTTCCAAATCCACCAGAAGAGTCAGATAGTAGATGTCATACGTGTCCACATATTGGTCCATGACCTGCCTGATGGGATTGCCCTCGATATCGGTGCGGTACCAGGAGGCCTTCTGATCGAGCACTTGGTTCATGCCGAAGGCCTGCACGTCGCCATAACGTTCGAAGAGGTTGCGATCGATCTTGTCGGCAATTCCCTCCGCCACACTTTGGAACCGAGTCCCGACCGATCCTTCGATGGCGAGGCTGGCGTTGTATGCGATCAACCCGACGACTGCCATCGGGACGAAGCCGAACAGGACAAAAAGCATGGTCAGTTTTGCGGTGATGCCCCAGTGAATGAACCCGTGTTTTCTGGACGTCATGATAGGTGTCCTTTCAAGCACTCGACGGGCGAGACGAGCGCGACTTAGAAGCCCTGATTCCTGGTGTTCCGCACAGCTATCCTCATTCATCAAAACATTGGTTCATCTTTGCCGACACTCTCGTTCCGCATACTTCTCTCGTTTCCGCCAGCCCTGCTTTGCGCGCATGCCCTCGCCGGTTCACGCTTCACGCTTCACGTCCCCTAGAATTCCTCGAACTCGCCGGCCTGCTGGCGACGCCCCTGGCCATTCCCAGACGCGACCACAACCGGTTCCGGCGCAGCAGTCGTGTACGGCGCCGACGATTTCTTGAACAGCGGTTTCTTCGTCGACCCGGACGACATCAGGCTGGGCTTATGCGTGGCTGGAGCCTCGCTGGACTGCACCTGGCTCACCTGCCGGCCTCCCGCCATCTTGAAGGCCCCAACCTGCCGCATCAGCGCTCGGGCTTGCTCCTTCATCGATTGGCTCGCGCTGGTGGCCTCTTCCACGAGGGCGGCGTTCTGCTGCGTCGTCTCGTCCATCTGCATGATCGCCTTATTCACCTGATCGATCCCGCTGGCCTGCTCCTGCGAAGCCGCCGTGATCTCGGCAATAATGTCGGTAACCCGCTTCACCGAGCCCACAATCTCCGCCAGTGTTTTCCCGGACTGATCCACCAGCTCGCTCCCGTCCGTCACCCGCTGGATGGACTCGTTGATCAACCCCTTGATCTCCTTGGCAGCGGTCGCCGACCGCTGCGCCAGATTCCGCACCTCCGACGCCACCACCGCGAATCCACGCCCATGCTCCCCGGCTCGCGCCGCCTCCACCGCCGCATTCAAGGCCAAGAGATTCGTCTGGAAGGCAATCTCGTCGATCACCGTGATGATGTCGGCGATCTTCTTACTACTCTGGTTGATCGCCCCCATCGCCTCGACGGCCTTCGTGGTCACCGCGCCGCCTTTGTTGGCCACGTCGCGGGCCGCAATCGCCAGCTGGTTCGCCTGCTTGGCATTGTCGGCATTCTGCTTCACCGTAGAGGTCATCTCCTCCATCGCGCTGGAGGTCTCCTCCAGCGAAGAGGCCTGCTCGCTGGTCCGCTGCGAGAGGTCTTCGTTGCCCTTGGTGATTTCTTCTGCCCCGGTCGTCACGCTCTCTGCAGCTTCGCTCACGGTCGTGAGGGTCGTCGTCAGATTGGTGATCGCACTGTTGAGGCTGATCTTGATCTGCTCCAGATCCCCGTCGCAGACACTCGTCATCTGGTCCGTCAGGTCCCCCTGGGCTAGCTTCCCCAGCACCCGCTTCGCGTCCACCATGAACTGTTCCGTCTTCGCCGCTTGCTCCCGTTCCCTCATTACCTTTGCCTGAAGCTGCGCCCCCATCTCGTTGAAGGCCTGCGCCAACTGTCCGACCTCGTCCTTTGTCGTCACCGTTGCGCGCGCCGCGAGGTCGCCGCCACCGAGGTTCTGCGCGGTAGTAATCACGTTGCTCAGATTGCGGGACAAGACCCGAGCGATCAACCAACCCAGTATGAGTCCGATCGCAATCGCCACCACTGTCCCAAGAGCCAGAATAAACAATGCGTTCGCCGCCGCCGCCCGTCCCTCGGCATTCATGTCCTTCGCGACCTCTTTAACCGTAGCGATCAACTCATTCAGTGCGACAATCGTCGCTTCCATTTTCGGCCCGGCGTTTTGAGTCGCGATCGTGCGTGCCTTGGCATGTAGCGCCTCCATTTCGAGCTTTGTCTGTGCGGCCCAGGATTGCTTCAGCATCTCATACGCGCTGTCGGTTGTGGCCACGTACGCCGCATAGGCATCACGAAACTTTTGGAGGTCCCTCGTTTCATCTCTGCCGCTTTTCGACACCCGAAGGATGGTCGCCGCATAGGCTTCAAGCGGTTTTTTGACCGACTCTGTAATCTCACCGTCGCGTGACAGCACCCTTTCGAACTCTTCTTTTGTGGGAGCCTCAAGAGCCAGGAAGTCGTTGGTACGTGTCCGGTTCAGATTATTCGCTATAGTGGCAAGGTCTGTTCCGGCAACGGTGTAATCCTCATATACGACCCGCAAACTTTCACGAACAGACATCAGCCCCTGGCCAGCGACCCACCCCATCGCAGACATGATCACACCCATCAGCGCGAAGCCGATCATCAGTTTCCACATCGTCTTGAGATTCCCAAACCAGGTCAACATGGTCTATTGCTCCCTTTCTTGAATTGTCCTCAGTCCAAACTCCCCCAGCCTTGTGAGATCTCCCCGTTTGCGTCGAGTGACGGTCGCGTATCCCGTCTCCTCACACCGTAGCCGACGCGACTTCCTGCAAATCGCTGTCGCACAACAAGCGGTCCATATTGAGCAGCGCCACCAATTTGTCGCTGGATTTGCCGATGCCATTGAGAAAGCTCACGTCCACCTTGGCACCGAACTGCGGCGGCGGCTGGATGTCCTTCTTGTCGATATTGAGGACGTCGGACACGGCATCCACGACAAGCCCCATGATCTTCTCCTGGATCACCACGACGACGATTACTGTGAACAGGGTGTATTCGATCGTCGGCAAACCAAACTTGGTGCGCAGTTCCACGATAGGCACAATGGTGCCGCGCAGGTTGAGGACCCCTTTGATATGCGGCGGTGTATTCGGAATCTTCGTCACAGTCGTATACCCCTTGATCTCCTGGACCCTGAGAATATCCACTCCATAGAGTTCGTCGCCGAGCTGAAAGGTGAGAAATTGACTACCGTCCGTGGTCAGCCCGACTTGCTGATTGAGCTCCTTCGCCGCATTTTCAAGCGTTGCTGCCGCCATAGAATCCTCCTCCTAGTTTCTGGTTTATCTGGTTTGTTTGGTTCATCTGGTTGGCCCGGTTCAACCAAATACACAAGACAAACCAAACAAACCAAATGAACCAGCGTTGTTACGCCGCCACCGGTATGCCTCGACGAGCGATTTCCAGCAGGCCACGGACGTCCAGGATAAAGCCGACCGTGCCGTCGCCTAAGATGGTGGCGCCTGCGACACCGTCCACCTTGCGGAAGTTTTGCTCCATGCTCTTGATGACAACTTGCTGCTGGCCGAGAATCTCGTCTACCATCACCGCCACCCGTTCGCCTTCCGTCTCCAGAATCAACAGAATCGCTTTGGTAGGCTCCGTGTACTCCGGTTGCAACGAGAACACTTCATACAAGCGCATCATCGGCAGGTAGGTCGAACGCACGTTGATGAGTTCGCCTTTGCCGACGACAGTCTTGATGGTGTCGGCTTTGGGTTGGATCGACTCCAGAATGGAAAGCAATGGAACGATATAGGTCTCTTTCCCGACCCGAACGGTCATCCCCTCGATGATGGCCAGAGTCAGGGGCAGCTTCAATGTAAAGGTCGTGCCTTTGCCCAATGCCGTTCGAATACTGACGGTACCGCCGAGTCCTTCGATGTTGCGCTTCACAACATCCATGCCGACACCGCGGCCTGAGACATCGGTCACTTTTTCCGCCGTCGAGAAACCCGGCTTGAAGATTAAGGGCCAGATCTGGTCGTCCGTGAGTTTGTCGTTCTCGCCGATCAGGCCTTGCTTGACGGCTTTGGCCAGAATCTTGTCGCGGTTGAGGCCGCGGCCATCGTCTTCGACTGTGATGCAGATGATGCCGCCTTCATGGAAGGCGTTGAGACGGATGGTGCCGAGCTCCTGTTTGTTATTGTCGAGCCGTTCTTCCGGCGGTTCCAATCCGTGGTCGGCTGAGTTTCTGACCAGATGCGTCAAGGGATCGCCAATGGATTCGATGACGGTCTTGTCGAGTTCGGTTTCTTCGCCGGAGAGCACGAGTTGAATCTTCTTTCCCGCTTTCGCCGACAGGTCGCGGACCAGCCTGGGAAACCGGCTGAATGCGTTGCCGATCGGCAACATGCGGATACTCATGACCCGTTCCTGAATCTCGCGCGTGTTGCGCTCCAATTGCGCCATCCGCTCCAGCAAGACCGGCATCTGACGCATCTCAAACCGAGATCCTAGATCGCTCAACATCGACTGTGTGATGACCAGCTCGCCCACCAGGTTGATGAGTTTGTCGATCTTGTCTGTATCCACACGGATCGAGGCAATATCGGCTTTCTTCGACTGGGCGACAGACTCCTGTTGTTTCTGCTTCTGCAATGCCTGCTCGACCTGTTGGGGAGTGACAGCGTGTTGCTCGACGAGGATCTGGCCGACTCGCTTTTGTTGCGCCAGCGCGTTGTCCAGCGTTTGACGGGAGACAATGCCGCTCTCGACAAGGATCTCTCCGAGCGGCTTGGGCTCACCAGACTCGAAAGTTGAGGCTGAGGTCGAGGTTGAGTTAGCGGTCTGAGATGGCTCTAGAGAATCCTCCTTAACCTTGCCCTCGACCTGCTCGATCGTGAGAACACTGTCCTCGCGAACGAATTCAAACACCGCCTCCACGGCACTTCTGCTTTTTTCGGTTTCCAGCTTCATGGTCCAGGAGAGATAGCAGGTCTCCGGATCGACGGTTACCAAGTCGGGAAGCTTGGATGTGTCGACGATGACCTGGGACAGGGTGCCGAGGCTTCCCAGTTCTTTGAAGGTTTGGAGAGGGTCGAGTCCGCGCTGGAACAGCCACTTCGGCGGTGTCCAAGCAATGTAAAAACAGTGTGCGGGGTAAGGGGTAAGGGGTAAGGG
>JABFSG010000045.1 GCA_013140715.1 Nitrospiraceae bacterium
AGCGAGCTTTCTCGTGTGAATGGGTCGGCAGGAGTCATGCCGGTGCATGTGAGTCCCGAAACTTTCACGGTTGTCCAACGTGCGATGCAGGTAGCGGAGATGACCGGTGGCGGATTCAATATCGCCATTGGTCCGGCGGTGGATGTCTGGAATGTGGTGGAAGGCCAACGAATACCGACAGAGTCTGAGTTGGATGTTCTTCGCCCCTTGGTGAACTTACGAGCGGTTTATACCGATGAGCGGGATCGAACGATCTTTCTTGAAAAAACAGGGATGCAGATCGACGTGGGGGGAATCGGCAAGGGTTACGCGGCAGATCAAGCCGTCGAGGCGCTACGACGCGCAGGCGCTGTTGCTGGAATCGTGGCGCTGTCCGGGGATATTAAAACATTCGGTCGATTGCCGGGAGAGAAGAAGTTTCCCATCGGTATTCAACATCCCCGAAAGGATGGATCAGTCCTGGTTTGGATAGATCTGCAGGACGAAGCGATTTCTACCGCAGGGGATTACGAACGTTTTTTTGAACTAGGTGGGCTTCGATATCATCATATCCTCGACCCTCGCACACTCCAACCGGCGCGCAGTTGCCAGAGTGTCACAGTAATTGCCCAAGACGGTGTCTGGGCCGATGGACTCGATACCGGTATTTTTGTGATGGGGCCGGAGCAGGGAATGGAACTGGTCGAACGATTACCGGATGTGGAGGCGATCATTGTCGATGCTGAAGGTCGTCTACTGGTATCCTCCGGTTTGAAGCAGCGAATTCGCATGCCCTAGAGAGTCTACCTTGTTCCCTTTCTGTCTTAGCCAGGACTTGGCGCGATGAATCCTGACTAGCGGTCCAACCGATAACTTATCGGAATTTTGATCGTCATGCCTGGCTTCCCTAATGAGCGAGGCAAATGGAACGGGGCCGCCTGCAGTAGGGTTTCAATTGCAGCCTTATCGAGACCTGAATGTCCCGAACTCTGAAAGACTTCCACTGCGCCGATGCTCCCATCCTCGTTGACTACGGCTTTCACCACGACTTTTCCCTCGGCTCGATCTACTCGAGCTGAAGCGGGATAACGTTTTAATTCTTCCACACGTCGAACAATCGTCTCGGTAAGCCACCCGTAATCGCGCTTTGTCGAGGTGTTCGATGCTGTCGGGAAGATGGACGCTATCTGGCTTGGGAGGGGAGCTTGGTCAGACAGTGCTGTCTGTTCGAAGTCTTCGGACGCGCTCGATGGCGTCGTCTGAGCGACAGATTCCTCAGCGACTGCCGTTGATGCCACAGTCTCATGTTTGATTGGTTCGGCGGATTGTGTTGTGTGAACTGCTGACTGGGAGGGAGTCGGCGATTTCGGTGACGGTTGCGCAGGAGGATCTGCTACCACCGAAGCGACAGCTTGCTCGGAAATCGAGGGAGTCGCCTGTTGGGCAAGCGGGGTGAGTGATGGGGACGTCTGGCCTGTCGCCGTTCGCTGTATGTGAGGAGAGGGAACCGATGTCGTTGACGGAACAAATTGGGCTGGAGGCTCGCTTCGGGGCGAGCCTGTTGATTTGACCGATTGTGTCGGCGATGCGATCGCGACGTTCCATCTGAACGATTCGTCCTGCGGCGCGAGCTGGATCTGTTTCACGAGTAAGATCGCTGCGAGAGCCACGGTACCGTGCAGGAGGAGGGAGACAAGCCACCCATGGACATGAGCTTCTTTCTGAGCTCCGGAGCGATGGGGCTCGGCAGCTATCACAGTCGAATGACCTCCAGGCTGACCTGTTGAAACCCCAACCCCCGTACTTCATCCACTACGGATACAAATCGCTCCAGCAAGGTAACTTTATCCGCCCGTACGACGACCGATGATTCTCGTGGTTCTGCAGTCAGAGCACCCTGGAGTCCTCCTTCGGGGATGGTACGGTCGTTGAGGAAGAGTGCGCCGTCGGCCGTCAGGGTGATCACGATGGGTGCATCTTTGCGATCGCCGACTTCTTTCGCTTTGGCCAAATTGACCGGAATCTGTCCGCTGCTGATGAATGTGGCGGTGGTCAGTACGATGACCAACAGTACCAGCATGACGTCGACAAGGGGGATGACGTTGATCTGATCAATGTCTCGTTGCATGGTATTCCTTGTGTAGGGCGAGGATCTCGGTCACTTTTCGTCTGAGCACATTGTTCATGACGACGCAGGGAATCGCGACCAGCAGTCCGACCGCTGTCGCTTTCAACGCAAGGCTGAGTCCGATCATGATGGCATTGACGGCCATCGTGCCAGATGTGCCCATCGTATGGAAAGTAAGCATAATACCAAGCACGGTGCCCAATAAGCCAATATAAGGAGCGTTTGCTGCCACTGTGCCGATGATAACCAAGCGTCTGGTCAGCGCCATTTCCAACCCTAAGCTGTCGGGGTACTTGCCAAGATCCACTCGGCGGTAAAAAAGCCACCGTTCCACCGCGATGGCCATCGTCCAGACGCTGAGTGCAAATAGAAGTCCGATAATTCCGTAATCGACCACGTTTTGTAACGCGTTCATCGAGGAGGCCTCGCTTTTTCTGAGTCAGTCATGAATCGGTGGGGCAGGAGACCATCGTGAGGGTCTATCAATGCCAGATCGTCAAAAAGCCTGTCAATGTCTTCGTACAACCAATCGATCCGAGGATGCAGTCTAGCCGATGTGGCCCTCTTGCCGAAAGAGGACGGTATGGGTAGCCAAGACGCGGATCTCAACCGTTGTGTCAGCCTGATAGACGCTTGTGGAGCTTTGACTGCTATGGACAATTTGACCGGAAGGGAGACTGACCGTGTAGAGATTCTCCGAGCCGCGAAATTGGCGCGAGAGGACGCGTGAGCGGGCGTCTTTTGTAGGAATCAGGTGAATGTCGTCCGGTCGAATCATGACAACCACCGCCGTGCCGTCCTTGCACTCGATCGTGTCGGGAAACTCTCCCAATTCGGTGTGGACCATGCCTTGGGAAACGGTTCCTGGAATGAAGTCTGCTTGGCCGACAAAATCGGCCACGAAGGGTGTGGCCGGCAAGTGGTAGATCATCTCCGGTGTATCGAATTGCTCCAAGCGGCCTTGATTGAGGACGGCGATTCGATCGGCCATGGCAAACGCTTCGTCATGGTCGTGTGTCACGAGCACAGTCGTTGTTTTGGTCCTGCGTAACAGATCATGCAACTCCTGGCGCATGCGTCCAGCCATGTCCGGGTCCAAATTACTGAACGGCTCGTCGAGCAGCAGCACGACTGGGTGCTGGACGAGGGCGCGAGCGAGCGCGACCCGCTGTTGCTGGCCGCCTGATAATTCATGCGGGTACCGCCGTTCGAATCCCTCCAGCCCGGTGAGACGCAGCATCTCCTGGACCCGTGCGGCCCGTTCGTCCCGAGCGAGGTGGCGGAGCCCGAAGGAGATGTTGTCCTGCACGCGCAAGTGGGGAAACAACGCATATTCTTGAAAAACCATCCCGACGCGCCGGCTCTCCGTTGGGGTCATCACGTCCGGCGATGATACGAGTTGGCCGGATAGGAATAGCTGGCCGGAGCGAACCGGTTCAAACCCGGCGATCGCTCGAAGAATCGTCGTCTTACCGCACCCTGAAGGGCCTAGGAGGCAGAGAATTTCCCCTTCCCGCGCCACAAACGAAATATCCTGGACCGCAGGGCGTCCTGTTTCGTAGGCACAGGACACGGTGCGCAGTTCTAGGACAGAGGAAGCCGATGTGAAGAGGTCGCCCTCGGCGGAGGTCTCCAGCTGGCGGGATGGCGCGGCGGAATGGTTTGAAGTCACTGAGTCAAGGTTCCTTCTTTTAGGCGGCGCGCCAATCTTTCGAGACCAGCAAAGCCAGTGCCGGGAGGCTCAGTAAGACAATGAGGAGCGCCGAAGGGGCGGCGAGTTGATAATACTCCTCGCTCGCTTCCATCCAGACACGGATGGCCAGGGTGTCGAATCCCACAGGCCTCAACAAGAGGGTTGCGGGTAATTCTTTCATGGTTTGCAGAAACATCAGGACCCAAGCCACGACAAATCCGTTCCGAACGAGTGGCAACGTCACTCGCCGCCAGGTGTCACGCATTCCGAGGCCGAGCGAGCGTGCGACTTCTTCCAGATTTGGAGACATCTGCTGGAGCGCTGGCTCAAGCGACTGGAGCCCGGCAGGGAGAAAATGGATCACATAGGCCACGATGAGGATCAGCGCCGAGCCATAGACGGCCGGAGCCAGTGTGGTAAAGAGAACGAGGACGGCCAGCGCCGCCACCGGTCCAGGAAGCACATAGCCGGCATAAGCAGCTTGCAGGCAACTCAGGTTCAGCAGGGTCGGCCGACGGCTGGCGAGGTAGGCGAGCGGCAAGCCGATTAACACGCCGCCTGTGGCGGCACAGGCAGCCAAGATGCCGCTGTTCCAGATGAAACCGAAAAACCGGCTGTCGATGGTCGCTTGCGCTTCGGGCGACAGGCTCCATTGAATCAATAACGAGGCAGGGATTATGAAAGCCGCACCGACAATCAGTCCGAGATACCCGGTAACGGCGAGGGCTCCGAGCCAACCATAGCGATGCCGCTGCGGAGCCCGATAGCGGCCGGTGGTCTGGTAGAACCGGCTCCGCTGGCGAAACCACCGTTCGGTGATGAGGAAAATCAGCGCGAGTACGACCAGCAAGAGGCTCAGGATGCTCGCCGCAGTATTGTCGGACCGTCCGGTCATCTGCTGGAACACGGCATAGGTGAGTGTCTGGTAACGAAGCAAAGATACCGCGCCGAAATCCGATACGACGTATAGGATGACGAGCGCGATTCCGGCGGCAATCGAGGGCCGCATCAGCGGCAGTGTCACGCGCCAGAGGGTCGAGAGGCGGGAGACGCCGCTGGCCCGCGCCACCTCTTCGAACGATACGTTCATGCTCAGCAGGGCACTACGGCTCAAGAGATAGACGAAGGGAAATGTATCCAATGCCATGACGATTGTCGCGCCCCAAAAACTATGGGGGGAAAAGATTCTGGCTTGAGGGCCGGCTACGAGTTGCCAGAGATGCTCGACAGGGCCGCCGAATCCCAATAGATAAGAAAAGACGTAGGCCAGCACGTAGGTCGGCATCGCCAACGGAAGGACCAAGGCGCCTTCCCACAGTTTGCGACCGGGAAACTCCACTCGCGTAATCAGCCAGGCGGTCGAGACACCCAGGATGAGCGTGAAGATCGATACGCTGGCAGCTAATGAGACGGTGTTAAAGAGCAGCTCGGGAATGCGGGTGGCCCACAAGCGGCGCCAGACGGCCGGATCGGCCGAGAGGGCTTGGGCGGTCACATAGCCGAGCGGGAGCAGAATGATTCCCGCAGTGGCTAGAACGAGAAGCTGTAATGGCGAAGCAAGTTGTTGTCGAATCGTACTCACGGTGGGTCCCTTCGAGTTACCGGAGACCCACTTGTTCGATCAAGGTGAGAGTCGGCTCGCGCAGTTCGGCCAGTTTGGTGAGGGGGACTAGCGCTGCGCGGAAATTCTTCCGGTCTACGAGTGCCGGGTCCGTCTTCACGTCCTGGTGGAGGGGATACTCCTTGTCAAGTTCCGCAAATAGTTTCTGCCCCGCTTGAGCGACTAGGAACTCTACGAGCAGTTTGGCGCTATCGAGGTGCTTGGTCGACTTAATGATGCCGATACCGGCGACATTCATGATGGCTCCCATGCCGCCCTCTTGCTGGTCCGGCATCAATGCCGCGATTGGCGCGTCAGGCTGCGCGGCCAGGTGCCGATAGATGTAGTAGTGGTTCACGATGCCCAGTGGGACTTGTCCCTTGGCGACGGCATCCACAATCTGCGAGCTTTTCTGGTAGACCTGGTTGTCCGCATTGGTCTTGATGCCTTGCAAGAATTGTCTGGTCTTTTCGTCTCCGTAGGTCGCGCGGATAACCGACACGCCGGCTTGCAAATATTCACTGCCTGAATTTGGAATGGCGATCTTACCTTTCCATTTCGGATCGGCAAGGTCGAGGAGCGATATCACTTGGTCCGGCTGCACCATCGTACGGTTGTACACCACGATCCAGAATCTCCCTGAGAGCCCAACCCAGGCGTTATCCGGCGCACGAAATTGCGACGGAATGGCGCGGTCGATTTCCCGCATATTCAAAGGGCGGAGGAGGCCGGCTGTGCGGGCCAGTTCTAAGCTGCCGGCGTCGTTGGTGATGAAGAGATCTGCCGAGGTACGATCGCCTTCAGCCTTCAGCCGGTTGACCAATTCCGTCGTGCCGGAGGATAACAGCTGGATTTGAATCCCGGTATTCGCCGTAAAGGCATCGAATACGGGTTTAATGAGGCGTTCCGAGCGACCGGAGTAGATGGTCAGCGTATCGGCAGCCGGGACTGAGGGCGCGCAGGTTCCGGCGATGAAAAGAGGAAGGAGGCTTACGAGGAAAGTTCTGTACAATGTGGAGAGAGAGCATACGAATGACATGGGTAGTCCTTATGGAATTGAAATTGATAAACTGTCTCAAAATTATACTAAAAAAAGGGTGGTTCGTCAATCGCGGCAACGAGTGCAGAGACCGTAGAGTTCAAGTCGGTGGGTCTTAATGGTAAAGCCGTGACGGGTGGCCACTTCTTCTTGGAGTCGCTCGATTTCCTCGTTTTCAAACTCCACGATCTTTTCGCAGCCTGTACAAATGAGGTGATCGTGGTGGCCTTTGTGCGAGACATTATCGTACTTCGTCTGAGAGCCGAAGTGTCGGGCCTGCGCGAGGCCGGCATCGCAGAACAGATTGAGCGTGCGGTAGATTGTCGCGAGTCCGAGATGAGGGTCGGACTTAGCCAACTGATGATACATCGCCTCTGCGGTAATGTGTTCTTGCCGGAGGAAGGCGCTGAGAATCAACTCGCGTTGGCGGGTAAGCTTCAGTTGGTGCTTGCCCAGATGCTCTTTCAGGGCCTCCATTTCTTTCACATGTTTAGTCGCCATGACGGGCCTCCGATGGGGCCTCATTAAAGACGAAACTGCTCAACCGGTCAAGGGGTGTTGCTCGTGGTCGGCACAAAGATGATGAATTGACGAAAATCTTCGGCGCTGTCTATAGTGCAATGTTCAGAGAAGCAGCCCGAAAGCAAGACTACCGGCATGCGGCAACCCAATCAGATTACGGTCGACCGAGCTCTTCTGCTCTATGTGCTGCATCGGGCGGAGCCCCACGGATTGCTCAGCGACGTCAAGCTGCAGCAATTGTGTTTTTTGTGCGAACTGCAGATGTTCGGCAGGGGCTTCAAAGGTTTTCATTTTGAGTTCTTCCGGTTTGCCTATGGGGCCTTCAGTAAGGACCTCGATAACGATTTGATGTCGCTACGCCGGAAAGAACGGGTGGAAAACTTCACGCTCTCCGACCAGGCACAGGAAGAGATTATCCCCTTGCTGGAAAAAGGGATTGAGGGGGTTGAGATAAACGAGAAGATCGTGGAAATCCTGAAAGCGGTGGTAACCGTCTATGGTCCTCAGGATAGCGGAGCGATCACCCAGTCGGTCGAGTCGGTCGAGTTGAGTACGCCTCAGCGACCGGAGTTTAAGATCCCGATTCGCGACATCGTCTTTCACACGACGCTTTTAGTGCCGGCCCGCATCGAAATACAGGCGGAGTTTACGTTGCCGGCTGCGAGCCTAACCAAGCTCAATCAGGCGATGGGGTATTGAGAGGGGGCAGCGGGATAGGGAGATAGTGGGGTAATGGGAAACCGTGGACTGCTATCCCTTTACCCCGGTGCCCCTTACCCCTGTTTAGTTTCTAGCCCGTAGAGTTCGCCGTATTTTTGTTCGACATAGGACAAGAAGGGCTCAGGGTCGAGGCTTCTTCCCGTGACGCGCTGGGCGAGGTGATCGGGGGTGAACATTCTGCCCCAGCGATGAATCTTTTGTCCGAGCCAATGTCGCAGTACCATCAGTTGTCCTGCCGCAATTTCATCTTCCAGGTGCGGAATCTCCAGTTTAGCCTGTTGATAAAACTGAACGGAGTAGAGGTTCCCGAGTGTGTAGGTCGGGAAATAGCCGAAAGCGCCGAAGGACCAGTGCACGTCTTGCAACACGCCATCCGCATCGTTGGAGGGAACGATGCCCAAGTACTCTTCCATTTTCCGGTTCCAGATTCCCGGCAGGTCTTCCGGGCGCGCCCGACCCTCGATGAGATCCTGTTCGATTTCGAACCGCAGCATAATGTGGAGATTGTAGGTGAGCTCATCGGCTTCGACTCGAATCAGCGACGGCTTTACGCGATTGATGGCCGCGTAGAATTGTTCCTCATCGAGGCCGCGCAATTGATGGTGAAACGTGGCCTGCAGCATGGGAAAAAAGAAGCGCCAGAATGCGCGGGACCGGCCCACGCAGTTTTCCCACATGCGCGATTGGCTCTCATGGATGCCGAGAGACACCGAATCGCCAAGCGGTGTGCCGAAGTAGCGAGGGTCCAGACCCTGGTCGTATAGCCCATGGCCGCCTTCATGGATGCAACTGAACAGACAGGATTGGAGGTCGTGTTCGTGCACACGCGTGGTGACGCGCACGTCCGTAGGGTGGAATGACGTCGTAAAGGGGTGGGCCGACAGGTCGAGTCGCCCCCGCTCGAAGTCGTATCCCATGGCGATCAAGACCATTCGTCCGAACTCCAGCTGGCGTGCTTGATCGAAGGTGTGAAACAACATGGTATCGTCGATCTGCACCGAACTCTGCTGAATTTTCTTGAGCAACGGCACGAGACGCCCCTTGATCTGCGCGAACAACGGGCGTAATGCCGCGATGGTGGAGCCGGGCTCGTACGTATCGAGCAAGGCATTGTACGGCGAGTCTCGGTAGCCAAGGTACTCGGCTTCCTGCCGCTTGAGTCCCAGGACCGTGCGGAGATTCGGGAGAAATTGCGAGAAGGCTCGATTGTCTTTTGCCTCGGTCCACACTTGTTGCGCCAGCGAACATTCTCTGCTGAGCGTCACGACGAAATCGGAGGGCAGCTTCTTGGCCCGGCTAAAATCGCGCCACACCTCCCGGAGCAACGACCGGGCCGGCTCGTCCCATGCCTCTCCCGGGCTGTCACGGATCTCACCGGCCTCCGGATCGATCCAGGCGTCGAGCAATCGTTCGAAGTCCGGCGCAATGAGCTTCTGGTGCGCAATGCCTTGGAGCGTCGAGATTTGCTCGGCGCGGGCTTCGCCCCCGCCTGCCGGCATGTAGGTTTCTTGATCCCACGAGAGGAGTGAGGCCGCGCTGTTGATGCGCTGGATCTCCAAAAGTTTGGCTGTCAAGGCTTCCACTGTCTTCAGGGTTTTCACAGTAGGGTGTCTCCTCCAGGAACCGTCATGCTATGATTGCGCCGCTCCGCATTCATTCACGCAGTGTACGCAACGAGCGATCCGTTTTCAAACCCTTGGGCGCTCAGCATGATGACGAGACTTGTTCCCGCCGACATTGAGTCCTATGCCCAGTCCCATTCCATGCCGGAGTCGGACCTCTGTCGAGCCTTACGGGAAGAGACTCAACGCCGGATGGCATCTCCCCAGATGATCGTCGGGCCCCTTGAAGGGGCCTTTCTCAAGATGATGACGCAGCTGGTGCAGGCGACCAGCGTCTTGGAGATCGGCATGTTTACCGGCTACAGCGCGCTTTGTTTTGCGGAAGCGTTGCCGGCGGAGGGGACTGTGCTCACCTGCGAAATTGACGAGGAATCGGCCGCGATCGCGCGTCAGTATTTTGCGCGATCGCCGGTCGGCAAGAAGATCGAAGTGTGCATGGGGCCGGCGCTTGAGACGATGCAGCACCTCGTAGGGCCGTTCGATCTGATCTTCATCGACGCAGACAAAACCAACTATGTGAATTACTATCGGCGGGCGCTCGATCTGGTGTCGCCGCGCGGCGTGATTCTCGTCGATAATGTCCTGTGGGATGGGGAGGTGCTGAAACAGCCTGCGCCGGATGAGAAAACGGCGGCGATTCAGGAGTTGAACCGCGTGGTGTCGGCCGATCCCCGTGTCACAGCGGTGCTGGTGACGGTCAGGGACGGAATTTTGGTGATCAGACCGCAACCAGGAATGCTAATCGCGTGATACCGATCAACAACGACTCCTCTCACTGCCTATGATAACGCAGACAAGCCGTCTGGCCTATGGAGCGATCATCGCTGCCGCGGTGCTGTGGGGCGGGTCGATCGTGGCCCAGAAACTGGCTCTGAGTGGATTCTCAGCGGTTGAAGCCTCGGTCCTGCGGGACATCGGCGGGTTAGCGATCCTTCTGACCACCTGGTGGTGGCAGGAAGGTACCTTGGCCAAACTGACCCAGGCTGATGTACGGATGTTGGGGTTGCTCGGGCTCGGTGTGTTGGGCAACCATCTGTTCATTCTGATGGGGCTTAAATATGTAAGCGGGGCCGTGGGTGGGGTGATCATCGGATCGAGCCCGGTGGTGACGGCGTTACTCTCGGCGATGTTGATTCGCGATGTCCCCCTACGCGCTGTATGGGCGGGCGGCCTCTTATCTTTCGCTGGGGTAGGGCTGGTTTCCGTAACGGGGTTTCAAGCAACGGGTGATCAGCCGCTGCTCGGCAGCCTGCTGGTCTTTCTCGGCGTGGTGAGTTGGGCGCTCTACAGTATCGGCAGCCGGCACCTCATGGAGCGTCACTCGGCTCTCACCGTCAATTGGACAACCCTGCTTGTCGCTACCGTTCTCCAAATTCCTCTCTTATGGATAGATCGTAAAATGCTGGATGCGGGACTCGGATCCGTGACGTTTGCGGATTGGATGGCGCTGGGGTATCTGGTTCTGTTCGCGACGGCTATCGCGCAACAGGCATGGCTGTTCGGCGTGAAGGGTATTGGACCCTCGCGCGCCTCTGTCCTTGGCAATCTGACTCCTGTGGCCGCCATCGTCCTGTCTGCTGTGCTGTTGAAAGAATCAGTCGGCACGAATGAAATTCTCGGCATCGTGCTGATTCTGGCCGGAGTCTGGGTGGTGGATCGGCAAACATCCCGTCTTTAGCAGGCTGCTGAAAAAACCCGCCAGCGGCGTTCTCCCCTCGAAAACATCCTCAACGTAGCCCAGAGGCTACGTCTCCGGTGCTTTCATCGGCTGCGGCCTTGCTGGCGGGCTTTTTGAGCAGCCTGCAAGATCGAATCCGTATTTCTTTTCCTGTCCTAAAAGGGAATAGTCAGGTTATCCTTCCCTGCGCGCATCAGACGATATACATGCTCCTAGCCTGCTCGTTACCTCTCGTTAAGGGAGTGGCCGAGGCTGCCCTTTACTGCGCGCATCGGACGAGCACATTCTGATCGTGCGCGTTCTGCGAGCAAGAAGGGCACCTGGCCGTTCCCTTCCCATCCCTCTCGCCTCGTTTCCGTGTTTGCAGTATGATGCGGTTCATTATTTAAGTAAGGAGCCGTGTATGCTGGAACAACGTATCGAAGAAGTGAACAAGGCGAACCACGCGTTCTATGCTGCGTTTGGCAATCTTGACATCGGCGAGATGGATACGATTTGGGCGCACCAGGATTATGTGACGTGTATCCATCCAGGCTGGTCGTTGCGGTCTGGTTGGCCGTCCGTGCGCGACTCCTGGGTGTTGATCTTCAACAATACCTTTTCCATGACCTTCGAACTCACGGACGTCACAGTGCAGGTGGCAGGCGATATGGCTTGGGTCGTCTGCGTCGAGCACATCACCACTCAGCAATCTGATGAACCGCAGCAGGCGCAGGTGTTAGCCACAAACCTCTTTGAGCGGATCGGGGATGAGTGGTTGTTGATTCATCATCATGGAAGTGCGGTCATGGGGTAGAGGGGGTGTCCCTCTTGCTCCCGCACCCCCCACATGAGAATGTGCGAGGTGGACGGGCGCAGTTGAGTGACAACCCCCCCCCCATTTTTATAGAG
>JABFSG010000030.1 GCA_013140715.1 Nitrospiraceae bacterium
TGGAGAGGGGGAAAATCTTGCTTCAATTTAGCTATTGCTGCGATCAGATACTCGTGACCCTTAATATCGGTAAGCCACCCGACCGATCCGACCACCAACGCATCCGGTGGGCAGCCAAACCAATCCGGCTGTTGTTTCCCCTGAAATCTCGCCCGCATAAACCGCTCGCGGTCAATCCCACTCGGCACCACGGCAAATCGGTCTGCCTCGCCCACAACACGATCGAGATGGTCCTGCCGTTCCGCTTCCGTCAATGCAATCAGTCGATGCGTGATCGTACTCAACACTCGTTCGACCTGAAGAAACAGCCAGGATCGGAACGGACCGAAATGGCCGTAAAAGACGTGGCCGTGCGGCGTATGGACGATGACCGGCACCCCTGCCCACCAGGCAGCTACTCGCCCCAACAGACCGGCCTTGGATGTATGGGTATGGACGAGTGCCGGCTGCTCTTGCCGGAACAGGCAAACCAGTTGCCAGAGTACTTGCGCATCCTTGATCGGATGAACCTCTCGAGTCAGGGAGGGAAGCAACATCCAGCGGACTGCAGCCTTCTCAAGTTGTCGACAATTCTCTTCTGTCGCTGCCTGCCCACCCTGCGCATCCCAACGACCTGGACAACCTGCGACCACCAACGGCTCGAACTGGATACGATCATGGCCAAGCGCGGTCAACATCGTATTCTTCGCCGATCCACCATGGTCCAGACGCGTGATGACATGGATCACCTTCCGCGGTTTAGCAGTCCGTTCGACATTCCTGTTCGCGGAAATAGAATGGTCACTCTTGGACAGGTTCCCGGCAGGTCGATTCGATGACACCTGTCTATCCTTCGACAGACTCACAAAAAGGCGATCCAAATCGGTCGTATGAGCCACCCAGTTATAGCGCCGTTCAACGACCTCGCGACCTTTCTTTGATAAGCGCTCTCGCTCGCCCGTTTGCTCACGAAACCGCTTCAGCAGCAATCGTAATGTCTTCGCGAGAGACGTTCCCTCCGTCCGTTCTGTAACCAGCAGCGGATCGACGGAGCGCAACACCTCCGGAATCGCGCCAACGGGCGTGCCCATCACCGGCGTGCCACAGGCTAAAGCCTCGACCGTCACCAATCCGAATCCCTCGAGTTGCAGTGTCGGCATCACGACCAGATCGGAAGCCTGGTAGTATTTCGCCAACTGATCCTCGGGCACGAATCCAAGCAGCTGCACTGAGGCTTCTAACCCCCTATTTCGAATCTGTTGCTCCAATTGCGAACGAAGCCGACCTTCCCCGCCGATCAGAAGCAAAACATTTTGCTGTTCTTCCTCGAGCATCGTCATGGCTTCGAGGAGAGATTCCAACCCCATACGGGGGACAAGATTGCGCACCGTAAACAATAGCCTGCGGCTCTCTGGAAGCTTCAGCTCCCGTCTAACCTCGGTTCTATCCTGTGCCGGATAAAACTTGGCCGGATCGGCGGCGCCTGGCACCACAGTGATCTGCTTCTCGGTAATGCCGTGCGTGGCCATCACCTGTCGCTTCATGAATTCGCTCAAAACGATCACATGGTGACAGCGGCGAATCACCATCCGTTCAATCCAACGCCGAGCGCGCACGCTCAATCGACGCCTGACCCGCTCCAATGTCGTCGCCGCCCGCTCTGCTCTGGTCAGATATTCCTCATGCGCCAGCGAATGACAGACATAGAGCCAGCGTCTGACCGTCCCATAACGGAATAGAATCGGACCGAGGCCGGCCAACGACTGATGAATCATGGCAATATCGATGGGACCAGCCTGCCGCGTGCGATCGAATACCTGAAGAGCATTCTGCACCGAAGACCAGACAAATGCCGGCTCGCTGGTTCGTATCACGGGATACCGTTGCTCGGTCACGCTTCCGATCGACAGAGTAGCCTCTGCCGACTCGAAGGGAGCCCGCGCGATCACACTCACGCAATGCCCCTGCTTGGCAAGCCCCAGCGCCTGCTCTCGCAGGACTCGCTCGGCGCCACCGATCACCTGTTCTACCGTAACTTCAGCGAGCAAGACGACGTTCATAGCACGCCTACTTCCAGCCGAGGGCAGGATATAGGCTGCACCATCTGCCGATGCCATAATTCCAATACCATGAGGGCATAGAGTTGATCCGTGAAATTTCTCCGGCCACTCTGGTGTTCTTCAAGTAACCACTGCACATAGGCAGGATTGACATAGCCTCGCCGACGGATCGCCTCGTCAGAGAGTAAATCCCGGCTCATCTCACGAAGATCTTCCCGCAGCCATCGTGTGAGAGGCAACATAAACCCACGCTTTGACCTATTAAGTATTCTAGCTGGTACAATATTTTGCAATGAGGACCTCATGAATCCCTTCAATTGCCATCCCTGTAACTTTGTCGCCCCAGGCAATGAACAGGCGAAGGCCAGCAGATGGTGATCGCAGAAGGGAACACGAAGTTCGAGTGAATGGGCCATACTCATCCGGTCGCCCATCCGCAACAAATCGTCCGGAAGATAGGTTTGGAGGTCAACGCCCATTGCACAGTCCGCCGGCTCCTGAGAGGGCCATTGGTTAAAGAGGCTCTTGATATTACGAAGCGCGCCGCTGTCGGCCACAGCAGAACGAAGCCCCTCGGCAAATAGAGGCGAGTCCCAGCCAGCCGGACGAAATGTTGTCCAGCGGAGATACTGCTCATCCAACGGACGGTAGCCATCCAGCAGAAATCGCTTGATGCGGCCACGAGCATCCCCACCTCCTGAACCATCCGGCAGACGGGAGGAAGCATAGGATGCAATCCATGAACGTATCGCAGCAGGAAGTGCGGCATAGCGCGCCGCTGTGCGTAGCCCAAGGTAGCGCGGATAGCCTCCGAAGAGTTCGTCGCCGCCAATACCGGACAATGCAACCGTCACGGACTGCCTGGCCACCTCGGAGACCAAATATGTGGGAATGGCCGACGAATCGGCGAATGGTTCCCCCATGCAGGCCACAACACGAGGAAGCAGAGAAACCGCATCGGGGCGCACTACGGCTTCTGTGTGGTCTGTCCCAAAGTGAGTCGCAAGGAATCTGGCATCCTGTATTTCATTATAGGATCGGTCTTCCAGCGCATCGTACCCGATGGAAAACGTCTTGATCGATCCAGGAGTCACCTCGCGCATGCATGCCAGGATCGACGCCGAGTCCAAACCACCAGAGAGAAACAAACCCAGCGGCACGTCACTCACCAGATGCGCTCGGACGGAATCACGGAGGGTACTTAGAAATTGGGCTTGCTGATCGCCCCGAGGAAGATTGCGCTGGCACAAGGCCTCTTCCTCCAGGCGGTAATAGCGCCAGAACTCCAACCGGCCTCGTGTAATCTTGAGGGCCTCTCCCGGTCGTAGTTGATAGACCCCCTCCACAATCGTATCGGGGCCCGGCACATATAGCAGCGACAGGAAATCCGCGATAGCCTGTGGACGGATCGTCCAATCCGGCAGCCCCTCCAGCAAAGACGGCAGTTCCGACGAAAACAATATACGATGCTCGGCGCCCGCTTGCCCTGACTGGACGGAGTAGTACAGAGGTTTGATCCCCAGCCGGTCGCGGACCAGCAGCACGAGGTCTCGTTCTCGGTCCCAGATGGCATAGGCAAACATACCCCGCAACCGATGGACCCCCTCTGCTCCCTCCTCTTCATAGAGATGTACCAACACTTCAGTATCGCAATCGGACTGAAAGCGATGGCCTTTTTGGATGAGTTCTGAACGAAGGTCTCGATAGTTATAGATTTCACCGTTCAAGATTGCCCAGACAGAGCCGGTTTCGTTTCGAACCGGTTGATGGCCGCCTGCCGGGTCGATCACCCGTAATCGCCGCACCCCAAGGGCCACACCTGCATCGCGATGCATCCCCTCCTCGTCCGGCCCACGATGGACAAGCCGATCAAGCATCCGCTCAAGCAGAGGTCCGTCATTGCCCCCCACAATTCCACAAATTCCACACATAGACGGACGACTCCAAAAGAAGGTGCTACCGACTCTTCTCTATCACGACTCGCTCTCGCCGCTCATATTCGTCTCGCTCCCTTTGGTGGCTGGGAGAAATATCGAGAGGCGGCACGTCGACCGGCTCATATCGGATATGCTTGGCAGACCCCACTGATGTCATCAAGGACCGCACTCCAAAGGTAGCCAATGCCGCAAGCAGACAGAGAGCGACAACCACACCAAAAAACCTGATTGACCGACGCCCCCTCCAGTGCCTGAACCAGTGGGAACTACTCATGCCAACTCCTTCTCCCGTTGGGCAATGAGCTCGAAAGAGGGAGCCCAGACCATGCGCCCTCCCGTCACCTTATAGAGCATCTCCGCACCGGACCAGAAGGCCGTCGCGCCAATTCGCCACTTAAGGCGACTCATCCAGGGGTTCGCCGGAGTAAGCGGCCCTCGACTCGGAACCGAGTTATGGATCGCAATGGTCTGCAATCCAACCCCCTTCAGTAACGAACGAAGCGCCAGAGGCGAATAGAGAAAGAGGTGAAACGCTTGATCATAACGAGACCCGACCCACCGGGCCGGTGTCCGCATTGGGAGGTGAAATGCACCGTTGGTCGCTCTAATTACAACAAGGCCCGATGGCCTCAGTGCGCCCGCAACCTGCCGTAAGAGATTCGCCGGATTCGTCACTGTTTCCAATATGTTCACGAGGGTGATCACGTCGAACGGTTCACACTCACCTGCCCGTTCCAAGCAATCAGAAGAGAGAATCGTCAGGTCGCGGCGAGTGGCACGAGCAACTGCTTTCTTAGACAACTCCAACCCATAACAAGTCCAGCCTGCCGACTGACAAATCGATAAGAACGCCCCGTCGCCACAGCCGACATCGAGCAGCCGTCCTGGAGGTTGCCGATACAGACCGAGGCGGCGCGCAACACTCTCGAAAACCGGGTGGCGATCCGACGATGCCTCGACCTCACCATAAGCTTCGTCGTAATCTTCACGGTAAAATTCCTCGACCATGATCCCCAGCGGACGGGGATTTTGAAACACCAGCTCACAGCTAGGACAACGTACATAGCGTCTGGTCGGAGTCTGAAACACACCGATCGGCATTGCTTGACTGCCACAGGGGCAAACGATTTGTTCAGTCTTTGACATCGTGGCCATCCTCAGGCCGCTACCCGTTTCTGGACAGGTGCGAGCACACCCGCGTCCTGCATCGCCGCATCGAAAACGGCCGTCGTATTCGCGACCATCTGGTCCACTGTAAAGCGCCTCCGTACCACAGCTCGCCCCGCTGCTCCCATCTTCGATGCAGTGATTGGATCACTTAGCACTTCTCGAATAGCCGCTGCCAGCGCCTGGGGATCTCGTGCAGGGACAAGCAATCCTGTCTTGTGGTCTTCAATTAACTCCGGGACACCGTTGACATGCGACGCAACCACCGGACAACCCATCGCCAAGGCTTCCAACAGCACAAACGGAAACCCTTCCGATAGGGAGGGCAGCACGACAACATCCGCAGCAGCCAGGATATCGGCAATGTCCTCACGAACCCCTATAAACCGACAGGATCGTTCGACCGCAAGTTCGACTGCCAGACGATACAGTCGGTCACGAAGCTCGCCCTCTCCCACGAATAGACAACAGAGCTGAGGCCACGTTTCAAGCAGAGATGGGAGCGCCTGCAATAGGTATTGATGCCCCTTCGCTTCGGTCAACCGCGCGATCGTAACCAATACCGGTCCTGGTCCGATACCAAGCTCCTCTCGAACCTTTTTACGGTCCGGCTGGAAGGGAAAAGCCGAGGAGTCCACTCCATTGTAAACGGTTTGAATCCTCGCCTCCGCTGATGGGCACTCCTCGATCAGGTCCCGACGATTGGCATCGGAAACACAGATAATTCGATGGACAAGAGGGAGCGTCACGCTCAATAAGAACCGATAGAGTCCGCGTCGGACCGAACGGATCTCGTAATCCTTTAGCGAATTATGCACGGTCGAAATAATAACCGGCACACCGGCCAAACGCCCTGCAATCCGTCCATAGAAATTCGCCCTCGCTCCGTGCGTCTGAAGGATCGTCACTCGCTCCTGCACGAGTAACTGTCTCAACCTCCAGAGCGCCATGGGGTTGAAGAGCGGAGTCAAGTGGACAAGGTGAGTCTCCACGCCACGCTCCTTCATTCGACCTACAAAGGGACCGGGCTCTGGACAGATCAAGAGGCCACGATACCGAGCGCGGTCGAAACGATCAAACAGCAGTTCCAGATACCGTTCTCCACCCCCGTAGCCGGAGGAGCCTGCCAACTCTGCGAGGACGACCGGGGTCACGGTTTCCTCCCCAAAATCAATAAGCTCCCGCGCAAATGGGGGATCAGATAGAAGGGTACCTTCGCCCAATCGATCGCGCTCTGGCGGGCAGTCTGTTGGCAGTCCTGCGTGTCCTCGCCAAGAAAAAACCGAGACATCGCGACCTCAAACCCGACATGCCGCAGCATGTCTGCCAGCTCATGCATCGCGTATTCCCGCGCATGAGGCCGCCATTCATCGTTTGGATCGTCATAGCCGGGAGGAGCCAGTCGATCGTTGGGCGATCGGCCAATCAACAATTTAAAAATGTTGCCGATGCGAGTGACATTTGGAGTCGTGATGACAAGATGGCCGCCTGACTTCAACAATCTGTAGGCTTCCGTCATGAGGTGAAACGGCGATGTGAGATGTTCGACAATCTCCAGCGCAAACACTAATTGAGCAGAGTGGTCTGGCAGCGGGACTTTTTCTTCGTAACTCTTGGATGTAAATTGTTGCCCGGACGGGTCGAGGTTGACGGTGAGAATCTCCACATCGGCATCCTGCCTCATGAACTGCACGAATTCTGGACTGGCCATCAGACCGGCGCCGAACAGGCGCATCGTTCTCGTCGGATCTATTCTGCGTAAAAGACGCAACAGGCTGCCTGGAAAGGGACCGAAATCCACGATCGTCTGTGGCCCATCCGGCAATCGCTGCAATCCACTTCTGATCGCAACATGAAGACGATCACGACATTTCAATGCGTGATTCATCGGCGTGGTGAAACGCGCGTCATTCACTCCAAAGGTGTCGTATTGCGAAGGCTGGTACGCTCGCACCCAGCGGTCGAACTGGCTTCTGGTGAGGTCAAAACCCATTCGATTCACGGCCTCAGGGGAATAGATCGCCGACGACGTAGAGTCAGGGCCGGAATACCCTCCTGTGCCAGCACTGCCACCGATAGGACCATGAGGCACGGTAGCACAGGAAGCGCATATCGGCCAGCTTCCACCGTGAACGGGATGTAGCCGAGCATCAAACCGATCGGAAATATATAGAGCGGTAGAAGTTCCCGCCAACGAGACCGATGAGACCAGGCACTCCATAACGCCAGCACGACCAAACTAGGAATCAGCAGCAGTCGTTTCCCCAGACTGTAGATGGCTACCAGCCAGCCTCGGTCGGCAGCATCCCCGGTTAGTCCTTGCACAAATCCCTGATCCGAACTGACCAGATAGAACGAGTTCCCTATCCAGAAATCGAACGACCTGGTCAGGCTCAGCCAAACATACCTGACAGGCTCCTCTGTAATCCTCGCCCATCCCTTCGCGCGCAAAATTCGATCGGTCGAGACCTCGAACATCGCATGGGGATAGGGCAAGGGTGTAATCCCTGCGCTCTCCCATATCTGCGTTTCAGTCTCATAAGACATGGGCCAACTCCCTCGCGATACAGGATCGCTACCCATCCAGAGTCCAGCGCCAACTCCAGCAGAGACAGGAATCACTAGGTCGAACGCTCGATAATTACGCATCGTCCATGGCAGAACTACCAGCAGGCATGCAAGCAGATACAGGCTCACGCGAGTCGCCCGTACACGAACGGAATCTGTACTGAGACAGGCAAGACCGATCAGCGCTACGGCAAGTAGGATCGCCACCGGCTTGCACAGAATGGTGAGACCGGCCAGGAAGCCAGCTCCCACAAAAAAGTACAGCCTTCTCGAGGAATGGCATATAACCATGAACCACAACCAAACACTAAGCAGACATGTCAGAAGGCTCTCACTTCTGATCCGAGGATCGTAGGTCCAATAGGCGGGGTAGAGAAACAGGGCCGCAGCCGCGAGCGCCCCAATCCAGGGATGAAAGAGGCGCGATCCAACCAAGTAGATGCAGAGGCTGGCGGTGATATCAAAACCGACATGCAGGTACAGCACCCACTCTGGCCTGTGACCGACCACAACATAGAATGCTCCCAGGATCGCCGGATAGAGAGGACCGACATGAGCCGATGGCGTCGTCCCATCTATACTGAAAGAGCCGGTCGTCGCCAAATTCCAGGCTAACGCATCGAACAGATCATCGATGGCATATCCCTGTCGTGCCGTGTGAAGAATAGTCCAGGCTCGTGCCAGCAGCCCAAGCGCACCAGCCAACATTAACAACGCAGTGGGAGACCATCGACCGCCAACGCTCTTGTCGCTGACCTGCGTCATTTCATACAGATCCCGATAAGGTTTGTATCGCCTGCCACACCTTCTTCATACTCGATATCCTCTGGAGTGATCGCCTTCAACGTGGGGCCGCCTTGCAGCAAACTGACCAGGCCACCGAGCCAATGCCGAATCGGGCGCGGCACGAAATTCCGAATACCGCCGGGATCGAATTGCCGCACAACATCCATCGACCGCTCAGCCGCTTTCAATCGCGTGCCTTGACGGCGACCGAACCAGCGGATGGTCGAGAAGTGTGGGGACAGGAGGTTTCGAAACTCCTCCTGATTGTACTCCCGCACATGATAGGGGTCTTCCGGCTTGTATGCCGCACCCTTGCCGTGAGGAGTAAAGATGACGAGCGTGCCGGTCTTGCGTAAAACGCGCGCGACTTCGGCCACGAAGCCTCGATCATCCATAATATGTTCGATCGTATCTTGCGACAGAATACAGTCGAACGATTCGTCTCGGAATCCGAGCGCACAGCCGTCCATCGCCATAAACGATACGCCTGAATGTCCATAACTCATACGGTTGCGGGCCACGATCTGCGGCGCGCAGTCCACCCCAACGACACGACCGGCTTTTCCGCTCAGATAGTCGGACCCATAGCCTGTCCCACAAGCAAGATCGAGCACACAGAGGCTGTCAAGCTGTGGGACCTGCCTGGCTGCCCACACATATCCCGATAAGTTCACGATGTGTTGTGTGTCGGTAGGATATGCGTCGCGGCGTTCCATGAAATCGCTCTTCTCCCTACCCTTGCCCACCGGACGAATAGACCAGCGCCTGCTCGCTCGACTGAGGCCCACGCCACAAACGACGAATTGTGGTCAAACAACTCTGTATCCGTCGGCGACGTTGCTCCACCGATGCGCACCCCATCGACTGCATCAATCGCCATCCAGTGCCCGCTGCGATCCATCCTTTCATAAGCCGCCGCTTGACTGGAGAAAAATGTTTCTCGATGTAATGGATACGGCTAAACTCCCACACGAGCTGCAGGCGATCACGATCACGCCCGCTACTGCGGCCGATCAAGTGTACGATTCCAACCTCAGCCAGATGATGCACACGATACCCCTGCCGGCGCAGACGCTGACACAAATCGACATCTTCAAAGTACATAAAGAATCCTTCGTCCAATCCTCCCAACTCTTGCAACAGCAATCGTCGGAGCATCAAGCAGGCCCCATTCGCCCAATCGACGTCTTGGGATTGCATGCAATCGACTGCCTGCGTTGCCGCTGCCGCCGCCTGCATGGAAGGAGCTATTCGTTGGAACAAGGCCGAATAAAATAGGTGATCGCGAATTGAGGGAAAGGGAAAACAGGTTTGGTTCAGGTGTCCATCTCCCGTCCACTGCTTGCAACTCACCGCGCCGACGTCTGGATGATCGTCTACGTACGCGACCATCGTCGCAAGTGCCTGATCCCTGATAACGGTGTCGCTGTTTAGCAACAGTATGTGCCGGCCACGGCTTACAGCCAGGGCCTGATTCACTGCCTTGGCAAATCCCCGATTATCCGAATTCTCAATGACTCTCATGGCAGGATAGGCTTTTTTCAGCGAGGCTACAGTCCCGTCCCGCGAATCGTTGTCAACGACGATCACTTCATAGCCAATGGTCGTCGTATGGGTCTGCACCGAGCTCAAACAATCCAACAGAATCTCCTTGGTGTTGTAACTTACAATCACGATCGACAGATCGACCGATGAATCGACGACGGTGTGTATGGTCGCCGATGTCACGGCTCAAACTCCGCTACCACGATCTGCCGATAACAGGTCCCCACGTTGAGCCACCGCCGCACATGGACCAACAAAACCGCCGCTCGGTGAAATGCATAGCTTACAGGGTCCGTTCTCATCCACAAGCGAAGTAAGAGACGATGAACCAGGACGTTCACATTCGGCTGAGCGTAGAGATGGACTCGCCTTCCGCTCCCTTGTGCAACCGCCTGCATCGCGTCGAGTATCCCCTCCAGTCTCGGAAGCCCATTGACCAGGTGCTCGTCCAGAAACGGAAACGATTCTCCCTTGTGCAATCGATACTCATGCTGCAGTTGTCGATCTAAGGCCTCCGCTTCTCGTCCCATAGGACAGCCAAGATAGACCCTGCTCCGAGTCACCCGCATTAATTCAGCGAGGAACCGATTCCGGTCGGATGCCTCGATATGTTCGAGCGTATCCATACAGACAGCATATTCGAAGGCCATCGTCTGAAACGGAAGCGCTTGACCCATCGCAACGACGGGAGCCACGAGCGGCGAGCGTGCGATCCTCAACGTACAATCGACCCCGACGACCGGAACTGGGAGATACGTTGTCAGACCGGATCGATTGATGCCGACTTCTAAAATGGCTCCGCAAGGTTTCTGCGCGCGAATCATCTCCGCCACCGGCAGATAGCGCAAGGCAATTTCAGGCACCCAGTCAGGATAGCGACCATTCCACCACGCTTTCATCAGATGCAACATGGACCTCCTCGACATCACCGTTGGTCCCAGAGCAGTTTCAACCGCGGAACCTCCACCAGCCAGAGATAGCAGCTATAGGTTCCAATCCCTCCCAAGCAGGCAGAAACCAGCCCCCAGGATGTTAGCGGCGTTGTAGATGATTCCGACAGCAGCAGAATAATTCCGGCAAGGAGGCCTGCAAGGAGAGAACCTCTTCCAATAGACCAAAATGCAGCCCTCGACGCCGATCCGATGAGGGTTCTGGTCCCTATGCTTTGCAACAGCACTCCGACGACGTAACTGACGACCAGCGCAGTCGCAGCGCCGGTGAGACCGTAACCTATAGTCAACGGCACAATGACCAAGGCATAGAAGACAAACTGGGCTCCCCAACTCTTCATTTGGAGATCGGGCCGATTCGCCCCATAATGCAACGCAGTCATCACGCTCGAATACCCTGCGCAGACGGCATACACACAGAGCAATCTCAATGGGTCGACAATGTCGAGCCATTGAGAGCCAAACGCCAGCGGCACAATGACTGGAGCGAGTACGGCAATGCTAGCCGACAGCGGAATGAAGATCAGTCCAACCAGACCCATTTGCAATTCGAACACACGGGCAACACCTAGTCGATCTCCTCGAAGCAACGCATAGGTAGGCATACTGATCTGATGAATCAACACTGTAGCCCGCACACCCAACAACAGAGGAATGGCCAGCGCAATCTGATAGAAACCCAACGCCTCTTGCCCGAGTATGCGACCGATGACCAGTTCTCCCCCACTCATGACGCCAAAGATACAGAGCGTCGTGAGATTCACTTGTTTTCCATAATGCATAAAATAATTGCGCGCAGGGCGATCGAGCGACAGGCGTGGCCGGAACGGCGCTACCCAGAATGACAGCAGGCTGCCGACACACATCCCTAGCATCTGCCCCAGCAACAACGCCCATACGTTGCGAAACCACAACGCAAGCGTAATGACCGTGCCGGCCTCAATCACGCGTCGAACGAGCTCCAGGGTGACCCGACGCCGCAGATCCAAGTTTTTCAGAACGATGGCCATCGCAGGACTCTGTAGCCCCTGCAGCACGAGTAACCAAGCATGCACCCGTAACAACGACGCCAGTTGGGGCATCTGCATGGCTTGGCCAATCATTTCGGCCGCTGCCCAAAGACAGGCTGCCATGGCGGCTCCCCGCACAAGGGCTATAGTCCATGCGACTGACAAATCCTCACGATCGACCTTAGCTTTGGCAATCAAAGCCGCTTCCAGGCCAACCTCACTGATTGTCATGAATGCGAGAACGATAGTGGCCGATGCAGCCATCACGCCGAAATCGGCAGGAGTGAGCAAGCGCGCTACCACCATGAGCTGGATGGCCGCGACGATTTTATCCAAGACAAACCCAGCCCCGGCCCATCCACCAGCCTGCAGAATCCTGCGGCGAAGACGAAACGGGGCTGGCCCTACCCTCTCCACTTCGGCTAGGGGTTCTGCCATTACCATGTCACGACTGGTTATCATATTGTTTATCGTGTCGCGGCGAGTGCCGCACTGCACACCTGTTCCAGGTGCTGGGCCCGTGCATCCCAGGTATGGGCTTGGATCACCGCCGTCCGGCCTCGTTGGCCCATTTTCATTCGCTCATCGGGAGCTTCAAGAAGACGAATCAACTGCTCGGCCAAGTCCTGTGCATTGTCTGGCTCCACCGCGATCCCACAACCGATGGCCTCCACCGTTTCTCCATACCCTGGTCCGGCTGTCGTGATGACGGGGCGGGCACAGGACAGGTATTCCCACAACTTCATGGAATCACCGGGATATGACCGTGTCTTCCGATGCAACACAACACATACATCGCAGGCCGCAATCCAGGTCGGTACCTGGGTCCAATCGGCTCGCCCGACAAAGCGAACGATATCCGCCAGTCCTCGTTGCTGCACCAGCAATTCGAGCGCTTGTTTCGTTTGCCCCTCTCCCACCAGTAAAAACGTGGCAGTGGGAACCTTAGCGCGAACGAACGGCGCG
Organism: Nitrospiraceae bacterium; assembly: GCA_013140715.1. Classification (GTDB taxonomy): domain Bacteria; phylum Nitrospirota; class Nitrospiria; order Nitrospirales; family Nitrospiraceae; genus Palsa-1315. The sequence goes on from JABFSG010000030.1 coordinate 12,969, forward strand.
GCATCCATCAATGTTTCCAACCCATGCCAGGGGAAAAATCCACCGACAAATCCAATATAGGGACCCTTGACTGCAAGCCCCAACTCTTTCCTGGCAGTCTCATGAGGTTGAGGATGGAAGCGAGCCCCATCGACCCCATTGCGAACCACGTGACAACTCTCCTCTGGGATCCCACAGGAATCCTGCATCTGTATCACTATTTCGCGGCAGATACTCACCACCGCCTGCACCCGCCGCACAGCTATCTTCAACACCGTGCGAAGTGCCCACCGTACAAATGGGAGCCGCCAGACTCCTTGTACCTCTTCCTCCGGCAAACCATTGACGAACAGCACACTTGCGCAGGCATGGTTGGATAGAACGAACAACGGGGCGATCTGCCCTGGAGAATCGAACCACAGCAGCACATCCGGTCTCCAGCCCTCCAGCTCCTGCCGCAACGCATTCCAGGAAGCAATCAGAAACGAGAAGGGCCGGAGGCCAGCTATCCGCAACACAGACACAGGCCTGAACGATAACGAAGCAAATTCTTGGGCGAGTTGATGGCCTTGGGCAGGCTGCGGTGCCACAATTCTGATGGTATGGGCACGGAACGAAAGAGCCTTGGCAAATTCAAGCACTTGCCTGGCTCCGCCTGCGGCAATACTCAGGTCTTCATCACAGAATACGAGGATGCGCATGGTGTATCGACGCCTTCTCGGTGGCAAGCCAACTTCTCAAGCGTTTACTGAGATCGACCCAGTTAAACCCCTGCTGAACAAATCTCCTACCATCGATCGCCATACGGGCCTGTCGGTTCGGATCTTTTAATAGTGCGAGCATAACTTGAGCCAACGAGACCGGATCGTCCGGCGGAACAAAAGTCACTCCGGCCTCTTGAGCAAAAATGGCGGAAACAGAGGGAATCGCGCTGGCGATCACTGGCTTACCGCAGGCAAGGTAATCAAAGATTTTGACCGGAGACGTCTCGCCACGGTCCCCACGGAACGGTGCTACGCACAGTGTCATCGCACCGATCCACGCGGGAACCTCCTGATACGGAATCCGACCGGCCCAAGTGATATAAGGAGTCAGATCCAGACGATGTGCCTGTTGCTTCAACTCCGGTGCAGCCTCTCCATCGCCAACCAAGAGTAGGTGCACAGATGGCATAGTGCGCCTAACGATAGCCACCGCTTCTAACAAACATTGCAATCCTTGATAGCGGTAGAAACTTCCGACAAAACCGATATAGTCCTGCACGAAATCCACACCAACTCGACGACGACAGGTCGCGACGTCTTGCGGAGTAAACAAACCGGTATCCGTTCCACTCGGTAATACGGAAACGCGCTCAGCGGCAACCCGATAACGCCGAACGACAAGATCGCGTAATCCATCCGTCAAAACGACTACACGATCACAACGGCTGAGCGCAAACGAGACCAGCCAGTGCTTCAATCTCCTCTTAATGGTGCGATCAGACTCTGACCAATCAGGCACCGGCTCTCCGTTTACTTCACAGACACATTGCGCGCCGACGAGTCTCGCAAACAGCAACGGGTGGGGACTGTCCATCCATCGGTAATAGACGACATCCGGTTTCGATCGCCAGGCGCGCACGAACCCGACAAGGCAGGATAGAATCGCGTAGGAAATCGGACGCAACACCGGCCAAGGAACGAGTGGAATCGGCGCGGTCGAAAATCCCCGCTGAAGCAGTGCGGAGCGATACCGTGGAGGAAGGACTGTTACACTATCACCTCGCTCGACAAGCTGGCGCGCCAATGTCCACAGGCGAACAAGCCCTACTGGGTCGGATGGCGCATCTGGCTCATACCAATAACAGAAGAGGAACCACCTCATACGAGCGCTCTTTGAGAAGTTAGGTCCTTCTGCTCCGACGACAAGCGCGGCAAGATCATGACGAGCCCGGCGCACAGCCAGAAGGGCTCCATGATACGGATAATGATAAAGGTATTGGCACCGATGCCATGAGCAAGCATGGCTACCATGCCGAGCAACAATCCATGAGCCAAACCCTTGCAGAATGGATCCTGTTCGGCCAGAAAGGTCTCGCGCGCCCGGCGCCACAAGCGAAAAATCAAGAAGGCAAAGGCAGCGAGCCCGGCGAGGCCCGTTTCGCCGAGAATCTTGACGTATTGGGCATCCGCCCAGGCATAGCCCGTGACACCACGGCCGAGCACAGGACTATGAAGCCAATCTTTCAGCACATACTGCCAGGAACGCAGTCTTTCTGTGGTGGAGAGGTCCAACCCAACTCGTCCCACCGTGATCTCACCCCCGTATTGGCGCCCGAAAAACGTCTCGTTGACCCGATTCTTCACATTATCCGGTGCGGCAAACGGAAGCATGACTACAAGAAGGATGATAATTGCGAGCACACCGGGTCGCCGCCATTGTGTCGCGGCGACAGCCAGCATCAAGACACCCGCAGCCAGATAGGACGAGCGGGAGAGCGTGGCCATAAGCGCCAACCCCATGAACCCCATCAGGAGAGCGAGGCCGACTCTCACCGGTCCGGACTTCAAATGGAGAAAAAGGCCCATGACGATCGCCAAAATAAAAACCAGATACCCACCGAGAGTATTGGGCTCGCCACTCTCCCCTTCAAACGGGGCACTCGCCCGTTGTCCACTTGGAATCTGCGCGATCGCATAGATGCTAATCACAAAACAGACCGCTAATAACGCCGTTACCAGGCTAACGACTTGCCGCTTGGTCGACACATGATTGACCACCATAAAGAAGACAAAGAAGTATTCAAAATACTTCATGATGAAAAAGAACCCCGTCAGCGGACGGACACGACCTGCGATGACACCGATCAGTGTCGCGAGCACACAGGCCAACATGTAATAGACAATGGGGCGATTGATCGGGGTGTCGCGGATGAGGGCCAGATCGCGGTAGATGATCGTCTTGGCCAGCCAACTGAATCCGATGATCACGAGCAAGAGATCGTCTACTCGTAACGAGAGGTCTCGCGCGCCGACGCCTCTCCCCTCTACCCGCCCTACAGCAATTTCTGGAGAGAGCAGCATGGAACCAATCAACAGGAAAAGCGAAGCCGGCACAGAGGTAAAAGCCACCAACACAATCAGAAAACCGAGGACGACCTGTATGCCGATCATCGGGGTCGTCAGTGTGAGGCCGAGTGCAAGCACAACGGCTAACACCGAAACGATAACGGCATCTTGGGGTTTCACCATCGAGGCATGCATGGGATATCTGCTCCTACTGACGCCTCAGCGGTACTCGTAGCGATAGACACCGGAGTCAGATGCGACTTCGGATTTCACATTGGTCAACACGATACCCATCACATTGGCCTGCGCATGGTCCAGGAGGAACTTCGCCCGCTTGAGAGCGTTTCGACCGATCCGCCCGACTTGATAGACCACAATCGTTCCATCGACGCGTGAGCTGAATGCCACCGCATCCGTGACAGGCAGGATGGGAGGAGTATCGAAGAGCACGAGGTCGTATTCCTCATTCATTTCATTCACAAGTGTCTTGATCTTATTCATGTTGAGAAACTCGTTCGGATTACCCACCGCGGACCCACTGGTCAGAATATGTAGGTTGTCCAATCCTGGCGTGCTCATGACCCGGTCCACCCCCATCGGCCCGAGCATCAAATCCGTGGCGGACCGCACGTGGCTGCGCCAGGAGGTGCTGCCTACCAGCGCATCCGCCAGACCAGGGACCCGATCGAGACCCAGTCGCTGATGTACGATCGGCCTGCGAAGGTCTGCGTCGACGAGTAACACTCTCTGTCCTTCTTGGGCGAGGGTAATCGCCAGATTGGTGACACAGGTGCTCTTGCCTTCCCCAAGGCCCGCGCTGGTGAAGAGGATAGATTTGACTTTCCGATCCATACTGGCGAATTGAATATTCGTCCGCAGCGAACGCAGACTCTCGGACAGAGGCGATTTCGGATCGATCAGGCAAATGAGCTTCGAGAAATTCTCTATGGTCGATGCAGGAGTATGGGCTGGGAGCGCCGCTCGGGCTGCCTCTTCCATCTCCTTTACGTCGAACTGCGGGATGACGCCAAGAACCGGCGCCTTGAGAAACTCCTCAACCCCCTCGATGGTACCGATCGACGTATCGAATGATTCACGCGCAAATGCTAAGACGATCCCAAGAAAGACTCCCATGAGAGCGCCAACCATCAGATTCATTTCCGTCGCCGGCGCATTCATCGGTGCGTTGGGCACAATGGCCGGCGCCACGATCGTGACCTCCTCAATTTGCTCCGCGCTTTTGATTTGAAGTTCTTGATGCTTGCCCTTCAATGTCGCCAACAAGTCTGCGTTAACTTTGACCTCACGTTCGAGCCGGCTCATCTGAATCGCCGCTCGTGGGAACTGTAGATATCGACTACGATAACGGTCGCGCTGATCCGAAAGTGTCGCTTCCCTGTCCTGCATGGTCTTGAGCTTGGCCCGAAGTTCGAGAACCATCTCCGCCCTAACATTGTCGATCTTCTTCTGCTGCTCTCGAACTAACGGATGGTCCGCTGTGTAGTTGATCTCAAGATTGTGCCGTTCCTGGATGAGATCGAGAAGGCGTTGGTTCAGGATCGTGAGCAGCGCGCTCTGCTCCTCTGTGAAGATCCGGCCGGTCTGGTTCCCCAGCACCGCTTCTGTCCGATTGAGCACCGCGATCTGCCGTTCCCCTTCCGCCCGCTTTCGCATGACTTCATTAAGCTGCTCTTCCAGCTTGGTAAACGTCTCCAGCGCGGCCCGGGCTTCATCAGTCAAAAAGACCTGCCCTTCCCGTTCCCTAAACACCCTTAGCGCTTCTTCCGCATTGTTTAACTGTTTTTCAAGCCCAGCCAGCTGTTCCTCGACGAACCGTCGCGACTCCATGACGAGACGGTTCCTGGTCATGATATTTTCAAGCCGATAGGCATTGGCGACAGAATTGGCCGTCTTCTCAGCCATCTCAGGCTGATCCGAAGTGGCAGTAATGCGGATGATGTTCGTATCTCCTTCCCGCTGCGTCTTAATTTCCTGACCGAGGTTATAGACCGTGTTGAGGTAAGCGGCCGATCGCTTTTCGTCCTGCGCCACATTTGTTGGTACGCGGCCTAACTCCACCGCCACCCGCTCCATGACGGGGAAGCCCCGGATAAACTCGGTTTGAGAGTTAAGGTCGTTGGCGTTGGAGAAGGACATCGTCTCGATCAATTGTTGGGCCACCGTGCTCGTTCGGTCGAACTTCACCCTGGCAGACGCTTCATACAATGGGCTCGGCTTGAACATCTCCGTGAAGAGGAATGTGAACAACACCACGAGCACTGCCGCCAGCAGAATGAGATACTTCCGCTTCTTTATAATCAGCCAATAATCGATGACATTGAGTTCGTATTGGGCCATAGGATCAGAGTCCTTCTCGCACTTCGATTACAACTATCATCGTCCCATCACCGCATTGATAAGGAACACCGGGTAGAGCGGTGCGATCGCAGCCGTAATGACCGGCATGATCATTTTTCCAGCCTCTGAGGCATCGCCCAGATGTTCGCGTGGCACAAATATGATGTCGTTTTCCTCCAATGCAAGGTTCCTCGACATATCGCCATAGGTAAACGCGCGAGCAAGATCGGCCATCAGAATGTTCGGCTTCGCAAGATTGCCTCCTCGAATCACCCGGACTTCCTCCATCAATGCCGTCTCTTGATACATGTCGACAGCGGCAAGGGCTTGCAGCACCGTCATGTGTCTCTGCATGGGCACCATTCCTGGCTTTTTGACATCTCCGAATACGAATACGCGCTTCACTTTTAATACTTTCTTCTTCAGGAGAACCTGCACACGGGGCTCCCGCATATAGGGTACGGCGGCGTCCTGAAGGCGGGATTCCGCTACAGCAGCGGTGATTCCTCCGACATTTACCTCCATAAACCCGACAGAAACGTTTCCGGTTTCTCTCACCACACTAGAAAACTTCTCCTCGCCTGCACCGCGACGAATCACCACCTCAAGAGTATCGCCTGTTTCAATAGGTGTTTCGGGGGTCGGAACGGTTTCATCGGCATATACATCTCCCTTCGACAGAGGGGGGATCGCCGCCCCAGTGGGACTGATGGCCGACGGTGGCAAGGACGAATTAGCCGGATTGTGGCATCCGAGAAACCCCATAGCGAAAATCGCACCAACACTCAGAAGTCCTATGAAGGCTCGAGGTATTAATCGTCGCACGCCATTCCCTCCACTTCTTCTATCGTCGATCAACCGATGGGACTACTTCCACAATATGCAGGGACGTTTCGGTTCGCATATCCACTATCCTCGTCTCAGATACGTGAGACGAGGCAGTCTGTGGTGAGACCTGTAAGATCGGACGCAGCGGGTACTGTCGGTTCAACTGAGATACGACCCCGGTCTCGCCGCTGTTTAGACGAACGATCGTACCTAAGGGATAGACCGAAAGCTGGTCAACCAGGGCCTTCAATATATTGTATGGAAACGTCGTCTTGCCGTTTGCGAGGAGCGTGCAGACGGCCCGATGCGGCGACATACCACGCCGATAGGGCCGTGAACCGGTCAGGCCGTCAAAGACATCTGCCAGTCCGATCACGAAAGCCATCTCATCGATCTGATTGCCGGTCAGCCGGTTAGGATAACCACTCCCATCCAATCGCTCATGTTCCTGGAGAAGGACTCTTCCTACCCATGGATAGACTTCGCACATGTCTTTGAACAAACGCGCTCCCTGCTGCGGATGCTCCCTTAAGGATTGGCGTTCTTCTTCCGATAACGGCCCGGGCTTATACACGAGAGAGTCCGGTATGCCGAACATGCCAAGGTCGTGCAGGAATCCCGCTAACGCAACCTCTTCAAGCTTTGCCGCCTCGTATCGAAGCGCTTCCGCAATCTTCACACTGACAATTGCGACATTCACGGCATTGTTAACGAGATAGTCTCCTCCATCATGTTGCAGAGCCGTCTGAACCAGCTTGTCATTGACTCCAAGAGAGGCCACGACACCGGATGCAATCCGGGACAACTCACCCAGCTGCCACGGTTTCCTCATCTGAACTGCTTGCTTAATGGCCTGAAGCTCTTGACAGGCCCATTGATACCAATCGGTCTCCGCAGGAGCAGATGAAGAAGTGAAGGATGGAAGAAAGGGATTCGTTTTCCCTGTCGAACTGGTGAGACCTATGCCATCAGGACTACCAGTTCCTGGACTCGACTGTTCTCGAATAAGATCTGTTAACCTCGTCACAGCCCCCCCAGCTTTTCTCGTACGATCAGGTTTTTCACAAGCAACTAGCGGCTATTCACTCGTTTGCCAACGGGAAAGGGTGTGGCAGACTTCTCCTCCGACTTGGCAAATTCCCGTTCCAGCATTGCTCTGATGAAGCCGCTGGCCGTGTATCCCTGCTGTTTCAAGTTATCGAGCTGGGTTTTGAGTTCGGCTGGTAACTGAATCACAATTCGGACGAGGTTTGGCATACCTTAGCTCCCTTGATAAAGACATACCTATGCAGATCCACCACGAAAGGATGCACATGCTATGCCTTGATAGCATGTGATGAAAGACGAACAATGTTGAGTACTTATGCTATAAAGCTTCCGCTGGATGTACAGGCAGGACAGAAATTCGTCCTGGCACGACATGAAATGTGCACTTCCCATAAGCTGGACTGACACAAAAAGTAGCGGCAGTACTCTGATTTTCCCTCAACATCTAGGATCAAGGTAGCGATCAAAAACGATCGCGCCATTGCCCCCAAACTCGATACCAGTTTGCCTGTTCGCAGGCCCACAGACACGAGGTGCTGTTCGTCGGCTGCCAGACTGAATCTCTCGCTCGATGCACCTGCAATCCTACGTCGTAAACTCTTCCGGTAAACCAGACCCCGCCGTCACGGTCGGTTCGCAACAACGTACTACCTTCCGACCCATAGGCATTCAAAACAGCTGCGGCAGGGTGTCTATAGGGATTATGCCGACCGGCTGAAAATACCGCATAGTGAGGATGCACCGCTGCCAGCCATTCACGATTCAATGAACTGACTGCCCCGTGGTGAGGCACCTTGAGGACATCGATCGGACCTTGTACCGTTGAACCCATCATCCGTAACAAACCATCTCGCTCAACATCCGCGGCGAAGAGCATCGAATGGGTACTGCAAGTCAGACGCGTCACGACCGAGCGATTATTCAAGCGATGCCCATCCCGATGACTATCGTGAAGCGAGGCATCGTGCTGCTCAACCGCCGGAGGATTGATGACCAGCATACGACAGGGACCGGAGGACACAATCGCCTGTCCCTCACTGGCCACCCCTTCTTGCAGGCCTTGAATTGTCAGCGACTGCTGTAGCCGTCGATAGAACAATTCTTCGCGAGTCTCGCCGGATCCCCAGTAGTTCTTCACAACAAAGTGACGGATCACCCAAGCAAGGCCTCCGACATGATCGAGTTGAGGATGGGTGCCGATCACCTGATCGATAGTACGGATTCCACGGTTCCAGAGAAATGGCGCCACCACACTACGCCCCATGTCGAACCGTTCATACGTCGCTCCTCCGTCAATCAGCACCACCTGTCCATCGGGCAACTCAACCACCGCGCTATCGCCTTGCCCGACATCCAGGAACGTGACGCGGAAGCGATCTCCATCAAGAAACATCCGTGGCGACCAGGCCCACCACAACAAGAGAAAGACCACTCCGGCACCTGCTACCAGCCGGAATACCCAGCTACCCGCTCTCACCCAGATCAATACAAGAGATCCATAAAACAACATCATGGCAGGGATCGAAGGAGCTGCCACATGCCATTCTCCTCCCGGTAACGTCGACACCAGGCGGACTGCATCGACAAAATAATCGAGAAGCCATTGATTCATTGAAGCCAAGGGCAAGAGGGCTCCTCCAACTACGACCTGCCAAATTCCGGCGCCAAGTCCGATCGGCACCAGTACAATTCCCATTATGGGGACAGCCAGCACATTGGTGAAAAGACCGAGCCACGGCAATTGATTGAAATAGTAAGCAACAAGAGGAAGAGTCACCACTGTGACCACCGCGCTCATAACCACGGCGTCTCTCCCCCAACGAGCGCAGGCTAGTAGCAGCGACTGATTGTTCGGATGCTCCTCCAGGCCACTCTCAGTCGACCAAGACAGCCATCCGGCAATGGCGAAGACGGATAAAAAAGAGAGCTGGAATGAAATATCGAACAACGCCTGAGGGTCGTGCAGCAAGATTCCCATCGCAGCGGCAGAGAGAGCGTGGAAGACACGCCGCTCCTGGCCAAGCCAGACCGCAAGCAGCCCCACCGCTACCATTAGCAACGACCGAACCGTAGCCAGCTCTGCCCCGGCTAAGCAGGCATAGCCCGCGACAGGGAAAATGGTACAAACAGCGGCAAGACGAGTTCGCGTGATTCTCCGAGACAGTGCAAGAAACCAATCCGCGGGCATCAGAAATATTACCCACCTGACAACCGTAAAGATGATCAGTGCGACGAGGCCCAAGTGGCTCCCTGAAATAGAAAGGAGATGAACCGTGCCGGTTGCCATGAACTGATCGCGCAGATCTGGATCCAAATATCCTCGATCACCGATAATAATACCGACATAGAGCCCCAATGAAGGCTGCGGAAGGGTTTGCAGCGCGGCGAAGCGGATACTGGCCCTCCACCGGTCGAATTGATTCCAGATAGCCCACCAAACATGTGCACGCCCGGACTCAAGCAACTGCACTGCATCCGAACCGGTTACTGTGGCAATCGCATCGATTCCTTGACGCTCAAGATACAGGGCATAGTCGAACCCACCGGGATTCAACGACCCGCTCGGGCTGCGCAACGTCGCTCGGAAGCCGATCCGATCGCCTTGAAAGAACATCCTTTCCGGTGTGCGCCAGGTCAGGCGAACATGCCTGGTTAATCCCGACCCGCCAATTTGATGATCCGGCCTGACGATCATGACCAGTCGATCCGGCGACTGTTGTACAGGCGCCACGATACGACCGATCACTTCGACCGCCGCATCGGACGGATGCTCAACCATCGAAGCATCGCCGACCAGATTGACGGCCACTGCCCAATAGACGACTCCAGCCAAAAGCGCTCCATAGAGACAGGTAGCCTGCCTGGCGGAAATCCGGTTAAACCGTTCGAGGGCAACGACGCTCAGCGAAGAGAGGAGAAGCAAGCACGAGATGGATAGAGGGAAATAAGAAACCTGCGATCCGGCAAGGAGGCCAGCAGTAAATGCGACAGAGAGGAGCGGTAGCATGAGCCTCCCTCAATGGAAGGCGACGGCCCTAACCTAAATGAGTCCTGACGACGTGGACAAGGTGATCGGCGACTTCACGAATCTGCTCCTCACATTCCCCTTCAACCATCACCCTCAAAAGCGGTTCAGTGCCAGAGTACCGCACCAATACGCGTCCGCTACCGTTGAGACGCTGTTCACTTTCAGAAATCGCGCGTTGCAGTTCAGGAACCTTGTCCAGATGCGGCTTCTGCGTCACATTCACATTGAGTAGGATTTGTGGTACCGCTGTCATGGCCTGGGCCAGCGTAGACAAGGGCTTCTCCGTACGTTTCATCAGCGACAGGACTTGCAATGCCGAAATCAAGCCATCCCCGGTTGTATTATGATCCAGGAAAATGAAATGACCGGACTGCTCTCCTCCAAAATTGTAGCCTTCGGCTGACATGCGTTCGAGCAAGTATCTATCACCGACGGCAGTCCGTGCCAGAGCGATTCCTGCTTTGGTCATGGCGAGTTCCAAACCAAAATTGCTCATCACTGTTCCCACCACTGTCTGTTTCGCCAATTGCCCCTGGCGGTGCAGATCGAGTGCCAGCATCGCCATAACATGATCACCGTCCACCACACGACCCTGTTCGCACACGAAGATGGCGCGATCGGCATCCCCGTCCAGAGCCAACCCAATGTGAGCGCCCTGCTCTCGAACCACTTTCTGCAGCAGTTCAGGATGTACCGCACCACAACCGGCATTGATATTCATCCCGTCCGGCTTGTTGCCGATCACTTCGACCTTTGCCCCGAGCTCGCGCAACACCGTTGGCGCAACCTTGTATGCTGCGCCATTGGCACAATCGACCACCACTTTGATTCCCTGAAAATCCAGCTCCTTTGGAAGAGATCGCTTGACGAATTCGATGTAACGTCCTTCGGCATCGTCGATTCGGTAGGCCTTCCCAATAGCATCAGCCGTCGGCCTGAGGTGGGCAATCTCGTTCGAAACGATGAGACTCTCAATCCGAGATTCCATTTCATCAGGGAGCTTGAATCCGTCGTTTGAGAAAAACTTGATGCCATTATCCTGGTAGGGATTGTGCGAGGCAGAGATCATGACCCCGGCATCGGCACGGAGGCTCCTCGTCAAGAATGCAATTGCAGGCGTCGGCAATGGACCGACCAGCAACACATCGACCCCCATCGAGCAGATCCCTGAGGTCAATGCCGACTCCAACATATAACCGGAGATGCGAGTATCCTTGCCGATCACAATCTGATGGCGCCCCGATCGCCGCATAAACAAATGCGCCGCAGCCCTTCCCAACTGCATCGCCATTTCACTGGTCATGGGATCGAGGTTGGCGACCCCTCGAACCCCGTCGGTACCGAACAATTTACGCATGTTGTGCTTTCCCTGATATGATCGTCCGTTGACTGATCGCCGCTGTCACCTGGACCACATCCTTCATGTTCCTCACGTCATGGACGCGAAGAATTGTCGCTCCACGATCCACTGCCATTGCCACCGCCGCTGCCGTGGCCCACTGTCGGTCCTGAGCCGGCCTGGTTATAAGCTGCCCAAGAAATGATTTTTGCGAGACCCCGACGAGCAATGCACATTCATACTGCATGAAGCGATGCAATTCAGCAATCAACGTAAGATTATGTTGCAGCAGCTTACCAAAACCAATACCTGGATCAAGAATGATTTGTCTTCGTGCAATGCCATGTGCCATTGCAAAACGAATTCGTTCTTCAAAAAAGTCGGAGATTTCCCCGACCACATCGTCATAGCATGGAGCCTGCTGCATCGTACGAGGCGTACCGTTCATATGCATCAGGACGATTCCAGCGCCCGTGCGGGCAACCACATCGACCATCGCCCTGTCGCCTCGTAACGCTGTCACATCGTTCACGAGAACAGCCCCTGCGTCGAGGGCCGCTTGTGCGACAACAGCTTTTGAAGTATCGATTGAAATCGGAACCGTGACGGCTTTTGCAATCGCGGTCACGACGGGAATTGCGCGACGACACTCTTCTGCCTCACTCACTACATCGGCACCTGGACGCGTGGACTCTGCGCCGATATCCAGCAGGTCAGCCCCTTCTTCTACCAAACGAACCGCATGGGCCACTGCCGTGCCTGCGTCAAAATAGCGGCCTCCGTCGTAAAACGAATCGGGTGTCACATTGACGACACCCATAATTAATGGTCGAGCCGAGCAATCGATCAGCCGATCTTTGGCCTGTCGCACTAAGACTTTAGGCTGTAACAACAAACGACGGTGCTCCATGTAATAGCGTCAACAACCCAAACCAGCCGCATACTGTGGATGGTGTTAGGGCATGCAGCAGCTCAGCTCAGCACACCACACAAAAGAAGGACTCCCTTCTCTCTATTCGTATTTCAGATGTACGGCCCGAGGCGCCAATGCCCTGAATGGCGCCCCGGGAATAGCGATGCAGAATTTAGGCAGGAACCGGTTGGGATGTTGGCTGTATGAGTATGTTATCGATATCGGACGAGTCGAGAACTTCTTTCTCCAAAAGGGCCTCTGCCAATCTCTTCAGAGTGGCCATATTTTCTGTGAGCAACCGCTTCGCTCGCTCATAATTTTCAGTCACAAGTCGTTTGACTTCCTCGTCGATCTCCCTGGCGATATGTTCGCTGAAGTCTCGCTGGCTGCCGAGCTCTCGTCCAAGAAACACCTGTTCGTTGTGTTTGCCGAAAGTCAGGGGTCCCATCTTTTCACTCATTCCCCACTCACAGACCATCTTTCTGGCGAGATCCGTTGCCCGCTCGATGTCATTCCCTGCTCCGGTCGTCATATCCTTCAAGACCAACTCTTCTGCCACGCGGCCTCCCATGAGGATGGCGAGCTGGTTGTACAGATACACCTTCGAATAACCATGCCGATCGTCGGTGGGGAGTTGCATCGTCACGCCTAACGCGCGGCCCCGAGGAATAATCGTCACCTTATGCACAGGGTCCGTTCCAGGAATCAGTTTGGCGATCAGCGCATGCCCTGCTTCATGATAGGCTGTCGTCCGTTTCTCCTCATCGCTCAAGATCAGACTTTTCCGTTCAGCCCCCATCAGCACTTTGTCTTTCGCCATTTCAAAATCGATGACTTCCACTTCCTTCTTACTGAGTCTCGCAGCCCATAGTGCCGCTTCATTGACCAGATTTTCCAGATCGGCGCCTGAGAAGCCCGGTGTGCCTCGCGCAATTTTTTCAAGATCCACATTCGTCGCGATCGGAACTTTCTTCGCATGCACCTTCAGAATCTCACTACGGCCCTTCAAATCAGGTCGATTCACCACAACCTGTCGATCAAAACGACCGGGCCTGAGCAAAGCAGGGTCCAATACATCAGGCCGGTTGGTTGCCGCGACCAAGATCACTCCTTCTGTCGTGTCAAACCCATCCATCTCCACGAGCAATTGATTGAGCGTCTGTTCGCGCTCGTCATGGCCGCCACCCAATCCTGCTCCCCGCAGCCGGCCAACGGCATCGATCTCATCGATAAAAATAATGCAGGGAGCATGCTTTTTCCCCTGCTCGAAGAGATCGCGAACCCGGGATGCTCCGACGCCGACAAACATTTCCACGAAATCCGATCCGCTGATACTGAAGAACGGCACCGCGGCTTCACCGGCAATGGCTTTGGCCAACAGGGTCTTCCCTGTACCGGGAGGCCCAACAATCAAGACACCCTTGGGAATGCGGCCGCCGAGCTTTTGGAACTTGCGAGGATCCTTGAGAAACTCGATGATCTCCAATACCTCGTCCTTGGCTTCATCGATACCTGCCACGTCGGAGAACAGCACCTTTTTGCGCTCTTCCGTCAACAACCGAGCACGGCTCTTCCCAAATGAGAGAGCCTTGTTGCCCCCCATCTGCATCTGGCGCATCAAGAAGAACCACAGCCCCAGGAACAGGACAAACGGTCCCCAGGTCACAAGGAAGGTGATATACCAGGGGCTTTCTTCCGGTGGTTTTGCCTCAATCTGCACACCCTTATCCCGCAAGAGCTGCACGAGTTCTGGATATTCCACTGAATAGGTTCGAATGTGGGTCTTGTCTTTCAGAATCGCGCTGATATGGCTGGCTTTGATGATAACCCGTTCGATCTCGCCCTTGTCGAGTTTGGTCATGAACTCACTGAAAATCACTTCTTCTTCAGGTTCATGATGGGGCACACTGAACAGGTTGAACAACAGAATCATGAAGAGGCCGACGACGACCCAGAAAAGTATATTCTTTGTCCTGGAATTCATCCAGATCTCCTTGTGGATGGCACGCACATGGTCAGAACGACCGTGAACGTGCGTGATATTACCACAGGCTCATTCAAACTGACAACCGTGCGGCCCAAGATCTACACTTGCTCTTCTTCCATGTCCACGGCAGCTAGATAGGGAAGGTTCCGGTATTTCTGCTGGTAATCGAGTCCATACCCAACGACATATTTATTTGGAATTTTGAACCCTACATAGTCAATGACAATGTCGATACTCCGACCCTCCGGCTTACTCAGCAAAGTGCAGACTTTGATCGACCGGGGCTTCTTTCTCGCCAAGGTCTTCACCAAATATTGCGCCGTCAGTCCGGAGTCGACGATGTCTTCTACCAGCAAGACATCTTTACCCTTGATGTCCTCGGTCAGCTCGGTCACTATTTTAACCTTACCGGATGTCTTTAATCGAGACTTATTGCTCGTCACCATCAGGAAGTCCACCCGCATGGGGATTCTAATAGCTCGGGCCAAATCGGCATAGAACGCATAGGCTCCCTTTAGCACCCCCACCAAGACGAAATCTTTCCCTGCATAATCAGTCGTGATCTGTTTGCCCAGTTCACGAATCCTGGCGCGCATTTCTTCTTGCGTCACGATCGGCCGACCGAAGATACGTTCCATACTCCTCTACTCCTCCTCCGATACCCTGTCGCTCACCGATACAACCAGACAGTTGGCTGTCCCACGGCTGACAACAAACCGCTCATCCTGCCTCATGCCCACGACCCAAAGAATCCCTTCCGGCGCTACCAATAATGGAACGATCTCACGTTGATAGCGAGGAATCTTCCTGTCGATAAAGAAATCCTGCAGCTTCTTACTTCTCCCTTTCATCCCTTGAGGAACAAATCGGTCGCCGGCTCGCCAGGATCGAACGAAAAGCGGCCCTGAATACCGGTCGGCATCGAACAAAGCCCGCTGTGCGGACGGAACCAGGCCTCTCTGTACAGTCTCACAGCGATCCATATGTTCTACATGAATTTGCTGCTTCGTTCCAGCCCAAGAGATGGTTGCAGGCACTGAAGAAATCAGGCATTCGATCTTCCTACTCCCTGAATCAACCACGTCCTTGCGATTCTCTCTCACGGGACTAAATCGCACCGTTTCCTGATCCAGACTCACCATAGCCTGTTTTAACAACAGCTGGGTCCCACTCCTCCCCCTGAGAAGGACACGACACACTGATTCCACCACTCCCATGCTGCTGGCTCTTCCCTCTTCATCGTAAGTCCGTAAAACGGCCCGCACCAGACGCCGTTGAAGCGCAACCGGCAACTCGATAAGGGCCTGACGGTTCAATCGCTGCATAGCTCCAGCGCTGTGACTCACCAGCTCGCACATCAATTTACCAGTCGTTGCTTCCAGATACTGCTCATCCTCACGCAATAGATCCGCCTGCCTCTGCAAGACAGAAACGGCAGCCGGCGTCAACTGCGTGATGGCGGGAAGGAGCTGCTTCCTGATCCGATTGCGATAATAGAGCATCTGATCGTTGCTCGAATCACGACGATAGGTCAGCCCTTGGTGATCCAAATAGGCCAATACCTCCTTACGCGTAGAAGCCAGAAGCGGACGAATGATTCCATCTTCACGAACGTAGGGCATCCCAGCCAACCCTGTCGTACCGGCCCCTCGCAACAGCCACATGAGCACCGTTTCCGCCTGATCGTCGGCGGTGTGGCCGACTGCAATGCGGTCCGCCCCTACCTCATGGGCCAATTGCTTCATGAAGTCATAACGTGCGTCGCGGGCCAGAGCCTGAAGCGACGAGTATTGCCGTCGCTTGACCAGCTTGGGCCGATGAACGACAAAAGGCAGATGCCGTTCCCGACAGAAGGATGCGACAAACGATTCGTCACCGTCGGATTCTGCCCCACGCAAGGCATAGTTGCAATGAACAACCGTCAGCGTAAGCCGCCAGGGCTTGGCCAGGCGATGGAGGAGAGACAATAGCGCAATCGAGTCAGGCCCACCAGACACCGCCACCAATAGATGCTGCCCGTGAACAAACAGCCCTTGCTGCCGCACTGTTCGAACAAACTGATTCAACAAGGCCGGCCTTGCGACAGACCCCGAAGACATTCTCTGATCCGGCGCCTCAACATCCATGTCTACTGAACTCCCTGCTGCATATGTCGCAGGCTGATGCGTGCCTGCTCCACATCGCGGACGATTTGCTTCGACAACTCATCCGCAGATGCAAAGGCATGATCGCCTCGGATCCGCCCGACAAACAGCACGGAAATCTCCTGACCGTACAGGTCAGTGGTCTGATCCAACAGATTCACTTCGATCAACCGCTCGCCCGCTCCAAAGGTCGGTCTCGTGCCAATGTAGGCGATCGCATCATAGGTGTGAGTCCCATGGACAGTCCTCGCAGCATAGACTCCATCGGGAGGCACAACACGATCAGCCGGCGTGCGCAAGTTCGCCGTAGGCCAGCCCATCGACCGTCCCTGCTGCAACCCCTGCACCACAGTGCCTCGAATCCCATAGAACCGTCCGAGCAACTCGGCAGCTCGTTCCACATTCCCTGTCTGAATCAGTTGGCGAATCCTGCTTGAACTCACCACGTCTCCCCCAATCCTCACGGGAGTCACAGCATGCACACAAAAGCCGAACTGCCTGCCGAAGCGCTCAAGATCGTCGATATGCCCGGCCCGGCCCTTCCCAAACGCAAAATGGTCGCCCACAAACAGCTCCGACAGAGTAAGAGACTGATGCAAAATCTCCTCGGCAAATCGATCAGGACTCATGGCCGCAAAAGCGGGGGTAAATTCCAGAAAGACCACTTCGTCGATCCCAGAAGCTTCAAAATGCGCGAGTTTTCCCTCCGGACTTGTAAGAAATCGAAGATCGACGTGGGGTGCGAGGATTTTTACCGGATGCGGTTCGAAGGTCAGCACAAGCGAAGTCCCCTGCGCCTTCTGGGCCGTCTCGACCACCGTCTGCAGCAACGCTCGATGGCCCAGGTGGTGACCGTCGAAGTTGCCGATTGTGGCGACCGGATAAGCACGTGGACGGTAATCTGACAGCCCACGCGTCACTCTCAGCATGATCGTCAGCCGAGGAGCCGTGCTGCGTCTTTGGCGAAGTAGGTTAAGATGAGATCTGCGCCGGCCCGTTTAATCGAGAGCAACGACTCCATCATGGCCCGCGATTCGTCGAGCCAGCCGGCAGCGGCAGCCGCTTTGATCATGCTGTACTCTCCGCTCACCTGATAGGCCGCCACCGGCAACAAGATCCGCCCTCTCGCCGCAGCAATGATATCCAGATAGGGCAATGCCGGCTTCACCATAATAATATCCGCCCCTTCTTCGACATCGAGGGCGATCTCTCGAAGCGCTTCCCGAAAGTTAGCCGGATCCATTTGATAGGATTGCCGGTCCCCGAATTGCGGACTCGAAAACGCTGCATCTCGAAACGGCGCATAAAAACACGACGCGAATTTTGCGGCATAGGCCATGATCGGCAGCTCTGGAAACCCGGCCTGGTCCAGTTCCGCCCTGATCGCGGCTACCCGTCCATCCATCATATCGGACGGCGCCACCATGTCGGCTCCGGCCTGTGCATGGGTTCTGGCCATCGCACGAAGACAGTCCAGCGTTTCATCGTTGAGAATGCGTCCATCCTTGACGATTCCACAATGCCCATGATCCGTATATTCGTCGATACAGACGTCGGTCACGACCATCAGCCCCGAGACTTGGTCCTTCACCGCTTTGACAGCTCGTTGCACGATGCCGTTTGCATCGAACCCGGAGCTCCCCCGATCATCTTTCCTATCGGGAATCCCGAACAGAATAATCGCGGAAATCCCCAAGGCTGCAACCTCACTGGCCTCTTTCACCAGAAGATCGACAGAGAGCCGGAACTGGCCCGGCATCGAAGCGATCTCCTCCCGCCGATCCCGCCCTTCGACGACGAAGAGCGGATAGATAAAGTCGGACGGCGCCAGGCTGGTCTCCCGAACCATGCGACGAAAAACCTCATGCTGCCGCAGCCGCCTGAGTCTCTGTATGGGAAAACTCATCGGATCACTTCCTCGGAAGATTCGTCAAGAACAGGACGAGGTCACGAACGGAAATCATGCCGGCCAGATTGCCGTCCTGAGTGACGCCGAGATGGCGGATATGCGTTTTCGCCATCAGATCGTTGGCATCGAGCAGGGTCTTATTTTCATCGATCGTCAAGATCGGAGCCGACATAATCTGTTCGACCGTTGTTTTCTGGGTATCGGCTCCTACCGCGACCACCCGCCGGACCATGTCAGTATCCGTGAGGATGCCGATGATCTCCTTCCCGTTCGTCACGAACAGGCTGCCGATGCCGCGATCCCGCATGATCCGTGCCGCCGTCTGGGCATTCGTATCCCGCTCGACTGAAATAAACTTCTCTCTCGGAATCATGAACGACTTGACGGAAACCATATTTGTGTCCTCCTTTTGCTAATTCGCCCCGCTATCCGGATGTCTGCTTCGACCTACCTGTCATTGAAACAACGGCTCACGCCACTTCCTTGAAATGTCTCACGATCGCTTCCGCCAGCGCCGGAACCGTATTCTCAGCCGGCATGATCCTAACCGTCAACCCATGCTCTTCCGCCGTGCGTGCTGTAATGGGTCCGATGCAAGCAATGAGCACCCGTGCAAGGAGTGGCCTCACCGCATCCTGGCCTCCAAAAATCTCGACAAAATTCCTGACGGTAGAGGAACTCGTGAATGTCGCTACCGCTACCTGCCCATCGTGAAACTGCTCCGTCAAGGATGCGACATCCACCGCCGGAACGATCGTGCGATAGACAGGAATCACGTCGACGGTTGCCCCTAACGCACGCAACTGTTCCGGTAAAATTTCGCGCGCGACTTCGGCGCGTGGGATCAATATCCGGCTTCCCCCTATTCCCACAGCAGCCAAAGCGGCAATCACTCCCTCAGCCTGATATTCGGCTGGAACGACATCGGGAGCCAGTCCATAGGTTCCCAGTTCCTGCGCAGTTCGAGGTCCAATTGCGCAGAGACGAAGGTTCGCTAAGGCGCGTGTATCCTTCTTCGCCACATGAAGGCGCTCCATGAAGGGTTTCACCCCGTTGACGCTGGTAAAGATCAGCCATTGATAGGTATTGAGCCGAGTCACCGCATCATCGATAGCCTGCCAGCTGGGCGGAGGCACAATCTGAATCGTCGGAACTTCAACCGGCTCAGCTCCATAGGCCGCAAGTATCTGAGAGAACTCTCTTGCCTGTTCTTGTGCGCGGGTAAGCACGATCCGTTTCCCAAAGAGCGGCTTGGTTTCAAACCAATTCAACTGCCCCCGCAACCGCACAACCTCACCGACGACGATCGCCGTTGGCGGTTCGAGATGCGCGGCTTCGGCCCTCACAACGATATCAGCCAACGTCCCCACGATGGTCTGCTGAGCGGCTTTGGTCCCCCAACGGATCGCCGCAACCGGTGTCTCTCGCGACCGGCCTTCCGACAGTAATCGGCCTACGATCAAAGGAAGGTTCTTCATGCCCATCATGAATACGAGCGTCCCTGATGCGCTGGCTAATTTTGGCCATTCCAACAAGGCCGCCGGCTTGGTGGGGTCTTCGTGGCCAGCCACAAACGTGACCGTAGAAGCCAGCGTTCGATGGGTCACCGGAATACCGGCATAAGCGGGAACCGCAACCGCCGCCGTCACACCTGGAACGATGTCGAAGTCGATCCCTGCAGCAGCCACAGCCTCAGCCTCTTCACCACCGCGTCCGAAGACGAAGGGGTCTCCCCCTTTGAGTCGAACCACGACATTTCCATCCTTGGCTCGTTCAATGAGCAGTCGATTGATATCGGCCTGCTCTTGATATTGTCCACGTCCGCGCCGACCGACATAGATCCGTTGTGCCGTAGCCGGAGCATGTTCCAATAATACGGAATTAGCGAGATAATCGTACAGCACGACATCGGCCTGCTCCAGACATTCTTTCCCCTTCAGTGTGAGAAGTCCTGGATCGCCTGGTCCCGCTCCGACCAAGAAGACCTTCCCCGGCCTTTTGAGCTTCGTCATGTAGTTCCGTAGATCGCTTGAAGAATTCTATCGCCACCGCGTGCGAGCAATTTTTCCGCGAGGTGGACACCGATGGACTCCGGATCCTCAATCGTCCCTTCGACGCTATCGCGAATAAGCTCTTTCCCATCCACGCTGGATACTAATCCTTCCAGACTCACCACTGTTCCAGCCACAGTCGCATGGGCTGCGATCGGAACCTGACAGCCTCCTTGAAGCCGATGGAGTAACGCACGTTCGGCAAGAACAGCCGTCTTACTTGGCGCATGGTCCAAACCACTCACCAAGGAATGGATAAAGAGATCGTCTCGTCTGCCCTCGATGCCCAACGCACCCTGGCCAATGGCTGGTAAACTAATCTGTGGCGCAAGGTACTCTGTAATTTCATGCGCCCAGGCCAATCGCCTCAGTCCAGCTGCAGCAAGCACGATCGCGTCGAATTGTCCTTCTCGTAATTTTTTGAGCCTGGTATCCAAATTCCCGCGCAACATGGCAATCGTAAGGTCGGTCCTGGCGTACAGAAGTTGCGATTGACGGCGAAGACTGCTGGTCCCGACACGGGCGCCAGGGGGTAGGTCCTTAAACGACAGCCCGTCACGACTGATTAGGGCATCACGAGGATCTTCGCGTGGCGGCACACAGAGAATCGCTAATCCTTCCGGCAGCTCCGTAGGCACATCTTTCATACTATGCACGGCCAAATCGATCTCGCCGCTGAGGAGAGCCTCTTCGATCTCTTTTACGAACAAGCCCTTTCCGCCGATTTGAGCCAACGGGACATCCAGAATCTTGTCTCCCGATGTTTGGATCCTTCGTAAAGTCACCGTGATATGCGGGGCCAACGCCTGCAGCTGCCCCTGCACCCACTCGCTCTGTTGCACCGCCAACTTACTTCCGCGCGTCCCCAGCACGACGGTCGATCGTTCAGAACCGACTTTTGGCATGACTTCCTTTCGCCGACTTACTGCAGAGAGCGAAACATGAACCGTCTCAGACCATTAAAAATATACGGACCTATCGCACCGAATTTCTTCTCTCTATCGATACACGCCCATCAAACCTCTCTGCACTGGAACACTTGAAGCAGGCCGAATAGTTTCGACCCCCTATCGGGTGACTCACCTACGAATAACACGATCAACGTTCCGCTCTCTTCGAAGCAGTCCTCGGAGTCACCTCTTCGATATCCTGGATATCTGCTTGTGACGAATAGCAGGTCTCCGGCAAAGAAGGTGTATGCTCACTCACCGAAGAGACTGCGGGATCGCTAAGACTAAAAAACCGTCTCGCCGCCTCGACAAAAGCCGATCCTTCCGAAGAATTTACCTCCGCTTTAAGCGTCACCATCGTATTGTGGATGAGCTTGTTTGCAATCGACGAGGCCATCGCCTCGATCAATTCACGCTCCGATGCGGACAGATTCGACAGGCGCCCCAAGGTCTTATTGAGCTCCGCCTGTTTGATCTCGTCGATACGCGCACGAAGCGCCACAATGGTTGGAGTGACTTCCAACGACTGGAGCCACTGGCGCACAACCCCGACTTCATCCACGATCATCAACTCGGCTTTTTCAGCCTCGTTCTGCCGCCTCCCGCGATTCTGCTCAACCCGCGACTTTAAGTCGTCGATGTCGAACAGAAAAGCATTGTCTACGTGTCGCACCGCCGGATCGATATTGCGTGGGACGGAGATGTCGATCAAGAACATCGGTCGATTCATCCGTTGCTTAACCGAGTGCTGCACATCGTCCTCACTGACAAGATAATGCGCGGCGCCGGTCGATACCAACACGATATCGGCGGAAGCCATTTCCTTCCGAAAATCCTCAAAGGCGACCGCAGTCCCGCCAAACCGGTTTGCTAATTCCAATGCATTCTGTGGATTTCTGGTCGTCACCTGCACGTGCCTGATCCCACTGGCAATGAAATGTCGCGCCGCCAACTTGGCCATTTCGCCCGCCCCCACCAACAACACCGTCTTCTCGCTTAAATCCGAGAAGATTTTTTTTGCTAACTCGACCGCGGCATAACTGACCGACACCGCCATCTCGGCAATCGTTGTCTCCGTTCGCACCCGCTTGGCGACAGAAATCGCTTTCTTCATAACCTTGTTCAGGATGATGCCGGTCGCTTTGTGCGCGAGCGCAACTTCGAAGGCCTCCTTGATCTGGCCCAGAATCTGCGACTCCCCGACGATCATGGAATCAAGACTGGAGGCTACACGAAACAGATGGCTGATGGCTCGATCCCCCTGGTGCCAGTAGAGATGGGGAGTCAGCTGTTCGGAGGACAGCGATAGGTGAGCATCGGCCAAGAAATCCTGGATACGCCCATACCCTGCTTCGATCTCATCGACGACCGCATAGACCTCAACCCGATTGCATGTCGAGAGTAGTATCCCTTCCCGTACGCCCTGATACGAACAGAGACGGGCCAAGGCTTCGCCCATCCGGCTCTCGGGGATCGCCAGTTTTTCACGGATTTCGACCGGGGCTGTCTTGTGGCTTAAGCCGACAACGATAATATGCATATCAAGACACCGGTCCGTGACTCTTGAGAACCACGCCAATAAGGGTCAGAATGACTCCCGCAAACCCGATAATTGTGAGATAGGCCGCACGTTTAGCTCTCCAGCCCACCGTCAGTCTTCCCGTCAGCACCACGAAGTAGAATACCCAGGTCACTAATGCCCAGGTCTGCTCGGGATTCCAATTCACATACGACCCTCGCGAGAACTCAGCTGAAAGTGCGCCGGTAATGATACCGAGCGTAAGCAGCGGGAATCCCGTCACAATCGACTGCTGGTTAAGATGGTCGAGAAAGTCCAACGCCGGCAGTTTGGAGTAGAGGACATTGAAACGTTTGGACTTCAGGAGCCCATCCTGAATCAGGTACATGAGACCTGATACAAAAGCGACTGCAAACCCCACTGTACCGAGCATACTTAGGGTGACATGGACCCACAGGGTTCGAAACACCGGCGTGAGGGTAGGAGTAGTTTCCGGCAGCGCTGCGGCAGAAACCAACGAGAGCAATGCCAGAGGGACGATAAACGAGCCAATCACATGCAGACGGTGGCGAAACTCCACTCCAAGAAACACCAAAATCAATACCCAGGAAAAAAATGATAACGCTTCTTGGAATCCCGGTGGAGAGACATCAGTCGCTGCGGTCATCCGTGTGACCAACGCAACCGTGTGCGAGACAAACCCAATCGCCGTCATACCCAGTGAGACTTTTGACAGGACTTCTGAAGGCCAAATCAAGTAGGCTAGATAGGAAATAGTGGCCGCAAAATAGAGGGCCATTGTCACGACAAAAAACACTGCGGCCATAGAGGTCCATCCCCTCGACTTTTCAGGACAAACAGCCTGGTATCAAGCAGGGAATTATATCGATGGTACGAGATGGGAGTCAACCAAACGAACGGGGAACAGGCCGCAGATCAACCACACCTCGCCTTCCCGGCACTCTCTATGTCGTCGGCACGCCGATTGGACATCCAGATGATATCACCCTGCGAGCCCTTGCCGTACTGCGACGTGTCTCGCTCGTTGCCTCAGAAGACCCTCTCATAACTCAGGCCCTTCTGGCCCATCATGGTATTGCCGCAACAGTCACAAGCTACGGGCCGTTCAATCGCCACGAGAAAGTTCTGTTGCTTTTGCATCGACTTACGCAAGGACAGGATATCGCCCTTGTCTCAGATAACGGCACCCCCATCATATACGACCCAGGTAGTCTATTGGTGGCTGCCGCCCATTATGCAGGAATTCCTGTCAGGGCCATTCCCGGTCCCTCGACTTTGACAGCAGCAACGGCCATCTCAGGATTTTCTGGCGATGCCATCGTCTTCGAAGGATGCCTTCCCTCGACCAATCAACAGCTTGCACAATACCTTTCCCACCTCCGCAAGGAGAAAAAAACTCTTGTCTTTTATGTAGCGCCACGAGCCCTCAGGGGGTTACTGAAAACTCTCACCAGGACTCTCCCCACAAGACAAACGGTTATCGCAATGAATCTCACAACGGAGAAAGAGACGCTTAGGCGCGGAAGACCGGATAAGTTGCTCGATCAAATCGGGCGAGTGGCCATGGACTCAGCGGTCACAGTTGTCATTGAAGGGTATCGGGCGGGATCGCATAGAAAGAAGATATTTCAAAAAACTCTTCCTACGACTCATCTTCACGGCGACGGATGAGTATTCGATAGGACCCTTCGATGCGATCTTGTGAAACAATGGTGTGCCCCTCATTGCTCACACTGCGCGGGACATTCCGGATCGGATCTCCATCATCCAACAACACTGAAAGAACCTGCCCCTGTTCCATCGCTTCCAATTTCAACTTCGTCTTGACGAAGTTATAGGGACAAATGACTCCCCGTAAATCCAACTCGGCGTTTGGTTGATCAGTCACCGCATCTGTTCCTTTCGATTGTGGGAATACATCCTATATAAAGAACCGGCGGCCCTGTAAGAACTCATCATGGGCTCGGCTGTACATACAAAAAAGAAGGGGCAGCACAGCGCTGCCCCTTCCTCCACGTTCACGGAATCTGTCTCGGCTTAATTCTGACCCTTGACCAAATTTGGCTTGTTATAGTCCGCCCCGTAATCGGACTTGTTTCCGACCGCATTGCCCCATCCTGGTTGCGGTTCACATTGCCAGCAAGGAGCTGCACCGGTATATTCGCCGACGGGGCTCGTGATACCGGAATCGATCTTACCGGGAAGAACAGAACCGGCGATACCGCCGGTAATCCCTCCACGATTCGTCGCAATCGCACGCTCACTCTCAGGATCCGGACGCTGCCCAAGGCCTCCAAACCCCTGCTTCGTGGCATCGACGTGGGTCACATAGGTCTCAATCACAAACTTCTTTCCCGTACCATATGGTTGATGGGCCGTGGTTTCTTCCATCACTTGAATCGTGATGTCGTCACCGATATTGAGATTCTTAATGGCCTGCATGTTCGAACGGTCTGTGAGGTACAGGGTCATGATGGTACGGGCACCGTACCCTGACTTACCTTCCTGCCCTTCGTCGAATATTTTCCCTGCTCCACCTGTTTCAATCATGAGCCTGTGTTGCGCCAAGTCGATGGCAAACAACCGACCATAGACTGTTTCCGGCTGCGATAATCGATCTAGAAAATTGGTTCGATCGAAAGTGGTCACGCGAGTGCTCGACCCCGACACATCGCCGACCCCTTCACCGACCCCCAATCCAGATTGATTCGTTTGCAAACGCTCTTGAGCCATTGACACACCTACGGAACCGACAAAAATAATTGCCGCTCCTAGTGCCAACACGTTACGCATGTGCTGCCTCCTCGGTGAGATGTAACGGTATATATGAAAGTGAAATGGAAAGTGAACTGCCGACCACGAAAGATGGGACCGATATCATAATTTGTAGCTTCTTCATCACGTTACATTGGGGACTATAGGCTACCCTCTCGAACATGTCAACCAGGTAGATAAGCGTTTACACGATTTGAGCTCGGGTACCATCCGATCGCTTCGAGTTGATCAACAGCCGTCCCATTCTCTGGCACATGTGGACGGATGGTGCCCAGAGGGAGGGTCGAACTCCCACTCTCTTGCGAGAACCGGATTTTGAGTCCGGCGCGTCTGCCAGTTCCGCCATCCGGGCATATCCATTTCACACGGCGAATCTTCATAGCATGAAGTCATGCGTCGGTCAATCTGCGCCCCTCTTTCCTTAGCACGATCGGAGTGCTACAATCCCCGACTCGTAACTCCTATCACCAACCATGCGGAAGGACTCTCATACCATGGCGGACGTCCAGTGTGTCACGTGCGGACAAGCAGGAGAAAGTATCACAGACACCCTCTTCATGGGAAAACTTGAAACCGAAATCAAGGCCAAGGTTTGTAAGCCATGCTGGAAAAAATGGGAGGGCATGCGGGTCATGGTCATCAATGAGTATCAAGTCAATCTGGGCGAAGAAAGCGGCAGAGAACTCGTGAAGAAACAGATGAAGGCCTTCCTCAAACTCGGTGAACAAACCGATACAGGGAAACTGGATCAGAACTATCGCCCACCAGCCTAAGCCCAGAGCTCTGTTGGGCAGATGAAGGTTCTGATTGCCAGGATCTCCCGTGAATTTCTCCAGCGATCTCGCAGGCTTCGTTGACAGGCCGATTTGTGAAATGCTAGATTGCTTCCCTGGTCCATCCAGCGGGATGATCAGCATTTCCATACCATTTTAGGTTTGAGAAAAAGGCCTTTCGCCGTGCTTACACAGTTACAGATAAAAGGACTGATGTTCGACCCCTCTAATAATGCCTATATCGTGGTGTTGCGCGACGATGAACATTCCGACATGCTCCCCATCTGGGTCGGCAAGTCCGAAGCAGGTGCGATCAGTATGGCCCTCGAAAACGTCACACCGCCCCGGCCGATGACGCACGACTTTATGAAGTCGCTTCTCGATGCGTACGACGCGAAAGTGATCAGTGTCGTCATTACAGACTTATCCGAGCATACGTATTTTGCAAAAATCCATCTGATGTACGAAGATTCGGAATACACCGTCGACGCAAGACCCAGCGACGCTCTTGCCATAGCGCTGCGGAGCAACGCACCAGTATTTGCGAATGATTCTGTCATCACCAAACAGAGTTCCGATGAGCTCAAACAGTGGCTGGAAAATCTCAAGCCGGAAGATTTCGGTAAGTTGGATTCCTGATCCGACAGAGCGCACGATTATGAGCAATCTCGATTTACCCAAAGAGCAAG
Organism: Nitrospiraceae bacterium; assembly: GCA_013140715.1. Lineage (GTDB taxonomy): Bacteria > Nitrospirota > Nitrospiria > Nitrospirales > Nitrospiraceae > Palsa-1315. Next base: position 40,329 of record JABFSG010000030.1, read on the forward strand.
ACCTGGTTGAATACCGGGTGGATCGACTCCTTGAGGAAGCCGATACCGACACCAGGATCGTCGTCCTATCACGACAAGGCGATAGCCTCGATACGTTTCCGATTTGGGTCGGCGCTGCGGAGGGTAACGCCATAAAACTAGCGCTCGATACCATGATTACGCCACGGCCCATGAGCCATGATTTGATTAAGAGCTTTGCCGAGCATCTGAACATCACTATTCAGCGTGTCGTCATTGCGGACGTCAAGAACAGCACCTATTACGCCACTGTATACGTCGCCAACAAAGGCGTGGAACGAACCATCGATGCCAGGCCCAGCGATGCCATCTCCTTGGCACTGCGCGCTCCTTGCCCGATCTACATCACCCACGATGTGTTGAAACGACGGAGCACCACAAACCTTGACGCCTGGCTGGCAAAACTCGAGGCAAAACATATCGGGACCCCGGAAGTACAGGAAACTTGATTCACCGTAGTGAAGGAGCTGAATAGAACGATGTCGACCTATATGCAAAAACCATTGGACGTGCAGGAAAAGTGGTACCTCGTGAATGCGGAAGGCAAAACCCTGGGACGATTAGCGGCACACGTGGCCGGAATATTGCGCGGCAAACACCGGCCGACCTTTACTCCCCATGTGGACATGGGCGACCATGTTGTGATTGTGAATGCGGAAAAAATCCATCTGACCGGCAACAAAATGGCCGCGAAGCTCTATCGCCACCATAGCGGATTCCCAGGCGGGCTCAAAACCGCAACGGCGCAGCATGTCTTTCGAAAGGATCCGACCGTGCTCTTAACCAAGGCGATTGAAGGCATGCTTCCCAAGAACCCACTAGGAAACCATATGGCGAAAAAACTCCGCGTCTACGTCGGGCCTACCCATCCACACCAGGCACAGGGACCGGAACCCATTACTCTCTAATTCATCACCGCGAGCGAAACAAGGAGATAACGTAGCATGGCAGTAGCGACTCAATATGCAACCGGGCGACGAAAATGCGCCATTGCCAGAGCCTGGGTCACCGGGCGGGCGGGTGAGATCACCATCAACGAACAACCGATTGAAAAGGCATTTCCACGACTGACCTTGCGACAGATCATTCAGTTCCCGCTCGAAATCGGCGGTGTCATGGGGCAGTACTCTATCAAGGCCACGGTACACGGCGGGGGACCGACCGGACAGGCCGGCGCCTTGCGTCATGCGATTGCTAGAGCGTTGGTGGAACTCAACCAACCCCTCCGTACGCCTCTGAAGAAGGAAGGCTTGCTGACACGCGATTCACGCGTCAAGGAACGGAAAAAATACGGACAGAAAGGCGCGAGAAAGCGCTTCCAGTATTCAAAGCGATAGACAGCGGAGCCACGATGAGAAAAAGGGAAGGCTCCAGGCCTTCCCTTTTTTTGTCTACCAGGTACAACGATGAAGAAGACACGAGTCGCCATCGCAGGGGCCAGTGGGTATGCCGGAGCGGAGCTCGTCCGACTGGCAGCCCTCCATCCCTACTTTGAACTCTATGCCGTCACATCGGAGAAGTCCGCAGGGACTCCTGTGGCATCTGTATTCCCTAGCCTAGCAGGCCTCGTGTCGCTCTCGTTTCAAGCTCTCTCCCCCGAAGCCTTGGCGGAACAGGCAGATGCGGTCTTTCTCGCCCTGCCCCACACTAAATCATTGACGCCGGTCGCAGCCTGTATCCAAGCTGGAAAGCTGGTGGTGGACCTCAGCGCCGATTACCGGCTCAAAGACCCGGCAGTCTATGAACAGTGGTATCGAACGCCGCATACCCATCCGGGGTTACTGAAGGATGCGGTCTACGGGCTTCCTGAAGTGCATCGCACCGCCATCGCCAAAGCCAAGTTGGTTGCGTCGCCTGGCTGCTATCCGACCGCAGCCGTTCTGCAATTGGCCCCGCTGTTTGCCCAAGACTTGGTGCAACTGCAGGGCGTCGTCATCGACGCAAAATCAGGCGTCTCCGGCGCCGGGCGAAGTCCGGCCCTTCCCTACCATTTTCCTGAGGCCCATGAGTCCATAGAGGCCTACAAGGTTGGGCAGCACCGCCACACCCCTGAGATCGAACAAGAACTCAGCGCATTACAACGATGCCTGCCTCAATCGACGAAACCAGTTGCCGCACAACCAATCGTCACCTTCACACCGCACCTTGTACCGATGAACCGCGGCATTTTGAGCACCGCCTACTGCCGACTGAAAAGTCCGATGGCGCTGCCAGATCTGCGCGATCTCTATCGAGACTTTTACAAAGGCGAGCGCTTCGTCCGGGTTCAGGAAGACATCATGCCGAATCCACGCTATATAAAAGGCTCCAACTATTGCGACATCGGTGTCTACCTCGACGCCCGATCTGGATCGGTCATCACCGTCGCCGCATTGGATAACCTTGTCAAAGGCGCCGCAGGCCAAGCCATTCAGGCCATGAATCTCATGCTCGGCTTCCCCGAGGAAACAGGCTTGACGGCTCCTGCCGCCTATCCCTAATCCTCAGTGAACAGATCGACTCTTTCACGACCATGACCAAAAAAACTCCAACCACATCTCTGCGCTGCGGAGTCACTGCCCCACAGGGTTTCCTCGCAGCAGGCATCCACTGCGGCATCAAAAAGACCGGCATCCTCGACCTTGCGCTTGTCGTCTCGGAGCACAGCGGTCCGATTGCCGGCGTATTCACTCGCAACCAAGTTATTGCAGCACCGGTGATCGTCGATCGACTGCATCTGCGCAAGGGCATTGGACGAGCCATTCTCGTCAACAGTGGCAATGCGAACGCCTGTACCGGCGCCAAAGGATTGGCCGCCGCACAACAAACCGCCACGCTGCTCGCACAACGCATGGGTGTCCCCCAACATCATATATTCATCGGATCCACCGGCGTCATCGGCCGTATTCTGCCGGTCAGTAAAATCGTTGCGGGAATACCGCCATTACTCGCTCGACTGAGCGACCGTGGAGGTCTCGATGCAGCTCGCGCGATCATGACCACCGATCTGCGCCCGAAATCCATCGCTCTTCAGGACACCATCGGCGGTCGCTTGATTACCATCGGTGGGATGGCCAAGGGCTCAGGAATGATCCATCCCAATATGGCCACGATGCTGGGCTATTTCACCACGGATGTTTCGATTACCGCTCACGCACTCCAGCAAGCTCTCACCCTGGCGGTGAACGAATCGTTTAACTGCATCTCGGTCGATGGAGATACCAGCACCAACGATACAGTTCTCTGTTTGGCCAACGGTAGAGCCAAGAACCCAACGATCAAAGAAGGCACAGCTGCCTTTCGCCGGTTCTTGTCACTCCTGACCGAAGCCTGCCAATCCCTCGCGCTGGCAATCTGTCGCGATGGCGAAGGCGTGACCAAGGTCGTAAAAATTGAAGTCACCGGAGCAACCACTGTAGCCACGGCCCGACAAGTGGCCCACACCATTGCGACATCTAATCTGGTAAAGACCGCTCTGTTCGGCGAGGATGCCAATTGGGGCCGCGTTATGGCGGCGATCGGCCGAGCCGGTGTCCCGATTACTCCATCAAAAATATCTGTACTGTTTGGCGGGATTCCAATGGTACAGCGAGGGGTTGGACTGGGACTCTCTGCTGAACGCAAAATTGCAAAGGTCTTTCGCCAGAAAGAATTTCCAATCACCGTGGGACTGGGACAAGGCCGTCACCGGGCCCATATATGGACAACCGATCTCTCATTTGACTATGTCCGTATCAACGCAAGCTATCGATCTTAGTACATGAGTGCAATTTGACTTCTGGCGATGAAATAGGGCAACATAATGCCCCGATACCATCAATTACATTAATTACATTTGTATACTATAGTCCTAACTCATCCATATCGGGAGGGAGACTGAGATGAAACGACTGGCAGCATTATCGGCCATATCGATCCTGGGATCGCCCGCGCTCGCCCTGGCAGAAGAACACAGTGCAGGGTATCGGGGAATCGGGATGCTGTACTATATTTTCATGGCCGCGATTTTGATCTACGGTGTCAACGATGCATTCGGTAAAAAAGCCATGTATGTGGCGGCGCCGATCATTATCATCGGGTTCTATCTGCTATTGCCCGATAACTAAACGACTGCCGTCAGTCCATGCTGTAAAAAGGGGGAGCCGGCCTTGGCCGGCTCCCCCTTTTATTTTGCAATTTCCGTTGAAGCAGAGATTAGGGTGGGAGGAGCGCGCACCTACCGAGGACAGCATAGGTACGGCGGTGATCTCGGCGGGACTTTAGGCTTCCCAGTCAAGCTGGGCCTGCACACCATCCCAACGCTCGATCCCCTGATGAACCATATTCCCTCGGGGCGTTAAGCTCCCCCCACAGAGATACGATATTCTTCCAATGCGAATCAGTCAAGCATTGGCACAGAAGAAAATATTCATAAGCTCAACTGCCTGCCCAAGATAATGAATTGCTATCGGCGTGCGTAAGCATAGATTCAGAAACTCTAACTAGCCGATCTCCTTTTCTCCTCTGAACATCCAGAGAAACCATTGTCCCTCCTTTCTCATTCAGGAGGAAAATGGTTCCTGCAGTTTCTTATTCCCCCAGTGTTAGAGAACTCTCACCTTCTCGCTGGCTCTCGTACTTTTCTCCCCATTGCACCGCAATCAATGACCTCCATGTCATGCCGATTTGTGCCCATTCCTGGCTAATGCTATCTGTTACATTACTGAACGGCCTTGCAGAATTTTGGACAATTCCACTACTCCATCGATATTTTTTCTTTATGAAACAACGGCATAGGATGCTTTTTTGGTGGTCTCGCTCTTGCTCTCCACCAGGCTGGCCGTATTGGTCCCAGTAAAGGAGTCTTTGGCATGAAAACCCGATCCCAGTTATCGATTAAGGGGGTGTTGTTTCAGGCGATCTCGCAATCGTCACCACTCATTATTACCAAACCATCGCACCGCATCCGTCTTGGTTTTCTGGCGCTGGCTGTCACGGTAATCCTGCTTCTCTTGGCTGGCGTCTCGGTCAGTCCTGCCACAGCCATGACGATTCAATATTCCTTTACCGGAACTGTGAATCAAGTGACCCCTCGATTGTCATCGACATTCAGTACGAGCCCGATCTCATCAGCTATGTCAGGCTTCATGACCGTGAACACGACAGACACGAATCCTCTCAATGCCAATATCGGCAGCTATACAGTCACAAACTTCAGTCTGAACATTGGAGGCTATACCGCGACAATGGGAACGTCCGGTAATATAGAAGTTAGAAACGGGCCACCAGGCAACGATCAGTTTAATGTGACAGTGAATGCGCCTAATGGCCCAACGGTGAGTTCCTTGGCTCCGAGGATATTTGAGATTCAACTGCGCGGTCCCAACAGTCTATTTACCAGCGATGCACTGCCAGCATCTTCTCCGAGTATCACTTCTTTTACCAACCGCAATCTGTGGCGCCTGGTATTTGGAGCTGGAACTAACAGAACAGTTTCGGGGGTCATAACAGCAGTGACAGCCGTGGCAGTTGTGCCATTGCCACCTGCGGTGATCCTATTCGGCACAGCGTTGGTAGCGCTGGTCAGCCTTGGGGCTGGAAACTGGAAGCAGAGGAGAAAAATACCTCACCACTAGGCATGCCCCGTCCCCTCTGTCTCTTCATATTCATCGATGAGCTGTTCAAGTTCATCGAATTCGGCTGGTCGAACGTTCTGAAACGAGACCCCGAATGTATCTTCTTCGACCCATTGCACACGCGCTGCTTCGATCGAAACCGGCTCCTCCGCTCCTGGAATTACCAGTCGCACACGAATCACCTTGCCTGGATAGACTTCAAGGTCGCAGTCGAATCTGGCGCCTCCGACTGAGAGATCCAAGGTAACCGCTTCAATCTCATGGGAATTTCCGAGCAGAAACCCCTGCACCTGGACTGGAACCCGTCGATGTGTTCGTCGATCCACGTTACTCATAGGTTGCCAGGCTCACCA
>JABFSG010000089.1 GCA_013140715.1 Nitrospiraceae bacterium
TCTAGGGCCACAGGGCGCTCGTCGGTCACGCCGTGGGGGGTGACCGACGAGCCGCAGGCGTCAGCCTTCAACCTCTGCCATCGCACCTCGCAGTTTTCCCCATCGCGCTCGTTTCACACGCAGCACGTCGGATCCCCCTCGCCAGGCCCTCCCTCCTCTGAGGGCCAACTTAAGAGGGGCCTCTCATACACTTGGCGGGTGGTCGCTCATCGGTTTTGGTCATATATCTATCCTATGCAATTGCCACTGACTCTGCGGCTCTGGCGCACAGCGTCGGACGAGTAGTCTATTCAGTTCGATGCCAACCGGCTTGACTCGGGAGACAGATATATTTATCACGCGGCTCATATCATCAAGAGGAGAACCGACATGAAGTTCAAGAAATTGTTCGGTCGCAAGAAACAGCACCGTCGTGCACCGCGCGCCAATGAATTCATGCTGGAGTCGCTGGAGCCCCGTCTGTTGCTGTCGGCCACGCCGATGACGGCGGCGGTGGTGACGACCGACCATCTGGACTATGCGCCGGGCGAGACAGCGGTGATTACGACCTCGAATCAAGCCGGCGATGGCGCACAATTCGCAGCGGGTGAACTGGTGCGTTTTCAAGTCAGCCGCACCGATGGCATGGTGGATGTTGCCAGCGTGACAGCCGGCGTTGGGCCATCCGGCAACGGCGCCTGGTATGTCGTCGACGGGATCGGCGGGTTTACCGCGCACCTGGGATCCGACGTGAGTGGGGACGGCGTGGCCGACTGGATTGCGCCGGACAATGACCTGACCGTGAACAGCCGCATCAGCACGACCTGGTTTGTGGAGGAACAGTATCGGCACTCGTCTCTCTTAGTGACGGCTGCCGGCCAAGAGTCGGGGGCTGTAGCTAGCCAGGCCTTTACCGATGCGAATATCAACACGAGTACCATTGTCTCCTCCGATCTGGCTCCATCCACATACGGAGATGTGGTGTCGTTGACCGCAAGAGTCACGTCCCAGGTTGGAGGTATCAGGCCGGCAGGCTCTGTCGAGTTCTTCGATGGAGGGATTTCGCTGGGGGTCGATAGCAGCGCCAGTTTCAGCGGCGGCCACCCGGATGAATCGCACTACAGTATCAGTATTTCGAATCTCACGGCGGGCACCCATCACATCTATGCCGTCTTCACCGGCGGCGCCGCCGGCGCCGACACCTTCCAGGGCAGCGTTTCAGCCGACATCGCACAGATTGTGAGCAAGGCCAACGCGGTAATCACGGTGAACGGCTATTTCGCCGAGTACGATGGAGCAGCGCACGGAGCGACCGGCACGGCGACGGGTGTGAACGGCGAGAACTTGAGCGCGGGTCTGAACCTCGGAGCTGCGTTTACCAATGTGGCCGACAACCTCGCGGCCTGGACGTTCAGCGGCGGGGCCAACTATAACGATCAGAGCGGCACGGTCCTGATTAAGATCGTCAAGACGGATGCAACGATCGTCGTGAACGGCTTCAACGCCGTCTACTCCGCAACGCCGCCAGGGCCAAGCGGCACGCCCCAGGGTCTCTTCCAGGATAACAGCCTTCCGATTCCGATTCGGAGTTATGGCGCGGTCCTCGATCTCTCAGCCACGGGGATTATGAATAGTAGCGCCGTGGACGGCTTCCGGTATGTCGATACATTCTTCTCGGCGGACCAGGACGTGACGGTTACGGTGGCGGGCGCGCCGGCCGCCGATAGCTCGCATTCTGTCTCGGTCTTTCTGCGGACGCAGAATCCCAATACCGGCATCCTAAACGCCTACTACATCAACTACGAGGAGGCCGGCGCGAGCGGCGCCTGGTCCATAGGGCGACTGATCGACAATGCAAGCCTCACTGCCGCCACGAATGCCGGCACGCATCTGGCTGCGAGTGATAAGATCCGGGCGACGGTCGTGGGCGACACGATCACGGCCTATTCGCTTCATAACGGTCTCTGGACGGCAGAAATCAGTTATACGATGACGGGCGCGGATGTTGTCAGCGGTCCTGGTCGTATCGGATTAATGATCAGCGGCAACAGTCCCGAAATCAACTTGACCGATGTGACCGGCGTCTTCGGAGCGGCAGCCCATGGGGCAGCCGGCACCGCTGTGGGCGTCTTAGGCGAAAGCTTGAGAGGCCTGAATCTGAGCGGCACAATCCACACCGACGCCGGGACCTATCTCGATGCCTGGACATTCACGGACGTCACGGGCAACTATCACGATGTCTACTACGGGGACGGGTTCGTACTCAGCACCATCGCGAAGGCCGACGCGGCGATCACCGTAACCGGCTACGACGTCACCTACGACGGGGCGGCGCATCAGGCGACGGGCACGGTTCTGGGCCTGTTGGGCGAGAGCCTGAGTGGCCTGAGTCTGAGTAGCACGATTCACACCGACGCCGGCGCCTATGCCGATACCTGGACCTTCACGGACAGCACAGGGAACTACAACGATGCCAGCGGGACTGTGAATAACAGCATCGCGGCCCTGGGGGTCACGGGCAGTTTCGCGGCGGACAGCAAGGTGTATGACGGCAGCACGGATGCCGTGGTGTTGTTCACGGATCTTACAGGACTCTTGGGTAGCGACGACGTGAGTTTGGGCGGCGGCAGTGCCACGTTCGAGACTGCGGATGCCGGCTTCAATAAGATTGTGACGCTCACGGGCGCGACACTCACGGGCGCGGCTGCAGGTAACTATCTCCTGTTATTGGTCAATACGACGACCGCGGACATCGACAAGGCGGCGGCGATCATCGACGTGCTCGGCTACACAGGCACCTACGATGGAGCAGCGCACGGGGCGACTGGCAGCGCGACCGGCGTGGTCGGCGAGGATTTGAGTATCGGCCTGAATCTTGGCGCAAGCTTCACCAATGTCCCAGGCGGAACAGCCGGCTGGGCCTTCACCGGTGGAACCAATTACACCGACCAGAGTGGTAGCGTGGAGATTGTGATTACTAAGGCGACGGCCACGCTCACCGTGAGCAGCTACCTGGCGATCTACGATGGAAATGCGCATGAGGCAAGGGGTACGGCGACAGGGGTCTTGGGTGAGAGCTTGAGCGGTGTGGCCGGTACGCTGCGCACCAACGCCGGGACCTACATCGATACGGTGACCTTCACGGACACAACGGGAAATTACAAAGATGCCAGCAGGATTGTGAGGGATTTTATCGCAAAGGCGACGGCTACGCTTACCGTGAGCAGTTACCTGGCGACCTACGACGGGAATGCGCATGAGGCAAGGGGCACAGCGACGGGGGTCTTGGGTGAGAGCTTGAGCGGTGTGACCGGTACGTTGCGCACTAATGCCGGGACCTACGTCGATACGGTGACCTTCACGGACCAGACGGGGAACTATAGGAATGCCACCAAGTTCGTGAAGGACTACATCGCCAAGGCGGCGGCGACGTTGACCGTAACCGGCTATCTTGTGATCTACGACGGGACGGCGCATGAGGCGATTGGTACGGCGACAGGGGTTTTGGGTGAGAGCCTGAGCGGTTTGGACTTGAGCGGCACGACCCATACCAACGCCGGCACTTATACCGATACGGTGATCTTCACGGACACAACGGGGAACTACAAGGATGCGACAAAGTTCGTGAAGGACTACATCGCGAAAGCGACGGCGACGCTGACTGTGACGGGTTACGCGGTGAGGTTCGACGGAGCAGCGCATGAGGCGATTGGTACGGCGACAGGGGTTTTGGGTGAGAGCTTGAGCGGCCTGGACCTGAGCGGCACCAGCCACATCGATGCCGGCGCCTACATCGATACCGTGACCTACACGGATGGGACGGGCAATTACAAGAATGCCAGCAAGCTCGTCAAGAACTTCATCCGGTAAGTAATTGCAGCAATCGTCAGTCATGCGATAGGCCGCGTGACTGACGATCTGTTGCCGCCGGTACAAACGGAGGCCATCGTGGTCTGTAAAGCCCGTCCGGTTCGGACGGGCTTTTTTCATGCCGTTCAATTCTTCCGCTGCTATTCCGCCGAAGCCCGCCCGGGCGTTTCTAGTTGCGAGTTTCTGGTTTCGAGTTTTGCGTTCCAGATCGCTTCGGCAACCGGAAACTTGAATCTCGCAACTAGGAACGCCGAGGCAGTAAGGTCCGGCTGAGCGCGTTGATTGCCCCATTTCAGCCGTCAGCTTAGTAGCCTCGCCAGGTTCAATGGAAGTCGCTTCCCCTCCGAAAGTACTTCGTAGTCTTCTCCATGAAAAGTAGTAGTTGCGCGACTGTTTTGTGAATTTGCGAGGGTATATATCTCTGTTCAACGAAGCAGTCATTTCTGTTTCAACAACAGTTGCTCGTGAGTCGTCTCACGGGAGTGATGGATGCAGGACCGCGAGATCTGCGAGAAGCGCGGGATGAGCGAGACGGGCAAGAAAGCAAGAGCTACGGATCGACTAATTCGCGCCTATGTACGCGCTTCGTCTCGTTGCTTGCTGCGGCCTTGCCTGTGGAAAGGCGAGTCTTGGCGCACCGGGGTTGGGTGGGTGAGAAACTGGTTTTTCGGAACAGCCTGCGATGGCTTCTGAACCGGTCTGTGAGTATCCGGGCCTTGCGAGGCTGTCATGCTCAAGTAATTGGTCGACACCCTGCTAGCCACCTCCGCGCCCTCCTTTCGTAGGCGAATCTCCCCCGCCTCTGGGGAATAGTCGCACCAGCCTTTCCATGGGATACCAGACATATGCATGGCTACGAACAGGAGCTGCCCTTCTGCCAGAGCGGAAGCAGTACCCAAGCGGGCGGTAGAGTCCTACTCTATAACTTGAAACTCGGAACTCACAACCAGCCTTTCCTCCCCCCCCCGTTTGTAGGCGTTCCCCCTGCTTCTGTGGAATGGTCCCTCACGGAAAATTTGTGAGATACCAAACGGCACGGATAATTAAAAAAATAATAAAAAGATTATGAAGCAGCGGTGAAGAATGAAGGAGAGGACAGAGGCAAGTCACGAAGATCGAACAACCGAATGAAGTTGAGTCAGGAGGCGCCGCTATGAAGAGTTCACGTCGCGATTTCATGAAATGGAGTCTGGTGACCGGAGGCGTTGCGGTGGCAGGCCTGAGCATGCTGAAGCCGGCTTTTGCCCAGAGTCCGGTGGATCCTGTCTGTCCGGTTCTCCCCGCTCCCCCGCCGGGAACGGATCCCATGCCTATCGCGGAGGGATTGCAGGGAATGCCTGGGGGAAGGAGTCCTGCGACGACGCCTTGGGTAGAGCCTTTGCCGATCCCTCCGATCTTACAACAGGCAGCGAGTCCTTTTGATGTCTATCCTCTTGTCAATGGTGTCGAGCGCCAGATGGATAAGGGCTTCGGCAACGATCCAGGACCGCTGAACGAGCTCTATGAGATGCATGTCAAGCCTGGCATGCACAGTTTTCACCCGGAACTTCCCATGCAGGAGGTCTGGGGCTTTGAAGGTCTCATTCCCGGTCCGACCATCGTTTCGCGGTACGGCCATCCTCAGATCGTGCGTTTCTACAATGAGCTGCCGATCGACCATGTCGGCATCGGAGTGCCGGAGATCTCAGTCCACAATCATAATGGCCATCAGGAATGGTATAGCGATGGCCATCCGACCGAGATCGTCCGTTCGGGCGAACATCGGGACCATCACTATCCTCAGATCTACGCGGGCAACGATCCGCGTGAAGCCCTCGGCAGCCTCTGGTACCACGACCATCGCGCGGACTTTACCTCCCAGAACGTCTATCGAGGCCTCGCCGGCTTCCACCTCTGTTTTGACGATGTGGATTCCGGCAACGAGCAGGATCCGAACCCGCAGGCTTTGAAGTTGCCGAGCGGCGCCTTCGACATTCCACTGATGTTCACGGACAAGGCCTTCGACAATAACGGCGCGGTCTGGTTCGATCCCTTCAACTTCGACGGATTCCTCGGCGACAAGTGGGTCGTGAACGGCAAAATTCAACCCTACCTCAAGGTCGCCCGCCGCAAGTATCGTTTCCGAATGCTCGATGCGGGCCCTTCTCGCGTGTGGGGCTTCGTGCTGAGTAACGGGGCGCCGATGATGCTGATCGCTACCGACGGCAATCTTTTGCCGGCGCCGGTGATGGTAGACCAAATTGCGATGGGTGTGGCGCAACGGCGGGATATCATCATCGACTTCTCTCAATACCCGATCGGCACGGAACTCATTCTCGAAAATGTCGCAGAGCAGAGGGATGGGCGCATGCCGACCGGCAAGGTGCTCATGCCCGGGTCGCCGGTTCTGAAATTCATTGTGGATCGGGATGCAGTCGGCGCCGAGCAGGACTTCAGCCAGGTTCCGGTCAGTTTGCGCCAGATGCCGGTGATGGATCTGGCTACGGCGCAGCAACATCAGAGGACCTTCGTCTTCGAACGGAAGAACGGCGCTTGGGCGATCAACGGGAATTATTACGACGGCGAGATCCCGACCTTCGCCATCAAGCAGGGCCAGCCGGAGATTTGGACGCTCAAAAACGGCGGCGGAGGCTGGGTCCATCCGATTCACATCCATCTGGAAGAGTCACGCATTCTGCTTCGCAACGGCGGACTCCCTGGTCCTGAAGATCAGGGCCGCCACGATGTGATTCTGATCGGGCCGGGAGAGGAAGTGAAGATCTACATCCGTTTCAGAACCTTCTTAGGCAAGTACGTCATGCATTGCCACAACACGCTTCACGAGGACCACGCCATGATGTTGCGGTTCGATGTAGTTCCCTGAGGGAGTGGCGAGTAGAAAGTAGCGAGTAGTGAGTGGCCGGAATGATTGAAAACGAGAGAAGAGTAACTCGAAACCTGAAACTAGAAACTCAAAACTTCGACCGGAGGAGTTGCCATGAAACGACGCGCATTTTTAACCAGTATGGGTATCTCTCTCATCCAGACTGCGATGGCTGCAGGGATAGGCCTAGCAGAGGAGAAGCCGGCGACGACGCCTCTGCCGAAGCCGGCGCCTGCGCCGAAAGCCATGACAGCGACTGGGCCGAGCGCATCGCGTTTTCCGGACGTCACGCTCACCACGCACGAGGGAACGGAGGTGCGATTTTATCAGGATCTCGTGCAGGGCAAGGTTGTGCTGATCAATTTCATGTATGCCACCTGCACCAACAGTTGCCCGACCTTTACTGCCAATTTGGCCCGCGTTCAACAGCTGTTCGGAGAACGAATCGGCCGCGACGTATTCATGTATTCCATTTCCCTCGACCCTGAGCACGATAGTCCGCAAGTCCTGCGCGACTACGTCAAGAACTACAGTGTGCAGCCTGGCTGGACATTTTTGACCGGCTCGGCCACGGATATCACAACGTTGCGGAAGCGATTGGGACTGCGCGATCTGGATCCGGTCATCGATGCGGACAAGGCGCAGCACATTGGAGTGGTGTTGTATGGCAACGAACGGTTGGACCGTTGGGCTGCCTGTCCGGCCCTGTCGGAACCGAGAGAAATCGTCAAGTACGTCGGCTGGGTCGAAGGCTCCAGACAGGTGCCGGCATGAACCGGGTCCATCACACTTCCACATCGGAAGATACGAATCGTACGAGGAGCGCCATGAACATTTTCACCAAATTCCGACGTTCACGAATGCATCTCACCTGGGCTCTGGGCAGCGTCGTTGCAATGGCTGGGGTCGCCGTGGCACAGCAAGTCTGCCCGACCCTGCCGAGCATGGTGTTTCAGTTCGTGCCCACCGTCAGCAGTTTGAAAGGGGTTCCTGTCCCTCTGCCGAAACAGCTCGATACGGTCGTCAAGGATCGCCAAGCGGCGATCGTGCTTGGCAAGGCCTTTTTCTGGGACAAGCAGGTCGGCAGCGACGGGCAGGCCTGCGCAAGCTGCCATTTCCACGCCGGCGCCGACAATCGGACGAAGCACCAACTGAATCCCGGTGGAAGGGCTGTACCGGAAGACACGGTATTCAAACCGACCAGGACCGGCGGCGGTGGACCCAACTATCAGCTGAAAAAGGAAGACTTTCCATTCCACGTCCTGAGCAATCCCTTGGATCGGAACTCCACCGTCCTCTTCGATTCGACAGACGCCACCTCCTCGCAGGGGACCTTCTCCGGCATGTTTACCGAATTCACCGGTCAAGGTAACGAGGTCTGTGCCTTGGAAACGTCCGGTGTCTTCCAAGTCAACGGTAAGGTGGCTCGAAAAGTCGAGCCACGCAACACCCCGACCATGATCAACGCTATTTTCCAGTTCCGTTCATTCTGGGACGGCAGGGCGAACAACCATTTCAATGGAGTGAACCCCTTCGGCCGCCGCGATACCAATGCGAGAGTTCTGGTACGGCAGGCGGACGGCTCGATCATGCCGGAGGTGATGGATTTGGAGAATGCGGCGCTGGCGTCGCAGGCTGTCGGGCCCACGCTCAGCGACTTCGAAATGTCCTGCGCCAATCGGTCGTTTAAGCAAGTCGGCCGCAAACTCCTCACTCTGATCCCGAGGCCTCTGTTCGGGCAAAAGGTCGAGCTCGACGACAGTGTATTGGGTCCCTATGCGGATCCTCACTCCGGGCTCAAGACCGGTGCGACCTATGAGTCGTTGATTCAGGCTGCATTCCACGACAAGTACTGGCTTGCCCCCGGCTATGTCTCCCCGGAGGGTTACACCTTGATGGAGGAGAACTTCACCCTGTTCTGGGGCCTGGCGATCATGATGTACGAGTCTACGCTGGTGTCGGACCAGACCTCGTTCGATGACTTCACGGGAATCGTCTCTGTCACTCCTGGAGCCGTGAACCCCCTGCCGCCGTTCTTTGGAATGACGGATACCGTGGTTCCGCCGAACTACTCTGCGCTCAACCCATCGCAGGTCAACGGGATGACGATTTTTTCCGGCAAGGCCAAATGTATCACGTGCCATGAGGGCCCTGACTTCACCGGAGCCGGCTTCAAACTGCAATTCACGCAGACGATCAACCAGGAGAGTCTCATTCAGCGGATGCTCATGGGCGACCATACGGCAGCCATCTATGACAACGGTTTCTACAACATCGGTGTCGCCCCGACCAATCGGGATCTGGGTATCGGAGCGGACGATCCCTTCGGCAACCCCCTCTCCTTCTCACGGCAGCTTAAACAGTCCATCGCCGGGAAGGTTGTGCCTGATACGTTCGTCGTCAATCCCTGCATGTTCGGAGACCGGCCCTGCGTGCCTGTGTCGAGTTCGTTGCAACGGGATGCAGTGGACGGATCGTTCAAAACGCCCAGCCTGCGGAATGTAGAACTGACCGGCCCCTACTTCCACAACGGCGCCTATGCCACGTTGGAGCAGGTAGTGGAGTTCTACAATCGAGGCGGTAACCACCGTGGACCGATCAACAACAGCAGCGGCACCTCCGGGTTCGACCATAGTCCTGACTGGGGAAGCAATCCGACCAATTTGGATATCGACATTCAGCCCCTGGGTTTGACAGCCCAGGAACAAGCGGATCTGGTGGCCTTTCTCAAGGGTTTGACCGATAACCGGGTGCGTTGCGAACAAGCGCCCTTCGACCATCCTTCTTTGACAAACTTCAACGGGCACGCAGCAGTCGATGCGAACGGCGACGGCAAGTTGGACGACCTGACAGTCCTGGTGCCGTCCGTCGGTGCGGGCGGGCGTCCAGCTAAGGGGATGTCCTGTCTCCAGCCCTTCCTTCCGGAGAATAGCGCGCCGGCCTTTATGCCTGCGTCGCCTGGCAGAGCATTGGTGGGGACACCCTATTCATACAGAATGAGAGCCACCGATCCGAACCTTCCCACCGACAGCTTGACCTATAGTTTGGAGGGGCCGATCCCAGCAGGCATGGCGATCAGTCCCACCGGTATGATCACTTGGGTGCCCTCGGCGAGTCATGAGGGTACTCATCACGTGAACGTGCGGGTGAAGGATAGGGGTGATCTGTATGTCACACAGTCCGTCAGCGTGACGGTGAATGCCAATCTCCCGCCGGTCATCATTTCGAAACCATCGATGACGGCGAAGGTTGGGGTGCCGTACAGCTATACTCTTCGTGCCTGGGATCCCAACGGCAGCAGTGGCCTCACCTACATCAGCAGATATGGGAATCCCGGCAACCTGACGATCAACGCGACGACGGGCGTCGTCACCTGGACGCCGACGGCGGATCAGACAGGAAACATTGTCATACGGCTGCGGGTAACCGATTCCGGTAAGCTGGCTGCCGAACAGACCTACTACGTGAAGGTAGCGCCCTAAGGGACTGGCTCCGCCGTCTCCGGCGGTGCCTGGCCCTGTCTTAGTCAAGTAGTAAGTGGTGAGTAGTAAGTGGGAAGTGGGATAAGGGGGACAGGCATCGCCTCAGAAGGCGGAGCCTGTCCCCTCTTCATTCAGTTCTCAGCCTTCAAGCTAAACGGACCCAGAGAGGAAACCCTCATACCAATTCAAGCCGAACCTTGCGGGCAAGGGCTATATCAGTAGGTTGAGTCTTCTGTCCCCTCAGCCTTTTACCTTCAGTCTACTCACCTTTCGAACGTCTTTGAGGATAATGATCCAATGCAATGGATCGCTTGGCGAAGGAAGGAAGTTGAAATGCTCGTAGAACCCTTTCGCTGCACGGTCCTTGGCATGGACCACTAAGGTGCGAATGCCTGCAATGTCGGCGGCTTGAACCGTCCGCAACATGGTATTCTTCAACAGCCCTCCGCCCACCCATTTTTTCTGCCAGTGGAGATCGACGGCAAGCCGCGCAAGCAGCATGATAGGAATGGAGCGAGGCGCAAGCCTTTTTGGACCCGTTCCGGCGCCTTTTCCTACTCGACCGATCCCACTGCCAGGGTGAAATATCCGACCACAGCTTGGCCGGCCAAACCGACATAGGTGGTCGATCCCCCGCTCAGTTGACTGTGGAATGCGTGCTGTCGAAGAAAACGATCGAGGTCTTGGTTGCCACAATCGAACATTTCAACTGCGTGATCCTGTCGAAGCTTTTCAATCCGATGAATCGACATCGAAGAATCCAGGCTTACTCAACAAGCGCTGCATTCGAGGGAGGGGGCAAATCGGCGCATCGAGTGCCGCCTGAAACGCAGACCAGTTCGCTTTGCTGAGTACAAAGGTGCGGCGATCTGTCAGCGTTTCATCGGTGCGGGACAGAGCGCTTTCAAGAATAAAATCCGTCAAGGAGCGGCGGGATACAGCTGCAGCGCTCTTCAACGTCCGCTTGGTTGCACTGCTGAGTCGAAGATCCAGCCGAGCGTCAAGACAATGTACGGACATGTTTCTGGTTGCGAATTTCGAGTTTCAAGTTTCGGGAGTCCTTCCCGTCAATTCAAAACTCGCCACTTTCTACTCACCACTTACCGCTCGCAACGAGCCCCCCCCAGGAACCTGTCAACACCCCATTTGTAGGGTAAAGCCCTACCGCTGCGGAATAGGCATCGGTCGTGCGGCTGTTCTACTGTGGGCGCGTCGGTTGGCAAGTGGGGTAGTAGGGGTAAGTGGGGTAGGAG
>JABFSG010000037.1 GCA_013140715.1 Nitrospiraceae bacterium
ACCTTGACCTCAACCTGCCTTACTCGCTGTGACTTTGTGATCTTGGAATCAGCACCAGGCGCCAAGGCGGCAGCTCACAAAAGATTGGCTCAACGATGCGGCGGAAGGAAGGCGGAAGGATGCAGTCGGGGCGGAGGGGATCAGTCCGGCGCTAAGGCTTGGCCGATTCTCCGACGGGGGGCTTGCAGGTGCCTGAGGGGTGGATGGGGATTCGGTCTTCAGGGCCAGCAAGGTCGGGGGATTCTTCCCGCCGATTTTTGCGAGCAGGCTCTTTCCTTCGTTGGAGTGAGCGGAGTCAGGATACTTCTCTGCCAACAGTGTCAGCTTTTCGCTTGCCCAATCGTCTGCACCAAGATCATGGTAGCTAAGTGCCAGAAAGTACAGGGCATCCGGTGCCACCGACTTGTCCGGGTACAGTTTCATGATTTGTTCGAAACGGTGCGCAGCGGCTAGATACGATCCCCGCCGATAATAGAATTCGCCCACGAATAGATGTGTCTGCGCGAGAAGGTCATGGCATTCCTGTATCTTCTGGAGTGCGGGGCCGTCATAGCGGCTTCCTGGAAAGGTTTTCCGCAGCCGTTCAAAGGCTTCGAGGGCTTTCTGAGTGGGAGCCGGGTCGCGCTGGATCCCGTTGGTTAGTTTCATCTGACTTTCTCCGATTCGGAACTCCGCGTAGGGAGCCAGAACGTGGGTGCGATGGAGATCGAGGAAATGGGTAT
The DNA here is from genome assembly GCA_013140715.1 of Nitrospiraceae bacterium. Classification (GTDB taxonomy): domain Bacteria; phylum Nitrospirota; class Nitrospiria; order Nitrospirales; family Nitrospiraceae; genus Palsa-1315. The sequence continues at coordinate 723 of JABFSG010000037.1, forward strand.
ACTCGACGATGGCCTCCGTGTATTCCTCTTTTTCGAAAAAGGCCTCTCCTCGCTTCATGATGACGTTGGGATCGTAGTTCTTTTTAACCGAGTCGCCCAAGAAGATCTGTTCGTCTGTGCCGCTCAGGGCTTTCTTCGCCGTATTCTGAGTTTTGGGGGCGCTGGAACAGGCGGAGATAAGGCAGAATAGGGCCAGGCAGAGGCCGACAGCTCCTGTATATCGCGCCATAGTAGTCAAGATGGGGGAAACTCGTGCCATTATTGGCTGGAAATGTACCAGGGGCCTGGGGGGAATGCAAGGTATCTCGTTCTGTAAGTTGACCCCTATGGTAGCGAGACCTATAATCCCGCCGACCCTGCAGCACACCACACATTATTTAGACCTATGATGCGGACGAGAATTATTGGGACTGGTTCGTACCTGCCGGAGCGGGTAGTGTCGAATCGCGAGGTAGGGGCCTCGTTGGGCATTGAGCCTGCGACTATCCTACGCCTGACAGGGATCCAGGAACGGCGCAGAGCTGCTCCGTCCCAAGCCACTTCGGATCTTGCCGTGGAAGCAGCGAGGCAGGCACTCGACGCTGCCGGACTTTCGGCTTCTGAGCTTGGAGGGATTCTGCTCTCAACGACCTCCCCCGATTCGACTTTTCCCTCTACTGCTTGCCATGTTCAGCGCATGCTCGGTTGTTCCGCAATCCCGGCATTCGACCTGGCCGCTTCCTGTTCGGGCTTTCTCTATGGGCTTTCGATGGCCGATGCGATGATTCGGAGCGGGCAGGTGAAGGCCTGTTTGGTGGTGGCTGCGGAAGCGAAGTCTCGTTCGATCGATCCCGCCGATGGCGATACGGCGCTTCTATTTGGCGATGGGGCCGGAGCGGTCGTGGTCTGTGGCGAGACAGATGCAGGCCTGCTCAGCTCAGGCCTCTTGGGCGTCCGTCTCCACGCGGACGGGTCCCAGCACGGTTTGATTACGATTCCTGCAGGCGGATCGCGTCGACCGACGACGACAGAAACGGTCGAGACAGGGAGCCATACATTGCGGATGCAAGGGGCGCCGCTCTTTCGTCTGGCGGTCAAGCGATTGGACCAGGCCATCCGCGAAATCGTGAAAGAGTTCGGTGTCGATGTCCAGGACATCGCGCAGTTGGTATTGCATCAAGCGAACGGGCGGATTCTCGACCAGCTCACGAAGCGGCTGGGAGTCCAGCCGGAACGGGTCTGTTCAGTAATCGAACGCTATGGCAATACGTCGTCGGCGTCATTGCCGATCGCCCTCGACCACGCAGTCCGTTCTGGAAGGATTCTGCCTCATGACATCGTCGTCCTGGGAAGTTTTGGCGGCGGTGTGACCTGGGCGACAGGGTTGCTTCGTTGGTGAGAAGGACATGTTACGGCGCTGTAACATGTCCTTCTTACCTTAGTAACGCCAGGATGAATACTACAATAGCGAATTGAATGGGGTAGAGGAGCGTCGCGATGTTGTTTGGATTGATCCCTCAAGAAGAAGCCTTTTTTGAACTGTTCAAGCAGGCTGCACATAATATGATCGAGGGGAGCCGTCTTCTGAAGGTGATGATGGAGGATTTTCAGTCTCCCATTGAGCAGGCCCAGAAAATAAAGGACGTTGAGCACATTGGAGACGGCCTTACGCACGACATCGCTCGTCGATTAAACAAGACATTTATTACGCCGATCGATCGAGAAGACATCCACGATCTAGCCAGCGCTCTCGACGACATCCTGGACGTCACGGAGGCGATCGCCGATCGTTTCGTGCTGTACAAGGTGAAGCAGCCGACCGAGATGTCGATCAAGCTTGCCGACATTCTGTACCGAGCATCTGTGGCTGTGGGGCGAGGTGTGGATCTGCTCGGCCTTCCGCATCCGGAGATGAAGAAGTGCAGTGTGGAGGTGAACAGTCTGGAAAACGAGGCAGACCGAGTCTCCCGCGATGCGATTTCCGGCCTCTTTGAAAAAGAAATCGATCCCATCGCGGTGATCAAGTGGAAAGAGATTTACGAGAACTTCGAAGCGGGAACCGATCGGTGCGAAGACGTCGCGAACATCCTTGAGCGGATCACGCTCAAACACCACTGACAATTCGGAAGGCGTGAGGCGTGAAACGTAAGGTGCAAGACGTCATCGTTATGCAGGAAGACCCGTTCGTCCAGTTCCCTTTTCTTCAATTCCTTACCCCTTGCCCCTCACCCTTCACGTCTTACGCCTCACGAGTCTACGATGCCTGAGCTGACCGGAATATTGCTCATCGTGGTTGTGTTGGCGCTCCTGTTTGATTTTTCGAACGGCTGGCATGACAGCGCCAACGCCATTGCGACTGTCGTCTCAACAAGAGTCGTGAGCCCGGTGGTGGCGGTGATGGCAGCGGCTGTCCTGAATGTGGCAGGGGCCTTCATGTCTACTGCCGTAGCCAAGATGGTGGGATCGGGGATTGTCAGTCCAACGTTAGTTACGCAAGAAATGGTCGCGGCGGCATTGGCCGGCGCCATCTTCTGGAACCTCTTCACGCTATTGCTGGGATTGCCGACGAGTTCCTCTCATGCCCTCATCGGTGGATTGGTCGGGGCTGCGGTGGCCCATGGAGGATGGGATATCGTGAAGTGGTCCGGGCTTCGACCGATATTGCAAGCCATGGTGCTTGCGCCGTTCTTTGGCTTTGCCATCGGGTTTTTGCTGATGGTGTTGATCAGCTGGGCCTGTTTTCGTGTCACCCGGAGTGTGGCCACCAAGCTGTTCAAAAAGCTGCAGCTTGTGTCTGCTTGTTTCATGGCCTTCAGTCACGGGTCCAACGACGCGCAGAAGGCGATGGGGATCATTACACTGGCGTTGCTTTCCACAGGGCAGATTTCTTCGAACGAAGTGCCGGGGTGGGTGATCGCCGCTTGCGCTGTGGCGATGGGATTGGGAACAGCGGTGGGCGGCTGGAAGATTGTCCGTACACTGGGAATGGGCATCGTCAAGCTGGAACCGGTGCATGGGTTTGCGGCGGAGACCGGCGCCGCGTCGGTTCTGCTGGTGACGGCGTACGTCGGTTTGCCTGTGAGCACGACGCAGACCATTACGACGTCGGTCATGGGGGTCGGTGCGATCAAGCGTTTCTCGGCGGTGCGCTGGGGCGTCACCGCAAAAATTCTGTACGCCTGGGTGTTCACACTTCCTGGCGCCGCGCTGCTCGCGTGGCTCATCTATTATTTGATCGGGCTTAGGTTTGTTTAACCGGCTGACCGATCTGTTGAGCCGGTAGCCGAACGACGAAACGGCTGCCGGTCGGAGTATTCCCTTCGACCCAGACCCGTCCGCCTAGTCCCTCGACGATATGCCTGACGATTGCCAACCCGAGCCCCGTTCCGCCTAATTCACGCGAGCGGGCCTTATCCACTCGATAGAACCGTTCGAATATCCGCGGGCGATCCTGCTCAGGAATGCCGATACCGGTATCGGTCACGCTCACTTCCACCGCCGTGGTTATCCCTGGTCGCTCGGTATCGTCTGAAACCGGGTGGGCCGCAACGGTGACGGTCCCTGTTCCAGCGGTATATTTGACGGCATTGTCCAGCAGGTTCGACAGGACCTGTATCAGCCGGTCTTCGTCGCCGAGCACAGCCGGGAGATCGCCCTCCACGAAGGAGACGAGCCGGTGCCCCTTTTTATCTGCCAAGGGCTTGATCATGGCCAGCGTTCGTTCGATGGCGCCCTGGATGTGCAGCGGCTCCCGCTTGAACAAGATCTGTCCTGATTCGATCCGTGACAACTGGAGGAGGTCTTCGAGAATCAGGTTTAATCGGTCGCTTTGTTTGAGAATGATGTTGAGGAACTTTGTGCTGGTTTCAGGGTCGTCTTTGGCGCCATCGAGCAAGGCCTCGATATACCCCTTAATCGACGTGAGCGGGGTCCTCAGTTCATGAGACACGTTGGCCACGAAATCTTTTCGGATGAGTTCCAGGCGGCGTAACTCCGTCATGTCGTGAAAAACCAACACCGCGAATGCGTCGTTTTCTCGATCGTTGGCGGTGACGGAGGCCTCGATATGGAGACGGCGACCGCTTGGATGCAGGAGAATTTCGTCTTCTGCATTCATGCGTTTCGTCAGGACTCTGGAGACGAGGGTATCCAGCTGCGGATACCGGAAGACGTCGGAGCAGGGATGGCCCCGTACGTCCATTCTGGTGACGTCGAACATTCGCTCCAGTGCCGGATTGATTTGCAGCACGCGGCCTCGGCTGTCCAGGACCATCACTCCTTCAACCATCGAGGTCAGCATGGCCAAGAGCTGACCCCGATCCTCTGAGAGTTCATCGATCTTGGTCTTCAGTTGATCCGTCATGTGGTTGAGCGTGTCGGCTAGGAGGCCGACTTCATCCCGAGATCCGGTTCGAATATGGACCGCATGGTCGCCTTTTGCCAGTTGTTGGGCAGCGATCGCAATTGTGGACAGGGGTTTTGTAATGCTGTGAGCGAGCCCTACACTCAGTGCGACGGCAATCAAGAATGCAATTCCGAACGCGAGGGCCAAGTTCCGGTGCAACTTGTCCACCTCAAGGTCAAATGCGGTCATCGGCAAGCCCAGCCTCAAGAAGGCGGATGGGCTTGTTTGGCCAGCACTCAGTAAAGGGATAGCCAGATATAAGGTGCGCTCACCGGTGGTGTGACTTGTGCGGAAGTCCGTTCCGCGCCCGGTTGCAACGGCCTGTTGAATCTCCGGTCGCGCCAGATGGTTCTCAACCGCCGGGAGATTGCTATCTGAAACAGCGCTGTCGGCCAACACTCGTCCATCTAGGGCAACGATGGTGACACGTGCGAGGGCCCGCGCGCCAAGGTCTCGAACGGCGGTTTGTAATTGGGGAGTTGGCGACAGAGTTCCCGATGGCGTCAGAAACGGCTGCAGCCCGTAGGCGACGAGGCTGGTTCGAGCCTCCAGTATCTGGCCCGATTGGGCGATTTCCTGTTGTTCAAGGGAGCGAACCGCCAAGGTCCTGGCGATGAGAAGTCCACAGGCAAGAACCAGCAGGGTTCCGATCGTGACCTTCCATCTGATGGAGAGTGTCATAAGGGACGTGTTTCGTTAACCGTTCATCGTGAATCGTTGAAAGATTTCCGGACATTTCTGGCGTTTAATGATTCACGATTCACGTTCTTTTAATTTGTACCCCAGGGATTTGACCGAAATAATCGCCTCGTTGAGTGAAGGGAGTTTCTGCTTGAGTCTTCGAATGTGGACGTCGACGGTTCTTGTCGTTCCATAGTAATCGTATCCCCAGACGGTATTGAGGAGGACGTCTCTTGTCAGGACTCTACCGGGATTGCGCAGAAGGTGTTCGAGCAGTCCGAATTCTTTGGCTGTGAGAGGGACTTCAATCTTTTTGTAGGAGACTTCGTGTCGTGCGAGATCCATGACGAGATCGCCATAGCGATAGTTGGCTTGCTTGTCGTCCGGCGTCCGCTCAAGCCGTCGAAAGAGGGCCTTGATGCGGGCGACTAGAGTTTTTGGGCTAAACGGTTTGGTGACATAGTCGTCTGCTCCCAACTCCAGGCCGACAACTGTGTCCGATTCCTCCGCTTTGGCGGTCAGCATAATGATGGGGAGTAGTGCGGTCTCCGGCGTGGATCGAAGGCGTTTACAGACCTCGATGCCATCGATCTCTGGCAGCATCAAGTCAAGAATGACCAAATCCGGTTTCTCCTGCTTTACTTGCCGGAGACCTTCTATACCGGTTGCAGCCGATACGGTTCGAAAACCCTCTTTCTCCACATAGAGTTTGACCAGTTGGAGAATATCCGGCTCATCTTCAACGATGAGGACTTTTTTGCTGGCTGAACTTGACATGGCTGGCACCGTGAGACTACGGGGGAGAGGGCAAGGTGTCAAGACAGGGTGCAAGGGCATGAGGACCTTTCTTTGCTCCCGGAGCGCGCGCCCGAAGACGGGCCTCGCTCGACGGCCGCAGTCGAAAGCTCCTCACCCCCTTGCTTGGTCAGCATTGACATGGAGCAGAGAATGCGAATGGACGTGCGGAGTCAGGCGTCCCTAGCCCACCCAGCCTAGGTTATGGTGGAGAGTGAGGGAGAATATGCACGGGAGACGAGTAGGGGAGAGAGGCGCAGGGCAATTGTATTGACGAGGCCCGCTGCTCTGACGTAATGTGGACGACAGTGATCTGTGGCAGCGTGGCGTACGAGTACACCCTAAGACCGACTTAAGGAGAGGTGGCGGCTATGAGGATCTATCTCGCCAACCCACGAGGGTTTTGCGCCGGAGTCGACCGGGCGATTGATATTGTCGATCTCTCGCTTAAGAAGTATGGGGCGCCGATCTATGTCCGACATGAAATCGTCCATAGCCGGCATGTCGTGAACTCACTCCGCACCAAGGGCGCTGTATTCGTGGAGGAGTTGGGGGAAGTGCCGGAAGGTTCGGTTGTGATCTTTAGCGCTCACGGGGTTGCCAAGTCTGTCTGGGAGGAAGCGAATCGGCGGCGGTTGCATGTGATCGATGCGACCTGTCCGTTGGTCATCAAAGTGCATAACGAGGTCAATCGCGACTATACGCAGGGGTATGACCTTATTCTGATCGGCCATGCAGGCCATCCGGAAGTGATTGGGACGCTCGGGCAGATTCCGGACAAGTTCCATCTGGTCTCTTCGGTGGCCGATGTCGAAAAATTGCAGGTCGATAATGTCCACGACCTCTCGTATGTCACACAAACGACGCTGAGCGTGGACGAGTGTCGGGATATCGTCGGCGCCCTCCACAAACGGTTTCCGAACATCAAGGGGCCGCACCAGGAGGATATCTGCTACGCAACGCAGAACCGCCAGAACGCTGTGAAGGAGCTCTCCAAGCTGGTCGACGTCATTCTCGTCATCGGCTCCCCGAATAGCTCGAACTCCAATCGTCTGCGTGAGTTGGGGGAGCAGTGTGGGATTGCATCCTATCTGATCGATGCCGCGTCGGATATCAACCCAACTTGGCTTACGAATGTGAAAGCGGTCGGGATCACAGCCGGTGCGTCAGCGCCGGAAGTTTTGGTCGAAGAAGTGGTTGCGTACCTCAAGACATTCGGGACTGCAGAGGTCCAAGACCTGACTGTGATTGAAGAAGACGTTGAGTTTCTTCTTCCGAAGGAACTGATTACCATTGAGTCCTTCAAAAGTTCTGTTGGAGCTTAGACGGGATAACCCCATCCCTCTCCATCGGCCCTCTCCCCAAATATTGTAGGCCCTTTCCCTCTGCCTACCACCGGCGGTATTTTTCTTTGATTTTCCTCCAAGGTCTATGCTACAGAACCACAGTCCTATCCCCTTGCATCCGCTCGAAACATGCTACCGAAGGAGTCGTCGATGTATTTGAAATCCATCGAGATGGCGGGCTTTAAGTCGTTTGCGGAAGCCCGCATCCAATTTCCCGAAGGCGTCACCGCCATTGTTGGCCCAAACGGAAGCGGGAAAAGCAATGTGGTCGATGCGATTCTTTGGGTACTCGGCGAGCAGAGCACGAAGGCCCTGCGGAGCGAGAAGATGGAAGATGTGATCTTTAACGGAACCGAAATGCGAAAGCCTCTCGGTCTTGCCGAAGTATCGCTCGTAATCAGTGGACTGGATCGAATCCACGTGGATCCCCTATCCGGTCTATCGAGCCAGCTGTCGGAATATCAAGAGCTCATGATCACGCGCCGTCTGTATCGGAATGGCGAAAGCGAATATCTCATCAATAAGACCCTGTGCCGATTGAAGGATATCCGGAGCATTCTGCTGGACACCAGGGCCGGCACCAAGGGCCATACCGTCATTGCGCAGGGGCAAATCGATCAGATTCTGAACGCATCTCCGCAAGATAGGCGCGAATTGATCGAGGAAACCGCCGGCATCGTTCGGTATAAAAAGCAGAAAGCCGAAACCTTGCGCAAGTTGGACTCGACGCAGCAAAATCTTTTGCGGGTGCGGGACATCATTGCGGAGGTGAAAAAGCAGCTGAATTCCCTGGAGCGGCAAGCGCGGCAGGCGCGGTCCTATCAGACGTTGCATCAAGAGGCCAAGGGGCTGGAGATCCAGTTGCTGACGAACGAATACCGGGTCCTGCGGACGAGGATCGAAGATGTCGAGTCGGAATTGCAGATCTTGGGAGACCGCGAGTCCGAGCAGTCCGCCGGTCTGGCTCGTTTGAACGCGGAACTTGAGCAGGTCAAGCTCGCAATGGGCATCGCGAGCGAAGCGATCGGGCAGCGGCGGGAGGAACTGTCGAAAATCGAACAGCAACAGGCCCAGGCGTTGACGGCTGCAGAGGTTGAGCGGAATCGGGAAGAGCTCTATGTGCAGCAGCAGAGTCAGGGGGGGCAGGAACTCGAGCGTCTGACTCAAGAGCAGAAGCAAGGCGCGACAGAGGCTGCAACTCTTGAGGATGCGCTGGCATCGCTTGAGCGTGAATGTGCGGAGCGGGAACAGGTGTTCGCAACGCTCGACCGGGAGATGAAAGAGCTGGGAGCGCAACGGTCGGCTGTGTTGGCTGAGGAGGAGCGGGGGCGTCAGGATGTGCTCAACCTGGCCGTATTGGCTGCGAATACGGAGCAGACTCTGGTGCAATTGGCCGCCCGCATTCAAGAGGCGGCGGATCGTGAAGGCCGGTTGGCTTGCGAACGGGAAGACTTTCGCTTGCAACATACGACGGCAACGGAGAAACGCCAGGCGCTCCAACAGGCTTCCCATGGCGCCGAACAATTGGTCGCAAGCCTGCGTCGGCAGCGGCAAGCGGTGGAAGAGGGGAGCGAACGCCTGTCGTCCGAGTTGGCCGAGGTCGACCAGTTGATATTTCGTCAGTCGGAAGAAGTGGCCGCAGTAGACTCGCACCTCAGGACATTGCAGGGTGTGCTGCAGGAAGATATGGGTTATGGGCGGCGCGGCGACGAAGAGTCGACGGCGCTTAAAGCCTGTGCCGGAGTTCGCGATGCCATTGCCGAGTGGTTGGTCGTGCCTTCCGGATGGGACCGTGCGGTGGAAGCGATTTTGGGCGAGCGGGTCAGGGGATGGTTCGTCGACAGTCCCGCTGCAGCTTGTGAGGCGATCGAGTTTCTCAAGGGGAAGGACCTGGGGCGTGGCACTTTCATCCCTCAGCAGCCTCGATGGGCAGCCGGGGATACGACATCCAGCCAGTGGTGGGCCAGGATGGAGGGCTCCCCCGGTGTGGTTGGACGTGCGGTCGACATGATCCAGGCAGAGAGCCACCGTGAAGCGGCCCGTAATTACCTCTTCGATCGGATCGTATTCGTCGATACCTTGAAGGCTGCGACAGCATTGTGGGAGCAACAGCCCAACGCCGCTCCTAACGGACCTATCTTCGTGACGCGTGCAGGAGAAGTTTTGGATGCAGCCGGGGTGATTTCCGGTGGACAAGCCGGCGAAACGGGAGGGTTGTTACAGCGTCGCCGAGAAGTTCTTCGCCTGGAATCCCAGAGCGGCGCACTGACGAGGGGCATCGATGAGGGGAAGCAGCGAAGGGAGCGATTGCTGGCGCAGGGACAGGAGTTGCGCGAGCAGAGTCGGCAACTGGTCGAGTCGCTGCGCGACGCTGAAATGCAGGAGCTCTCGTTGCGAAAAGACGAAGCCGGGCTTCAGCAAGTGTTGGGAGATTTGACTCAGCGGATCGAAACATTGATGAGCGATGCGCAGCGAGGCTCGGCGGAAGCGCAGCGCCTCGAACAGGAGGTGCGATCCGGCGAAGCGCAACTGGCGCAATGGATGGCGGAGAAGGCCGGTCAGGAAACCGGGCTCAATCGTGTGCATGAGCGGGTCCGGCAGATCGATCTTCATATGCAGGAGCTTCAACAGCGGTGTACAGAGGCGCAATTGGTGGCGCAGGATATCCGGACGACCCGCGAACATCGCCATCGCGATCTTTTACGGATTCAGCAACAGCAACAGGAGGCGGTCGCGCGCATTGAGACCTTGACGCGCCATGTCGGGGGACTCACAGCTTCAATTGAACAAAGCCGGACCGAACGTGAGCGCCAGGAGGATCGTTGCCGTGAATTCGGCGAGTCGGTAGCACAGGGGAAGGCTCGGTTGGTTGAGATGCAGGAGCGACAGGCTCAGGATATGGCGGCGGCGCACAAACTGGATGTCGGGTTGGAGGACGTCCGTCGTTCGTTGTCCTCCCTTCGCGAATCGCGTATGGAGGTGGAGGTCAGGAAGGCCGAAATTCGAGTGCAATTGGGGACGGTCGAATCCACGCTTTTGGGAACCTACCAAGTCGATCTCGCGACACTGCACGATCGACCCTCCGTGGAGTTGACGCCTGAGCATCCGGCCACTGGGGAAGAGCCGATTCCGGAAAGCCAACCGGCAGTCGATGAGGCTGTGCTACGGGAACAGTTGCAGAAGATTCGCGAGAAACTCGATCGCCTGGGGCCGATCAATTTGGCGGCCATTCAGGAGCATCAGGAATTGGATGAACGGTATCGATTCCTGACGACGCAAGAACAAGACCTCTCCACGTCCATCGGCTCGCTCAAAGAAATCATTCAGCACATCAACCGCACAACAAAAGACATGTTCGCCAGCACTTTTACCGAGCTCCAACAGAAATTCAGCGAGGTGTTCGTGAAGCTCTTCCCCGGTGGCCGGGCGGAACTGCAGCTGGTCGAGGCGCCGGCGGATGAGACGGCAGAAGGGACTGGACCACAGGAACCGGGAGTCGATATCGTGGTGCAACCACCGGGCAAACGCTTAAAGAGCATCACCATGCTCTCGGGCGGTGAGAAGACCTTGACGGCAATGGCGTTGCTCTTCGCGAGCTTCCTAATCAGGCCGACGCCGTTCTGCATTCTCGACGAAATCGACGCGCCGCTGGACGAAGAGAACGTCGGACGTTTTACCGGCGTATTGCGTGAACTTTCTCAAGACGCGCAATTTCTGGTCATCACCCACAGTAAGCAGACGATGGCGATTGCAGACTCGTTGTTTGGAGTCACTATGGAGGAGCCTGGTATCTCCAAGGTCGTCTCGGTGAGATTGGGGAACTTGCAGTCGGCCTGAGTAGGCCAGATCGTCTAAAACATCCATACTTCAGAGGACTTCCGACTCTCTCTTTCTTGACGTCCGAGCAGGGGGTCTGCTATATACCCCAAGCGTGCAGCTCTCTGGGCATGCGCCCCTAGATTGAACCTTACGAGGGCTAGATGGGGTGGGGTGCCATTCCTATTTCCGTTGTTCACAGATCGATATAAATGAAACTGATTCGAACACTTCTGGATCGTCTTTCCGATAGTCTCTTTGTCTCCGTTCCGGAGATGCGCGGGTTGGCGGCTGAACCATCGAACATTCCTCCGTTGCGTCTGGTCTCGGACAAGCCCCTGCTTTCGGCGCCGGTCGATACTGCGGCCCGTCGCCCAGCCAATCCGATCAGCCAGATGGATGCGCTCGACGATGCGGTCAGGCGCAGTCAAGCCTGGTTTTTATCCAGACAAGATACAGCAGAGGGGTACTGGGTTGCAGAGCTTGAAGCAGATACCACGTTGACTGCCGAGTATCTCATGCTGCGGCGGTTTCTCGATCGGGTTGATCCGGAGCGAGAGCGTCGAGCGGTCCATTATCTCCGCGCCATGCAGTTGCCCGATGGGGGCTGGCCGATTTTCTACGGAGGGCCTTCAGAGATCAGCGCCTCGGTGAAGGCCTATTTTGCGTTGAAGTTGAGCGGGGTGTCGGTAGATGAGCCCTTCATGGTGCGAGCCAAGGACTGTATCCTCGCGAAGGGTGGAGTTGTACAAGCGAATGTGTTTACCAAAATCGCGCTGGCGCTGTTTGACCAATACGACTGGGAAGGCATCCCTCACATGCCGGTCGAGCTGATGCTGCTTCCGAAGGGATTTTACTTTAATATCTATGCTATTTCCTATTGGTCCCGCGCCGTTTTAGTTCCATTACTGATTATTTTCGCACACCGCCCGGTGTGTCGGATCCCGCGGGAGCAGGGGATCGAGGAGTTGTATCTTGTTCCCCGCAAGGAGATCCGTTATTGGAAATTTCCGCCGTTCAATAAAGATCAAAAGTGGTTCACCCCGCACAATCTCTTTGTCGCACTGGATGCGATGCTGAAGCTCTACGACCGAATGCCTCTCTTGTGGCTGCGCGAAAAAGCGGTGCATCGCACCGCGACTTGGATGTTGGAACATATCAAAGGCAGCGGTGGACTGGGGGCTATTTATCCGGCGATGAGCAATTCGATCATAGCGCTGCAGTGCTTGGGGTATCAGGTCGACGATCCCCTGGTGCGAAAGGCGTTCCACGAAATCGAAGCATTGGAAGTCTACGACAAGGCTTCGATCGGCGATCAACGCGTCGATACACTCCATCTTCAGCCGTGCCACTCTCCTATCTGGGATACGGCATTACTGCTGAATGCCTTGATCGAGACCGGCATGCCGCAGGATCACCCTTCCCTCCAGAAAGCGGCTGCCTATTTGGTCTCACGCCAGACACAAACGGTGGGAGATTGGAAGTTCTCGTCTCCCGATGCAGAACCTGGGGGCTGGTATTTTCAGTTTGAGAACGAGCTGTACCCCGATGTGGATGACTCGGCTGTGGTGTTGATGGGGCTGTCAAAAATTCAGATGCCCCAGACGACGGATTTACAGCAATCTATTCAGCGGGGGATGAAGTGGGTGCTCGCCATGCAGGGGTCCGATGGAGGGTGGGGCGCATACGACAAGGACAACAACCGCATTGTTTTCAACTATATCCCGTTTGCCGACCACCATGCCCTGCTCGATCCGAGCACGTCAGACTTGACCGGACGCTGTCTTGAGATGCTCGCAGCGCTGGGCTACGATCAGACGCACCCCGCCGTGGCGCCGGCTCTTCGGTTTCTTAAGCGCGAGCAGGAGGCAGACGGTAGTTGGTTCGGCCGGTGGGGCGTCAATTATATCTATGGCACATGGTCCGTCCTCGCCGGTCTTCATGCGATTGGAGAGGATCTCTCGAAACCCTATGTCCGTCGTGCGGTCACCTGGCTTGAATCGAAACAGAATCCCGATGGTGGGTGGGGCGAGTCCTGCTTGTCTTACGGCGATCCAGCATGGAGCGGAAAGGGCGATAGTACGCCTTCCCAAACGGCTTGGGCCATCATGGGGCTTATGTCGGCAGGGATGACCGATGCCTTCAGCGTCGCTCGTGGAGTGCAGTATCTGCTCCGCCATCAAACGAAAGATGGGTCGTGGGAAGAGGTCCGCCATACAGGCACCGGATTCCCCCGGGTGTTTTATCTCCGCTACCATTGGTATTGTCAATATTTCCCCTTATGGGCCTTGGCGATGTATCGGAATCTGCGGACGCGCGGAAAGATGCGGGCTGATGAAGTACGGCAGCAGGTTCTCGCGTCCGGGTGTCATCGAGCCGGCCATTGAATACTCCGTTGCCGACGTCCGTTGGCATGGAGCACCCCCCTTCAGGATCTGCGGTGAATCCCGTCGCTATCTTCGCTGCAACTCGCTGGGAACTCCAGGCCGTTCGCCGTGCACTCGCGATGGATCATATTACAACCATTGCCGGAGTCCGTTGCCATATTGGGCAAAGAGGGGGCCGCACCTATTGGCTTATTCAAACCGGTGTCGGTCCCAGTGCGGCAACTGCTGTTGCAGGAAAAGTGCTGAAGGCACAGGCCATATCGCTCGTCATGTCGACGGGTTTCGCCTGCGCCCTCGTGCCGGCTCAGGTGGGAGACCTTCTCATCGGCACATCGGTGTCTTCCGTGCAGACTGAGGGAGACTGGACGGTGGGCGCCGATCCTGTGCCCTGCGATGAGACGGTACGGGGAGGGCTTCTCGTTGTGGCGCAGGATGCGGGGTTGGTTGCACGGGTCGGAACCTTCGTGTCGTCGGAAACCGTGGTCTGTCAGGCGGAGGGAAAGCGAAGGTTGCAACGGCTGACCGGTGCAACTGCGCTGGATATGGAAAGTGCGGCGGTGGCGGCGGTCGCTCAGGAGCAGGGTCTATCCATGGCGATTGTGCGGACCGTCTCCGATTTGGTGGACGAGGATCTCCCTCTTGACTTCAACCTCTTTCTCAGGCCCACTGGCTGGGTCAAGGGTATGCAGGAGCTGATCGGCCGCCCTTCCAGCTTCGCGGGGCTGAATCGGCTGCGAAAGCAGAGCCAGGTGGCAGCGGATCGATTGACGGAATGGTTTCAGTTCTATGCGGAGACCGACAGTAAATCTCTTCTGTCCAGATAACCGATGAGTAACCAATGACAAACGTGATTGAACAGTTGGGACAGTGGGCCGTCGGTCGTGTGCGGGAGATGGGCCGCATGCTGTTGTTTCTGCTGTCGGCTTTTGCCTGGCTGGTGAGGCCTCCGTTCCGGTTCCATCAATTTATGAAGCAGCTCCACTTTATCGGATACAAGTCCGTGTTCGTCGTCGTGCTCACGGCCGGATTTACGGGAATGGTGTTGGCGCTTCAAGGCTATTACAGCTTGCGGAAATTTGGCTCCGAAGGGTTGTTGGGCTCTGCAGTGGCGTTGAGCATGATCCGGGAACTGGGGCCGGTGTTGGCGGCATTGATGGTGACGGCGCGCGCCGGATCCGCCATGACCGCTGAAATCGGCATTATGCGGATTACGGAACAGATCGATGCGCTCGATACCATGGCCATCAATCCGATGCAATATTTGGTTGCGCCAAAATTGGTGGGAGGGTTGATCGGGGTTCCGCTGCTCGTCGCGTTGTTCGATGTGGTCGGTATTTACGGCGGCTCCCTCGTCGGAGTGGACCTATTGGGCGTAAGCGAAGGGGCCTATTGGAACTCGATGGAATCGGCCGTGGAATGGAAAGATGTGTACGGCGGCATTCTGAAGTCGGTTAGTTTCGGACTGATCGTCAGTTGGGTTTGTTGTTATAAAGGGTTCTATACAAGGCAGAGCGCTGAGGGACTCGGGCGTGCGACGACGGAGGCGGTAGTTCTCTCGTCGGTGCTTATCCTTGTATGCGACTATTTCCTGACCTCGGTCTTGCTGTAATACCCATGATCAGGCTGGTCGGGGTCGAAAAAAAACTTGGTGGACAGCCGGTGCTCCAGGGAGTCGATCTTTCGATCCCCGTCGGCAAGCTCACGACCATTATCGGCCGCAGCGGAGAAGGAAAGAGCGTGCTTCTCAAGCACATGATCGGGCTTCTGCAGCCGGATCGCGGCGAGGTGTGGGTCGGCGACGTGGAAATATCCCGTCTGTCTGGGACGCGCTTAAACGATGTGCGCAAACGGTTCGCGATGCTCTTTCAAGGCGCCGCCCTGTTCGACTCCCTCTCGGTGTTCGAGAATGTGGCCTTCCCGTTGCGGGAGAAGTTGCGCATGAAGGGGCCGGGAGTGACGAAGCGGGTTGAGGAAAAACTGGGGGAGGTCGGATTGGCGGGGATGGGACACAAGTTTCCCGCCGAGTTGAGCGGCGGCATGCGAAAGCGGGCTGGGTTGGCGCGTGCGTTGGTCATGGAGCCGGAGATCATTCTTTTCGACGAACCAACGACCGGCTTGGATCCTTTGATGGCGAAGTCGATTCATGATTTGATTGTCACCATGCAGCAGCGGTTCGGCTTTACCGCAATTATGGTCAGCCATGAAATTCCGGAGATCTTCGGAATTTCCGATTGGGTGGCAATGCTGAGAAAAGGCAAAATTGCCTTGATGGCCACGGCCGCAGAGTTCCAGCGGACGACCGATCCGGAAATTCAGGAATTCATTTCAGTCGGTGGAACTGTAGCGTTACCCGGTTCGCTCGCTGGGTGAGGGAGGAGCACCGAAGATGGAGAAAACCAAGCTGGAGATGGTGGTCGGTGTGTTTGTGCTCGTCGGCGTCTTGTGCCTTGCGTATCTGTCGATCAAGCTCGGAAAACTCGAGATGATTGGCGGCGATGTCTACGAAGTTGAGGCGCAGTTCAACAGCGCCTCGGGGCTCAAGCCTGGTTCGACGATCGAAATTGCCGGCGTCGAGGTCGGCCGGGTCCGAGGAATTACGCTCGTCGAGGACCGTGCAAAGGTAAAATTGGCGGTTAATAAGACGGTGAAACTCTATACGGACACCTTTGCCTCCATCAAGACGCGGGGCATTATCGGAGAAAAGTTTCTGGCTCTGGCTCCGGGAGGGGGTGGCGATCCGCTCAAACCGGGAGATATGATACGCGACACCGAGTCGGGCCTCGATCTTGAGGAATTGGTGAGCCAGTACGTGCACGGCAAAGTGAACTGACCTAACGAGTTTATTTGGTTGAGTTGGGTTGAGCGAAACTAACCAGATGAACAAAACAACCCAAATCAATCAAACAAACTAAATAAACCGAATAACATTTTGTACAGACGGAGGAGACATGGAGATCAAGGGATCTGCCGCGAGAGAAGCGCAGCGATGGAGTTGGGGCAGCGTCGTAAGCGGGATGGTCGGTCTGCTGTTGCTTGGCGTGGTTGCGGTTCAGCCGGCAACGGCTGGCGGCGCGACGGATGCCATGAAACACACCATCGACGAGGTGCTCACTACCATTCGGGACAAGGAGCTCAAACAGTCCGGGAAAGCTGAAGAACGCCGGCAGAAGTTGGAACAGATTGTCGGAGACCGGTTCGACTATCAGGAAATGTCGAGGCGATCGCTGGGCGCTCCCTGGAGTACCTTATCCGATAAGGACAAACAAGAATTCGTCGCACTATTTCAGACCCTCTTGACCAATTCGTATGCCGATAAGATCGAGTCCTACTCTGGAGAGGGTGTGAAGTACATTAATGAACGGATTGAGAATGATTATGCGGAGGTCAGGACCAAGGTGTTGACGGGCAAGGTCGAAATTCCGCTCGACTATCGTTTGCTCAACAAGGGCGGTGATTGGCGAGTATACGACGTGGTGGTGGACGGTGTCAGTTTAGTCAATAATTACCGGGGGCAGTTTTCAAAGATCCTCCGGTCTTCAAGCTATGCCGACCTGGTCGATCAGCTTCGCAAGAAATCCGATAAGATCAAAGCCCAGTAACCCTCTCCAGGAATTTCATGACAAGACTGCGCGGCCTTGTCGCCGTTGTCATTCTGTTTCTTTCGGCGAATGCTGCTGCGTTATCGGGCTATGCGCTGGCCGGTGTCGAATACTTTCCAATTCCATCGGTCTCCACCAGCAAAAATGACGGAAACGATGCCGGGTTGATTGTCCCGGTTCTGATCAGCGACCCGGACGGGGAGCTCAAGTATCTCATCGCTCCGATGATCATCCGCAATTCTATCGTTGGAACGCGTGGTGCGCTCAATATTTTTCGCTATGACCCGGGCGGGCGTGAAATGCGGTTTATCGGGTCCTTCACAGAGCAGATCGAGCGAAAAGTGGTATTCAGTTACGCCGATCCGGCCTTCAGTCAGGGACGCTACTCGTTGAATTTCGGCGCGTCGTTCTTTAAAAATGCCACGACTCGGTTTTTCGGCCTAGGGCAAGAGACGCCACTGCTGGATCAAACGAATTACACCGCGCGAGAAGGGCGGTTGAACTGGCGCTTCGGGATCTACTTGAACGAAGTCACCCAGATTGCCGTCGGCCAGCGGCTCCGCGATGTGCGTCTGCAGAAGGGCGCGACGGATCTTCCCTTTACGGTCGACCGTTTTCCTACAGTAGATGGAGTGCAGGGAGAGTCGATCATTCTCGGACATAGGGCGACGTTTTATTACGATACGCGGGACAGTCTTGTCTCGCCGACCGATGGAATGGCCGTGACCGCTTATGCGGAGGTGAACCAAAATATCCGCAACGGCAGTCATCCCATCTATTCCCGCTATGGACTCGAGGTCAAGAAGCTGTTTCCGAGTGAATCGAAGCGCGCCATTCTCATCGTCCGGGCTGACCTGCAGGCGACGATCGGGACGGAGGTGCCGTTTTTCGAGCAAAGTTCATTGGGCGGCCAAAACAACCTTCGCGGATTCGGCGTCGATCGCTTCATCGACAAACATCTCGTTTCGGCGAGTATCGAACAGCGAATCCACTTGGTGCGAACGAAGATTGCGGGGGTGACGGCAGATTTTGAGATTGCGCCGTTCTTGGATACGGGGCAGGTTTTCAACAGTTTCAAAGACGTGAGCTTCAGGGACTATCGGGTTACGCCTGGTGTCGGGTTCCGCGGGTTGGTCAAACCCAATGTCGTCGGACGCATCGACTACGGCTACAGCCGAGAAGGAGGCGCGGTCTTTGCGGGGCTGGATTTTCCATACTGATTTGCTGGGGAGCTATTATTATGGGACGCACGTTATTCGGTTTGGGGCTGCTCGCCGGACTCCTCGTTCTTGTCTGTGTCCAGCCCTTGCCGGTCAGTGCCGAGGGGTTCGGCCCATTCCCTGTCAGAAACTTCCAGCCGATTCAACAGCTGGTCTTGAGCATGCCGGGGGATCGCGCGGCTGTCTTGAAACAGGGAGTGGTGGATGTTCGGGTAGAGCTTGCGGAGACCGCCAGTATTTTTAACGATGTCGGATCCCAGGCCAACGTGACGATGAAATTTGAGACCCTGCGATCCGGTGTATTTCTTCGCTATGGGGCAACGGAGCGGTGGGAGCTTGCGCTGGAAGTTCCCACGCTCTATCGCAATCGCGGATTCATGGATGGTCCCATCAAAGCAGTAGAGGGGGCAACGACTGGCGTGGCGCCGGCCCGAGACGCATTGGCCAACACAGACTATGCCTTCAATATTTCACGCGGCGGACGCACCATTGCGAGCGGGCGGGAAGGAGTTGTCGGATTGGGGGACAGCACAGTGATGAGCAAGTATCAATTGTTGCAAGAGGCGGCATGGATGCCGACTCTGTCTATCCGTACGGCGCTGAAATTGCCCACGGGGGACCGAGGCCAATTCTACGGGAGCGGCAGTCCAGATTTCGGGTTGGGGTTGGCGGCTGAAAAAGGTTTCGGCGGCCGCTGGGTCGTCTATGGCAACCTCAATGGAGTGGTTCCGACAGGCCGTATTGCGGGGCAGGCGCTCCATCCGACGATATCCGGGCTTCTCGCCGTGGAATATCTCTGGTCGGACAATCTTTCTTTCACAACACAGCTCGATTATTATTCCACGCCTTTTCATGGTGTCGGCACAAAGGTGCTGGACAAGGGTGTGGTGGAGTCGGTGTTGGGGTTCAGCTACCGTTTCACCCAACGGTTCCTCTGGCAAGGTTACATGGTCGAAAATCTTGACTTCATCAGAGGGAGCGCAGCAGACTTCACGCTCTCGACCCTGTTGACCTATCGATTTGAGGCATGAGCGGTAAGGGAGGTTCGGCTGCGAGAGGGGCTAACACCTTGACAACATAGAACTCACATGTGAAACTCACCCCTGCGGGCTCCAAACTGCCACACCGCAGTGCCGAGGCCATCAGGGCCTAGCTCGCTGCTATAGATGTATGTGTGTAGGTATTGATGCAAAGGAGCATCTACTATGTCGATTTTGAAAACTATTCACAGCCCGGCTGATCTGAAACGACTGTCACCGACGCAGTATCCTGCCTTGTGCCAGGAGCTGCGGGAACAGATTATCGGTGTGGTGTCCAACGTCGGAGGTCATCTGGCTTCGAACCTCGGAGTGATTGAACTCACGGTGGCGTTGCACGCCCTGTTGAATACTCCCAAGGATAAGATCGTGTGGGACACGAGTAATCAAGCCTACGCGCATAAGCTGCTGACTGGGCGTCGGGAAGGATTCCATACGCTCCGGCAGTACGGAGGGTTAAGCGGTTTCTGTAAGCGTGAAGAAAGCGACCACGATTCGTTCAATGCAGGCCATGCAGGAACCGGCGTATCTGCCGCTTACGGTATGGTCGAAGCGCGTGAACAGTTGAAGCAACGGCACAAGGTCGTCTGTGTCGTCGGCGACGGCGCCATGACGGCTGGGATGACGCTGGAAGGGCTGCAGCATGCCGGAGGGCTTGGAAAAGATTTTCTTGTCATCTTGAACGACAATCAGATGTCCATTTCAAAGAACGTCGGAGCGATTTCCTCGTATTTGAACCGGACCATCACCGGAGACTTCTACGACAAGATGCGGGAAGAGACAGGGCAACTATTAGGGAAAATCCCCCACATCGGTCAAGACGTACAGAAGTGGGCCCGCCGGGCTGAAGAACTAGCCAAGGGAGCGATTCTTCCCGGACTGCTCTTTGAAGAGCTTGGGTTCAGGTATGCGGGACCGATCGATGGACACAACTTCGAACACTTGCTGCCCACCTTGGAAAATGTGTTGAAGATGAAGGGGCCCGTGTTACTCCATGTCGTGACGAAAAAAGGGTTGGGTTATGAGCCTGCGGTGAAGAATCCTGTCTGGTTCCACGCCTGCCCTCCCTTTGTCCGGGAAACCGGTGTCCCTGCAAAGAAAGCCGCGCGGCCGTCCTACACACAATTCGCGATCGAGTCGTTGGTCAAGCTGGCCCGAACGGACAAGCGGATTGTCGCGATTACGGCCGCGATGTGCGAAGGAACCGGCCTGAATATTTTCGAGAAGGAGTTTCCCGACCGGCTCTATGACGTAGGGATTGCCGAGCAGCATGCGGTGACGTTTGCGGCTGGTCTTGCCACGCAGGGCCTTCGTCCAGTGGTGGCTTTGTATGCCACCTTCTTACAGCGCGCATACGACCAGGTGGTGCACGACGTTGCCACACAGAACCTGCCTGTGACCTTCTGCATCGATCGAGGCGGGTTGGTTGCCGAAGATGGGACGACACACCATGGAGCATTCGATTATGCGTTTCTGCGCCACGTGCCGAACATGATCGTCATGGCGCCGAAGGATGAAAATGAGTTGCAGCATATGATGAAAACCTGCATCCAGTATGAGGGACCTGCTTCGGTGCGGTATCCGCGAGGACTGAGCTTGGGCGTCGCGATGGATCCGGAACCGGAGGCCTTGCCGGTCGGGAAGGGTGAATTGTTGCGCGATGGTACGGACGTGGCGATTGTGGCCATCGGCGTGCCGGTTTCGCATGCTGTGACGGCGGCGAAACAGCTTGAAGCAGAAGGTATTTCCACGGCGGTGATCAATGCCCGTTTCGTGAAGCCGTTGGATCGGGACTTGATCGTCGAAGTGGCCAAGCGGGTTCGATACGTGGTGACGGTTGAAGAAGGTTGCAAAATGGGAGGATTCGGTTCAGCCGTTCTCGAGGCCCTGTCCGAAGGCGGCGTGACCGGTGTGACGACAAAGATCATTGGATTGCCGGATTGGTACATCGAGCAGGGACCACAGGATTTTCTGCGCGAACGGTATGGCTTGACGGCGGACGGTATCTATCAGAGCGTTAAAGAATTGATCGATAAGACGCCTGCTGTTTCACGGGAGCAGTTCACCTTTGCCTCATCGTCCGATCGGTTGCCGCACGGAGATGAGCAGGGGAGCTAGTGAGGACGTGAGTTGTTGAACGTGAAGCGTTATTCGCAAGAAAGATGTGTTGCGGTTCACGATTAACCAAATAACGATTAACAAAGCCATGCACATTACCAGACGGAAAACTCGGCAGATTCAAGTTGGCAAGGTCAAGATCGGCGGAGACGCGCCCGTGTCCGTCCAGTCGATGTGTTCAACGGACACACGCGATGCTGCCGCGACGATCGAGCAAATTCGCCAACTAGAAGCTGCAGGGTGCGAAGTGATCCGTGTCGCCGTGCCGGATGACGAAGCGGCTGCTGCGCTGCCCAAGATCAAGGCGGCGATGACCGTGCCGTTGATCGCAGACATTCATTTCGACCATCGGCTGGCCTTGAAGGCTGCCGAGATTGTGGACTGCGTGAGAATCAATCCGGGCAACATCGGAGCCTGGTGGAAAGTCGAAGAAGTCATCAAGGCTGTGAACGATCACGGTATTCCGATTCGCGTCGGTGTCAATGGGGGCTCGCTGGAACGGGATCTGTTGGACAAGTACGGCTGGCCCTCGCCGGAAGCGCTGGCCGAATCGGCTCTCAATGCTGTCCATGCGCTCGAAGACGTCGGCTTCACCAATATGAAGGTCTCGCTGAAGGCGTCGGATGTGCACCATGCGATCGATGCCTACTGGTTGTTTGCACACCAGTCGGACTATCCGCTGCATATCGGTATTACAGAGGCAGGAACGGCGATGACCGGAGCCGTCAAGTCCACCATGGGCCTCGGGTACTTACTCTCCCAGGGAATCGGCGATACCTTGCGCGTGTCGCTCGCGGCCGATCCGGTCGAAGAAGTGAAGGTGGGATTCGAAATCTTGAAGTCGCTCGAACTTCGCCATCGCGGGATCAATGTCATTGCCTGTCCTACTTGTGGCCGTGTCGAGATAGACGTGGTGAAGCTGGCCAATGAACTGGAAAAGAAGCTCGGCCATATCAAGACCCCGCTGAATGTGTCGGTCCTCGGCTGTGTTGTGAACGGGATTGGCGAAGGCAAGGAAGCGGATATCGGAATCGCCGGAGGCGAAGGCAAGGGTATCCTGTTCAAGAAGGGAAAGCTCGTCAGAAAAGTGCCGATTGAAGAGTTGATGGACACGTTGATTTATGAAGTCGAGTTGATGGCCAAAGAAAAAGATGCCGAAGGGAATGGGGAAGTCGCGGTCCATTCGAACGAGGGATGGGAACCGATGGTTCCGCAGTCGGATCAGCCTTCGACGCTCGGAAAAGAAATTCCGGTCCTCTCCAGTAAGCGGTAGATCTCTCCTCTCGCCCCTAGCCTCTAGCCTCTCTCACAGACTATAATGCCCTCCACGGCGCCGTACCCAAGTGGTTAAGGGAGCAGTCTGCAAAACTGCGATGCAGCGGTTCGACCCCGCTCGGCGCCTCCATACAGAACAGAGCTCGCTCGACCCCGGAGCCCTTATGATCGTTTTTGGCGGCGGGACAAATCCCTCCAGTGTTTCTCTTCTTCTCCATACTGACGGCTTGTTTTATTGAAGCGGAATAAGCCTGTACCGCCCTACAACCATCGGTTCCCTGTCTTATGGAGCAACTTGCCAGGACTCTACTTATGAAGAGCGTCTTGCAAAGAACGGATAATTTTCGGAGATGGTTCTGCGCATGCAGCTCGGAAGTAAATTGACTGACGATAAAATGGAGTGCTAGAATCTCTCACGTTTACCACCTGCTACCAGGCCGGTCGCACCGTTACCAATATAGATTGAAAAGAAGGAGAGAGAGGAATGGCCGTTCCACTTTCCCAAATGGCTACTGTCACGAAGTATGTGCTCACCCAAAAAATGAATGGGGTGAAGCGGTATCCGCTTGTATTGATGCTGGAGCCCTTGTTCCGTTGCAATTTGGCCTGTGCCGGCTGCGGGAAGATTCAATATCCCGATCATGTGCTGGATAAACGACTCACGCCTGAGCAGTGCTTGGCCGCAGCAGAGGAATGTGGCGCTCCGATCGTCAGTATTCCTGGCGGCGAACCGATGATCCATCCCGAGATGCCCAAGATTGTCCGTGGACTGGTCGAGCAGCAGCGGTATATCTATCTTTGTACCAATGCGATTTTGATGGAACGCAAACTCGACGAATATCAGCCGTCTAAGTTTCTGACGTTCAGCGTCCATATGGATGGGCTGAAGGATGAGCATGATTTGGCGGTCTGTCGCGACGGGGTCTATGACGTGGCGGTGAAGGCGATCAAGGCGGCGCTGAAGCGGGGCCACCGGGTCACGACCAATACAACCCTCTTCGACGATGCCAATCCGGAGCGTGTGAGGAAGTTTTTCGATGCAATGATGGATCTTGGCGTCGAAGGCATGATGATTTCCCCTGGGTATAGTTATCAGAAGGCGCCGGACCAGCAGCATTTTCTGAAACGAGAGCGCACGAAAGAATTGTTTTCGCGTATTTTGGGGAGTCCGAAAAAAGGGTGGCAGTTCAATCAATCGCCATTGTTCTTAGATTTCTTGATGGGGCGGCGGGAGTATCAATGCACACCCTGGGGCAACCCGACCTATAACGTTTTTGGATGGCAGAAGCCCTGTTACCTACTCCAAGAGGGTTACGCGAAGACATTTAAGGAATTGATGGACAGCACGGAGTGGGACGACTACGGAACAGGGCGAAACGAGAAATGCGCCGATTGCATGGTGCATTGCGGGTATGAACCGTCCGCAGTGGAAGATACGTTTGGTACGATGTCCGGGTTCGTCCGGACAGCCAAGTTGACGATGCTCCCCACCTCGCGATGATTCAGCCCATGAAATGTGAGCGAGACGGGCTAGACGTTCGCGACAGGCGCGACTCACGACGATGACAGGCCAGATCAGTCCCGCTTTTCTCGCACGTCTCGCGAGTCCCGCGCGAGGAACGAGAAACGTTTCACGAACGACGGTCTTTCAATGACCGATACCACGAAACCTAAAAGTGGCGTTGTGGCCGGATCGCTGGAAGGTCGCATATTCAAGCCGGCATCCTTCGCTGAGCTTGCGGAAGCGGTGGAGTTGGCGTTCGATTATCGCGGCGACGTCACGGTGTCGTTGAAATCCGGCGAGTCTCTCAGCGGGTATCTCTTCAACCGTCAGGTCGACGGGGTCGACTCCTCTCTCGATATCTTCCCTTCCGACAGTTCTGCGGCGCGACAGATTCGCTACGACCAGATTGTTGCGATTGCTTTTACCGGGGAGGATACTGCCACTGGAAAATCCTGGGAAAACTGGATCGCCAAGAAGGATTCTGAGCGACGAGCCGAAATAGAACGGATTGCGGCGGAAGCTAAAGCGCGAGGAATTGTATAGGCTCACGCCTGCCGTTCGTATCGAGTTTTCTTATTTCATCCGCCATCCACGTCATCGCAGATGCTCTTCTTCAAGTGCTTGAAAAGAAGCGTACCTTTCCATCAAGCCCGCCTGTCTGTTCGTTGACAATGGGTAGGGGCTATGCTAAAAATTGCGCGTTAAAATTGGCCATGGATCGCCCTTATTGTGTGAGACGGACGCAAGCGCCCGGTGACCGAAAGAGGCGTCAGTCCGGAGTACGTGAGGCTCAGACAGATCGCACAGAATAGGTCGCGATGGCGGGAATGGATCCTCGTCATTGCAGTACTGAGTGGGCTCCCTTCGGTCGTATTTGCGACGCATGAAGCCGATCATCGGTTTACAGTGGAAGGGTTTGTCTGTGGGGCAGATGGAAAAAGCAGCGTCAACATCGATGTATTGGTCAAGGATACCAGGATCTCCTACGGACAGGTCGTTAAGACCGATGGCGATGGGTACTACAAAGCCGCATTTCACCTTCATAACGATAACCTCGGCGATCCGCTTCTGATTGAAGCCAATGGAGAGCAGCAACAGCAGAAAGTTTCGTTTGACCCGAAAGATCTGGAGGCGGAGCGAATCATCCAGGTCAATTTTGGGACCGGCTGCGTACGAGACAAGGGCAACGATTCTTTGTGGCTCTATATAGGATCAGGGGCTCTGGCCGTAGCAGTCGGCGGGTTCGTTGGGGTCAGAGTGATTCGTTCATGGCGGAAGCAGGAGTTTAAACGCGGAAAGTCTCAGAGCAAGCGTAAGAAATAACCGAAGCGGTCCGTGGGGCTGATGTGCACCTCGCTGGATCGGTGAATTGAAGTGGCGGGGAGTACGAGTGTCGTTACGGTATTCGTTAGAATCGACGCTTTTACTGGGGAAGGTATTTCCCAATAAAAGCGTTTTTTTGGTCTTTGTGCGTGGCTGGAACGTCAGCGACGAGGTTGAGGCGAGAGGAGCGGTTGAAGCTTATGAAACAAAAGGAATGTTTGTTGCTGGCGGTTGCGTTGGGGATGGGGCTTTCCCTTGCAGCCTGTGGAGGAGAAGGGGGGGGCGGGGAAGGACCGATCGTTGCGCCGCCGCCGGCTCCTGCCGAGTGGGCCGACAAACATATGCCGGCTGGCTGGTGGACCGATGCGGCCAAATTGGAAGAAGGGCGGAAGTTATACGCCGGCGAGACAAATCCTGATGTGAATTGTGGCAGCTGCCACGGCAAGGACGGTAAGCCGACCAAGGCCGGCGCCAGGGACTTCCGTGTTACCGATCGGATGAAACTCTATTCTGATTCAGTCTGGGCCTGGCGGATCGCCGAAGGGGTTCCCAATACCAAAATGAAGGCATGGAAGAGCAAGTTATCGGAGGACGATACGTGGAAGCTCGTATTGTATGAAGCGAGTTACGGATTGCCTGGGAAGGGATGGGATGCAGCAACGAAGTCTTGGGTTGATGCAGCGAGCGTCGTGGCAGTTCCCGCTGTTGTTCCGGCTGCGCCGGATTCGACTGGCAAGTAAGGGTGTTTCAGCTTTGGAGGCTGCTGACCGATATTAATTCAGAAGCTTTGTACGTTGAGCCTCTGGGTGGCCTATCGGTCTGTTCGGGGCGCGAGATCTCCTGGCGGTATGAGATACCTGAACGAACCTTTCGCTGCTATGACTATGACTAGATCTTCTCGCTGCCCCCGTTTTAGTGCTTGTCGCTGAGTCATCGCGCGGTTCACGGTGAAATGACGCTATTCTGTACGACGCACAAGCTCTCTTACGCCCAAGGTCTCCGACTGCAAGATAGAGTTGCAGCGAGGAGCTTTTACCGGGGATCCGGGCATGAGAACCATCGTTGGCCGTCTATCGGCGAGCCTGCCGCAGAAGAGGGGAAGCAGCAGGCAATAGCCTCGATATGGGACGGGCTCTTAGCGGAGAGAGGCGACGAAGTATTATGAAATTGTGGCAGCGCAGTCTCATCCTCGCCTGTGCGATGTTGGCGTTGTTCGGCGGCGTGGCCTATGCGCAAGCTCCTGGCGTGTCGCCGGTAGAGTTTCGTTATACGGGAAATCGGACCGCCGTATGGATCGTTGCCCAGTTGCACACGCTCTTTGGGGCGTTCGTGCTTGGCGCCCCAATCTTTGTCGTCATCTCAGAATGGTTGGGGCATTGGAAGCAGGACCCCCGGTACGATCGCTTGGCCAGAGAGGTGACGAAAGTCACGGTTATACTCTTCAGCATGACGGCTGTGACCGGTGGTCTGTTTATCTTTGTGCTCCTCGCGACATACCCGCAGTTCACGACATGGTTCATCAATCAGTTCTATCTCGTGTTCGCGGTCTTCTATCCGGCGCTGTTCATCAGCGGGACCATCGTATTGTACGCCTATTTCTATACCTGGGATGGCTGGAAGGGTGAGAAGAAAGGGCGCCATATCGTCCTCGGTGTACTCCTGAATCTCATCTGCATGGTCACGATGTTTCTGATCAATGGTCCGACATCCTTCATGAACACTCCGCTGAAGGCTGAGGGTATGTCTCCCCAGGATCTTCTCGCCGCCGCGAGCTTGTGGGATAAGATCGCCAACCAAAGCTGGATGCCGCTGAATCTTCATCGCATCGACGGCAACGTGGCGTTTGGAGGATTTATAACGGGTTTGATCGCCGCCTATATGTACATGGGGGCAAAAACGCAGGAAGATCGGGCCTATTATGATTGGATGGGTTTTGTCGGAAGTCTAATCGCCGTGGGCGCGACGCTCTTCCAGCCCTTTACGGGATTGTTGCTGGCCTATGAGATGTGCGATTACGACTTTTCGTTCTGCCCCTACATGATGGCCGATCAGCTCTCGATGTTCTTCGAAATGCAAGGAGCGATGATCGGACTGTTATTTTTGGCCATTAACTATTACGGATGGCTCAGCTTAAAACGTGTTGAGGGGGCCGAAAAGGTCCGGATGACGGTTCTGGCTCCCATCGTCATGGTGGCCTTACCCTTCGTCATGATGGCGGTGATGAACACCTATTGGATTCCCGATCCGAAATCGCTGGCCTTTCTCCTGCCGTTGGTTCTGGCACCGTTTCTTATCGGTCGATTCATCCCGCTCACCGTCTCTGCGCGGACTGTCATTAAAATCGGTTTTTTAATGATCATCGTGAGCGATGCGATCTGGCTCACCCCTCACGGATTTGCGGCCACTGGCGCCAATATGGTGGCAGGGGTGGAGATCCCGTCCGATTGGGAATTCCTGGGGTCGATGCCGGCGAAACTTTCCGCGATGTTCACATTGGTGTTCGTCACGGTCGTCAACTATATTTTGTATAACCGGGTCATCAAGCAAGGTACGATCCTCTGGGGGAAGATCGATTTCGCCTCTCAGTTCGTCTTGATTGTTCTGGCTTTTATTTCAATCTGGACGATGGGCTTGATGGGCGCCGTCCGTTCGCTGGTAAAGAAGTATTACCACACGTACAGTTTGATGCCCGACCTCTCTTCGGAGTCCTTCACGCCGACTCTGTCGTATTCTGCCTGGTGGATTACCGGAATTACCGTCATCTTTTTCGCCGTGGTAAGTTTGGCCGTGATCGTGGCCCTTCGGCCTTCCAGTTCGAAGAGTCACGCACCCGAAGGCAGCCCCGTGCCTGTCAGGGCCAAGTAAGCTGGATGCGGAAGGTCCGCTGAAAGAGCGAGAATCGGTATGGGGAATATCATCAAGAAGCTGGCGATCGGTCTGGTGATCGGCGGTATACTTGTCGGCGTTGCGAAAGCGCTGGAGTTCCCCTTTGTGTTTCAGATGCTGTTCCTCGGCTTTGCGATGCTGGGGGCCGGCGTGTTCATACTGCTGGATGCGCCGCCTCTCAGGACGATGAGCGGGGCGAAGTCCGTCGTCGCTCTCGTGGCTGTCTATATTCTCTTATGCACAGTCTGTATCGCCGGCGCGACTTTTCTCCCACAATTCGACCCTGAAGAAGAAAAGGGGAAGATCGCAAAAATATTAAAGCCCCAGTTCGAGGCCTCAGAAAAGGGAAAGACTGAGGAGTTGATCGCGCGCGCCAAGGCGCTTGATGAGCAGGTGAAGGCGTTAGAAGTGAAGCTCATG
The DNA here is from genome assembly GCA_013140715.1 of Nitrospiraceae bacterium. GTDB lineage: Bacteria > Nitrospirota > Nitrospiria > Nitrospirales > Nitrospiraceae > Palsa-1315. Next base: position 29,514 of record JABFSG010000037.1, read on the forward strand.
ACTCTGGGAGCAGAGCAGATGGCGAAGGGGCTGTCGACCGGCACTCCTATTCCCACTCCTCCTCCCACCCCGACGACCAACATGGTGGCCGGAGATTTTATGAAGCTGGGAGAAGAGCAATGGCAGCTGATGGAATGCTACAACTGCCACAAATTGAGGGGTGAGGGGGGAAAGAAGCGCGGTCCGGAGTTGGATAATATCGGCTCGTTTTTGACGGTCGAAGAGATTCAGCAGAAAATTACAGATCCCAAGAGCTTCATGGCCGAGGGATTCGAAAAAGAGTGGGAAAAGGGCAGGATGCCCGACAAGTTTAAGGAGCTCATGGAGCCGAAGGACATCCTGGCGCTCGCCTCCTGGCTGGGTTCATTCAAAAATACCTCGGTGAATACACCAAGGCCGATTAAGAAAAAATAGGATGCAGCCTCAACTGAAATCGAAAGTCCGCTGTGCGGACCGGGAAGTCGGCGAAGTGACCAAGGTCATCATGGACCCGCTCTCCCATGATGTCAGCCATCTCGTCGTGTCGATGAACGGGTCAGGCGAACGGCAAGTGTCGATCGGCGCAGTGCAAACTGTGACGGAAGATCTGGTGCAGCTGCGTTCATCCTCGTCCGAAGTCATCGCGTTGCCGCCCTTCAAGCGCGAGGACTACGTCACGTTGCATGAAGTGGAAATTCCGGGCCTTGAGCGACATATTCACGTCGAATCGGGTGAAGTTCTGGTTCCGCTCCCTGAACTGGAACGAAACGTGAAGCGAAGGACCTTCTTTGCGAACTTGACCTATGTAACGGGGCTCTTTATCGGGCTGCCGCTGGTCTATCCGGTACTGAAGTTTTTGATGAATCCGATGTATGCGTCGCTGGACAACAGATGGCTGAAGGTCGGCAACGTCGCGAAGGTGAAGGCGGAGGATGTCGGGACTCAGTTTCAGTACAAGCGCAGGGTGAAAGAAGCCTATATGCCTGAATCTGAAATTGAGAAGAACGTCTGGGTGGTGAAGGCGACGCCCTCGGTGTTGGAAAAAGTCTACCAAGGGAAGGATATGGAATTCCGGGATTCCGCCGGGAAACCTATCTGGACCAATAAGAAAGACGTCCCTTTTCTGGCATTTTCCGGCAAATGCCCCCACCTTGGTTGCGGATTTAAATGGCGAAATCACAAGGTGCTCGGACCGGTCTTTCTCTGTCCCTGCCACTTGAGTATCTACGATGCATCCGGCAAGGTGCTGGATGGTCCTGCCCCACGCTCCCTCGACCTGATGCCGATTCAGGTGTCTTCGAGCGGTGAAGTGCAAATCATCGATATGGAATTTAAAGCCGGGACCAAGTCCCAAACGCGGATTGTGTGATGAGCGACATTCCTCCTTCTGTCGGCCCGCCGGCCACCGTCGCCGAAAAAATCTTCGCCTTTGTCGATGAGCGGGTGGGGCTGAAGCAGCTGACAGCCAAGATGCTCAATGAGTCGGTCCCTGGCGGCTCGCGATGGGCCTATGTCTTCGGATCGATTCTGTTGTTCATCTTCATCATGCAGGCCCTGACGGGCGTGTTGCTGATGTTCTACTACGTGCCCACCGCCGACCATGCCTATGCCAGTACCCAATACATCATCCATGACATCGACTACGGCTGGTTCCTCCTGAGCTACCATTTCTGGGGCTCTTCGGCCATGGTTGTTTGTGTATTTGCCCATATGTCCCAAGTCTTTCTCTGGGGCGCCTATAAGAAACCGCGTGAGCTCATCTGGTTGGTCGGACTGGCGCTTTTTGCCCTCGTCATGGGATTCGGCTTCACAGGCTATTTACTCCCCTGGGACCAGCGTGCCTTTTGGGCCACGACCGTCGGCGTTGAGATTATGGATAAGGTGCCGGTAATCGGGGATTTCCTGGCGCGTTTCCTCAAAGGAGGTCCGACGCCGGGACAGATGACCTTGAGCCGGTTTTTTGTCATTCATGTGATGGTCCTGCCGGCAGCTCTAATCGGGTTGGCAGGGCTGCATCTCTTTCTTTTTCGATGCGCGGGGCCGGCTGGTCCGTTTCGAGGTACGCCGGTGGAGTTGAAGGCGAAGACCGATTATTTTTTTCCGCGGCAGATTTGGAAGGATGTCGTCGGGATGGCGGTGGTCTTTGCTTGTATCAGTGCGTTGGCCTTCTGGGAACCGGTGGTCTTATTGGACGAGGCGACCCCTGACCCAGGCGATTACCATCCGGAACCGGAATGGTACTTCTTATTTATATTCCAGCACCTGCGCCTGAGGATGTTTTCAGGCGAGCTTGGACAGATATTCGGATCGATCGTAGGCCCGGGCCTTCTCGGGCTTGTGCTGGTGTTCTTGCCCTTCTTCGACCGCAACCCCGAGCGAAATATATTCAAGCGGCCGATTGCTCTTATCGGATGGGTGGTGCTCACGGCTTCGATCCTGTTGTTCACGGTGTCGGCCATTATCAATCGAGAGTTTTTGGACTAGCGGGATGCTGAGGAGCCGTGAAACGTGAAGCGTGAAGCGTATCTTGATATTTGCGCGAGACTCGCGAGACATGCGAGAAAAGCGGAACTGGTCGGGAGTTTTATCTTCGCGAGTCGCGCCTGTCGCGCACGTCTAGCTTGTCTCGCTCGCAGTTCACGAGCGGCGGACAGCGAGAACGGCCTGTTTGAGCATCTTGCTGGTGCATTTCTGTTCCCAACGCTGCGCAAAAGATGCAGAATGCCTAAACCTTCCGCATTCTCAATTGTCTATCGCTCGGTACCGGTATGAACGAGACAATGTCTCCTACAAAGCTCGGGCTCGGGATTCTCTGGCCCGCCTTCTGGACCGGTTTGCCGATCAAGCTTGCCCTAGCGGTACTCTTTCTATCGTTTGGGATCGTGCACTTTGAAACCAGGATCGCCCTTGCATTTTTGATGCTCCTGGCAAGCCCTGTGACCGTGTTTGCGCTGCCAACGATTACTCTAGGATTGGACTCACAGATTGGTGAAGGCGCCGGCATCGCGTTATTGTTTCTGCTGGCGATTCCGATCGATATTTGGGCGCTCAGGCTTGTGGGGCGAACATTTTTCCTTGAACATTGTCGGCGCGAGCCGCCGGCCAAGCTGGGGCTGACCCTCTGGTGGAAGTGTGCATTGGTCGGCGCCATCTTTTTACCGATCCTTTGGGTGGCTCAGGGTGCGATTACCGATGCTTCGATTTCTGCCGCCCATTCGTTGTTTGAAGGTGGTCTTCTGGAAGGAACTCCTATTGCAGAGAGAATCAGTATCGAGCTGACCCTCTGGGGCACTGTGGCTACAGGAGCGCTTCTGGGGTTTCTCATTCTCGGCCTCTCGCTTGTGGGGCGGATGATTCGAGGCACGGTACAGTTGGCGCCGCATGCTTCGGACAATTATGAAAGGTTGATCACTCGTTGGGATCTGATGCGGGTACCGGCAGATCAAGGGTTGCTGCTTACCGTATGTTCCTGCGTCGCGATAGTGTTGTCCCTCCTTTTCTGGTCTTCTCTTCCGCAGTTTACGCCGCATCCGCACGAATGTTGCAAGAAGGTCGAAGTGAAGGCCGAACCGGAATTCAAACCGCTCGAAACACTGAAAAAAAATGAAAATACGATCGCACAGCTTGCAGCACGGGTTGAATTTTTGATAGAACAGCAGGCGGTCGCCGAGCTGGATAAGGAAAAGAGCAAGAAAAAAGGCGAGACAGGCAACGAAGCAGTGAATGAACCGGAGGCAACAGTGCCGGTTTTGCCTGGCGCCGTGAAACCATAACGTGGGAGATGATGAGGTGAGGGCAATGCAACATCAGGGTGGATGGATTCAGCGGCTTCTCCAGATCGGCAGAGATCATGGAGGAACGCTTTCAATGCTCGTGATGGCAGCGGGCCTTCTCAGTCTTCCAGCGCTGGCCTTTGGAGCAGATGCCACACCGCCTGCTCCTGTCGAGTATCGTGACGTGCCATACGTCGGCAGCCGGAATGTGATCTGGGTTATTGCGCAACTCCATTTGCTGCTCGCGGGGTTTGTGCTGGGAGTGCCGCTCTTCGCCTGGATATGCGAAGTCGTCGGCTGGAAGGGTGGCGAAAAGCGTTACGATAAACTCGCCAAGGAGTTTACGAAGCTTCTGACCTCCGCCTATTCCACGACCGCGCTCTTCGGCGCCATCCTGCTGTTTCTGCTGATCGGGTTTTATCCCAAGCTGATGAATTATCTGAGCGATATTTTCTTTCCGTCGTTTATCGTCTATTGCATCCTGTTCTTGCTCGAGACTGCAACATTGTATCTCTATTGGTATGGCTGGGACACGATGCAAGACGGCGGCAAGAAGACCTTTCATATTTTCCTCGGCTTCTTGCTCAACTTCTTTGCCTTCTTCATCATGATCATCCCCAACTCCTGGGCGACGTTCCAATCCAGTCCGGTGGTGCTTGCCGAGGGTTCGGATATTGCCCGAGCCTGGGCCGCAACGTGGAACCCCACCTGGTGGCCGGTGAACATTCACCGCATCATTGCGAATGTGGTGCTCGGCGGCTACATCTGCGGTGCCTATGCCGGGATTCGCTATCTATCTTCCAAGACGCCGGAAGAGCGCAGCCACTACGACTGGATGGGGTACGTTGGGAATTTCATCGGGGTCTTCGGTCTGTTGTCGCTTCCCTTTGCCGGCTACTGGCTCATGCGTGAAATCTACCAGTACAACCAGCAGATGGGCATCACGCTCATGGGGGGATTTCTGTCGTGGTTGTTCATTCTGCAGGCCATGCTTATCGGCGTGCTCTTTCTCGGATCGAACTATTATTTCTGGATAGGGATGACCTATCGCATTCCCGGGTCCGATCTGAAATATAAGAAGCAGATGTTGGCGATGTTGGTCGCGCTGCTGGTGTGCCTGGGTATCTGGATGACGCCCCACTCACTCGTAGCCAGCATGGAAGAAGCGAGAAAAATGGGGGGAAGCCACCATCCGCTTCTCGGTGTTTTCGGCGTCATGTCGGCCAAGATGACGGTCGCGAATCTCATGATCCTCGTTACTTTCATGAGCTTCATTATGTATTGGAGGGCCGGCAAGCAGGAAACAGCGGGCTGGGCTACGGCGGCGAAAGTATTTATGGGGCTCGTACTTGCCGTTTCTGCGATTGCGGTCATTGTCCTCGGCGTGTGGGGCTATTTCGTCCCGGCGATCATCCGCATCAACTACTTCTCTACGTCGCAGGTGTTGGTCGTGCTCGGTGTCATGCTGACGATCACTCCACTGACGAGCATTCTCTTGAAGAGCGCTAAGACCACGAGCGAAATGGTCTGGGGCGTAATGCCTCCCCGTGCCGGCTATTCTCTCGTACTCAATGCGATCATGATCATCCTCTTGATGACGCTGATGGGTTATGCACGGTCGTCGTCGCGCGTCCATTGGCACGTTTATGGTGTGCTCCGTGATACGTCGCAATATGCCTATTCGCCTGCGCTTGGCTACGCATCTGGAATCATGGCCCTGTGCACGTTCCTATTCTGTATGATTGTGGCCTTCATCTTCTGGGTCGCCACCATGGGCGATAAGGCCAAAACACCTGCCGTAGCCAGTAAGGCGGGATTGCCGCACGGGCTCCCGGCGATGGCAGGCGGGTCGAATGCGCTGGATGAACCGAAGACAAGCAAATTCTGAATGATGAATTTGGAGTGTAGCGCGGCACTCAGGGCCAAGCGTTCCTAACTGCCCGAGGGGATATATGAGCGAAATTGTCAGACTACAGTTGATTGGTCTTAGCGTGGTTGGGGTGGGCATTCTGGCTCTCCTCTTCATTCGCGGCACGTTCATCCGAGTCGTCGGATTTGTCGCGATTATACTGGGCCTCTTCACGCTCGTTTCATTGTCGATTCCGCAAATGGCGTCCTTGCCACCGATTGAAGAAAAGTTCGACATTGCCACGGTCAAAACACCGACCGACATGGCGACCATCGGGCAGAAGATATTTTTCAGTAAAGGCCAGTGTGCGCTCTGCCATACGATTGGCCCCAGTGAATCGGCCCGCTGCCCAGACCTGAAGGGGATCGGAGCCAAGTTAAGCCGTGAGTTTCTGTATGAAAGCTTGACGAATCCCCAGGCCTATATCTACCAAGACTATCGTGTGGAGGGCATGGCGAAGGAATATCCGGCCACGATGCCCTACATCAATAAGAATCCCATCGGGCTATCCAGGAATGAGATTCTCGCGGTGATCGCATTCTTGCAGCAGATGAGCGGTGAGCCGATTTCTATCGCTGTATCTGAGCTAGGAACGCCGGAGCCGGCCCCTGTCGTTCCGGCGCAGAAAGCAGCCGAGTCCAGTCCAGTAGCCGTGGCGCAAGCGCATTGAGGAGGAATGTATGAAGGGTGCATTGGTCACGCCGGTCATTGTGATGGTGGTTGTCTATTTGCTGTTAAAGTTTGTCGTGCCCAATATCCCTGGCTCTGCGCCGCTGCCCTTCAGCGTCATTATTCTCTATATGATGCTGACCCTCTCAGGGATTGGAATGTTTTACACACTGAGCAAAGATTCCAAAGACGCCTTCTGGGGCCCGATGGAACGGTTTTTGACAGGAGAAAACATCGGTGGAATGCAGGCGTTGCGCTGGGGCCTCCTGATTTTGTTCCCACTACTTGTCGGTTGGCAAACCTATAGCAGTACGGCGGTCAGCGATCAGCCTCCAGGGGAAAACCGGACGATTCATCCAGCCCCGCCAGGTGAATATGCAGGCTTGTCGAATCCAGTGGCAAAGACACCGGACGCGATCCAACAGGGGAAGGGTTTTTATGCCGCCTATTGCTCTCCCTGCCACGGTGGAAACTTCGATGGTAAGGGCCCTGCTGCAAGAGGGTTCAATCCTCCCCCGGCAAACTTCGCCGATCCAACGACAATCGCTATGCTCCAGGAGAGCTATCTTTTCTGGCGCATCAAGAAGGGTGGCGTCGGACTCCCCATCGAAGGGATGCCCTGGAAATCCGCGATGCCACGCTGGGAAGTCGAACTTCCGGACGAATGGATTTGGAAGATCATCATGGGCGAGTACGATGGAGCGCATCAATCACCGAGGACGTGGGAGTAGGAGAGCGGGAAAACCGTTTTCGTCGCCTACAGCTCATGTCTGTTTGCAAAGTATGCGCGACCCAGCGGCGCTCGTTCGGTATGCATCGTAGAAGGCGCTAGCTCAAGCCGTAGAGCAGTGAGGAGAGAGAGGACAGAACTTATGAAACGTGGATTGAATCAAATCCTTCCGAGCGCCATCGCGAGTGTCGGGCTGATTCTAGGATGTTTGATTGTGCAGCCGGTTTTCGCCGAAGAAAAAACTCCGGCGAGTGCACCGCCGGAATCAGCATCGGAGAGCAATGCGGTTAGCGCTTCGTTGGTGAAGGGTAGCCTGCCGACCGACGATCCGACAGCGGCTGTGTGGAACACCGCGGCCCAGGCGAGATTTCCAATGTCGCCTCAAGTCCATTGGCCGAACCGAATTTTGGATGCCACAGTCAAAGATTTGAACGTGCGTGCCTTGCACGACGGTACGAATGTCTCCATTCTGCTGGAGTATGCAGATCCGACGGAAGATGCAGACGATGCAGCCGCGGTTGAGTTCATGGTCGGCGACAAAAAAGCTCACTTTGCGCATGGCCAACCGATGGCGCAGGTAGAAGGCGGTCCGGTCAATATCTGGTTCTGGAGGAATAAGGACGCCAAAGGCGTCGATATGAATGCCATGGGTTTTGGCACACTAAAAATACAGGAGCACCAGGACGTCCAGGCGAAAGGCGTGTATAGCAACGGTACCTGGAAAGTCGTCTTTACGAGGCCGCTCCTCACCGGACATCTGGAAGAAGATACGCAGATTGAAATGGGCGGCTTTATCAATATCGCCTTCGCCGTCTGGGACGGCAAGAAGGACGTCAGCGGAGGGATCAAGGAGAAGGGATCTCAAAAGGCCGTTTCATCCTGGTGGAATTTCCGTGCGGAGGCACCTCCAAATTATACCGGCTATTACTATGCAGCCATCGCGGTCGGCCTGGCTTTTGGATTTCAGTTTTTCCTGATCCGTAATCTCAAGAAAGGGCATCGAGCATGAAGGCGGCCCCCTTATACGTAACGGGAGTGGTGGGTGCACTGATTGGCATCGGGGCCTTGGTTGCCGGGGGCTGTGCCAATGAGCAGCAGGCGAAGGGGCATGAACTGTATGGCCACTACTGTTCGCACTGTCACGGTGATTCTGGGCGCCAAAACGAGGGATACAATTGGTCTTCGATGCCGGATCCGAAGCCCAAAGATCTCACGAACAAGTCAGAAATGAGCACACTCAAAGACAAAGACATCTTCGATACGATTTACCGCGACATGAAGGACACGGGGGAAGGGGGCGACGAAATCGGTGACGACGAATTCGGCGTGCCCACCATGCCGTCGTTCAAGTACACCCTGTCGGAAGACGAGATATGGGCCATCGTCGGCTATGTCCGTGGCCTCCACGGCACGAAGTTAGAGTTCAATGTCGAAGAGCGGAAGAAACAGTTGGCTGCAGCACTCGTCACAGCCCAAGGCAATTTGGAGCAGGCCACGAAGACCTATGAGGAGGCTGAAAAGAAAGCCAACGAAGAGGCCGAAAAGAAAAATGTGGATGTCGATGATGCAGCCTATGCCAATGAATTGGCTGCCATGGCGAAAGCGAAAAAAGAACTCGATGCAGCGCAAGCTGGGCTGAATAATTTTACGGCAAGACCTGGAAAAGGGGTGAGTATAGCCAGGCCAGATCTCACCGTGAAGCCGGCGGATGTTCCGAAGTTGGTAGAGCTCGGCAAGCGATACTATGAGGACAAGTATGGCTGCAACGGCTGCCATGCTATCGGCGGTGAGGGGGGTAAGGTCGGGCCAGCGCTTGATCGCGCAGGATTCAGATTGAACCCAACCTGGGTCTATCGGTGGCTGAAGAATCCACAGGCAATGAATGCGGAAACTAGGATGCCGGCGCTCGGGCTGAGCGATGCCGATGCCAAGGCTGTGACGATGTATCTGACGACGTTACGCGCGGCTGGGAACCCTGAGGGTTCGTCCAACAAGCCGGAAGAGGCTCCGCCGGCCAAGCCGGAGAGTTGAACTCAGAGCAGAAATCCCGCGACTATTCCGATAAAGACAGCGACTCCTACCCACACATGTTGCTGAAACATGTGAAAGGCGGTGGGAGTCGTGACGGTTTGCCTCAGCTGCAAGGCTTGTCTCACGCACCATAGGCCGATCGCAGCGAGCGCTCCATAATAGATCCAGCCGATGTCGGCGAACCAGCCAGCCAATCCCAGCAGCAGCAGCATGGCGCAGAATACTGTGCCGACAGCGATCCACGTCGAGGAACCGAACAGCAACGCCGAAGATTTCACGCCGATTCGGCGGTCGTCATCCCGATCCTGTAACGCATAGATCGTATCGTAACCAATTGCCCAACAGACCGTCGCAGCGAACAGACACCAGGCCGGGGCTTCAATCGTTCCACGCGACGCGGTCCAAGCCATAATCGTGCCCCAGCCGAAGGCGATTCCCAAAATGGCTTGGGGGATATGGATAATGCGTTTGGCGAAAGGATAGGCGCCGGCCAAGAGGATAGCGATGGGACTCAGAAGGATTGTGAAGGGATCGAGGAACAGTACGAGTATTCCGGCCAGTACGAGAAAAAAAGCGAAGACGAGCCAGGCATGTGTGGGGCTGAGTTCGCCCGATGCGAGTGGCCGGACCCTTGTGCGGGTCACATGGCGGTCGAAAGATCGATCCGCTAAATCGTTTAGGACGACTCCTGCACTGCGCATCACAAAGGACCCGATGGCGAAGATGGCGAACAAGTGCAACGGAGGCATGCCGCGAGTGGCCAAGACCAAGGACCAGAGTGTCGGGAGCATGAGTAGCCAGGTCCCAGTCTGGCTCTGGAGACGAATGAGTCGGCAGATGGCCGACCAGGAAAGTTGAGGCGACAAAGGCGGCCCTGACTCCGCCGAAGAAGATTCGGTCATGGGGATCAACTTAGCCGAGGGCTGTTTGGGCTGTCAACGAGGCAAAAAGCGTGGCGCGTGAAGCGCGAGTTGGCTGGTTTTTCTTGTTTATTTGGTTTGTTTGGTTGAATGAGATTAGCCACATAAGAAAGATCGCTGGGTGGTGTGTTTAAGTGTCTTTCGTTTCTTTAATTCAGGTCGAAGAAACGTACTCGGAACCAAACAAACCTGGCCGAGTTGTGCTCATTGGGTGCTTTTCTGTATAAGAATGATTGTGCAGGTCATTGATTCAGCGCGTCATTCCATCTTGCTTCGTGCAGCCGCAGGGGTTGTCACGGGGCTCTGTATTGTAACCTTGATGAGCTGTGGGCTCTTCTCGAATCGCGGCAGCGCGAATCTCGGATCCAATCTTCCCCTCACCGTCCAACTTCGACCTGATTCCGGTATCGTCGGGGCGCAGCTTACCTATCGGGATGCGTGCGGTCAGAAGCAATTCTTGCCGATCGGCTCTCCCTTGCAGGACATGCTGAAGCGAAAGACAGGCCGTGTGTTTGAAAGGGTCTTGACGGATGAAACCGGATCCCTGTCGGCTCCCGATGGGTATGTCGATACATCGTTGGGTCCGGCCTATGTCGATCTTCTCATCCCTCGAAAGGTCGACAAAAGCTACCCTGCCACAGTCACTCTGGGATTGGACTTTGCATACAGGGCCACCGATGGAAGGGTTCTCTACAGTAAGAAGATTCAAAGCATCGGTCGTGGAGAAGTCAATGTTACTGCTGCCTCCTGTGAGGTGAAGGGGCTCGATGCGATTGCTCAGGAGGCCATGGATTATGTGACGGATGGTATGGCCAATCAACTCGGGACATCCAACAATATTATCGATGCCGCTCAAGCACGCAAGGCTGCCGGTCCCCAGGCAGCCGCATATACGAGACCGGCAGTTGCAGCGCAATCGGCTGTAGCCGTACCTGTGCCGGCTTCAGTGGATGGGTCTGCCACGGTGATATTTCGGGCGATTGTCAGGACCGAAAATCACAATCAGGTGCTCCATGCCGGTGAAGCAGTTGTGATCGAAATTGAAATCAAGAATGAAGGGCCTGGAATAGCACGGGCGGTTGAATTGTCGGTGGCTGCTACGCCGCCCTTGATCGAGGGGATTCCGAGCATAGTATCCGTCGGGGATCTGCAGCCCGGCGAGGTGAAGCGCCTCACGTTGGACGGCAAGGCTGGAAGAGTCAAAGATGCAATAGAGGCGGAGCTGACGTTGACAGTGGGAGCCGGGTCTCCATCGGTTCAATTGCCATCCCCCAAGAAGTTTGTAGTGGCGACGAAGCCTGAATCCGATATGAAGGCTGTGGCACTGCCGATGGATGTGGATCATTTGCCGAAACAGACCGGCCTGCTCAAACAACCCAAGGCCGTCGGCATTGTCGTCGGGGTGGGCCGATTTCGGGAAAGCGGTATTGCCAAGGTTAAGTATGCGGTACGGGATGCGGAAGTGATGGCTGCGTACCTCAAATCGATTGGAGGGATTCCTCCCGAGCGTGTACGTACACTTCTCGATACCCATGCTCTCAAGGATGACCTGACGGAAGTCTTGGAAGAGTGGTTGCCCAAGCAGGTAGACCCTGCCACCGTGGTCTATATCTCAATCGTAGGAAGAGGAGTGGTTGAGTCCACCACCGGCGCAGTGTCGGTGATGTTATTCGACAGTACTGCCGCGTCCGGTGCGCGGCTCTATTCGCTCCGTCGGCTGCAGGACTCCTTGGCATCATTGCCGATCCGGCAAGCAGTGGTGATGCTCGACCTCTCACTCGAACTGGCACCGGGCAGGGAGGTAGTAGATGGAGTGGTTCCCTTATGGGGACAGGGGGGAAGCGGGAAAGAAAAGATTATGTGGATGGTCGGCAACCAGGTAGTCAAGGAGAGCAATAGTTATGACCCAGGCCGGCATGGACTCTTTACCTATCAATTACTCAAAGGCCTTAGTGGTGCGGCCGATCTCGATAGAAACGGTACCATTCTGGCCGGCGAACTCTGCGCCTATACCAAGGGGCAGGTATTCAAGGTAGCCCAGGAGCAGTATGGTAGTGGGCAGGAACCCCTCTGTTTTCCGAGACCTGGCCAAGGGGCTTCGGTCCGGTTGCAGCCAGTTGCCCGGTTCAAATAGCGCTGGTAGGCTGATTTCTCATCTCCTATCTGCCGTTGAACGAAAAAATCCTTGAGGCGGAGAAAAAACCCGTGTAAGTTGTGAGAGCTTACGCGAGAGCCGGCGTAGCTCAGTTGGTAGAGCAGCGGTTTCGTAAACCGCAGGTCGTCCGTTCAATCCGGATCGCCGGCTCCAAACCGCACTTCATGTGTGCCGTCGCAGTCAATCCTATCTGGGTGGCGGTACATCACCTCGGCAGGCGTAGAACTTTCAGAAGCATACAGCAGTCTCAGAAGGTCGAACCTGCATAGGTTCTATATCTATACAAACCAATCATCCTTCTTCTAGCGGACCTACGATCTCTCGCAGACTTTCATGACAGGAAAAGGAGTTGGAGTCTCATCTATAGGGGACTGCCCCTATTCCTGTAATGAATTTTCTCCTTACTTTTTAGCTAGTTATACCTCTCGTGCCGATGCTGCTCTCTGCTCGATCCTTCTCAATTAAACTACCGGTCCAGGAACAGACAAATTCGGCATCTTGCCCCCCCCCTTCCGAGTTACTTCCTTCGGGTCTTTTGCCCTGCGGCTATTGCCGTTATGCTTCTTCTATCAAGATGCGGTTGATTAAGTTCATCTGGTGTCTCATCCAAGCAAACAACCAGATGAGCTAGGTTAACCGGACAAGCTGCCAGACCTAATCGTGGTCTTCATACGATGACAGGCTCTTCAGCATCCTGCTGGAGCCAAGGTTTACGGGATGGAACAACAGGAGGGGACATTATGGATTGCAGACGCTGTCAGGGAATGATGATTGAAGCTCATTACATGGATATGGAGGGGACCTATGGGTTCTCGTACATGAAAGGCTGGCGCTGTCTGAATTGCGGTCATGTGGCGGATGCCATCATGGAGGCGAACCGTCGCTTACAGGAAGCGGCCATCCATGCGCCGATGCACAAGACGCCTGAGTACGAGCGGGAGGCTGCGCAGCTCGAAGTCGAAACATGTACAAGGCTTGCCGCGTAACCAGGGGACTCTCTGTACGCTCGCGAGTGTTATCGTCCCGGCACTGGACGAGAGGGGAGATCTGTGCCGTGGCCTTGATTCTTGTCATTGATGACGACGAGCATATCCGTGCACTTCTCCGTACCGTCCTTGAGGCGGCCGGGTACGAGGTCATGGAGGCTCCCAACGGTCGTATTGGGCTTGAATTGTACCGGCAAAGCCAGGCGGATTTGGTCATCACAGATATTTGCATGCCCGAGCTGAATGGGTTGGACGTGATTTTGGAGCTGACGCGCGGATTATTGGACGCCAAGGTGATTGCGATTTCAGGCTCACAAGGAGAACAGAGTTCCTTGAGTGTCGCGAAACTGTTAGGTGCGCACCAGACGTTCCAGAAGCCCTTTAGCATACAGCAGTTGCTGGGGGCAGTGCGGTACGAATTGGCCCATTAGCAGACTGTTGAAGCAGTCCGTCGGCTTCACTCTCACGTCGTTCAGAGGGCTTCCTCCTTCTTGAATTGTTTTTCAGCACTTTGTGTACGGTGCGCTGTCCTCTCTCAGGTTTGCTGGCTTCATCCTTGCTGAATGGCTCCTTGCCAAAATTCGAGAAATAGTTGGCTGGATGGTCCAGAGACGCTAGCATACGGACCATGCAGAAACACCGCATCATCACCGGTCTTGTGCTGGCTTTGGTGACCGCCTGCCCGTCTCTCTCATGGGCCGATTTTTCTGCGAGAGTTGTGACTGTCCATGAGGGCGATCGTCTCACGATTCGTCACAGTGGGCGAAGCGAGACGGTTTATCTCAAAGATATCGATTGCCCGGAACTCAAGCAGCCCTATGGAAAGCAGGCCAAGCATGTGACGGCCGCTATCGTCGGGAACCGCGACGTGGTCGTTCGAGCGCTCGCGCGGGACAAGCAGGGCCGGATGTCGGCAGAGATTCTCCTCCTTCCAAACGGACCGAATGTGGGGCGTGAGTTGGTGAAGGAGGGGTTGGCCTGGTGGCAGAAGGCAGGTTCCGGTGATCCGAGTCTCGGAGACCTCGAAGAACTTGCCAGGGCCGAGCATAGGGGCCTCTGGTCGGAGCCAGATCCAGTGCCGCCCTGGAAGTGGAAAGCCACTAAGAAGACCAGCCGGAAGTATTCGAACTAGCCTTTTCCCTTCGCTATACCCGAGATCTCTCATTTCCTCTGTATCGTCCCTCACCGTGCCCGAAAGGGTGCGTATTGCATAACGCGATATTGGCTCGTTATGGCTGGCCCCTGCCTGAGACAGAATGTTTCAAGCAGGGGCTGGGATACTGCGTTAACTGCCGGAAGCCGGATCGGCTGTCGAGGGATCGGCAAGGGAGGGTAGTAGATTGTCCATCAGCGCGCCATGGCTTTCTGTGTGGCTGTTCTGATCATTCTTCGATTGGATCGGTTCGGTAGTTTGCGGCTCCGTAGCGACAGTGGAAAGGATCATATGGTCCTTCCCGATCTTGCGGATTTCGAGATGCACCCGCCGATTCATGTTGCGGCAGACGTCGCTATTATCGAGACAGAGTACGCCATCTTTTCCGAGACTCACGACTTTAATCTGATGTTCCGCCACGCCGGCATTGACTAACTCCGTCTTTACAGTCTCAGCCCGCTTCATTCCCAGTTTCATGTTGTAATCGGTCGATCCCTGCCGGTCTGTATAGCCCTGGACAAGAATGCCGAGGTCTGGATCCTGCTTTGCCAGGTTGGCCTGTGTGGCCAGAATCGCCTTGGCTTCGTCTGTGAGCCCCTTGCGACCCACCTCAAAATAGAGGTCGGTATGGATGCTGTCCAGTTTGAAGCTGGTCGTGGGGGCTGTCTGGTTATGCACGATCGGCTTGACTGGCGGGATCGTGCTGGTCTTGAGCACATGGGCGATGTGATTGTTGGCCAGGGGCTCAGTCGAGGCCTTCACGGTATAAGACTGGTCCTGCCCTGAGTAGTACCAGAAGGCTCCGATGACGATGGCAACGGCCATGACCAGCCCGCCTATGAGATAGACCTCCTTGCTGTCCTTACTCGGCCCGACAATGGTGGGAGAAATATTGCCTGATGAAACCGACGATGCTGGATTCTGCATGGTGCGATCCTCCTTCTTCGTGAAACGTGAAAGGTTAAAAGTTTTAAGACCTGCTCGGCTTCGGCTCTGAGTTACCTCCTTTCCAACCGTTTGCGCTCTGCGCCGATGGGCCAGTGCTTGAGCAACCGGAATGCCGGTGTTTCGAAGAGAAGGAAGCGAAGAGGAGTTGAGGAAAATTCAGGGGTTCAGAAGGTGAGGAAGAGGCGCGTTTGATGCGGGGAGGTTTGAACCTGCATGGGATGCGGGGATGGACCCGCAAAGACATGGGGCCTGATGACCTTCTGTGCTCACGCAACGCGCGCCCTCAGAAGGGCTTCGCCTGGGCTAATGGCACGTCTCGGCGTGCCAGTGGGTGGGCGGGTGAGAAAATTGCGCGCAGTGGAAGGTCAATCAGTCCCCATCCCTGAGAGGTAACGAGCTAGCTTGGAAGGAGCAATTATATTTTCGATGCGTGCAGTGAAGGACGGTCTGGCTAGGGCTTCGGAACTTCTAAGTCTTTGCAGATCTTGTGAGCGAGGAAATCGTTGATCTCTCGATGGCGGGGCACGGTTGACGTTTTTCCGGCAGACCGGTTCACGTAGACACTATGACTTCCGCCTTCACGAAGGAGCTGTACACCGTGGCGTTCGAGGTGACGAATCAGATCGATCCGTTTCATGAAATGGAGGCGAGAGGCTCACGGATCACGATCTTATTTCCGAGAGATTCTTCTGCTAATGCACGGTTCGACTCCAATACCAACTGGACAGCCTCTTGAAGGTTGGTCCGGGCTTCATCAAGCGTGTCTCCCTGCGTGTTTGCGCCGGGTAATTCTTCGACAAACCCAATATACCCCTCTGGCACTTGTTGGAAAACAGCGGTCAATTGTTCCTTCATAGCCGTAGTCTCCTTACGCGCGAAGTATAGCAGAATGAATAGGCCCTTCCCACTTTCTGCCAGAAGAAAATGGGGAGAGAGTGGCCAGGTGCCCTTCTTGCTCGCAGAACGCGCACGGTGAAACTGTGCTCGCCTGGGGCAAGAGCGTGTCTCGGCGCGCTCGGGGTTGGGCGGGTGGAAAAGTTGCGCGCAGTAAAGGGCGACCTGGCTAGTCCCCCTGCAGTGAAGATAAACGACCTTTAGGTGTGTGGATAAGCGCAGGCGGTTGCAGTAGACTTGCCCACAACAGACTACTGAGGGTGTACTGCTTGGCCTTAAAAGCAGGTTGGAGCAGAACTTGGGAAGGAAGTCGAAGATTCGCATCTTATGCCGATCCGTCTAAACATTGTTAG
>JABFSG010000034.1 GCA_013140715.1 Nitrospiraceae bacterium
GCCTACCCCTTACCCCGACTACCCCCTTCTCCAGGGAAGGCTGCGAAGGCCTCAATGGCCTGCAGGACCTGATGCGCCACATCCACTGCCGCTGCGCCATCTTCACCCGATACCACCGGTCTCGTCCCCCTGCTTGCTGCGTGAAGAAACGATTCAAGTTGGAGCTTCAAGGGTTCTTCGTCTCCACCCTGGAATTGTTCGACTTCAATGGTCGGCCGTTCGCCAGTCTTAGCCGCCGTGCGTCGGCTAATCATCCCTTGCCTGGTCTGAAAATCGATCAACAGATAGTTCTCCCGTTGAAAAAGACGCAACCGGCGCATCCTATTCGTGGACACACGGCTGGCGGTCAGGTTGGCCACGCAGCCGCTCTGGAACTGAATGCGGGCGTTGGCGATATCCATCGAGGAGGACAATACCGAGACCCCTGCGGCACGTACCTCTTCAACCGGACCGGGATTCAACGAGAGCACGAGGTCCAGATCGTGGATCATCAGATCCAGCACTACATCCACGTCCGTTCCCCGCTCACCGAAACCGCTGAGACGATGACATTCAATGAATACAGGCCGCCCGATATGGGGGCGCATCAGGGTCATGACCGGATTGAACCGTTCGCTATGACCGACTTGCAGGCAGCAACCACGCTGTTGCGCCAGTTGCACCAACTCATGCGCTTCTTCCGGCATCACAGCAATCGGCTTTTCGACCAACACATGTTTGCCGGCCTGAAGGCAAGTTTTCACGACTTCATAGTGCCCAGACGTAGGGACTGCCACACTGACGACATCGACATGCCGTAACAATTCATCGGCTGTGCGGAAGACTTGTGCTCCGTGCCGATCGGCAATCACCTGCGCACGCTCGACCGACTGATCCGTTACTCCGACGAGCTGCGCCCCAGGCAAAGAAGCATAGAGGCGCGCATGGTGCTGCCCCAGATGTCCGACGCCGATGACGCCTGCCCTGAAGGGTGTCATGGGCTATGGCTTACCTGTACTCAAATCGAGTTTCGCAATCCCGACGATAGAGATCTTAGAGGAACGGGCCTTGGCCAACATAATTTCACGATCTAACAAAACCGTTCGTCCGGCTTCCACGGCCAAAACCGAGGCCTTGACCGATGCCATCACCTCGATGGTTTTGGGGCCGACGGCGGGAAGGTCGAATCGTAAATCCTGTTGTGGCTTCGATCGTTTCACGACGACTGCTCCTTCTTTGGCCAGTTCGCCGCCGCGTTTGATCGCTCCGTCGGTCCCTTCGACTGCTTCAACCGCCACGACCACGCGATCCTTGATCACGACACATTGCCCGATGTCGAGACGACCGATGTCATGCGCCACCTCCCATCCATAACGGATATCTTCCCATTCTTTGTCCGTGGGAGTGCGAGTCGTCAAGGTTCCTTCTTCCACCAGAATGCCTTCGAGCCCGAAGGTCGATTCGCAAATAGCGATACCTTCCTGCTCAAGCTCCTTTGCGAATTCGCGCAGGATGTCGTCGTCTTTCCAGAGCGCCAGGCGCGTCGCCAATGCCAAGGTGCGAAAATCGGGCCGCACAGTGGTAAATACGTGCGTCTTCTTAATACCGCCCAACATGACCGCCTGATGGACACCGTCTTCTTTGAAGGCCTTGATCAGTTTGCTGAGTTGCCCGATCTTGACCCAATGGATTCGATCCACATGGCTGGCCAACTCCGGTTCCGTCTCGCCTTCATGCGCGACCGCCGAAACGTGATAGCCGAGTTTCTTGGCGTTATCCGCAAAAATGATCGGGAACCGGCCGTTGCCGGCAATCAACCCGATCCGTTCTCCGTCGACAACCTGAGGCAGTGGCGTTACGATGCTCACTCCTCATCCTCCTGATCTTTGCCCACCGATCGACAAATGCCTCGCTTCGTGCCTTCCAAAAATGCCAGCACAGTCATGACGTCCGGCTGGTCTCCGAACTCGACCTTCGCAAGTTTGGCTGCCTCGGCTGTTCGATGCCCCGACCGGAAAAGCATATCGTACGCCCGCTTCAATACCGAAATCCGGTCGGCCGAAAATCCTTGGCGCCGCAACCCAACCGAATTGAGGCCGTACATCCGGGCACGATACCCGCCAGCAGCTCGCATGAACGGCGGAAGGTCTTGTCCTAAGGCACAGCACCCGCCGACCATCGAATAGGATCCGACACGCACAAACTGATGAATGCCGGTCAGTCCCCCGATGATGGCATGGTCGCCGATCGTAATATGACCGGCCAAACTGGCCGCATTGGCAAGAATGAGATGGCTGCCAAGATGACAGTCGTGGGCGACATGCACATACGCCATCAGGAAGTTCTTGGATCCGATGGTGGTGGTCCCACCGCCTTGCGCCGTCGCCCGGTTCACCGTGACATATTCTCGAAGAATATTGTCGTCTCCGATCACCACTTTGGTCGGCTCACCCTTATAATTGAGATGCTGGGGCGGGGCGCCGATCGAGACAAACGGATGCAGCTTGCATCGGGCGCCGATCTCCGTCCAGCCATCGACTGCGACATGAGAAACGAGCTGCGTTCCTGCTCCGATCGTCACATGCTCTCCGATCAGGCAAAACGGCCCGACCTCCACGTCATCGGCTAGGATCGCCTTGGGATGCACTATCGCTGTTGCATGAATCTGCACTCGTAACCTCCAGTTCACGTTAATCGTCAATCGTTATTTGTGAATCGCCAAGCGTCCTAACCCATCCTCTACGATTCACGTATTACGATTCACGTCGCGGCTTTCTCTTCGGTCACCATGGCGGTCACTTCGGCTTCACAGACGAGTTCCTCCTCGACAAATGCTTTACCCCGCATCTTCCAAAACGGCGTCCGTTTCTTGAGGACATCGATCTCAAACCGTAATCGATCGCCCGGCACAACCGGCTTTCGAAATTTCGCGCCATCGATACCGGTTAAATAGACCACCGGACGTGTCGCATTTCCCATCGACTTAAACGCCAGAATGGCGCCGGCTTGAGCCATCGCTTCGAGGATCAACACCCCCGGCATGACCGGACGTCCGGGGAAATGTCCCTGAAAGAAGGGTTCATTGATCGTGACATTCTTGATCCCTACGATTCGCCGGTCCGGATCCAACTCCTGCACCCGATCGACCAGGAGAAACGGATACCGGTGAGGCAAGAGGGATTGAATTTCGGTTTGCTCCATCACAGACATCGCAAAACCTCCTCTATAGGCAGACTTTAATAATCCTTCCAAGCTCGCTCGTTCTCTCACCAGCGATAGTCCGATTCGGTTCCCCTAACTGCGCGCGTCGAACGAGCACATTCTTATCGTGCGCGTTCCGCGAGCACAGGGAACCAACCGGACTGCCGCGCTCCATCTACTTGTTTTGTCGATCGAACTCCTTCACCACCTGATCGGTCAAGTCCAGCGCCGGCTGATGATAGATCACAATCTTCATCGCGGCCTCGATTCCCTTGTCGACGATCGCGGCATATCCGTTCTTTTCCCCCACGGCTTGCGCAGCCGCTTGTATTTTCTTCGAATACTCCGTCACCATTTCACGCTGCTTCTGTT
Source organism: Nitrospiraceae bacterium (assembly GCA_013140715.1). Taxonomy (GTDB): domain Bacteria; phylum Nitrospirota; class Nitrospiria; order Nitrospirales; family Nitrospiraceae; genus Palsa-1315. The sequence goes on from JABFSG010000034.1 coordinate 3,553, forward strand.
GAATCTCGCGCTGAAAATCGGCCAGACGACGTTGATAGGCCTCCACCTTGACCTGAAGCTGACCTTGCTTCTCCTGCTTTGCGCTGTCGGTCAACTTTCCATCCTGCATCGCCTGCTGCAACTCCTTCAGTTCCTGCTCATCGGCACTGATGATCTTTTGCCTGGCTGAGGAATAGGCCTTGAGTTCCTCGATAGCCCGTTTGCCGGCCTTCGAATACTCGATGACCTTCTGTTGGTCCATCACCGCCACGCTGAAACTTTCAGACGATAAACCAGGCGACACCATCGCCAACCACAATGCCACGGCACCGATCAAACTCATTACGCTCGTCCGTTTCATCAAGTCCTCCTCCGTTTATCTGGTTTGTTTGGTTTGTCTTGTTTATTTGGTTTGTTTTGTTCAACCAAAAACCGAATCGACCAAACAAACTAAACGAACCAAATGAACCAGATCAACCAAACCAACCGGGTTACGGATATTCGCGATTAAATTCCTCGATAACCTGCCCGGTAACATCGATTCCTGCCTCGCTATAAAGGGTGGGGCCGCCTTTCCCCTTCTCCATGATTACCTGCAAACCCAGGCGCTTCGACACTTTGCCTACGATGAGTTCGACCTTGTCTCGGAACCCCTCCAGTACATCTTTCTGTTTTTCCTGAACCTCGCGGTTCATTTCGCCCGCTTTCTGCTGATACTCCGTTACCCGCCGTCGAAACTGGTCTTCGCGCTCCTTTTTCGCAGCCGCGCTCAATACACTGGCCTGTCTCCCAAAATCTTCTTCCATACGACGGAGCTCTTTCTCATCCATCTCGATGACCGCCTGACGATTCTTGGAGAATGCAGTCAAAGAATCCTTGGCCTTCTTGCCCATGTTCGTCTCATTGAGGACACGGCCCGTGTCGACGACTCCCATCTTCCCCTCGACCTTGGCTCCACCCGTTGCACAGCCGGACAGCATAAAGACCGCCATCAACAGCCCTCCGGCACAGAAGAACCTCCGCATGACAACGCTAGCCTGGATCACAGTTCTACCTCCCCCTCATGGTCAACGAGCAGGTACTGCAAAAATTCCTGCTGAACGAGCACCCTCTAGAATAACGTACCGATCGTAAACTCAAAGACCCCTTTACGTTCCCCTGGATTGGGGTCCAAGTTAATCCCATATGCGGCACGCAACGGGCCAAATGGTGAAATCCATCGTCCCTCCAACCCGGCCGTTTTCCGCAGCTTTGTCGAAAGCGGTTCGTCGTCGTCAAACCCTTTGCCATAGTCGAAGAAAATCACTCCGTTCAATTTGGCGTCGGAGGAGATCGTAAAGATAAAATCGTTGTTGAAGATCAACTGCTTGGATGCGCCGAGCAGAGAGTTGCTGGAGGTCACAGGTCCCGCGCGTCCGAACACAAACCCGCGCATCGTGTTGATACCGCCGACAAAGAATCGTTCGGTCAAGGGAACCGGTTGGCCGTCGATCCCGACCGTAGCCCCGTAACGAGCGCGAATCGCGAACCTGGTGTCGAACGGCAACGGTGTATAGTGCACTACATCGATGTAGTATTTATAGAAGTTGTTCGTCCCTCCCAGGTAGGGAGTTCCAACGTCGAAACCCACAGAAGCCCGCCACCCGGTACGGGGATCCATAAAGTAGTCTCTCGTATCGCGGGCCAACGTAGTCCGGAACCCGGTCGATGTCTGAGTTCCGAGTTGTCTGCACACAAGGGGAAATCGATCCGGACAAATCCCCGCCTGTGGGTTCTTAAAGTTCAACTCCTCCGCAAACAGACTCACGCTGCCGGTCGTATATTCGGAAAGCCATCGCCCTAATGTCACACTGGCGCCGGATTTCGTTTCAAAATAGGTAATATAGTTCGTCTGAGTGCGGTAGACATCCAGCTGCAGCGAGGTCAGCGAGTCGTTCACATAGGGATTACGAAAGGTAATCTGCCCTATCGTCCGTCTCTGGCCCAGTTGACCACGAATTCGTCCCATCCAGCCGTTCCCACCGAGGTTTCCTTCCGTCACATCGGCGATTGCAACGATCTGGTCCAGGGTGCTGAATCCGCCGCCGATGCTAAACTGGCCTGTCGGCTTTTCCTTCACCTTCACATTCAGATCGACCTTATCGACCGCCACCTGCGCAGGAAGAATTTCCACTGTCTCGAAAAAGTTCAAGTTGTTGAGCCGCTGAAAGCTCCGCTTCAACGAAGGGGTATCGATGACATCCTGTTCATCGACACGGATTTCACGACGAATCACATTATCTTTGGTCTTCTCGTTCCCATGAATGTTGATCTGACGGATCCGCATCATCTCCCCTTCCTTGACGGTCAGGATGATGGCTGCGGTCCGGTCTGCGGTATTGGGAATCACATTCGGCGAGACATCGGCAAACGAATAGCCCCTGCTCCCATAGAGATCGTTGAGCCGCGCAATCTCATCGCGGAGCTTCTGCCGTTGAAATATTTCCCCCTCTTTCAGCTTCAACCCTTCGCGAAGTTCCGGATCTTCAAACACCGTATTCCCGCGGAATCCGATTTCGCCGATGGTAAACGGCTCCCCTTCCGTCACCGGGTAGGTCACGACAAACCATTTTTTCTCGTCGCTGAGTTCCACGGTCGGCATCCCGACCCGGACGTTTAAATACCCTTTATTGAGCAGGATCTCTTTGATCCGCTCGACATCGTTATTCATTTCTTCCCGCTTCAAGACACCGGCATCCGAGACAAACGACGGCAACTTCAGTTGGGTGAACAGTCCATACCAGGGAACCGATTCCCTGGTCGCCATCACTTTGAACATCTCGTCTTTCGTCGCCGCATGCAGGCCGTCAAAATTGACCGTTCTGACACGAGCCTTCTCGCCTTCTTTCACAAAAAACGTCAATCGCTTCCGATCCTCATCCAAGGCCTGGACGATCGGAATCACCTCACAATTGAAGTACCCGTCCCCCTGGTAGGCCAGACGAATCTTTTCCGCACTCCCTTTGGCCTGAGGCTGATCGAGAAAGGCCTGGCTCTTGATCGTGATCTTTTCCTTGAGCTTGTCGTCGCTGAGCGCCTGATTGCCATCGAACACGATCTCGGTAATGAACGGTTTCTCACGGACAATAAATGTCAGCGCTATCCCCTCCGTTCCCGATTCTGTCTCGACCTGCACATCTTCAAAGTACCCGGCTTCGTAGAGAATTTTGATCTGCCCACGAACATTTTCAGGGGTGTAGAGATCGCCTGGCTTTAACGTCAATCGACCGGCGATCGCCGGCACCTCGATTCGCTTGTTCCCTCGAATCTCGATCGCCGTCACTTTGACCCCGGCCTGCTCCACAGCAACCGCAAGCACCGGTGGAAGGCCGCAGGCCAGGGTGACGAACAACAGACTGAAAAGCCACCGAGACCAAACTGACAAGCAAACCTCTTTCACTGTAACTGCGTTCCATCCAACGAAGAGAAAGCTAATACCGGCATGATGGATAACCCTAACTGTGGCTGTGACACTGCATCTCTAACTCTCACACATGCCGCATCTGAAGCGCGTTCGATAATGACTGTGGAGGAGGCTGCAGACGTGAGAGTCGCGGGTGGTCAGCGCAAACCTATCCTTCACGGCTACATGCGTGCAAAACTTCCGAATTATATTGGGCAAGTATTTGAATGTAAAGCAGACAACGCACATTATTCGTGACGGCGCGCCGCGAGAGTCCGCTTGTTTCTCTTGTTTATTTGGTCTGCTTGGTTTGCTTAGTCGAACCCTCCATCCGACCAGAAGAACAAAACAAACCAGATAAACCAGATCGACTCGCTGCGCGCCGCGTGTAAGCTCCTGCTTTCCTTGACATCGTCTACCTCATCACATAGTATCGATTCATGCCACGCTTCGACGTTCGCAAGGCTGTGATCCCCGCCGCAGGTCTCGGTACTCGCTTCCTACCAGCGACAAAAGCCTCTCCCAAGGAGATGTTGCCGCTCGTCGACAAACCGTTGATTCAATATGCCGTGGAAGAAGCGGTCGCCTCCGGAATCGAAGATATCATCATCATCACCGGGCGAGGCAAACGCGCGATCGAAGACCATTTCGATCGCTCCGTCGAGTTGGAAGAAAACCTCAAGGGCAGCGGCAAGGGGCAGCTCCTGAGCCAAATGCGGCACATCTCAACACTCGCCAATTTCTGTTATGTCCGCCAGACAGAAGCCCTTGGACTCGGGCACGCCGTCCTCTGCGCCCAACGGCTGATCGGGGATGAACCGTTCGCGGTGATACTCGGCGACGAAATCATCGATGCGCCTGTTCCCGGCCTCGCCCAACTCATCCATGCCTACAAAAAGCGACATGGCGCGGTTCTCGGTGTGCAGGAAGTGCCCCACCATGAAGTGAACCGCTATGGAATTGTGTCACCTAAGACCATCGCCGCAGGGCTGCATCGAGTCGAAGGCCTCATTGAGAAGCCGGCGCCGGATGAGGCCCCCTCCAACCTGGCAGTCATCGGTCGGTACGTCTTACCGCCGGATATTTTCTCCATCTTGCGAAAAACCAGACCGGGCAAAAACGGGGAGATCCAACTCACCGATGCGCTTCGAGAGTTGGCAAAAAAGTCTCCGATGTACGCGCTCGAAATACAGGGGCAGCGATACGATGCCGGAGACAAATTGGGATTTCTCATTGCGACCGTCGAATTCGCGCTCAAAAACCCCTCCCTGGGTCCTGACTTCGACGAATATCTGCAGAATCGGATGCGGCCTTCGGGAGCCGGCCGCAGGACGCGAACGAAAACAGCCTCATAACGGCAGGCACGGAAGGCGCGACTTCATCAGCTCATTCCACCTCAACACCACCCTGAGACCACATCGATGAACGACCCGACAGAACAGGATTTACAGCTACCCCAAAACGTCGAAATTCCAGACCAGCTCCCGCTGTTGCCGGTCCGAGACATCGTCGTCTTCCCCTACATGGTGCTTCCCCTGTTTGTCGGGCGGGAGATGTCGATCAAGGCTATTGAGGCAGCGTTGGCCGGCAATCGCATGATCTTCCTCTCGACGCAAAAGGCGTTGGACGTCGAGAATCCCTCACCGGAAGACATCCATACCATCGGTACAGTCGGCATCATCATGCGGATGTTGAAGTTGCCCGATGAACGCATCAAGATTCTCGTGCAGGGGCTTTCCAAAGCCAAGATTACCGGTTATGTGCAATCGGAACCCTACTACTCCGTCCGCATCGACAAACTCATAGAACAGAAACCGGCAAATACGGCTCTTGAAACCGAAGCCGCCATGCGGACGGTCAAGGAACAGATCGAACGGATCGTGAGTCTCGGCAAGGTTTTGATCCCCGATGTGATGATCGTCATTGAAAATCTCGAAGATCCAGGGCGACTGGCCGACATGGTGGCGTCCAACCTGGGACTCAAAGTCGAAGCAACCCAGGCAGTCCTGGAGATCGTCGATCCGGTCAAGCGGCTCCGGAATGTCAGCGAGATCCTCGGCAAAGAAATCGAAGTCCTCTCCATGCAACAAAAGATTCAAGCCCAGGCCAAGGGGGAGATGGACAAGACCCAACGCGAATACTTCCTGCGCGAGCAGCTCAAAGCGATTCAAAAAGAACTGGGCGAGCTCGATGAACGCGCGGAAGAAATCACCGAGTTTCGCAAACGGATCGCAGAACTCAAGATGCCGGAGAAGGTGCTGAAAGAAACCGAAAAGCAGCTCAAACGCCTTGAGAAAATGCATCCGGATACTGCCGAGTCTGCCACCGTCAGGACCTACATCGAGTGGATCGTAGAACTGCCTTGGTCCAAGAGATCCAAAGACAACCTCGACCTCAAAGCCGCCGCCAAGGTGCTCAACGAAGACCACTACGATCTGGAGAAGGTGAAGGAACGAATTCTCGAGTATCTCGCCGTACGGAAGCTCAAAGACAAGATGAAGGGTCCGATCCTCTGCTTCGTCGGCCCCCCGGGCGTCGGAAAGACATCGCTCGGCAAGTCCATTGCCCGCGCGCTCGGCCGCGAGTTTGTCCGTATCAGTCTCGGTGGTGTCCGCGATGAGGCCGAAATCCGCGGCCATCGACGCACCTACGTCGGCGCGCTCCCCGGCCGCATCATTCAAGGCATGAAACAAGCCGGCACCAACAACCCTATTTTCATGCTGGATGAAGTCGATAAGGTCGGCATGGACTTTCGCGGCGATCCCTCCGCCGCCTTACTCGAGGTGCTCGACCCGGAACAGAACAACTCGTTCACAGACCACTACCTGGGCGTGCCCTTCGACCTGACCGAAGTGATGTTTATTACCACGGCAAACCTGATCGATCCCATTCTTCCCGCCTTACGCGACCGGATGGAAGTGATTGGAATCCCCGGCTACACCGAAGAAGAGAAATTGGGCATCGCCCAGAAATACCTGATCCCCCGGCAGCTCACAGAACACGGCATCACCGAAAAACACGTCCACATTGCCGAGTCGGCGGTACGTCTGATCATTACCAACTATACGAGAGAAGCCGGTGTCCGGAACCTTGAACGTGAGATCGCCAACGTCATGCGCAAGGTGGCTAAAAAAGTAGCAGAAGGAAAAGGCGTCGGGTTCCCCGTGGATCCTGCTAATCTACAGAAATATCTCGGCGTCCCCAAGTTCGTGCCCGAGGAGGAATTGAAAGCGGATGAGATCGGCGTAGCCACCGGCTTAGCCTGGACTGAGTCCGGCGGCGATGTCCTCTACATTGAAGCCACGGCAATGAAGGGCAAGGGACAATTGACCCTGACCGGCCAGTTGGGCGACGTCATGAAGGAGTCTGCCCAAGCCGCCTTGAGCTACGTCCGGTCGCGGGAACGGACTCTCGGCATTAATCCCGATGTATTTACCACTCAGGATCTCCATATCCATGTTCCGGCCGGGGCGATTCCCAAGGATGGGCCGTCGGCAGGCATTACCATGGCTATCGCGATTGCCTCAACCTTGTCACAAATCCCGGTACGCCGAGACCTGGCCATGACAGGCGAGATCACGCTTCGAGGTAGAGTGCTCCCTATCGGAGGATTGAAAGAAAAACTCTTGGCGGCCAAACGGGCCAAACTGACCACCGTGATTCTTCCGAAACGGAACAAAAAGGATCTCGACGAGATTCCCAAACACATCTTGAAGGGGATCCACCTCGTCTTTGCCGACACGATGGACGATGTCATGAAGGTGGCACTCCGGCGAGGCTCGAAATCCATACGCCCGACGGGCAAGCCCAACCATTCGGAGCCAGCGGCGAAAAAACAGACCACGCGGGCAAAAACAGGGCGAGTGGCCCGCTCACTGCCTGTGCATGCCGGCAGCACAGCGGCGCCTCCCCTCCAACTCCACTAGCAAGATGCTGGACTAGTCCGCAGAGCATTAAGATTGTTATTTTGTTTATTTGGTCTGTCTCGTTTGTTTAGTTGAACAAGACCAACTAAATGAACTAAATAAACCGATAGACCAGATGAGCCAGATCAACCAGCCCAGCAAGGCCTCTACGGTCCGCACGAAGACGCGCCACGCGATTCACGAGTTCGATCTCATTCGTGCTCTCCACAAACGCCATGGCCGACAGAGTCCCTCGGTGATTCAGGGGATCGGCGACGATGCTGCAGTCATCACGTCACCAGCCGGCCAATGGACGGTGCTGACAACCGATCTCCTGACCGAAGGAATCCATTTTGAC
>JABFSG010000080.1 GCA_013140715.1 Nitrospiraceae bacterium
CGAGTCCGGCGAGGGCTGCTGCCCGATCTCCACAGCCAGACGCTTTACGCGATCCCAATTCGATTCGACTTCAATGCCGCCGCAGTTGGCGACCAGCACGTCCGTTCCTTCCCGAGTGGATTTCACCGCACAATAATATTCCTCTTTGTGTGGAATCATTTCCGACACGATCACTTGCGAGACCGTGATGCTGCCCACTTGACGGCCGATCATTTCCTTCGCCGCCGCTTCCGCCCCCTTGAGATCGAGATCGATCTTTACCAAGCCCAGCTTGAACCGTGAGCCGAGCGCTTCATGGGCTTTCACCACCAACTTGGATTTCTTCAGCCATTCATTGGCTTGGCCGAGTTTCGTCAATTCGTCGACCGAAGTGACGACGACATAGTTGGGGACCGCAATGCCCCATTTCTTCATCAGCCCCATCCCGGGACCTTCAAGCACCTTCGCCATAACGCCACTCCTTCAGAATGATGAGAAACAATTGTAAAGGAGGAGGATTCTAACCAAATCCGTCGGGCGACTCAAGCTGTCAGAGGGACTAACTGACAAATGGTTCGAAAGGCCTAACGACGAGGCTGGGGTGGAGACCTATGGCCTAAGTTCCTGAAACTATATGTCAATTGCCACTTTTCGAAAAAATGCTCGCGCGCACGTGCGGAGAAACTATCCCGGAAGGCGCTTGGATTGACAGAAGGGGCAAAAAAATGAGCTGCGTTCACTTTGAAGACGGTGAATCAGACGCCCGCAGCGGTTAGGACAGGGTTGACCTTCTTTACCATAGACGAGATGGCGAAGCTTGTATCGGCCTTCCGTCCCATCCGGCGCATAGAAATCTTTGACGCTCGACCCGCCACAGGCAATCGCCTCTCGAAGCACGGTTTGCATTGTGTCATAGAGCGTGGCAATCGTGGCCGCGCGCAACCGGTTCACTAAACGGTCCGGATGGAGCCTGGTGCGAAAGAGAATCTCGTTCGCGTAGATATTCCCAATCCCTGCGATCACTTGCTGATGCATCAAGAGCGGCTTCAATCGTCCACGACGGGCTTGCATGAGACGGACGAACTCATCGCACGGCACCGTGAGGGGATCGACCCCAAAGCGGCGAGTACGGTAACGGTCGAGGCCTGCCCGATCGAACAGAGAAATCCGTCCGAATCGTCGAGGATTCCAATAGCGTAACTCTGTTTCACGCCCTCCCGTGAACGACATGCGGACATGCACATGCTGCGGATACTTGGTCTGCGCTGCGCGAAAGAGGAGAAGGCCTGTCATGCCAAGCTCCGCCACGAGATATCTGGTCTCTTCTTTTTTTTTCAACCCCAGTGCAACGCTCTTGCCGTATCGCGCCACACCTTCCAGCACCGAGCCCTGGTACCACGAGAGCGTGGACAAGCCTTCCCGAACGATATCGGCTCGTCCTACCAGACATTCATCGAGCTGCGCGCCGAGTAGTTGCGCCCGCAGCTGCCGGGCGACGACCTCTGCCTCTGGCAATTCCGGCATTGAGAGTAGTCCTTGTAATATGCCGTCACTTATCCCCGATCAGGCAGATTAGGCCATGGGGAGGATAGAAAAGGCAAAGGCTGCCTGAAACACTGCTGCGCTTGTGCGTGAAGCATCATTCGTGAAGCGTGAAGCACAGGACTGAAAGAATGCCTCCGTCTCGTCACATGCGCGATACGCTTCACGAAGAACGTCTTTTCGAACGATTTCACGACGAACCGTCATGAATAGCGCAGCTTAGCGGGAAGGGAGATTCTTCTTGTCCGTTGCACGAGCCTCGCGCAGCAGTCGAACCTGGGCGATGGCTTCTTCCAGCTTTGGAAGGGGCATGGCGCCGGGCCGTCGCCTCATCACCAAACTTAAGACATCGGCGTAGGTCATCCCTTCGACACAACAAAGATAGGCCATCACGACCGACACGGACCGGCCCATGCCGGCGCGGCAACAGACCATAACCCGACGATCCGACATATGTTGCTCAACCCAGCTGACAGCTTGATCCAATAGGAGTGGCATGGCTTCGGCATACTCGGAAAACGGAATCCTCCCGGAGAGCAGCCAACCGGGAGCTTCCAACTTGTACTCTGCTGCAACAAGGAGCAGAGCGCCGATCTTCGCAGGAGGGTCCTTCGCATCGTTGATATTCCCGACCAATAGGGTCTCGGTAATAAGATGCATACGGGCCTCAGTATAAGCAGCAGGCTTGCCAGGTCAAGGAGAAATCTCCAACCTATCCGGTTGCGGTCTCGTCCATGCGAACGCTATACTGGCCGTACGATATCGATCATTGCCGCCTAGGAGCATCGCCGATGCCAAACCCCACCATTCAGGAAGTTGAAACCAGACTTGGAACCGTTCACTGCGCCATCTGTAAGGGATCGAGCTTTGGAATCGACCAACGATTTACGCAGGCGGATGGTGAATGGCGCGGCGTCTGCAAAAAGTGTTTCTATAGCTTCCCCATCTACACGGACATGGAGTTCTACCTGCGCACCCAACCGGATATCCCCTACCGGCTCAAGGAGATGTCCTGCCCCACCTGCAACCACCAAGGTGTGAGCCTCAATTTTCGCGCCACCATGTCCGTCCGCGAAGCGATTTATTTTTTGACCTGCAACAGCTGCAACAAAACCTTCCCCCAACAATCCTCCCTGGAAGCGTTCGAATAGCTCCACTTTTGACTGTAGCCTTGGTGTATACTGCAGACATGACTGAGAATCAAAAACAGCCAGAGCCGCCTAAAGCAGACCAACCGAAGACTCGTAAAGAAATCCCGCTGGTTTCCGTCCCCAACGATCGCGACATGATCGCCGAAGAGATGGCAGAGATGTTCGACGAAGATAAAGTCAGTCACCAGCACGGCAGTTCAGAACCGGAAGCGGATTAGTCCTGGCCTCCTCTAACCATCCTCAGTCATCAGCCTTTCTGATCCTATAGCAGGGCTACCGCTTCTGCGCTGCTCAAACGCTTCGGCTCGACCGCACTAAGCTTCCATCTACTCGGCTGTGGAACTCGTTCCTTCCCAGCAGGATGCTGAAAAAGTCCGCCAGCTTTGTTCTCGCTTCGCTCAGAAGCTCAACGTACCGAAGCGTACGCCTCGCCTCTTCGCTCGCTGCGGCCGCGCTGGACGACCTTTTTGAGCATCCTGCGATTAGATCCCCGCTTTCATCATTTCTTGGAGACGACGCAAGCTCCCAAATCTATTGAGATAGGTACTGAGTGCGTACTTGCCGTATTGTCTAATGTCAGCGGCCGAACACCTGGGCTTGGCCAGCCTATTCCTCACATCCAGGTAGTCACCCTTGAGATCATTGTCCGTGACAACCCCCCTGGTGCTTTTGTCGCCAATGGATAACAAAAACTTTCTCCAGGAACCCCACCTTCGCTCGTACACACTCGAACTGAATGCCCCGTACTCATTCATGTCGTGTTGAGTTAAAGATTCCTTCCTCAACTGCTTCTTCAGTTTCAGGTACGCATTTACGAGTTCAGGTTCTGGAATATTTTTGCGCTGATGCACTTCTCCCATTTCCTCTAAGAATTGACTCCAGCTATCCCATAGCCGTCGGTAGGTGGTTGGTGCGATGGTCCCATACTGAGCCATTTCCGTCATGGTGGGAGGCCTGCCTAGTATAGTGCGAACACGTTTGAACTCGGCAACCAACTTCTCCTTCGGTATGAGATGTCTCTTGGTCGGCGCCTCACCAATACTATCGAGAAATTTATTCCAAGAACCCCACTTTCTCTCGTACCTGCTAGGTGCATATGCAGACAGACCAGCAAATTCAGACCTAGTTGGGGCTTTTCCCATTGAGGCTTGAATCCGCTTATACTCCGCCACAAGATTGTCGTCCGTAAGGTCTCTCCGCAATATAGGAGGAGCGCCAACTTCCAGAAGAAATCTATTCCAAGAGCCCCACCTCTTCCTATAGGCTGATGACGAGTGTTTGCCGAGCGTATCCATATCACGGGCTCTGACATGCCTGCCCAGCTCTGATCTCAAAACTCGGTAAGAAAGGACAAGATCGTCATTAGATATCCGGTGACGGGTGACAGCTTTCTCGGACATATATCGAAAAAGGTCCGCGCTCGATGCAAACTTGCCTCCCAACCAATGCTCCAGCGTCGCCCGATCTACAAGTACGCAGCCGCAGCGATGCGCCAATTCTTTGGCTCTGATCGAGAAGGCACGATTGGCTACAACCATGCTGGTGTTCACGCGATAATACTCTTTCGCCGCATGCGCCTCCTGCACAGCACGGACTCCGACTGTTCTCCCAACTCGTTTCGCCTGGATAACACACGTTTTTCCATCTTTTTCAGCAAGGATATCTCCGCCAAAGTCGCCAGAGAGAGCCGTTCGTTGCACATTGGCGAATCCAATATCCGCGAGCAACTTCGCAAGGAAGCCCTCAAACTGCCGTCCAGACAAATTGTCCACTGCGATGATGTCCATGACGTTTTGTCGGCCTAACTACCAAGTACTGACCAACATAGTACCCCAACACGGACTGCTAACTGCGGGCGATTCTTGCGTCAGTTCAATACCTTGTCAACCCTCTCCAGTAGCAAGAAAGTTTTCAACGTTCCATTCCGAGCGGGGACAGGCCTATCAGCGGTCTGTCCCCGTCCACACTCTTTAACTAGGGATGGCGAGCTGATCCTGTCTGTGCGCGCGCCCAACGAGTGTCTTCTAATTCCTGAACTTCCCCAGAAGGAGTAGGCAGATTGTTCTTCACTGCGCGCATCGAGCGACCACCGCTTTATCGTGGGGGCTCTGCGAGCAAGAAGAACGGTCTGCCTACTCCTTCGCATCCTTCTGAGGCGCACGCTTCCTTCGTCCTGATTGGTGTGTTTTAGGCGTGGCGGATGATCTCGACTGCCACATCACGCTCAATTCTTCCAACCGGTGAGACCTTCCCTTCTTTCTCCTTTCGCACAATCCGCTCGATCTGCACGATGTCGCCGCGATGCCAGCTATCGAGAGCCTCATTGTAAGGAGAGGCCTTTCTATCCAACCGCCCGACTTCAGGCCGCCCTGTTTCATTACACAACCAAGCCCGCTTCTCACCCTTCAGTTCCCGCAACTCGCTCACCACCCTGAAGGTCTGTGGGCTCCGCGTCGCAATCGTACGACCGTCTGTGCGCAATAGCAGATAAGAAAACTTCAACGCATCTTTAATGAACCCCACTTCCCGATCGAGCGCAGCAATCGTCGGTGGTGTCTGCCAGGGTCGCTCCTCATGACACCAATCGTCCGGATTGTCTAAAGCAGGACAGCCCCCCTCATGGAGACAGGGGCTGTACACAGTGCACAGCCCCTTCTTGAGAAGATAATTGCGCACCTGATGCAGCCCTCTGGCCGTCTGTCGGAGCGCCGGCTCAATAATCATAATGGTTCCGTGCAGGGCAAGAAACGGAAGAAGCTGCTCGATAACTGCAGCACGTTCCATAGGGGGATCGACCGATGATGGGCATAATTCATTGAGACAGTTCGCCATGATCATGAGATCATAGGGCCCACCCCGAACAATCTGTTTACCGAGCTCGCCTTTGAGCGGATGTTCCAAGTTGCCTTGGACTGACCGAAGACCTGTGCTGGCGATTCCCACCTCCCTGCAATAGGCCTCCCACAGTTTCGTCGCGTCCTGCAATGGAGCGGACGAAACATCGGAAGCCAAGACTGACAGGGCTCTCGCCTGTTCAGGCTTTCGATGCCAGAACCAATCCAGCAGGGCTAAGGACCCAGTCCCTGGACCACAGCCCAGATCAAGAACGGCCATTGGGCGATCCGACGTTTCTAGACCGTTGTTTTCTGCCAACTCGGCTAACAGGACTTGAACTTTGGAAAGATTCACGGGAAGAAAATACGAGAGATAGGCGGAAGCATGGGCTGGGTCATCCAGATAATGCTGAGACAATGTGGCCCGCTCTGTCGTAAACAGACGTGAAAGGGTTACAACCGCCTGGGCTAAACCGCCACGATGAAAATCTCGTTCGGGCGACACCTTCGCCAAAACATTTAGGACCGGGGGTGACAGACTGGAGAGTTTCTGCTCGTTGAAGGGTTGCATGGGCATAGTGTAAGCTGACAGCGATTAGGAGGACAACCATGACAGACGCAATTCTCTTGGCCTACAAAGATGTGGAACGTTCAATGGAACGATTCACCCAACTTCTTCAGAGCCATGTGGACACAATGGGTGCCGCCCCATCCTCTGATACCGATCAAGTTTTCCGGTTGTCGCAAGGGTCCAAAGCGATGAGGGACAGCGCGATGATCTATCTCTCCTATGCCAAGTACGTGGCCTACGGCATGCCGGAGAGTGAAGACCTGGTGCAGGATGAGATTCAGGGCTAGCAAAACGGTTGATTGATTCATCTGGTTTATTTAGTTTGTTTTGTTCAACAAAATAGCCCAAACAAACCAACTAACCAAAAAACAAAGAGCCCGATCCCATATGGGATCGGGCTCTTGTTTTTCATCGAAACCTGCCGCTTAGATGCTGCGCATAAAATGCGCTACGTCATCCTGACTGACTGCTCCACCCATGATGGAGGACATCGCCACGTTGGTCGACTTCTTACCGGTCAGACCGGACTCGACCTCGTCCACAATCAACTCAACCGGCATCGACTGGCCACCGTAGACCCTCGGCCCACCGATAATCTTGGCATGCGAGTACCCGTAGATCGCCGTGGCCACTTCTTTCGCCAGCCATCCGACATAATTGAATTCCGGAACGACGATGAGCTTGGTCTTGCCAAGGAGCTGACGCAACTCCTGCGTGGGGAACGGGCGAAGCGATCGAATCTTGATTAAACCGATCTTGATGCCCTTCTCTGCGCAGATACGAACAGCTTCCCGTGACTGGGCCGCAGCACTGCCTGAGGCGATGATCACTGCCTCTGCACTGTCTACATTCTCGGCTGTGAGCAAGCCGCCCATGTACCGATTGATGTATTTGCGAGACCGCTCGACGGCTGCCCAGACTTCTTGCTGCCAGACAGCGTGAATATTATAGGCCATGAAGTTCGACTTCTGCACCGGAGCGTCGCGTGATAGACGGGCGGGAGGATTCTCCGCATCGAGCACCGGAACCGCTCCGCGCCAGGCTTCACGAGGAGGAAGCCTCATGCTACGATCCTGCATCCGGACATACCCGCGGGCATGGGTCACAAAAAACCCGTCGCAACAGACACCGACCGGGAGGGTCACATCGTTCTTTTCACTGATCGTAAACCCAGCCATAATGAAATCGAACATGTCCTGCTGATTTTCAGCGTGAAACACGATCATGCCGCAGTTCAATAAGTAGGCGATTTCAATATTATCCGGCTGAATAGCCAACGGAGCATTCACCACGCGGCAGGTAAACATCGCCACGGCAGGCAACCGGTGGCCAGGCCATGACGCAATTCCTTCCATGCCACGCAGGGTTCCAGGGCCGGCCGTTGCCGTAAAACACCGAACGCCCGCCCGTGATCCGCCGGCAATCGCCGCCATGACTCCAACTTCTTCTTCGCCTCGGTAGTACTCTTTCACATACCCCTCGCCGTAGAGCACACCGATGAGCTGCATCGTTTCGCTCTGCGGAGTGATGGGATAGGCAATGGCCAGGTCCACGCTCGACCGCCGAACCGCCTCTTTTGCCGCTTCACTTCCAGTAATGAACTCCTTGGTGCGCGGAGCTTCGAGGAACAGGTATTCCGGCGTAACCACCTTCTGCCGTTTTGCCTCGGCATGGGGGTCCTTCCTGGCTGCGCTCACTTCCGGCTTAGGCGCGGCGACACTCGTAATGGGATCGCCCTGCGGATTTGTTTTTTGTTCTGCTTCGAGTGCTTCACTCATCATGACACCTCTTGGCTATATTGCCCGGGCTATTCGATCTTGCTCAGCCTTCACGTTTCATCTGTTCGGCGGAATGGCCGAAGGCAGCTGCGCTGGCTTCGCCGACGGTAACTGGCGCAAAGGTGAGGGGACTCGTGTGGGTTTTGCCGCCGTGAACTCTCGATTGCGTGCCGGTAAACCGCACGTTTTCGCCGTTCTCCGGCAATTTAATACCCATTTCTTCTCGCACCCGCTTGAAAACCTGCGCCGTCTTTTTCAATTTGAGCACATCCGAATCTCGAATCGTCAGCATCGCATCTTCATGCCCCTGCTCCGCACAGATCGCCATCGTCAGACAATTCGTCCCCGCGCGAATCATCTTCAAGGTCAAATTCGCGTAATGACAATGCACGCCGACGAAGATACAGGCTTCGATCTTGTTACCCCAAATCGTGAGGTTCGGATGGTTTGGATTGATGACTTCTTCCGGATCGATCTTCGGATATTTCGGACGGTAGTCCGGCATGGGAATAATCAAGACATTCGGAATCTGGGCGGCGATCTCCAGCACTGCTTTGGCCTTTTCAATGGCATGCTCATTCCACGCCCAGAGGACTAACGGCCCTGGAAAAATTGTGGCGTTGGGACTGGTCAGCATTTTACGGGCCATCTCTTCGATGACCTTGTCTTCGTTGGGTTCCAACAACCCATAATACAGCCCCTCGCCTGGGTCAGGCAGGGCGACCCCCAACTGAGCCGCCGACGGCGGATGGAATCCAGCCGGACCAGGGACGATGATGCGTTCTCTCGTATCTTGCGTCGTTGCCACTCGCGTCCCCCCTTAATTCCCAATCACAATCATTGGATTGGACAAGACCGCAACCGTCGTCTTCTCTTCATATCGAATGTTGTCGGTCACGGCAGCCAGCGGCAATTGATCGATCATGGTCATCTTGATGGCATTGTTTTTCGCCATCGTGTCACAGACCCATACACAGAGAGCACAGCCCTTACACCGGTCCACCGCCACGTATGCAGTGCCGTACTTGAACCCCGCGTCCGTGCCCATATCTTCGCTATACTGAATGGTGTTCGCTTCAGGACAGTATTGTGTGCAGAGCTTGCAGCTCTTCGAGGCGCAGATCTCAACGCTGATATTGGCGACCAAATACATTGTGACTCCTTCGTCCTACATCCTGATTAGGCACTTACAGTCGCACGGACTTCAGACCGTTTGACCGATTCCGCAGCCCAGCCGTGATCGACCGCGTAGTTCCAGCCCGCCTGAATCACCGCCACATTTTTATCGATCAGCTCTTGTTTCTTTTTGAATTTCCGCTCGACCACACTGTCCAACGCCGCGGTTCCTCCGGATACGACGAATCCTTTGCCAAGGAATCGCTCCTTCACCGACTCTTCTAGGGCCGCAACAGTCGTGAGGCCTGTGATGGCTCCGATACAGCCCATCAATGCCATGTTCGTTGCGAGATCCATTCCGGCGACTTCGAGGGACAGTTTGGTGGCTGGGAAGTAGTAGAGCTTCGCATGACGCTCTTCCAGCTCGCGCGCCTGATCCCGATGAAGGCTCATGGGTCCATCGTTATTGATCAGTGCGATGCCATTCTCCTTCAGTCCAAAGTAGAACGGCATCGTATAGGACTTGCCGTGGGTAATCACTTGTGGATGGAAAATAATAATGATGTGCGGAAAGGTGATTTCTCCAATTTCATAGATCGGTTCATCAGACACCCGGACGTAACTCTCGACCGGCGCCATCCGCTTTTCCGACCCGTAAAATGGGACGATTGTGCTTTCACCGCCGGCATGAATCACTGCGGTGCTGAGAATGTGGGACCCGGTCACGACACCCTGACCACCGACCCCTGCCATCCGAATGTTGAAGCGCTTTGCCATATCCAGCCTCCCTCAGAATCGCCTATGCCTTGTTTGGAATTGCAGCGGCAGGAGCAGCCGGCTTCGGAAGATAGTCTTTGTAGCCATACCGCTCGGTCAAATACTGCTTGGCCTCATCGCTCACATATTCCGTGAACTGATACCGATCGTTCTCAACGGTCTTCGCGTCTTCCATCACCTTATCGGTTGGGATCGCGTACTCGATATTGCAGGAGGTATAGGCTTGAATGTAGGTCGAACCCACTTCGCGGGCAATCAGCACAGCCTTCTTAATGACGCTCTCGACGCGGCGGGGATTGTTCGGAACTACCGTTGCCACATAGGCACAGCCGGCTACCTTCGCCATCTGCAACATATCCATCTTCTCGAATTTCTTGCCCAACGGGGCCATCTTCAAAACTGCGCCACGGTTGGTCATCCCACTCTCTTGCCCACCGGTGTTGCCGTACACTTCATTGTCCAACATGATCGTGGTGAATCGTTCCTTTCGGAACCAGGAATGAAGCACTTGCTGGAAGCCGATATCCGCCGTACCGCCGTCTCCCGCCATGACGACTACATCTTTCGGCTTGTCGCCGAACCGCAGCCGCAGCCCGCGGGATAATCCGCTCGCAACGCCATTCTGATCTCCGTAGTTCCCGTACACGAACGGAATCGCGGCCTGAGAAATCGCCAGCCGTCCACAGCCGGCCGTTCCAACGGTGATCGTGTCTTCCGGGTTGGGGAACGCAATGATCGCCAGTCGGATGAACAGCGTCATCGCGCAACCGGCACACATGGGATGCTCTTCGAGAATTTCCTTGAAGCTTCCCATTTGGGAAACCGTAATTTTCTTTCCGAACGGGCCATGTTCAACCATGTCCCGATATTCTTTGGGCAT
>JABFSG010000083.1 GCA_013140715.1 Nitrospiraceae bacterium
ATCCCAAACCCGACCTGCCGCCAGGCTTCGTAGATGACGACTGCCACTGCGTTAGAGAGATTGAGACTGCGGTTTCCCGGAACCATGGGAACGCGGATACAATGTTGCTTGGCGACGCTTCCCAGAATCTCAGGAGGCAACCCGCGACTTTCCGGACCGAATACAAAGGCATCGCCGTCTGCATAGTCGACCAAGTCGTACTGTTGGGTGCCTTTGGTCGAGACAGCAAACAGGCGATGATCCTTGAAGCATGCGACGCAATCGGACCAACTTTCATGAACCCTGATCGTGGCGAATTCGTGATAGTCCAGCCCCGCCCGCAGCAATTGCTTGTCCTCTAGTGAAAACCCCAAAGGCTTGACGAGATGCAGCCTGGCGCCTGTATTGGCGCAGAGCCGTATGATATTACCGGTGTTCGGAGGAATTTCCGGCTGATAGAGAATGACGTTGAACATGGAAGACATCGCCGATAGCCAATACCGCTAAGTCCTGGACAGCGCGCAGGATAGCGGAGCAAGGCCATCGAGACAAGCGGGACAAGCCGCACGACTGATCTTCCCTACATCTGATAGAGCATACCTATTCCTGCGAGATTTTACCCTCAGCCTATTTTGCATTGCACCAACTTCTCTCCTATTTGATTTTTCACAGCTTTTGTACTCTACTCGCTACTACCAGTGCCTCCTTCGTCATCGGCTGCAACACATAAAGATGTGGCACAGTCGATGCAGCTCACTTGCCCTTGCTGGACCGAACAATTGAAGTAGGGTCATTAACTAGTTCGCACACAACGAGTCGCAA
The DNA here is from genome assembly GCA_013140715.1 of Nitrospiraceae bacterium. Taxonomy (GTDB): domain Bacteria; phylum Nitrospirota; class Nitrospiria; order Nitrospirales; family Nitrospiraceae; genus Palsa-1315. Next base: position 802 of record JABFSG010000083.1, read on the forward strand.
TCCCCTTCCTCATCCTATCGACATCATAGAAAGGAGTGTTCGCATGGAAGATCCCATTCTGTTCTGGAACGAAGTTGCTCTGGAAGCCAACAGGCTGGACCACACTGGCGCCATGGAAGCTGAACATCAGCGCGGACCGACAAGAAGTTCCCGCGCACTCGCCATCGTTCATCTGGCGATGCACGATGCCTTCTTCGGAGTGGCCGGCGTCGCCTCCATCCCAGGCCCAGGCCCCTCGCCAAAAAATCTCTATCTGCTCTCCCCACCTTCCTGGTCTGGAGGAGACTCCCCCGTGAAGCGCAGTGCTGCCGTCAGTGGCGCTGCCGCGACAGCACTCTGCACCCTCTACTCCGGCATGAGGACAAGGATCGAAGAGAAACTCGCGGAGATTTGCGGCAAGAACGGCACGGACGACAAGGCCTTCAGCTTCGGTCGGCGTGTAGCGTTCTCGCTGCTCGACAGCAGAAAAAACGATGAGAAGGTCGCGCCGAAAGACGAGGACTATGTTTCATCTCCCGGTCATCTTCGCCATCGTGTAGACCCCTGCAATACGACGCAGGGCTATCTCGGAGTCGGCTACGGCAGTACTCCAAGCCTGGCAGTCACGACCTGGCAACCGCTCGACCCTCCACCCCAGGAGAGCAGCGCCAAATACAAGGACGATTTCAAGGAAGTCTACAAACTGGGGGGCGCTCCGGAACTGAACAACACCGCGCGCACCCCTGAGCAAACAGCCATCGGTCACTATTGGGCCTACGATGGCGCGAATAAGATCGGCACCCCTCCGCGCCTCTACAATCAAATTGTCCGGGAAGTGGCCAAGACCAAAGGCAATACCACGGAACAGAATGCGCGGCTCTTTGCGCTGATCAATTGCGCTATGGGCGACGCGGGAATTCATGCCTGGCACTGGAAATATTGTTTGGATCTCTGGCGCCCGGTCATCGGAATCCGCGAAGACGATCCCTCGACCGGGCCGGCCGCGACAGCGGACAAGAAAATCACATCTCCCTGCGATCCTTTCTGGAAACCGCTTGGCGCACCGCGCAGCAATGAGCTGAAGGCCTCGTTCACTCCTCCCTTCCCTGCCTATCCGAGTGGACATGCCACCTTTGGAGCGGCGACATTTGAAATGGTGCGATTGTTCTACGGCCACACAGACCAGAAGACCGAGGACAACATCGGTTTTACGCTCGTCTCCGACGAACTCAATGGCAGCACCACAGACGGCGATGGTTCAGTTCGCACGAGACATCTCCGCAAATACGACAGCATGGCGGAAGCGATGTATGACAATTCGGTCAGTCGTATCTATCTGGGAGTGCACTGGCGTTTCGATGGGACGAGTGGTGAGAGCGTGGCCAAAATGCTCAAAGCAACCGATAAAGTTGGCGGCGTCCCACTTGGCCGGTCGATTGCCAAGAACATTCTCGACAGCGGCATGAGACAACAGGTCAGCCCTCCGGCACCTCCCACGAATAGTTGCATCTAGGCATAAGGACTGTCCCCGGCGCGCACAACGCGCCGGGGACAGTCCTCTTCACTCGTCGTTTGTGAAGCGTCGCTCGTCTCTCCTCCCTAGAGTTTCACGGTGCAAAAACGATCAGCGATACGTAAGAAGTGGTTCTGTTCACCATCGCATGGCTTCTTGGTATAGTGGACCCATTCAAAGAATAGCCCCATGCAGATGAACAGACCGCAGTCATCCCACATGCCAGACAGAATCGTCCGGCCAAAACCCCACTCCATCGCCATACTCCTTGGCCTGCCCCTTATTGCGGCCTTGACCATGAGTCACGTTGCAATCGCGGAAAATTCTCCGGTCCAATCAGAGAAGCAGGTTGCCGAACAGGCCAAGGCAGCCTGGGAGAGTGGCGCAATAAACCCGGCCCTCGATCTCCTCAACCAAGGCCTTCAAGACCATCCGCAGGCGGTCATACTGCAAAAGCTGCGCGGCGATATTCTGGCCACCTTTCGAGACCCGGGGGAAGCGGTTCAAGCCTACGAGACGATCCTCGCCAAGATGCCGGCCGCCTTGGACGTCCGATGGGCCAAGTGGAGTGTGTTGGTCCGGTGGGGACAGGGAGACGACGCCATTGCAGAATTGCGACGCATAACGCTCATCGACGATCAGAATCCCTTGATCCATCTGCGGCTGGCGCAAGAACTCCGAAAACTCGATCGACTGGAAGAATCACTCGTCTCCTATAAAAAAGCCGTGGCACTCGTGCCTGAATTGCTCGGCTGGCGATTGTCCTTGGCCCGAGCCCGCTTTGACGTCCTGGATTATTCCGGCGCGGAAGAGGACGTGCAACATGTCTTGAGCAAAGTGCCACCAGGCTCTCCCCTGGAGCTCCCGGCAAAGAACTTACTCTCACTGATCAATGGGACTTCGATCGAACGAGGCAGACGCTTCGACCCGGTATTGTCCAAAGACATGACGGACGCACAGCGCAAGGAATGGGCATCTATCCGCGCAGAGGCCTGGAGGCTCTTTTCCACAGGCCACTTTCAAGAAGCCGAACCGATCTATCGACGGCTGCTCGTCCTCAACCCCAACGATGCCCTGGCCAATTATCAATTGGGGCTGACCCTTATGCAGTTAGGCCGATGCAAAGACGCACTCAACGTATTTGGAAAGGTTTCCAACCTCGATCCCAACGACGACGATTATGCGGATACAGTCTTTCGGATGGGCCAATGTTTCGTAGAATTGGAGCAGTGGGAAAACGCGTTCGTCCATTTTCAAACCCTCTATGACGCAGCCTTGGAGTTTGAAAAGGAAAATAAAAATACTCAGCTTCCACCGGACAGCCGCGTGTTAGATAAACATAAAATCGCGCGATGGATCGAGAAGGTACGGCCGCATGTCCCGGAATTGGCACAGCAAGCAGCCGATGGAGCGACCGCCCGCCCGCCCGCCGAAGACCCTGCTCCGAGCGCAATCTCTCCGGAAGAAGAACTCTATGCCAGAGCCACCGAGCGGTTCAAACCGCAAAAACTGTTGGACCAGCGGGCCTCGCTCATGGGCAGAGATTCCGATTTCAGCTGGTTTCATTTTGTCATCCCGGCAACCAGGGTCATGCGGGACGATTTTCCCACCGGCGCCCATGAATTCATTCCCCTGAACCCCGGAGACAGTTTTCCCACCACACAACAAGAGATCTACCTGGTGTTTCGACTGGTATCGGCCTCATTCGACGCCGTGCCCCTCACAGGCCGTTGCGCTCTGGAACTGTCGGAGACGATGGGAGAACCACGCACCGTTGCGCAGGACCGGGTCATGACCACCATGAACGACCAGTCCGGCTATTTCATGCTCACCCCTCCAAAAACCGGATGGACGCCTGGCCTCTATCACTGCGGCCTATTCACGGGAGAACAGACCTCCGCAGATACCCTTGTCGACGAAGTCCGGTTTCGAGTCATCGAACCACGACGAGCGCCGGTGAAGGGATCGTGAGACGTAGGGCGTGAAACGTGAAGCGTATCTCGTGAAGCGTTTCGGATTTTTGGCTGCAGGGACTGAATGGGATGGGCGCTCAGAAAGGGGGCTACGCCTTGACCGACCAGAGCCGCTGGATTATGCGAAGCAGCGCGAACAGCAGGAGAGATGGCAACCAAATCCACAGGGCTTCATTGGCCAGAACATGGACACCATACTCGCTGAAGAATTCACTCACCCCGATGGGGGACACAAGAACCGGACGCACCGGGAAGAAATATCTCGTTGTGTCGAATGGCGAGAAAAAGGCCACACCCAACCCTCCATCCGTCAAAGCATCCAGCAGGCCATGCGAAGCAGTGCAGAGAAAGAAATAGAACAATAATCCCGCCATCGCGACCGCCGGCTTATCTCGATACCACAGAGCCACAAGAATCCCGGCCAACAGAACCGCAAACAGTAACGAGTGCGTCATCCCACGATGGCCCCACAGATCGCCGTACTCAATGCCAAAGAGAAACCCGATCACATCCAGATCCGGCAGGGCCGAACAAAACGCCCCCAAACACAACTCGCGCCAACGCAGTACCTCATTCCGAAAAGCCTTCCCCATCGCCACAGCGACAAACGCATGCGCAAATGCAGACGCCATTCAAGACCTCATACTGCGATCCAGCGACCGCGAGACCCTACGCTCAGGAAACAAATGCGTCAAGAATGTGGTAATGGGGAGAGGAACTGATAGTTGGTGGATAACCGCTTCAGTAGCGAGAGACGAACCACGATCCTGAGTGCCAGAGCTCGCTTCGGAGCACAGTCGCTTCACTAGTGACAAAGGCCGGATGCGGTGGGGGGGCTGGTTGGTCCGAGGTGGTTACTCAGACTAACGTGACTCTTGACACCTCTTTCTCATCCTGCGCCTCCTCTATTCCTGATATGCCGAGCTATAAAATCAATCAACGACCTCGCCAACTCTCCTCGAATCAGTTCCCAGCTGGCCCTAATAACTTCTCGACTTGCTTCCTCAGATTATCCTTCAATTTGGCACTATCAATGCGACCCTCTGCAACTGCACTGACCAATAAACCCTTGAGATCCTTTTCCATCTTTCGGTGCCTCGTATCCGGTCTAGCGTAAATCTCATTTGCGAGATCCATCAGTTTCCCCGCCGTTCCGATATCAAGATCTATATGCCACTGATTAACACTTTGATCCAATGCCCCACCTTGGGTCTGTTCCATCAGTATGCTCAAATCTGTTACCACGTCGCTGCCAAGAAGCACGTAATCAACATTGCTCAATCTGTCACAGTTTGCAGCCAGTGCAGTCAAAACATGATCCAAATTGGTTAGATCATCTTCAATACGCCATACTGACAGCCGATTGCTATCAGTCTTCAGGTCACTGAAAACGTCAGCTTGCATTTGGTTTTCCACGGGAAGGAGTTGCGTGCCAATTGACTCAGCTGTCAATTGAAACCACTTCGCCCGACTTATTTTTCTGAGTACATATGGCATTGAGGATCGAGTTGACGCAAGACTTGCGCGAGATCATCCCGAAGCTCCTGGCAAGTTTCTCGCTCGATGGCAGATTTAACTGCAGGAATGGAGTGCGGATCATCTGCAGCCGCGATTCCAAGCGATGCAGCATCACGAATTCTTGGAGAAGCACTCTGAAGCGATTTCTCCAAAAGCCACAGCCTAAAAGCATACGACCTAGGTTGATCTACGTGGCTAATCCACTTTAAGGCTTCTGCCAAAACAGCAGGATTTGCTTTGTCCTTGAGAATAATAGACGCTACTACTTCAATGGCTGTAGTACCCAGCATTTCAACAACGTGAACTAGCTCTCTAGAAAATTCGGTGTGAACGCCATCTTCGAAGTCTTCCTGCCTCGCCGTTGCAAACAACGTAATCATCGTCTCATAAAGATTCCTGCCTCCATCATGTCCACCCACTGACTTAGTACCTGTGTCGAGAGAGGTCCCAAGAGGTGGCACGCCTGCCTGAGTTGTCGAAGACGCTGCTATTACAATGACAAACTTTTTCCCCGGAGAAACTACAATCCATTCCGTTTCTCCTGCTGGGCTAATGAATGTACAAGATTGCATTGGCGATTGGATTTCCTGATCAACAGAAATTGCGCCTCTATAATTGAGATACTCGGAAGAAAGCGAGGTTGCCGCTCCTTCGTTGGCAACAATCTTCACGCTATATCTCCTTTAACGCCAATCTCCCTCCCAAGATCAATCAACTCTTCGAATAGTAGATTTAGTTTTTCTTGAGGTAACTCTCCTCCAAAATCTTGGTTAGTATTGATATCCAACTCTAACCTTGTAGCAAATGCACCTAAATCCTTGATCACACCCTTTCCAGCAGAAAAGAGATGAACCTGAGCCTTAAGCACACCCCATTTTGAGAGACGATTAATCCGAAGTTCTGAAATCCCCGTTTTACTTACTCGTGGCCTATTGATTTGGTAGAGGAGATCAGACGAGCCTTGAGGATCGACTCGCATTTCCGGGAGATATTTTCCCAGCAATTCGTAACCCTTCTCGTGATTTTCTGCAGGATAAAGCAAGATCGCACCAAACGCCATTCTGGCAATTGCCGGACACATTTCAGTAAGCCAGCGACCTACGATGCTCCTGAAATCATCCAGCGCAGACTCAAAACTCCCCAGAGTTGGCATGCCCATCGACATGTCTATTTCCATCTCATCTGAAATTGGCGCAGTATAGGTCCAGTCTATACGCGCAGCAGTAATGTTTAGCATCAACTTTCCCTTTCGAAATCCCCCTTGCTCCACCTGGGAAAGCTCCTTCGACTTTACTTTCCTTTCTTCTGGAGGCTCACCTAATAACTTCACCCACCAGCCGGGCTCCGGAAGGTCAAAGAGCTTATCTGGAAAAACTGTAAGCCGCAGCTGTTGCGGACTCCAGATAATAGGCTGCATACCTTCCCTTGAGCTAGTGGTCATTATCATCCGCTGAGAAAAGAGGCACACGAAAGATTTCGTTCATGCTAGCTATTCAAAATGATCTGCCTGAACTGCATAGTTCGCTCTTCCATCAGGAGCTTACCAGAAGTCACACCTCTAGTCACTGACTGATCAAACTATCAAAAAGAGCGCGTACGCCTGCGGGAGAGAAATCGCAGGAAGCCTTGATTCACGGTCATTGAGCTCAATAAAGGTGCCATGAACCATAGTTCGCCTGGCCCTTCATTGATTTCATGAGCCCACAGGAATGGCTACGACTCTGGAGAATGGAACAACCCCTTGAAGTCCGGGAATGGTGTCATCGCCCAGATCTCGCAATAAACTTGTGCCTATTGGATGGAGGACACACACGTCGATCCATCTGCGTCCCTCAGCGAGGCCTTGCCATTTCTCTCCACCCTCTTTGGCAGGGAATGGCCAAGGCTGCCCTTTACTGCGCGCATCGAACGAGCACATTCTGATCGTGTGCGTTCTGCGAGCAAGAAGGGCACCTGACCACTCCCTCTCCATCCGTTCGGATCGTGAGGCCTCAGCAAGCATAGGAGACCAGTCAGGCAGTGCTCCCTTGATCCGTCTAAATGATCCCTCCAAGCATGCTCAATGTCTTTTAGGGATGGGGGCTGATTGATCTTCCACTGCGCGCATCCAACGAGGGGAGTCCGCGACCGCGCGTTGCGCGAGCACAGGAAGATCATCAGCCTCCATCCCCTTTTCTGTTCCGTGAGCATGAGGGCAATCAGGCTACGCCCTTGAATTGGCCTCCCACCCCACGCACGATCTCACCCGCTAAAACCAACGGCTGTTCTGGCATGGAGAGATTCGAGTGGGATGCGCGGGAAACAGGCTGAGGAACTAATTGCTTATCGCGTGCTGTACAGAACACCTATCACGGTTTCTTCGCAACGACCTTTCCGTTTTCCCACACATAAATAGGGGTGTGGTACGCCCGAGCCGTCTTTCTGGCAACCTTCGCTGCTCGCCGTAACGCCTTTCCCACTCCCTGGGCGAACGATTTGCTTTTCGTTTTGCCATTCGCTCTCTTCATGGGCCTTCCTCCAGTAGTCGCGGAGCCTCCCCGGCATTATCATAGATCGCCCAAGTATCTGCCAAGTCCCGGTAAAGCAGCTGAAAATTTTTCCAGCTTCGATCGAATCGACGCACCACATCGGCGCGTGGGACATCATGCCCTCCCTGGCGCACACGCGCCGAGATCCGCTGAAATGCCAATTCCACCGTAGGCAGCGATAGGAATACCAGTTCGATACGATATCCCCTGGCCTTCCACCACCTCAGCAACGGAAGATAAGTCCGCCCACTCAGGGTACTTTCAAACGCAAAATCCTGGCGTGCCTTCGCCAATCGACTCAATTCGGTTAGGACAAGTCTGCCTCCACGTCTCGCTGCCAGTTCAGGTCGAAGAGGTGAGAGTCCGCTCGCAATAAGGTCGGCATTCACGAAATGAATGACGCCACCTTCACGAGGAAGAAACTCCCGAGCGAATGTGGTCTTACCAGCGCCGTTTGGTCCAGCAATTACAATGCATCGAGGAGCATGAGGCGATCGGATCCGAGCAGAAGGCATTGCCGCATTGTCTCCTTTTTCTACCAATGTGACAAGCGGCGACCGTGTGTGATGCTCCTTCGAAACTCGTTCGTATCTCCTCCATGAGATAACCTAATTCGGTCTGCCACAGCTCAGGCCCAACGAGAATCTTCCAATGCTATCCACCTCCCTTGGGATGGGAGTAGCCAAGGATGCCCTTTACTGCGCGCATCGAACGAGTACATTCTTATCTTGCGCGTTCTGCGAGCAAGAAGGGCACCTGGCCACTCCCCTCCATCCTTTCGGATCGTGCGGCCTTGGCGATTACAGAAAATTAGTCAGGCCTTCCCCCACTGATACTCCAGTAGTGGCCTGAGCTAGGACTCTGTATAATCTGGCACCGGCATCCTGATGAACAGACCGCACGACTCAACCTTGTGAACACACTCACGACTCGCCCCTCACGAATCCGCTGGCTCATCCTCGCCCTACTCTTTCTCATCAGCGTCGTCACCTATATCGATCGCGTGAATATTTCCGTGACCGCGCGTCAGATGATGCCGGCCTTTGGAATGACCGATCAACAAATGGGCTGGGTCTTCTCAGCCTTCGTCGTCGGCTATGCCCTGTTTCAGATTCCCGGTGGCTGGCTGGCCGATCGCTGGGGAGTCCGAACGGTGCTCACCCTCGCGCTCCTCTGGTGGTCGATCTGTACAGCCTTCACGGCTATTGCAGCCGTGTCGCCCCTTACCAGCGTCTTCGGAATTGTCGGCGCCCTGATGCTGGCGCGGTTCAGTCTAGGGGTGGGAGAAGCAGTCGCATTGCCGGCCTTCAATCGCGCCGTCACCAACTGGTTCCCGGCTGACGCGAGAGGCTTCGGCATCGGAATCGCGATCGGAGGCATCGGATTAGGTTCCGCCGTCACCCCGCCCATTGCCGCATGGGTGATGGTGAACTGGAAATGGCAGACCGTCTTCTATCTCGCGAGCCTGCTCGGAATCGCGATGGCGCTCCTCTGGTGGCTCCTGTCACGCAACCGCCCGCACGAACATCCCTGGGTGAATGCAGGTGAACAGGCCATGCTTACGCGCGATTCAACCGCCATTACTGCCAGCGTGCCTTGGCGAACATTCAGGCAGACCCCCACAGTCTGGTGGCTGGTGATGAGCTACAGTTGCCTCGGCTACGTCGCCTACGTCTATCTCTCCTGGTTCTACTTATATCTCGTGAACGTTCGAGAATTCGACGTGCTTCGCGGAGGAATCTATGCCTCTCTCCCTTTCTTGGCCATGTTGGTCTTTTGTCCACTAGGCGGTTGGGTGACCGATCGCCTTGCAACCCGCTATGGGCTCACAACCGGACGAACCGTAGCAGGCATGACCGGCATGGTCCTGGCCGGACTCGCAATTGCGCTGGGTGGCGTCGTCGATTCTCCATTTTTAGCAATCACGAGCCTCTCGCTCGGCGCAGGCTGGCTCTACTTTTCCGTCGGCGCCTACTGGGCCTCAACGACCGACCTGTCCAAAACCCATGCGGGAACCCTGTCAGGACTCATGAATACCGGCGCCAATATCGGAGGAGCCATCTCACCGACCCTCACTCCATGGCTGGCCAACCAGTGGGGATGGCCTGTCTCATTAGGCGTAGCCGCAGCCATCGCCATCGTGGGCGGATTTCTGTGGCTCAAGATCGATCCAGGCAAGGGATTGAGCCGTGAGACGTGAAACGTCAGGCGTCAGACGTGAGGTGAATCCTGCGCTACCCCCTCACACCTTACCCTTTACCCCTTACCTCCATAACCC
>JABFSG010000073.1 GCA_013140715.1 Nitrospiraceae bacterium
GGGCGGGTGAAAAATATCTGCCAGCGGGTGGGCGGGTGAGAAAGCCGCGCGCAGTGGAAGATCAATCAGCCCCCATCCCTAGAGAGAAAACGAGCAAGCTTGGGAAGATCCTATTTTGATCACTCGCTGCGGCCTGCTGGACAGTCTTGGAAGATTCCATCGGCGTTTTATGTATAAACCGATTTTTCCCGCAGCCTTCTAGAAACCGTAGCCGTTTCCCGTCGCGTCGAGTACCTTGTCGAGCCATGTTCAGGCTCAGCACAAACCCATGGGATCTGCGTTTTCCGCCCGTCGATTCGGCATCGCCCGAAGGCCTGCTTGCTGTCGGCGGCGACCTCCGACCAGAACGATTGCTCGAAGCCTACCGCCACGGCATCTTTCCCTGGTACAGCGATGATCAGCCGATTCTATGGTGGTCACCCGATCCCAGGACCGTCCTCTTCCCCGACAATCTCCATATTTCTCGCAGTCTAAAAAGAAGCCTTCGCCCCGGTCTATTTAAGGTCACGCTCGACCGATGCTTTCGCGACGTGATGCAGCATTGCGCAGGTCCAAGGCCGCAATATCCGAATGGCGGCACCTGGATCACGGCGGAGATGCTGGAGGCCTACAGCAATTTACACGAACAAGGCTACGCGCATTCCGTTGAGACATGGAAGGATGGACAGCTAGTCGGAGGGCTCTATGGCGTAGCGCTAGGCGGCGCCTTTTTCGCAGAGTCGATGTTCATGAAGATGGACGACGCCTCAAAAGTGGCGCTGGTCTCCCTCGTGCGCCAACTGCAGGCCTGGGGATTCAGCCTCATGGACTGCCAACAAGCCTCTCCGCATGTGATGAGCTTCGGAGCAGAAGAAATCCCCCGTCGGGAGTTTCTCGATCACCTGACCACGGCACTCACCCTGCCTGAACGACGCGGACGCTGGCAGTTCGATATTCCATGATAAAGTCGTGAGCCGGTGGCTCAGAATGTATTTCAATGTATTGTAAATAATCATTTAATATCAATTATTTATGAATCTTGGCCAAATCTCACTCTAAGCCAATGGGGGGTCCCTGCCTGTAAAGGCAGGGGAATCTATATTATCAGCCTTCTTTCTTACCTGCTGACAGATCTGTCTGTGGTGATCGCTTCTACCTCCCAAATCACATCTTCCTTCAAGATCGGTTAGATTCTTCGCAGTGTTCTGGGCACTCCGCTCCACTGACCGATCCGATACTTTCCCTGACAGATTTTCAATAGATGATTTAATCAGGCTGATGCATCGTACGAACCAGTGTTTATGCCTCGCCTAGACGGTTTCTGCCTTCCTCGCCACGAACTCCGAGACTTCGGTCAAGCCGCGGCTCTTTCAGGAAAGCCTGTGAGGGTGTAATTCCAGGAATTGCTACAACCTTCGGATCATTTATTGTATTTGTATTATGGAAGGTGTCGGGGTCATACAAGACAACGCTTAAGCATATAAGGCTTTTTGATCTGAACCTTTCCTTCTTTCCAGGAGGTGTCTCTGTGACCCTTCGCTCGTTGCTTCACGCACTCATAGTTCTTGGTGTGCTGATCGCAGGCGGATGGAGCCCTTCTGAGGCAGCCGATAACCCGCAACAATTGAAATTCGCATGTGAGCAAGGCGCTACACTATCGTGTGTCATACTCGGGATGAGGTATTACTCGGGGGAAGGAGTGAAGCAAGACTACCTAGAAGCCGAAACCCTGTTTCGGAAAGCCTGTGACGGTGGGGATGTGTTTGGGTGCTCCCCTCTCGGAGAAATGTATTTGACGGGTACCGGTGTCAAGATAAACTCCGATGAAGCAGTGAAGTCGTCCAAGAAAGCTTGTGATGGGAGGTGGGCGGATGGCTGCTTCAATCTCGGTGTGATGTATGACAAGGGGCGCGGAGTCAAACAGGACGCCGTTCAAGCCGCGGCATTCTTCGGGAAAGCCTGTTACGGAGGGCGTGCGGGAGGTTGCTTCAACCTTGGCGTGATGTATCAGGAGGGGCGCGGGGTCAAACAAGACGTTGTTCAAGCCGCGGACTTATACAAGAAAGCCTGTGACGGGCAACACGCGGCGGGTTGCTCTAATCTGGGCGGGATGCATGCGAAGGGTGCTGGTGTCAAACAAGACGACGTTCAAGCCGTGGGCTTATACAAGAAAGCCTGTGACGGCGTGGAACCGATCGGTTGCTTCAACCTCGGCAATAGGTATAGGGATGGGATCGGTGTGAAACAAGACAGCGTTCAAGCCATAAAACTCTTTAGGCAAGCCTGTGAAGGTAGGGTGGCACAAAGCTGCGCCAACCTCGGTTTGATGTATGAGCGAGGGACCGGTGTCAAACAGGACAACAATGAGGCACTCAAATATTACAGAAAGGGGTGCGATCTCAAGGAACAAAAGGCGTGTGAGTATTACACAGGATTGAAGACTGGCAGACGGTGAGATCGTGTGCGCAGGGCACTTTTACAAACTCATGACTATTGGGAACGTTTTTCAGCACGGAGGAATTATGGATTCTGTCTACGTAACGACGAGGGGTCGGATTGTCATTCCAATTCGGCTTCGTCGAAAACTTGGCATCAAGCCAGGCACCAAGGTGTATTTCATCGAGCACGGGAGTGACATTCTCTTTCAGCCAGTCACTAAGAAATATGTTCGAAGTGTGTGCGGCATGTTCAAAGACACAACATCAGCGACTGTGGAATTGCTGATCGAGCGTAAGAAGGATCGAGAACGAGAGCAGGCCATGGGTGGGCGACTTCGTTGATCTCCATCTGCGCACGTCCATTTCAATCTTCTCTTGTAGGAAGTGGCCGGGCTGGCCTTCACTCCCCGCACTGAGGAACCACGTTCCTGTGATGTTCCCTCCAAGCTCGCTTGCTATATCTTCAGGGGTGGGGGCTGATTGATCTTCCACTGCGCGCGGCTTTCTCACCCGCCCACCCACTGGCACACCGAGACGTGCCGTTAGCCCGCGCGAGGGCCTTCCAGCTTCACAAACCTCAATTCAAGGGAGGGGCCAAGGCTGCCCTTTACTGCGCGCATCGAACGAGCACATTCTGATCGTGCGCGTTCTGCGAGCAAGAAGGGCACCTGGCCGCTCCCTCCCCATCCTTCGGATGGCCGCGCGTTGCGAGAGCACAGAAGATCATCAGCCTCCACCCCTCCTCAGCTCGAGCTATCTCTTCCCCATCTTCGCCACCTCCGTAAAATAATGTGCTAATGCCTTCATCCCGCCGGAAGCCTGGCCCCAATCAAAGTATTCGTTGGGCGCATGGTAGCCGTGCTCCGGGAGACTCAAGCCTAGAAACAGGATCGGCACCTTCCACGCCTTCTGCATAGTGACCACGGCACCGATTGACCCACCCTCCCTGATGAACGCCGGTTCTTTGCTGAATCCCGCCTTCACAGCCCGCTTCACCGCTTCGACATAGGGTCCATCAAACAATCCTTTGAACGGCTGAAGCAGCCCTTCCCGCTCCACTTTCACGCTCGGGTTGATCTTGGCCACATGGCGTTTGAGCAACGCAAAGGCCTTCTCCGGAGTTTGATTCGGCACCAGTCTCATACTTACTTTGAGTTCGCCATGGCCAGGCACAACCGTCTTCACCCCCGGCCCATGATAGCCGCCAGTCAGGCCATGCACCTCAAACGTCGGTGCGGCCCAAATGCGCCGCATGATTTCGGCAGGATCCTGCGTCCGCAGCGTCTGAAATCCATAGGCCTGCTTGAAGTTCTTGACCTGGAAACCTGATGCAAGAAAACTCTTGATCTCTGCTTTAGTCGGTTCGACCACATCTTTATAAAATCCAGGAATCTTCACCTTGCCGCTCTTGGCATCGACGCAGGCTTGCGCCACTTCCATCAGTTCCGCGAGCGGATTACGTGCAGCGCCTCCGGTCACACCAGAATGGGCGTCCTTCGTTCCGGTTCGAAGGATGAGGCGGGCGCCTAGCAGGCCTCGCAGGCCATAGGGCATGGCGGGCTTTCCTTTCGCCAGCCAGATGGTGTCCGACACGACGACCGAGTCCGGTCGTGGAACAAGAGTTCGATTCTTCAACCCAGCTGCAAAATGCGGACTGCCGATTTCCTCCTCCAGTTCCCAGAGAAACCGAATGTTGATCGGAAAACCCTGTTCAATCGCGTAGCGCGCGCCGAACAGGGCCGACAGCGCCGGCCCCTTGTCATCCGTTGCGCCTCGGCCATGATACAGCCCATTCTCGTTCTTGAACGCAAAGGGCGCCTGCTTCCATTCAGGCTCCTGCGCCGGCTGCACATCCATATGGTTGTATATGGTGACCGTCGGATGGTGGGCTCCGGTTATCCAGCCACCGGACACAATCGGGTAGCCGCCGGTCTTCACAATCTGGACCTCAGCTCCCAAGTCCGTGAGGACCTGCCGCGCGAAATCCGCCATGCGACGGATATCAGGTGCCCTGTCCGGGTCCATGCTGATCGAAGGAATTTCGACCATCTGGCCCAGCAGATCTTCAAATCGTTCTCGGCTGTCTGTTACGTAACGTTCAAGATGCGCGCGATTGACCATGAATAGCTCTCCAGAAAAAGGTTGGCGGATTATAGCGAGTTCGCCGAGGGGGCGGAAGGGACTTCTACGATGGCCTTCTGTAAAATGGCGCCATGGCACAAAATAGCGCGTCTCGTTCAAGAACGTTGGTGTTTTTCCTCGCAATCCTCTGGCTTGGATGGTTTGTGATCGACGCTTCCTATGCCTCAGCCGCTGAGCCAATTTCTATTCGTGAAATCCTGGATGAGCCGAAATCGTTTCATCTGAAACAGGTCACGTTGCAGGGCATTGTCCGCAATGTCACACCGCTCGATCCCTATAGGGTCCAGGCCGGCACGATGTGCTATGGCGCCTATTTGTTCTCCCTGGAAGACGAGACATCCTCGATCAACGTCGCAGTCTATGGACGTTGCGGAATCCCGACGGTCAAAGATCCGGATGTCGATGACGGGCAACGGATTGAACTGGCTGCCACGATTCAGGCGCCCAGTCACGGGGGCTACTATTTGAGTTTTCAAGGGCTGAAGGTGGTGGGAGACCGCGAAGGTATCATTCAGGCTGTGGCAGATCGCATTACCCCGCTCACCGAATAATCGGATATGTGAACGATGACCGTCCAACTGGCCATACCAACTGTCACCAGAATCGGCTGGATCGGCACAGGCGTGATGGGCCTGTCGATGTGCCGCCATATACTGGCAGCCGGGTATCGTGTGACGTTATATAGTCGCACGAAAACCAAGGCTCAATCGCCGCTCGATCTCGGTGCGACGTGGGCTGAGAGCCCTGGTGCAGTCGCCGCTGCATCGGATGTGGTCTTCACGATGGTGGGCTTTCCCCAAGATGTCCGCGCCGTCTATTTCGGCGCAATGGGAGTCCTGGCCGGCGCACAATCCGGCACGGTACTCGTCGATATGACAACGACAGATCCTGCACTCAGCTGCGAGATTGCTGAAGGCGCCACGTCCATGGGTCTCTCCACAATCGATGCTCCCGTGTCCGGGGGCGATGTCGGCGCGCGCAACGCCAGCCTTTCCATCATGGTGGGAGGCAATCGCGACGTCGTGCAAGCCGTCATGCCGCTTTTCGAGCTCTTAGGCAAAAAGATTGTGCATCAGGGAGGGCCCGGCACTGGACAACAGGCCAAACTCTGTAACCAGATCGTGATCGCCGGCACGATGATCGGCGTCTGCGAGAGTTTGCTCTATGGCTACAAGGCGGGACTTGACCTGAACCGGATGCTGGATTCCATTCGTAGCGGAGCCGCAGCCTGCTGGACTCTGGACAACCTCGCACCACGTATTCTTCAACGGAACTTCGACCCGGGATTTTTCGTCGAGCACTTCGTCAAAGATCTGGGCCACGCGCTGGAAGAATCGAAACGCATGGGACTCGTGCTGCCCGGTCTCACATTGGTGCACCAGCTCTACAACAGGGTCATGGCCCTGGGTCATGGCCGCAGCGGAACCCACGCGCTGATCCTCGCGCTTGAGGACCTTGCAAAAACCCACGTGACCCTGCCACCGGCATGAATTTCTGCCTGATCCGGTGAACGTTTATCGCCAGAGATGATATATGGTTGTGGATACAGGGTTAAGGCGAGAGCCGGCGGTAATGTTTGAGGAGAAGCAGGCCGCCCCACGCGAACGAGGCCAGCATCAGGAAGATGCCGAAGTTGTAGGCGAAGTGAGCCAGGCGATGGTCGTACTCCAGCCAATCCAACATCGTCAGGATATTGTTCCAGTCATGGCCATCCGTTTCCTTTCCCGTCACCCCACCAATCAGCATGAGGTCCAGCGCCCGCGCATCGTCGATATAGGGGGCGATATCCATGAAGCTTTCCGCCGTCCACCAGAGGGCGACTGACGCGCCGAAGGGATCGCGTGTCTTGATGAGAAAGGTTGCCAGGCAGACGAGGGGCATCAAGATCTGGCCGAGGCTCCCACCCAGAATTGTCATGAAGCGCCCCAACGGGATAAACAGAATGTGGCCTGCTTCATGGAACGGGAGATTGATCAGATGGAGAAACGATTCCCCTGTGTAGTTGGTTTCGAGAGGCGTGAATATCAATCCTCGACCCCACCAGAGAAGCAATAGGAACAGCGCGACACGACCGGCGAACGTCAACGAGTCTGTCGACCTGTCCGATTCGACCAGCCATTCTTTGGCAAGGGCCACCCAATGAGAACGGTCCCGCCCCACGCTTTGTTGTTGTAGTGGGGCAAGCGGCCGATACTTCGCAAAGATGATCCCGCACTTCACACACTCTGTCGTTCCGTCAGGCTGGTCAGCCTGACACTTGGGACATGACACGTTCGAGATCGCCGTGGAGGCCATAGCCACATGGTAGGGCCGAGCACGCAGTTGGACAAGAAAATCTCTAGATTAATCCAACTTGCTGAATGAGTTCGATTACGGGATGCTCAAAAAGGCTGCCAGCAAGGCCGCAGCCGATGAAAGCACCGGAGGCGTAGCATTTCTCACCCGCCCACCCCAAGTTGCCAAGACAGCTTGGGGTGGGCGGGCTACGTCGAGGATGCTTTCGAGGTGAGAACGAAGCACGGGAAAAGGCGCGTCTCGGCGTACCGGGGTTGGGCGGGTGAGAAAAACGACTTTTTCAGCATCCCGCTAGCGAAATGAGAAGGGAACAGGGGCAAAAGTAAGCACAAACACGGCGAATGCAATCCATCCGACGATGACCCGTCCTCGACCTAACGGGACATTAATATCGTGCACTGGTGGATGTCCGAAACCCCACAGCCCTGCCATGAAGGCCCACAGCCACCAGCCGGGCCATCCGATATACCCCAGCACGATGAGGATCGGCACGATGACAAACGCCATGGTGCGTTGGCGTGAGCCCCAGAGAGCGTAGGCGACGTGCCCGCCGTCGAGTTGTCCGATGGGAAGGAGATTCAGCGATGTGACAAATAGGCCAAACCAGGCGGCAAATCCGATGGGATGCAAGATGATGTCGGCCTGGGGAGGGATCGAGCCGACGACCAGCCAGGCGATGAACTGCAAGAGCAACGGTTCGCCCAACTGCATGCCATGGGTCGCTGTGCGATCGACAACCGTTGAGAGGTTCAGACCGACGATGAGTGCCAGCACTGCGGCGATGAAACCGGCCAGCGGACCTGACACCCCGATGTCGAACAGTGCCCGTCGATTCAGGATCGGCCCATGCAGTCGGATGATCGCCCCGAATGTGCCGATGAAATAGGGAGGGCCTGGAATGAATAGGGGCAGCGATGCCGGCACCCTATGGATACGGGAGAGCACATAGTGTCCGCATTCATGGGTTACCAGAATCACTAGCAGTGTGACGGCGAAGGGGATCCCTTGCCAGAGCATCCTAGGCTGTTCGAGCAGAAAATTGACCGGTCCATGGATCGGTCCATTGTAGACTTGATAGGCCCCGGCCCACAGTGTGGTAAAGATCGTTGCGAGAAAGAGGCCAATGGGCAGGATCCACTTTGAAAAGGAGGTCTCCTCGAATTCCTCATCCGAAGGGAGATCGCCAGGGTTTGCAGGGGGCTCTGCCGGAATCGGCAGCTCTTCGCTGCGGATCGGCTGGTCGTCGCTCCGCTGATCGGGATTCATAGCGCCGTCTTCAACAGTCTTGCGCAAATGGGTTGTGGGCGAGTTCTTCGCGAACGGTCGTAGCTGGTCCGTGCCCCGGCAATAGAATACAATCGTACGGTAATTTCATCAGGCATTGTCGTACGGAATCAAGATGAGTACTGTAGAGTGTGTGGGGATTGGACCGTCCGATCGATCCGGCAAAGAGGGTGTCGCCGACAAAACACACAGACTGAGACTCGGTATCGACTCGATAGCAGATACCACCTGGCGTATGGCCCGGTGTGGCAAGACAACGGACGCTGAGACGCCCGACCGGGATGACCTGTCCGTCGTTCGGAGCAGTAAGACGATCCTTCGACGGTTTCCAATGCAGGATGCTGACATCATCAGCCCCCAAATAGACCGGAACCTGCCACCGTGCCAGGAGTTCTTGAATCCCCTCTGCATGGTCCGCATGCCCATGTGTGAGACAGATGCCTGTCAGTCGGATTCGATGAGATTCAAGCCAGGCAATCATGGCGGGAGCATTGTATCCCGTGTCGATCAACAGGGCTTCCTCTCCGTCGTGCAGAATATAGCCCTGCACTCCATAACCGTTGATGGAGCCATGGATCGTTTCAACCCAGGTCGGTGCCTGTTGCGCCACCGGCTCCCATTTGTCGATCGCAACTTGTTCGAGCGGCGCAGATCGCAGCCCCAAGGCTTTCGCCAGTACCCGTACCTCGGCACGGCCCTGCGGTTGGCTTCCTCGTTCTAATGTTGCAATGTCTCCCTCGGACAGCCCCGTCGCATGAGCGATGTCGCTCACCGAAAGCCCTTGCCCCGTCCGTGCCTTCTTTAAGATGTCTGAAAAGTCGTCTTCAAGCGGCATGTTCGTCAATCGCCAATGGTCATGGGGACAAATGAATCAATTCTCCGGCGTGAGCACAATCTCTTTTACGTCTCCGAATCCCGACATCAACTTCGGCAGAGACTCACCGGCCCCGACTGCGACAATGGTCAGTCGATCGGGAGTGAAATGCTTCTTCGCTGCCGCCAGGATTTCCTCTTTCGTCAATGAGATGACACGGGCACGCAATTGCTGGAGGAAGTCCTTGGGGAGCCCGTCGTACTCCAGTGTCATCAACCGCCCCACAATGGCAGACGAACTGGCAAAGGAGAATACAAAGGAGTTCACGTAGGCTTCTTTCGCTTCCGCTAGCTCACTGTCCGTCACCAACTCGGTCCTCATTCGTTCCATGTTTGCGATAAACCGTGCGATGACTTCTTGCGTCGATGGCAGTTTCGTTTCTGCGCGCATCAGCCAGACACCCTGATCGTGCACTCCGGAGTTCAGGCGGCTGCCGACCGAATAGGCCAGGCCCCGCTTGGTTCGCACGTCGTTGAAGAGACGGCTGCGAAAGGAACTGCCCCCCAGAATGTCGTTCGCGATCGCTAAGGCGACATAGTCAGGATCATGCTCTTTGATCGATAGATGACCGGCGCGGAGATGCGTTTGTGAGGTGGCCTTGTTCACAAACCGCACAACTGGTTGTGCGGTCTGGTTCTGAAGTACATCGGCAATCGTCAGCACCGGCACTTCGCCCTGTTTCCAATCGCCGAAGGCTTCGCGCAACAGAGCCAACATTGCGGATTTGTCGAAATCTCCTGTCACCCCCAGGATCAAGCCGTTCGGATGAATCGTCTTGCAGTGAAAAGCCACCAAATCCTCTCTGGTGATACGGGTGAGGGACGCGACGCTGCTTTCACGCGCCGTCGGGTGGTCCGGTCCATACAGCAGCTTGATAAACTCCCGGCCGACGATCGAACCGGGGTTGTCTTGTCTGCGGTGAATGCCCTCGATGGCCTGCAACTTGGCCAGTTCTACCCGTGCCGGCTCAAAGGCCGGCGTTCGGATGAGCCCCGAGAAAATCTGGAGCCCCCGCTTCAAGTCCTTGCTGAGCACATCGAGCGACGCGGAACCGGACTGCCGTCCAATCGAGATGCTCACCTCTCCGGCAAACTGTTCGAGTTCCTCGTCCACCTGCTTGGACGAGAGACCGCCGCCTCCGCCGGTCCGCATGACGGAACCGGTCAACGAAGCCAGTCCGATCTTATCTGCCGGATCGAGCCAGCTACCGGTTCGCATGGTTGCAGTCATGCTGACCAAGGGCAGTTCATGGTCTTGAAGCAGATAGACAACCATCCCGTTTTCGAACACCACACGATCCGGCTCTGGCGGGATACACTCAACCGGTGGAAATGTCATCTGCCGTGGATCGCCCTGCGCAAGGTTTCCGACACAGCCAGTTATGACAGAACTGATGATCACGAGTACGCCGACTACAGCGGCAAGTGTGGCTCGAATCCTCACCCTCGCCCCTTTCACCCC
>JABFSG010000018.1 GCA_013140715.1 Nitrospiraceae bacterium
TCTCGCGGCGGGAGATCAAGCGAGTGCAGACGATGCTCAACGATCGGCCTCGGAAAGTTCTGAACTGGCAGAGTCCCGCCCATGCATTTCACCACCTGTTGCGCTAGGATCTTGAATGCACACTGACGCCTTTGTCACTCAACCCATGGTAGAGCAGGATGACGGTCCCCCCCCCGCCCAAAACTGTTGTGAAAAGCGTTATGAAATAAGTGGGGGAAACGTCTACACTGCGTCTACACGCTCATGTCTCTGACCACCATGAAACTCGCAACTCATTGATATATTGGTGCGCCCGGAGGGACTTGAACCCCCAACCCCCAGATCCGTAGGCCAAACGAAGACCAATGCGCCAGAGAGTGACGGAGAATGCTAGAGGGTGACGTTTCCCTTGATGAGACAAGGGATTCATCACTTCTGTCACACTCCATCACTGACAAGAGTTACCCCCTTGATCGGGACCGGAACCGTGACTGAACCGTGACCAGAATCGGGACCGCCCACGGCTCCCTATGGCCGGCCTTGACAGGTCCCGATGAGCGGCCTAGCCTTACCGACAAATCAACTAGAGCTAAAGGGCCCCGGATGTTTGCGTTTCGCTTTACCTGCCTCTGCATTCTCTTCCTTGCCAGTTTTCCCCCTGTCTATGCCGATACCAAAACGTTGATGGCTGACGCCTCCTACATCATGGGGGATGGCGAAACGCCAGACTTCGCAGAGGCACGCGCACTCCAGAAAGCGAAGCAGGCAGCGTTGGAAGAGGCGGGAACGTATGTGCAGAGCTATACGAGGGTGCAGAACCTCGACTTGACGGCTGAGGAGATCCAGACCATTGCAGGAGGGGTTCTACAGGTCGAGGTGCTTGAGAAGACCCGCCGCCTCGTAGCTGATGGGCTTCGTTTCAATATAAAGATCAGGGCCACCGTGACAACAGAAAAGATGGAGGAGCTCGCTCGCCGGATCAAGGGGAAGAATGTTGCTGAGGAATATACAAAGCTCCAGACTGAGTATGCGAAACTCAGCCGAGAATTGGATGCTTGGAAACAGCGTGCGGCGAAAACTACACAAGGACCTGAGCGGAATTTTGCTCTCGAACGCATCCGCGAGGGAGAAAAAGCTTTTGCACAGACGCAACAGAGCGAAGCAGCTTTTTTCGAGCGCCTTGTTTCAGGGCAAGATCTAATGCACACGGCACGAGTGGCAAAATACAAAGTTGATAGTTTGCTGGACAATATTATGAACAATGCCTACGTGATCAAAGCAGGAGAGGCCAGCGCGCATACGGAAAAATCCTCTGAGAAATGGTTTCCTTGGGGCAATTGGCCCCTCACTGATCAAGTCGCCACCATAACTGTACCGATCACCATAAGAGTGTCTGAAAAGCTTCTAACGACTCTTTATGAAACTTTTAATTCGCTTGGGGGGAGTACAAATTTTTCCAGTACCCTAGGTCTCACATACTTGGTTCCGGCTTCTGTTGCAGAGTACGTGGTAGATAAGAGATGGGGTCCGTTTTCTAGACGCTTGAATGACACTGGATACAGAGGAGGTGACTTTGCCAAGGTCGAAAGCGCATCGGCGGGATTTTCCTTGATACCTTCTGAGAATCAGAATCTGAATCGATACTTCTATCAGCGGCTCTCGGCCACTCTCGCAGCATCTCGCGTGCCCGTTATTGAGTTTATTCTGCAAGGAGGGAAGAACTATAGCTGCACAGTGCCTAGTATAGTGAATCGGATTTTTTCAACACGTGCTTCGTATGGAAAGAAGTATAGCGTCTACCTCAGTCAAAACTCTGACGCGCCCGTATCAGACTCTGCCATTCTTCTCACAGAGCCGATAAAGTTTTACGTGGAAGTTCAGCTATCGAGCGAGCGAGCGGAGCAGGTAGACCGTGTTATGGGCCGGTTTGAGGAGTACGGGGATTCTCCAAGTGATACATGCCGGGTCATCTTGGAAGAATTCTGAGCCACAAATCCGAGCTTGAACTATGCAGTCCATGATCGGCTAAGAATACTAAGAGTCTCACACATAAACTGAAGCCTTTTGCGGCAACATTCTCGGCGAGTGCCCATGTGGAAGATAAGGGGAAGCCTCGAACCCCCTGCCGTCCTATCATTTTCTGTGCGGGACCATCTAACTTTGCGCTGTTGTGTCACCGTCTTGCTGAGTCGGTAGCGGGGTGCCGAAGTTGAGCTGGATCGCCACAGGACCGACCGCGTTGACGCTGACAGTGGCATTGTCACGATAGGCCGGATCAAGGCGCTTGGTACGGAACATTAGCAGGTTGGGACTGCCTGGATCTTCTTTCCCCGCTAGGGCTCTGCGCTGAATTTCCTCCTCCAGGAGAGCAAGGACGGTCTTCTCTCCGATGCCTCGTGCTGACTCCATTGCCTCTTTGAAGTCTAAATCCACTGCACACCATTCATACGGGGTACAGAGATTGACTCCCGCATGAGCGGCAGACTGTGTGACAGAGCCGCTCTCAGCAAGTTTCTTGAGGAAGGCATCCTGCCTAACCCTTTTTAGCTTTTGGGGTATGATGGAGCGGCGAACCCGCTCTTTTTCTGGTTTCGAGACCGATGTGGGTGAGAGCACAGGCTCAGAAATGAAGTCTGGTTTAGTCATGGCCACCTCGTCTGCACTGTCAATATACAGACTGGAGAATGAGTCAGTTTAGTCTTCTGCTTATGCCTTTCCCTTCGCTCATGCTCTCCCCTTTACCGACACTCCCTCTTTCCCTCTCTCTTCTTCCTACTCCTATACCTACTCCTACTAAAACGGTGGTTTTACTCTGAAGAGTTGAGTGGTTGTACGGGCAACCTCTCCAAGCGTTCGCCTTCTTCTCGTGGACGAATTACCCGACCAACTTTCGACCAATAAAATGAAGGTGAGAGAGGGCGGCCCTTTGAATCATGTCGAACGGTTACAACTTCGACAAGGTACAGCCGCTCTTTCCAGATTGAAATGGATAGTCTCGAACGTTCTAAGGGATGCCTTCCCCCATTGGCTGCAACCCAATCCTTCCGGTAGTCATGAAGGGGACCGAACATGAACCTTCCCCCGTTGTCGCGATCCATGTTGTAATATCGGCTGAGAACAACGGACCTGCTCCTATCGAGAGACGTGAACACTTTCCACCGAAGTATCAATTTCTCGCACCATCCATAGCGTTTAGCCTCATGCCCTACATACTGAGCAGGCCAACTTCCTTCCTCAATAAGGAACCGCTGTTCCCCAGGGTTTACATTGTCAAAGTCTTCATCACGGAGATCCATGCGCCTGTACCCTCTGATCAGGAGACCGTGTCTTTGCCCTGCATAGGCACGGCAGGCCGGTAGCCCTGTTCCAAAATTTTCTTTATGGCCGCTTCAGGAATACGAACCGCTCGAACCGACGGCCTAACTGTGTCGATCCTCCGTTGGAAGATCATCCGGCGAATAGTTGCGGGTTTGAGCCCTAGCCGCTGTGCCGTTTCCTCAACTGTGAGCAACCTGTTTTCTATCATCATCTATTGGCTCCCTTCGTTCTAAGGACCGTTGACAATCGTGAAGGACAAGGCTACATTTATACCTGTGATGACACAATTATAAGTAACGCAACAGCCTGTGATGTGGAATTGTTTACCGCTGAGGAGTAACGCAACCGATGACCAATATATCGAACATCCTAGACTCTGAAGTTCGCGCACGGGCACTTGTACGAATCGGCTACTTTGACGACACCAAAAAACGGGGTCGCCAAGTGGACTATCGAAGGCTCTTGGGCTGGTTCGTGGATTTCTCTCGAAAGGATCTGGCAAAGATGAGCCCTGCGGAGCAGTTCTCGTTAAGGGAGGAAATCCGTGCGCTTCAGGAAGAGGGTTTGAATTTTACAGTGAACGACGCAAGCGTCATCACCCATTGGATACAAACTCAAGAGGCCGTAGCTCATTATCTCAAGACACTGACTGAGACAGGACAGTTTTATAGTGAACCGTTTCAGCTCAAGTTCTCCTTCACGATTCCACAATTTCTCCCGGAAGGGGCAGCGCAACTCAAGGAGCGCATCTACTTCGGTGAGTTCGTTGAACCATTTGACGGAAAGGGGTTGCTGTACCTGCTTACCCTTGCCTTACGGCATGCAGGAGATCGGCTGAGGTACTGCAAACATTGTTCGACCCTCTTCGTACAGGCGAGGCGGAAGCAACGGTTTTGCAAACGAGAATGTCAGCAAGTCGCTTCTATGCGTGCATTGCGAATGATAGAGCGAGAGGCGAGAAAGACTAAAAGACGTTCATCTCAAGCGAACAGGAGGGCGAGTCATGGCAAGAAAAGACGGTAAAGACCGAGGCATCCTTCAACGAAAAGGCCGTGAGGGCTGGTGGGTCCGTCTTTATGTGAATGGCAGAGAACGATGGTTCCGCTGTGATACCAAGTCCCAGGCCAAAGCTCTCTATGGCCGATTGAAGGCCGACATTCGAGAAGGGACGTTCTTCCCGGAAAAGTTCGCTCCACGTAAAGACATCACGCTTCGAGCGTGGATTGTCCGTTGTCTCGATGGGTCTACGAATCGGGGCATCGAGAATGAACGCCGGTATGGTCGCCGGTGGTCGCTGTTGCTGGGGAAGCGAATGCTTGCCGATGTTTCACGGGAGGACATGCGACAGGTTCAGGCTAAAATGCGAGCCAAGCTCAGACCTCGCCCCAAGACTGCCACGAAGGATTTTCAACCGAAGCGCCTATGGAGCGATGCCACGATCAACCGGCATTTTGCCTTTCTTCGCCATGTGCTCATGCTGGCGGTCAAAGACGGCAAGTTGGTTCAGAACCCTGTCTCTGGGTTGAAGTTCTTCCCCGAAATGAAGCGGACTCGATTCCTGGCCGGCGATGAACTGGAACGGCTTCGAGGGGTGATGCAACAAAAAGACTGGAAGTTGGTTGCCTTTGCGATTGAGACGGGTCTGAGGCGGGGAGAGCAATTCCGCTTAAGATGGGATCAGGTTGACTTAGAAAATGGTGTTCTCACGCTGCCCTTGCCCAAGGGAGGGAAAACCCGGCATGTGCCCTTAAGCGAGGAAGCTAAGGCGATCCTGCGGTCCTTTGACTCGTTTCTCAGGTCTGCTTGGGTTTTCCCAGGACTAAAGGACGTGACTCAACCGATAGATAGCCGCGCCTTCCTTCGCCGATCATTTGAACCCAGTCTACGGAAGGCGGGGATTACTGGGGCTTGCTGGCATTCACTCCGGCATACTGCGGCAAGCCGAAGAGTCATGGCAGGAGTCGATTTGGTTTCCGTGAAGGAGATCCTCGGACATCGCGATATTCAGACAACCCTCAGATATTCCCACCTCGCCCCAGGACATCTTCGGGATGCTGTGAATCGAGGAAGTCTCTCTGGAACCGTGACCAAAACCGTGACCAATCAGGAGGGGGAACGGGAAGAGGCGATACAACCTGTTGATTTCTTGGTGCGCCCGGAGGGACTTGAACCCCCAACCCCCAGATCCGTAGTCTGGTGCTCTATCCATTGAGCTACGGGCGCGTTGAAGAAGCACAGTTGCACCGGCCCCCAGGTATCGCGCTCTTGCGAACTATGCAGAGAGGGAAGGGCAATCGAGGGACTGCTGCTCGGAAGCGGTTATACAGGTCTCTGGCCTGGCGGGTCAAGGGATCGTACGATTCTCTATTTGGCAATAGAGCACAGCGCGAACCGACAGAAAAAGCCCTTACTTGGCAGGCACGATAGATATGGGAACAGGGGTGAGTTTCGATCGTTTCGACTTGACGGACACTGAACGAATAGGCCGATCGAGCAGGGGGGCGCTACTGGCGGCATAAAAACCCGTGTCGTTCACGACCTGCTGCATCAATGCTGTGAGGCAGGACTCCGTTACGTGGCCTTTCAACTCATCGATCATGAGCGAGGTGGCGCTGAAAATTTTATAATGTGCCGTTCCCGCTGACTGGCTCTCATACCGTTTAACCCCTCCATCCCACCGCTCTAATTCCAAAGTCACATGAGCCGAATAATCATAATTCAGTGGAATGAACGGCGCCAGCGTGAACATCGAGACGCCGATGGCAATGCCCTTCCAGGCGACATCGCCTGGGTGGGAATCGACAACCTCATCGAACGTGACACGGGCGCGAATAAATTTCTGACTAGCCGGAGGCTCAGGGGAATTCATGTCGCCGAGGCGCGAGAATAGTCCGATCTCCCGCAACCGGCCGAGTATGCGTTGTTCTGTCTCCAGTGACGGATTCTGTGGAGAATCATTACGCACGATGTCTACGCTATCCATAACGAGCGGGACCTGTTCAGCTCGCGCGATCTCATGAACACTCGATGAAAAAATGCTCTCTGCTGTGGGTTTGAGTTCGATCGAGCGCCCGCAACCGGTCGTGAGTATGACAAATAACCAGCAGCAACCAATGATGGCCCAAACGAAGCGCGGCTTAGCAGGCATGCATACTCCTAAAAGTAAAAAGAAAAGCCTATGAATGGGAGGCTTGAGTTGAGTCCAACATTGGCTCGGCTCGTGTGAGCGTTGGAGATATGTTGAAAACGGTAACCTGCGTTGAGCGCGACTTGGTTGTTCAAGAAATAGGAGACTCCGAACCCGCCGGATAATATGAAGTTGAACTGACTGGACTGTTCCGGGATCTTCCCGCCAAGATCCGTCCAAAAGGGTCCTCCGGCGAATTCGGCATAGGGCCGGATCCGGTCAAGTGCGACGAAGGTGTATTTGATTTTTGGAGTGAACCCGACACCGTGTGTGAGAACCGGTTCTTGAAACTGGATATAGGCCATCTCAGCGCCGAACGATATTTGCCCCCGATACCAACTGTCGCCGATAGGGTCGGTCAGCGTCATCATCCATGAGGGCATAAAAACAAGTCCGCTCTGCTCGGTTTTGCTTTTTTTCCCTTTCAGGAGATGAGGGATCAAGTATCCTGCAGAAAGCCCAAGTTCTTGAGTGCCGACCGAGATTGCGGGCGAGACATTTTCAGCATACAAACAGCTAGTCGTCATGAGCGACCCAAGAACCAATGCTATCAAGACCCGAACAAGATATGGCATGCAACATCCACGTCAATATCCTGTCGGCTATTTGTGGTGAAACCTAAAGCAACAGGGCGCGCGATGCTAGCAAGAAGGATTAGTTCTGTCCATACGTATACTAATCGAGGGATCGGCCGGCTGAAAAGCAAAACGGCAAAGAGCTGCGAACAGGGAATTGACAAGCTACTGAAACACGACAGACTCGCACGGCCAGGATATCCAACTCATTCAGAAGCCATCGCAGGCTGTTCAGAAAAGCCTTCCAGCAAGGCCGCAGCAAGCGAAGAGGCGAAGCGTACTCTCCGCAGTACGTTGAGCCTCTGAGCGCCGCGAGAACGATGCTGGCGGATTTTTTTCAACAGCCTGCTAGCTGGATTGTTTCAGCTTCTCGAGATGGGCCGAATCCATTTGAAGTTCAGGCAACGTGTATCGCTGATCAAGAGAGACCACTCGTTCAAGACATCGCCGTGCCGACACAGGATCCAACCGAGTCTCATACACCGTGGCAAGGAGTCGAAGCACCGCTGCTTCAGCCGGTTCGTTGCCGAGTTTGATGTAGTGTTCCGAGGCATTGTTAAGACAGCGCTCGGCTCTGGTCAGGTCGCCCTGGTCGAGAAAGCACTTGCCAAGCTGGCTGTAGGTCACCGCTAGCCCCTCTTCATTTCCCACAATCCGATGAGAATCGAGCGCCAGCTTGAATGACGCCTCTGCCTGTTCCCACAGACCCTCACGAGCCTCTTGCAAAGCCAGATTGTTGTAGAGAATGCCGAGCGCACGATCGTCTTTGAGATCACGGAGGAGGTCCAGCGCTTCAAGATAGTAGGGGCGGGCCTTTTCCGGATGATCAGCCCCGATATGTAAATTACCGAGATTTACCAGTGTGTGGGCGATGGCGTGCTGATTCCGTTCCGTGCGTTGGATCGTGAGCACTTCTCTGTAACAGACTTCTGCGCGATCCAAATCTCCCGATAGGGCACAAACGTTGCCCAAATTGCCGAGTGAATCAGAAAGGGCTCGTTGATCGTTGGCCTGACGATCGTCCGCGACCGCCTGCTCATACGCGGCCTGAGCCTGAACCAGTTGCCCGCGATGGAGAAAAATACGCGCACGATGTTTATCGGCGTCCGACATAAAGAAGGCCTTGAGCGAAGCCGGGAAGTTTGCTACCGTGCGAACGAATGGCTCAGACGAACTGCAAGAAATGTGGGAGGGAGTATATCTATCACTGTTGTGATGGACCGGTCTGTATGCCCTGCCCGCACTGTGGCTTTGACGAGTCAAATTCAGAACCGCTGTCAACTCTCAGCAATCAGGATCGGAAAATTCCTGACTCAGCCCTCAGGGCTTAGCGCCCAACACTCTTCTGCCTAATCTCCACCCTTCGGAGTATCTTTTCTGAATTCGACCTGAATCTCATCCTCTTCATCGAGTCCCAATCCATCGCGAAATGAACCATACAGTTCAGTCACGTAGTCGATGTGCTGCTGGCTCTTCGCTTCACGAGAGACGAGATACGCTTCACAGAGTCTTATGCCGGTCTGAAAGTGTCGTTCAATCGTTTCCTCAGTCGCCTGCTGCCAGGTGATGTAGATACAGAAGGCTTGAAAGGAATGGGCCTGCGGGTAGCTGGTTGCCAGAGAAAGCAATCCCTCATACGCTTCCCGCGCCACCGATCCGGCATTGGAGGAAAAGACGCCCTCCAGCTCAGCAGCTGTATCCCAGCCGGACCCAAGTTCAGTTTCCGCTTCTTGAAGCGCCGCCTGAGCGGCAAGAGCTGCATCGAATTGCATGGGCGATATTACCCTTTCCTATCTACTAATTTACGAATGCGATGTTTTCCGGAGTGCTATCGCTCCAGAGAAAACCAACACCCAACTCCATTACCCGTCTGCCCATTCACGAGGCTCTGACCGGACCCAGGGGCAGTACCGATCGAAGCATAAGTGGCCTGACTGAGAAATACAATTGGCCTGGTTGTTAAAAAAACCATCGGCCTGACTTCGTTTACTTTCCTTCCCGCCGCTCTGTAAACTGCCTCCATCCATAATGAGCACGGAAAACCCAACTTCTGCTATATCGACCTCGCCAGTCTCAATCGATCCTGTCGATCGGGTTATCCGCTATCACATTCAGACCAAGCACCATTTCAATCGCTATGCCCGCGCGCTTGGGTATCTGGATTGGGCGAATCAGCCTGATCCCTTTCGGCGATTCGAAGGCACGCAACTGATTCCGCTTCCTTTGTTGAAGCCTGATGAGGAGCCGCTGTCACCCTCCTACGATGCGATCTATCGAAAGGAACCTGTCGCTAGTCAGCCTGTCAACCTGCAGGCTGTCTCGCGTTTTCTCGAATTTGCGCTCGCCTTATCCGCATGGAAAAAAGGTGGGGAGATGCAATGGGCGTTACGGAGCAATCCCTCCTCCGGCAATCTGCATCCAACAGAAGGCTATGCGGTATTCCCACCGATCGATGGTCTCGATCTGCAGCCTGGGCTCTATCATTATGCGCCCAAAGAGCATGGGCTAGAGTTTCGAGCAGAGTTTCCAGTTGAACAGGTGGCGCATCTGCTGGCTCCGTTTCCACCCGGCGCATTTCTGTTTGGACTGACTTCGGTGCATTGGCGTGAGGCCTGGAAGTATGGCGAGCGGGCGTTCCGTTACTGCAACCACGATGTCGGCCATGCGATTGGGTCGGCGAGGATCGCCGCTGCCACGTTGGGCTGGAATATGGCGCTGCTGGATGCGGTGGAACAAAACACCCTGGCGTTATTGTTGGGGACCAATCGTGTCGATGACTTTGCTGCCGCTGAACCGGAACATCCGGACTGTCTGGGAGTAATTTGGCCTCTTGGGGACGCAAGGGGTAAGGGGTTAGGGGTTAGGGAACATGAAGAAATAACAGGCAAAGGGTTAGAGGAAAGAGGGAGTAAGACCGAGATGCCGTTGTTTCTCGATGCAACGTTGATCAAGGATCTATCGAACGCCTCCTGGCATGGGAAAGCCAATCGTTTAAGCCAGGACCACGGGGTGCATTGGGATGTGATTGACGAAGTGGCTGAGGCTTCGTGGAAATCGCAGGCTAGTAGGCTGACGGTTTCATTGGGTAGCGCGCTCTATCAGATACCCCCTCACC
>JABFSG010000061.1 GCA_013140715.1 Nitrospiraceae bacterium
AAGACTGTGAAGCTCGACGTCTTGCGCAACAATCAACGAACCGCGATGACGTATGAGATACGCTGAGCGGGCAAGAAACGTTGGAGGTTGGAACCTTGGAGGTTAGAGGTAGGAAGTTTGAGGCCTGCATTTTCCTGAACGTCTCCAACCTCAGACCTCTAACAGCCTCCCCCTTTCTTGTTGCCTCCAACCTCTAACCTCAATCCTCCAACAGCCTTCTTCCTCGGAAGGCTTACCGCCTTGTCATGAGATCGGCTAGAGAGTATTCTTCAGCCTGGCTGTGTGTGGCCTCGTACTGAGCTGTATAAACGTTGCAAGGGAATGAATTTTGTAGCATTTTAGGTTCTGAATGATGAGCAACGAACATTCCAGCCGGCCTCTATTAGGCACAATCCTCGAAGAGAAATTCGCTTTGGCCGAAGCCAAATTGCTCGAGGCGATCAATATTCAGGGGGCCAAGGGGGGCCGTCTCGGCGACATCCTAATCCGACTCAGAGCCATTACCGAGGATCAACTCATACAAGCGCTTGCCATTCAATTTGAACTGCCCTGGCTCCCGGATCTCGATGTCATCCAGGTCGACCATGAATGGGTCAAGAAGGTTCCAATCCATTTCGCCCGCCGCTATCACGTGCTCCCTCTCAAGACTGAAGAAGGATCTGTGCTGGTCGCGACGACCGATCCGATGGAAACGGCTGCCCTGGACGACCTCCGGCTATTGCTCGGGCTTCCGATTAAACCGGTTCTTACAACCAGCCTGTCGCTCTTCGCCTGTTTGAATCGCGTCTATGACGAAGCGGCGAGCCCTGCGGGCGCCGAGCAGGTGATGGAAGATATCGCCGCAAACGAGAGTTTGGACCAAATCGCTCATGAACTGGACGAACCGCAGGATCTCCTCGATGCCACAGACGAGGCTCCCATTATTCGGTTAGTCAACTCCGTGCTCTTCCAAGCGGTGAGGCAGCGGGCAAGCGATATCCATTTCGAATCGTTCGAACGGGGGTTAGTCGTTCGGTATCGTATCGACGGAGTGCTCTATCCTGTCTTAACACCCCCGAAACATCTGCAGGCTAGTATCATCGCTCGCTTGAAGATCATGGCCAGTCTGAACATTGCAGAAAAACGATTGCCGCAAGATGGCCGGTTTCGAATCAGGACGGCCGGCAAAGATGTCGATCTGCGTGTCTCGGTGCTGCCGACCTCGCACGGCGAACGAGTGGTCTTGCGTCTACTGGAAAAAGAGAACCGCCTGTTGAATCTGTCGGAGATGGGTTTTGCGCAGGATCGATTGGGAATCATCCAGCAACTGATCCAGTTATCGCACGGCATCATTCTCGTGACCGGGCCGACCGGGAGCGGGAAGACGACGACACTCTATGCCGCCTTGACCCACATCAATGCGCCGGACAAGAACATTATTACCGTCGAGGATCCGGTGGAATATCAATTGGTGGGCGTGGGCCAGATGCAGGTCAATCCGAAGATCAATCTGACGTTTGCCGCGGGGTTACGGTCGATTCTTCGACAAGACCCGGATATCATCATGATCGGTGAAATCCGGGATCGCGAAACGGCAGAGATCGCCATCCATGCCTCACTCACGGGACATCTGGTTTTCTCTACGCTCCATACCAACGATGCCGCCAGCGCGGCTACGCGACTGATCGACATGGGCATCGAACCGTTTCTGGTTGCCTCCTCGGTCGTGGCCGTGCTGGCGCAACGGTTACTGAGGCAAGTCTGTCCGGACTGTAAGCTGCCCTATCACCCAGCCGATGAAGAACTGATCAGGCTGGGCATTGTCCCGCCCAGAGTGCGTCCCACATTCTATCGGGGAACCGGCTGTCCAGCCTGCTCTCAAACCGGCTATCGCGGACGAACAGGTATTTTTGAATTACTTGTGCTGGACGACGAAATTCGACGGCTCATCGGCAACAAAGCGGATTCTGCCTCGATCCGTCAAGCCGCGATGGCGAAGGGAATGATCACGTTGAAAGATGAAGGCGCAGAGAAGGTGTTTCACGGAGTGACGACGACGGAAGAGCTGATGCGGATTACCCAGCAGGAAGTCGAAATCTAGGAGGAGGTTAGAGGGTAGAGGTTGGAGGCGATCGAGGAAGGCTCAGAAACGTTGGAGGTTAGAGGTCGGAGGCAGGATGCGGAAAGAGAAATTCAGGTCTCAAACCTCCAGCCTCCAACCTCCAACTTTCCGGCCTCCAACCTCTAACCTCAGACCTCCAACAGTCTGCTAAATATATGCCCGTTTACCATTATAAGGGGTATAAGAACGACGGCGGGGCTGCGACCGGCATTATCGATGCCGAGAGTCCAAAGGTTGCGCGCGTAAAATTGCGCAAGGTCGGCGTGTTCCCCACAGACATGGTGGAACAGGGTTCTGCCCCAGTCGGCTCGACGACCGGGGTTTCCGGCAGATCCTCCGTTGGAATCGGCCGCTCCCCCGCCCTCAGTACAACCGATGTGGCGATGATGACGAGACAGTTGGCCACCTTGCTGGTCGCAGGGCTACCGCTGGTCGAAGCGCTTGGGGTGATGGTGGAGCAAACCGAGAAAAAAGCTGTGAAGAGCCTCATGGCCGATATCCGCGAAAAAATCCGAGGCGGAGGATCCTACAGCTCGGTGCTGGAGACCTATCCGCGGGAGTTCTCACAGATCTACGTGCATATGGTTCGTGCCGGTGAAGCCAGCGGAGCCCTGGATCAGATCCTCTTCCGCCTAGCGGAGT
The DNA here is from genome assembly GCA_013140715.1 of Nitrospiraceae bacterium. Classification (GTDB taxonomy): domain Bacteria; phylum Nitrospirota; class Nitrospiria; order Nitrospirales; family Nitrospiraceae; genus Palsa-1315. Next base: position 2,744 of record JABFSG010000061.1, read on the forward strand.
TTTTGGAAAAACAGTTGGCGCTCAAACATAAAGTGACGAACGCCATTCTCTATCCTGCCCTGATGATGATTGTCGGGATCTCGGTGCTCTTTTTTCTCATGACCTTCGTCGTGCCGAAAATCACCGCGGTCTTTACGAGTTTGAAGCAGGCCCTCCCCTGGCCGACCGTCGTGCTCATGAGCGTCAGTCATTTTCTCGCAGACTATTGGATGGCGATTCTCGGTGTGGTTGGACTGAGCCTCTGGGCTATCCGCCGGGCCATGAAGACGGAAGCGGGACAGCTCACCGCCGATCGATGGCTGTTAAAAGTTCCACTCATCGGCGAAGTCGGCCGCATGGTCGCCATTTCACGTCTCACGAGCACGCTTGCCACCATGCTGGCAAGCGGTGTGCAACTGCTGGATGCGATGGATGTCGCAAAGCGCGTGATGAATAATCGTGTACTGGAACATGCGGTTGAGGGGGCCAGGCAGAATATCCGCGAAGGTGAAACGATCGCCGAACCCTTGAAACGGAGCGGAGAATTTCCCGCGCTGGTCACCCATATGATTGCAGTCGGTGAACGGAGCGGCGAGATGGAAGAGATGCTCCGCCGGATCGGGCAGATCTACGATGGAGAAGTAGAACGGGTCATTACCCGTTTCACGTCCCTGCTGGAACCCATCATGATTCTGGTCATGGGTGTGATGGTATTCTTTATCGTTGTGGCCATCCTCCTGCCCATCTTTGAGATGGGACAGATGGTGAGGTAGCAGAAGGTTGAGGTTAAGGGGAAGAGTGTTTGAGGTTGGAGGCAGTTAACGGGAGGTATTCGATGATTGCCAAGAAATGGTTCACGCCTATGCGGACAATCTGGAGTAACGGGCGCTGCCCGGCGAGCCCCCTCGCTTCACGCTTCTCGCTTCACGCTTCACGATCTTTACTGCGCAATGCTCGTGGCTTCACGTTCATCGAGATCATGGTCGTGGTGGCGATTCTCGCGATTCTTGCTGCCTTGGTCATTCCTCGCATTATGGGGCGAACCGACGATGCCAAACGTACGGCGGCAAAGGTTCAAATTCGAAATATCGAAGGGGCATTACAACTCTACAAACTGGACAACGGTGTCTATCCCTCGACCGAGCAGGGGTTGAAATCCCTGGTCGAAAAACCATCGGTCGGGGTGATTCCGAAGAAGTGGAAGATCGGCGGATACCTGCCGAAACTTCCTGAAGATCCCTGGCAAAACCCCTACAAGTACATGAGTCCCAGCCAAAGCCGCACCCAAGCCGGCACCCCTGTCGGTGAATACGAGCTGCTTTCCATGGGGACCGATGGAGAAGTCGGCGGCGAAGGAGTCAACGCCGATATCACCAACTGGAATCTGGATAAGGACTAGTTGGTTTTTCCGGTTTATTTGGTTTGATTTGTTTATTTGGTTGAACTCGATCAATCACATGAACGAAACAAACCAGATGAACCACATCAACCGAAGAAACCAAACAAACTAAATGAACCAAATAAACCAGATCAACCGGCCGCGCGCCGTGCGTTTCCCGCGCCACTTGCCACTTGCTACTTGCTACTTACGGTCTTCGGGCGGTTTCACCATCATCGAGATTATCCTTGTGCTCTTTTTGCTCACTGGATTGCTGGGAATCATTCTGCCTCGAATTTCGCTGGAGGAAAATCTTGGCTCTGTCGGGCGGCGCATAGTCGGAAACGTCCGATCGCTTCAAAGCCTGGCGATGTCGACCCAGAAAACCGTCCACCTCTACGTCGATATCGATCGGGGAATCTATTGGCCCATGATTATGGATGGCAACCAGGAAAAAGTGCCGGCCGATGCTGCCTGGGTCACACCCGTAAAACTCCCGGAGACGATTCGCTTTTCAGATATCCTGGTGAGCCAGGGGAAAAAAGAATCGGGTCGAGTGGATCTGTTCTTTTATCCCACCGGCAGAATCGATACGGCGACAATGCATTTGATGAACATGAGCAACAACATTCTGGCCATTGCCATCGAGCCGGTCACAGGCGCGATCCGCATGAGCGATGAGCGGATCGAGCCCCCCAGGCCACTCACCATTCCCGATCGTATTCGATCGTTGCTGAAAACCGGCGCATAAACACGCAACCAGCATAATGCTCTGCCATTGCAGAGTGGGCTTCTATGAAGAGTGAACGGGGTTTCACATTATTGGAAGTCTTAATCGCGCTCGGTATTCTCGCGCTGGCCTTGCCGATTTTATTGGGGCTCCGCAATTTCGACCTGGACCTCCATGCGAGGGCCAAGGAACTCACGGCCGCGACGATCCTCGCGCAGGAAAAGTTGATCGAAACGGAGCTGGGGACAGCCCTGCCTCTGGGAGAAACCGGTGGAGAGTTTCTGCCTACTCCCCTGGGGTCGCAAGCCACTGCTGCAATCACCAATCGGCCGGCAAACTATCGATGGAAGCGCATTGTCACTTCCACGCCGCTGCCGATCGTGCGGGAAGTAAAGATTCAGATCCTCTGGCCGCGAGGCGCGACGGAGGAAATGGTCGAGGTCAGTACCTATGTCTTCGCCACGAACTAGCAGGCTGTTGACAAAGTCCGTGCGTGCGCGACTCGCGGGACGAGCGAGAAAGGCGCGACAGGTGAGGAGGCTGCGATCTTAAAACTCAGAACCCAGAACTCAGCACTCAGAACCTCCCCGCTCAACCTCACCCTGCACTCTGAGGGCGGATTCACTCTGATCGAAGTCTTGCTGGCGGTCGCTCTCGTCGCCATGATGGCCGCCTTGGTCTTCGGCTCCCTGTATGTCACAACGAGCGCAATCGATCGGGCACGCGCAAACTCTGCCAATGAGCAGATCGTCCGCAACACCCTGCGTGTCATGATCGACGAATTATCGGTCGCCAAGAGCTCCAAAGACGGTCCTTGGATGGGCATCAACGGCCAGCAGGACGGCCTGCCTGCCGATTCGATCGCTTTTCTCACGATGGGTCAGTTTCGAGGGGCTGAGTCGGCCAAAGACACCGAACTGGTTCGTATTGTCTATACCAGAGAGGGCGAACTTCTCCTTCGATTTGTGCGAAAGAATCTCTACGGTCTAACAGACGGATCTGTCGAACGGGTCGAGCTTGCCAATAAAGTGAAAGCCTTCAACCTGCGCTATTACGACGACAAGGGCAATCTCTGGGTGGACGAGTGGGATGGCCGTGGGAGGCCAGGATCCCCCCCGAAAGCGATCTTGATTGAGCTGACGTTGCAGCAAGAAAATGCAGAACTTCAGACCATTCGGCAATGGGTGACCGTGGGAGCCTCATGATCGCCTGGCCCCTTGCCCTTCCTGAGACATTGAAGATGAAGGCCCCCCTCGGTTGGGGGCTGGCTTCCTTGGCCTGCTTTATTGTATTTCTATTCCTGACTTTTCCCTATGGTCCACTCCAGAACCGCTTGCTGACTGAACTCAGACGGGCGAGCGGTTGGGAGGTTCGAGCTTCCGATTGGTCGGTGGGTTTTCCTGTCGCCATCGAATGGCACGATGTCGTGATTACCGGACCGACGACGATGGGGGCGATTCCACTTGAGGCGGTACGGACTGCGGTTGGAGTCTTCCAAGCATTTGGAGGACAACTGTTGTTAGACTACGCATTCCAACTTCCGGGCGAAACCAAAGCGGGAGATGGACGGGCGACTGGATCTGTGACTTCGGATTCGTGGTCGTTACGGGGTCCAGTGGCCATCGAAGGCCATCTCCAACAGATGGATCTCGCGTCAGTCCTGAAACCCTATGTGACGAGAGGAAAAATTCAGGGAGACTTTATGCATCGATGGGACAGCGCGCAAGGCGAGAATGCTGTCCTCAAGGGAGAAGGAACCGTGAAGTTCGAAATTAAGGATCTCGCCGTCGAACGGATTCCTACCGGCGCCTCCTCGATGCTCTCGCTCACGTTCGGCCGCATTCAAGCTGTACTCGCCTGCCGCGAGGCAGCCTGCGATGTAACGGAGTTGAAGGGAGACGGCGAAGATGGATCCTTTACGGCGCAGGGGCGCATGTTGTTACGGCAGCCGCTGCAGCAGAGCCTTCTGGACCTCACGGTCACTGTGGTGCCCGGCGCCGGGTTCGCTCAAAAAGCGGCAAGCCTCTCTTTGCCTCCGTTTCAGCCAGGAACTCCCATGACCTTCAAGCTGGTGGGTCCGATCGCAAGCGCCAGGGTGGCGCTCTAAGATGGTTTGATTGGTTTATTTGGTTTGTTTAGTTGATTTGGTTTTTTCGTTCATCGACCGGACTTCTTCAACCAAACAAACAAGACAAACCAAATAAACCAAATGGACTAAACAAACCAAACAAACTTGCAGGAGTTCGGAAGTTGTCGATAACCGCTGAATGTGTCGGGCTCGATATCGGTCAGACGGCTATGAAGGCCGTGCGGTTTCGCCGGCGTCTGACCGGGCGCGAGTCGGTGGAATATTTCCACCAACCTGTTTCCTATGCGCGACGGGAACGGACGGAGCCGGCCCAGCAAGCAGCTCTGCTCAGAGAGTTCCTTTGGAAGTCGGGCCTATACGGGAGTGGGGACATTGTCACGGCACTCCCCTGCCAGGACGTCTTCATCAGAACCCTCTCCTTTCCCTTTCGCGATGCCTCCAAGCTAAGTCAGATCGTCCCCTTCGAACTGGAAAACCTCATCCCCATGCCCTTGGAAGACGTCACGGTCGGAAGTCTGCTTTTGCCGGCGCGCGAATCCCAAGAAGGGGCCGCAAAAATCAATGGCTCGGAAGTTCTGGTCTCGGCAGCGCCCAAAGAAAAAATTGCTGAACATTTGCGGTTTATGGCCTCCGCTGAATTGAGCCCCTCCGCAATCACGATTGACGGCATGGCGCTCTTTTCGGTCAGCCAATTCTTGAAAGAAGAAGGAGCCCAGGTTCCCGGCAACATGGCGATTATCGATGTCGGAGCCTCGAAGACAACCCTCTGTCTCGTGCATGAAGGTCGTCCGGTGCTGCTACGGACGGTGGTCTGGGGCGGCAATCATCTCACCCATGCGCTCGCCGTGCGCTATGCCTGCAACTTCGCTGAAGCGGAACGGCGAAAGCGAACCGTATCGGTGCAGGACATCGATTCCCTGCTTGAGCCGGTCCTCAGGGAGTTACGCGTCTCCCTCCATTCCTATGAAGGCACCGTCCATCAGCGATTGACTCACTGTTGGGTCTCGGGTGGTGGCTCGAAGCTGAGGGACCTGAGCGGACATATCGCCCATCAACTGGGCTTGCTCCCGGTGAACTCGCGGCAAGGATTCGGATCGAACTGCCCGCGGGCCTTTTCCATTGCATTCGGATTGGCCATCCATCCGAATATCGTTCGACCCCGCTGGAAGTCGCGGCTGGCCGGGGGTAGTCTCGCGCTGGACTTCAAAACCGGCATCGAGGCAGTAGCGGGCTCGGGACAGGTCACGAAACAGGATCGCCGCTTGGCCTTGTGGGGAGGGATTATTCTGGCGCTTCTGGTGTTCACAGACCTTGGCCTGCGCGTGATGCTCAAAGAATCCACGGTCAAAAATTTGAAGCAAGAAATCCAGACGCAATATGCGCAAACATTCGGGCCTGGAGCCAACCCAGGCGATGAACTGGATCAGGCCCGGTATCGAGTGTCCCAGGTCGAAAAGGGTCTCGCTGCGGTCGATGGCACACGCTATGACGTCCTTGCCGTCCTGGAGGAATTAGCGAAGCAGGTGCCTCAGGGCGTACCGTTGAAAATACGGGAGTTGACCATCGACGGGACCAGCGTCCACCTGGAAGGAGAAACCAGCACCTTCGATGCGGTCGAGAAGATCAAACAGGCTTTCGTAGCGAATGAAACGTTTCAAGACGTGTCCATCAGCGATACTCGTGTCGGAGCTGTGCCGAACCAAGTCGTCTTCCGCCTCGCCTACACGGTGCAACGGCCATGATGCAGATGCTGAAAGAGCGCTGGCAGCAATTCTCACAACGTGAGCGGCTCATCGTGGCTGGGGGCGGAGCCCTCGTCGCTGCGGCGCTGGTGTTTCTGCTGATCGTCGATCCGCTCATGGCGACGATCGATAGACTCGATCGTCAAGCGAAACGAAAAGCGAAAGACAGCCAGGAACTGGCCATCGTCGCGCAGGAATATGTCGTCAAACAGGCTCGCATTGCCAAGCTCGAGCAGCGCATGCCGGTTCCCCCGGCCCAGTTTTCACTGTTGGCCTTTATGGAGGAAGCGACAACGACGGCGCAGATCCGGGATCGTATTGTCGGCATGCAGCCCCAGGCCCCCATTGTCGTCCAGGGCTATGAGGAAACCTCGGTCGACCTTCGGCTGGACGGGGTGACGTTACCACAGCTCTTGGCATTGTTGGTTGCCATTGAACAGGCCCCCTATGACGTGCAGGTCCACCATCTGCAGATGAAACCGAAGTACGATAATCCCGTCAACCTTGATGCCACTCTGAGAATCGTGACCTATGCGAAGGCCTGACGAGCGTGGCATTGCCCTGCTGCTCACCCTCCTGGTTTTGACGATTCTGGTTGCGCTGATCCTGGAGTTCGATGCAGAGGCAAGGCGGGAATACCGTGACGCCGCTGCCTTCCGCGATAATTTCAAAGCTACAGTGCTCGCTCGCGCATCGGTACAGGCAGCCCGTGGTGTCTTGCAGCAGGATCTGTTGAAAGACAAGCAGGCCGGCCAGTCCTTCGACGCTCCCACCGACATCTGGGCCCTCCCCATCACAAACTACGTCATCGGTGACGGACTATTGAATGCCAAAATCGAAGATGAATTGGGGAAGCTTAACCTGAACGACTTGGCGATCTCTGGGGATGAAATTGCCAAGGGTAAAAAGATCCAACAGTTCAAGCGATTGTTCGAGCTCTTGCAGATCAATCCGGATCTGGTCGATGCCATTGTCGATTGGGTAGATCATGACGAGAACCAGGAACCCTCCGGCGCAGAGAGTCTCTATTACCAAACCCTAAATCCTTCCTACAAGGCAGCCAATGCTCCCCTCCAGACTCTCTTGGAACTGCGCCTGATTAAAGGGATGACACCGGAAATCATTGAAAAGCTGTCAAAGCTTGTAACGGTCTATCCGCAAGAGGGCAAAGCCCTGGTGAATTTGAATACCGCAGACCTTCTGGTCATTCAGACTCTCGATAAACATATTACGCAAAGCATGGCAGCGGCGATCGTCCAGGGTCGCCCTTTCAAAACCAAAGTGGATTTGGACCGTGTAAACAGCTTTCAGGAAATTGGACAGCAAATTCGATCTCTCTACGACGTCAAGAGCGATTTTTTCTTAGCCCGTCTGACCGTGAGTGTGAACGAAGTGACCAGGAACGCAACTGTGGTGCTCCGTCGCGATCAAAACAATGGGACAAGCTCGGTGTTGTATTACAGAGTCCTCTGAAGATGTTAGTTATTGGGTTTGTTGGGTTTC
>JABFSG010000076.1 GCA_013140715.1 Nitrospiraceae bacterium
GTAGAGGAGCGTACCCGTTGTCATAATCGTTCCTTAACCTGCGTTACTGAACACTTCTGCTGTAACCGCCCATCCCTGCCTTATGCGAGACGGGCGAGACTAGAGGGAGAAACGCGACCGATGAGACTCGATATTCGAAGCTCGAACTCTCCCCCGTCGCGCCAGTCCCGCCTTTCCAGCTCGTCTCGCATCGCTCACGTCCCGCAAGTCGCGCCCGTCTCGCTTGTTGCGCACTATTGCGCCAAGATCTCGATGATTTCGTCCAGCGACTTCACGGTGCCGATCAACGTCGGATGCCCGAACCGCCGGTTATACGGAAACTCTTTCACCTTCTCCAAAGCCAAAATCAGGCTGTGGAAATCCTCCAACTTGGACGTTTCAAAATAGGTGATGAAATCCAGATCGTCGAGTCCGCTCGAGTGATAGAGCTTCCGTTTGACCGTCTTGATGTAGGGAACCGAGGCTTCCGTATGTTCCTGCATCATGGCCGCGCGCTTCTCCTGATCCAGCCCCCACCAGTCTGCACTCTTACGGATCGGGATCACAATCGCATAGGGCTTCGGTCCCGGCTCGCTGGAATTCTTAAGATCGACCTTGAGGTTGTCCGGCATGCCCGGTACATAGTTTGCCTTCTTGGTCAGCCCATGCATGATGGCGGTCGTCGTGAGATGCTTACCAAAGAGACTGCTTTGAAGATCCAAAAGAAACTGTTGGGTCTCGCGCAACTCGATCGCGTGAATGCGAAAGAGCACATCCGCATGATCGGATAGTCCACGGAGAAGATAGACATCGATCGCCATTTTCTCTCGATGCTGTTCGACCACTCCTTTCAGAACAGTCAATTGCGCGATCCTGACCGGCAGATCCTGTTTCCCCCAGTCCGCATCGAGGCTAAAGGCGGCAAACGTGCCATAAACGCCAGGCTCGCTGAGAAGCTTGTCTCGATCTGCGGCCTCAACAGCCGATACCATCACCAGACCGATAAACGCCGACAGAGCACACCGCATGAAAGCAGAATAAAATGGCCTCATCGCTTGCCTCCCTTCCCTGATTTACGCGCCTTCGATCCGAAGACCCTCTGGAAAATCTTATCGAGATGACGCAAATAATACTTTGGTTCGAAACAGGATTTGATCTCCGCAGCCGTGAGATGTTTTGCCACGAAAGGATCTCTACCGACTAGTTCTTGCAGCGTTCCGGCTCCTTTCCAGGATGCCATAGCATTGCGCTGAACTGCCTCATACGATTCTTTGCGCTGCGCCCCCTTCTCGATGAGCAACAGCAACAACCGCTGTGAATAGACCAACCCTCCGGTGAGATCCAGGTTCCGTTTCATATTGGAGGGGTACACTACCAGATGCTTGATGACATCGGTGATCCGCGCCAGCATGTAGTCGATCAGAATCGTGCTGTCCGGCATAATGACGCGCTCGACGGACGAATGGCTGATGTCGCGCTCATGCCACAGGGCGACGTTTTCCATTGCCGCGAGACTATTGCTCCGCACGATGCGCGCCAGCCCGCAGAGATTCTCCGAAGCGATCGGGTTCCGCTTGTGCGGCATCGCCGAGGATCCTTTCTGCCCTTCCGAAAAATACTCCTCCGCTTCAAGCACCTCAGTCCGTTGCAGATGGCGAATTTCGGTCGCGAATTTTTCGATGCTGGCAGCCAACAGCGCCAAGGCCGAGGCGTAAGCTGCATGGCGATCGCGCTGCACGATTTGATTGGAGACAGGGTCCGGTGTGAGCCCCAGCTTGGTACAGACGTACTCTTCCACTTCAGGCCCTTGATGCGCAAAGGTGCCCATGGCCCCGGACAGCTTGCCGACCGCAATCTCCTGCCGAACGTGTGTCAGCCGCTCCCGGTGCCGGCAGGCTTCTTCATGCCAAATGGCCAGCTTGAAGCCGAACGAGATCGGCTCGCCATGAATGCCGTGCGACCGGCCGACCATTACCGTGTTCTTGTACTTGAGCGCCTGCCGCTTCAAGACCGCAATCAGCTCGTCAAGATCGTCGCGAATGAGGTCAAGCGCCTCGGTCATCTGCACGGCTAAAGACGTGTCCACAATATCCGACGAGGTCAGCCCCATATGGAGGAACCGGTGCTCCGGCCCGACCGACTCCACGAGCGATTCAAGAAAGGCGATCACGTCGTGTTTCGTCACCTTCTCGATCCTGGCAATGCGCTTCACATCGATCATGGCTTTCTTCCCGATACGAGCCGCTGTGCCGCGCGGAACCTGTCCAGCCCGTTCGAACGCCGCACAAGCAGCCAACTCGACTGCGAGCCAGATCTCGTACTTGCGTTTCAATTCCCAGATGGCTTTCATCTGAGGACGGGTGTATCTGTCAATCATCTCTTCTCCGTTAGGCGTGAGGGGTTAGGCGTAAGGGGTGGAAGAAATAGTAACGTCTTTGCCTGTCTCATTGCGCCTCACCCTTTACGCCTGACGCCTCACGTCTCTTGGCGGCCAGCGTCAATTCCTTGCCCAAAACCTGATCCAGAATGCCGTTGACGAACTTCGAGGCCTCATCGTCGCCGAAACTCTTTGCCAATTCGATCGCCTCGTTTACCGTCACCTTGGCAGGCACATCATCCATCCACAACAGTTCATAGACACCGGCACGCAGGATATTGCGGTCCACAATCGGCATGCGGCTGATTTTCCAATTGGTGGCGTATTTCCCGATGAGGACATCCAACTCTTTCTTCTTTTCCAACACCCCGGCCACGAGCCGTTCGGCAAAGGCCTTCACTTCGTCTGTCGCCTCGTTCTCTGTCCAGAACAGATCCAACCACAGACCCGCCTTGCCGTGAATATCGTACTGAAAGAGAATCTGAACCGCGCGCTCCCTGGCATGATGGCGGCTACCCATGGTTACGGGCTGCCAAGCTACCAAGCAGGCAGTCTGACAGGCAAACGAGCTG